>CAWCAN010000010.1:0-466579 GCA_963793615.1 uncultured Chloroflexia bacterium
CAAAAGGACCTGCTTGCTGGCTTCTTCATTTCCATAATTCTTATTCGATCATGGTGTCTTTGTCGGGATAGACCTGGTCAATTACAATTTCGTCATCAGAAGCATTCATCTGGTTATCAAGTACAGAAGGTGATGAATTTAAACCTGCCTCATCCAACGAACGGATAATAGTTTCCTGCAGCGTGGTTTTATCTGGTTTCTTTTTCCCCAAATTCTTGAGTTGTGTCATAAGATAAGCACTGATCGTTTTTGATAATTTTCGTGATTCTTCACCAGATAAACGCCGGCCGCGTTCGAACATCAATACAGCACCATATCCCATGACAACCGTAAGCGATGATGCAATTGCAGAAGATAAAATCCATCCAGGGACACCTGCAAATTTACTCAATTCTGCAAACAGGGTGCGTCCCAATAATCCCAGACCAAAGGTAAAAACGAGTTCACGGGCACGAGCCAGGTTAATTTTTTGATCATAAATCTTTGCGAGACTAAAACCATAATCGACTGGGTAACAATAAGCGGCGCAAAGTCGATTATCGGAATCGGGGTCAGTGCAATGGCGGCTGAGAGGGAGGCAGCACTTGCAATCGTTCGCCAGGCGAGTTTCCAACGGAATTCGGGTAAGGCTTTTCCGAGCGCGGTTACGAGTTCAGGCTCGGTGAAAGCAATTGCCATCACCACATCTGAAATCGATTTTCCATCTTTCGCAACAATGGGAATAATCTGTTCGGGTTGAACATGTAAATTGGTCGCCGCTTTTTGGATAACCTGTTGGGAAACACGTTTTACCAGGTCCATTTTGTTCATAACAATAATGTAAGGTTTGGAAAGCGCAACCAGGTCGTGAAATAGTTGTAATTCACTTTGTTAATCCCCTGGATTGCATCATACATAATAACCAGGAAATCAGCCTGGCTGGCAGCCTGCATGGCTTGCTTTTTTTCTTCTTCACCAACATACCCAACTGCATCTGCCCCAGGTGTATCCACAATGGCAAACAACCCGGAATCCGCCTCCTGGTTAATACGGGTGGTCCCAGGTACAGGGCTTACCTCCGCCCGGTCTGATTTTTGGTGAATGAGCTGGTTATACAGGGTTGATTTTCCAACATTGGCTGGACCAACAATCGCGACGGTATGCTTTTTTCCCGCAATTACTTTATATTGCCTGGCAGCCATATTTATCAGCATGCGAACCAGGTTTAAATCGCTGGGAAAGGCTGAAAGCAGTCGTAAAAATGTTTGTTTATCAGATCCCGGAAGTGTGCTCCAGAGTGTTTCAAGCGTTTTTCGGGAATCGGGTGGCAGTTTATTCAATAAATCATTTATGGATGGCATGATACCTCCCAAGCCCTTATGTTGCGGGCAAGATTTTTTTCTTATCCGGTTTTCTATCCATTCCCAGCAATAAAATGCTGGTAATCAAAGCAAATATTGCAGAGATGATAAAGGTTAATCGATAACCGCCTGCCTCTGCCAACCATCCCCCGATGAGAGGAGCCAGGACGACCGCCGGCGCAACCAGGGTGTTGGAAAGACCGATATAGGTTGGTTTTTCGGAATCAGTTCCGAATTCCAAACTATATGCCATTCCAATTGTCCAATATGCCGAATTGGCTATTCCCATGAAGAGAAACACCGGGAATAACAGCCAAACCTGGTGGGTGGTGGCAGCCAAAACCGCACTGATAAGGGCGGACATGGAACCCATGATGAAAGCATTTCGTTTTCCCCAATGGTCAGCCAGCCAACCTAATATTGGATTGGATAAAACCTGGATCACCATCAGAATACTGGTGAGAATACCAATGGTAACGGTTGTTACTTTGAGTTCAGTAACTGAAAAGACAGTCAGAAAAGCCAAAGCCATCAAACCAAACTGGTATGATATCCTGGTAATTAGAAATATTACGAAACGAGGGTCACTTTTCAGTATCCTTCGGATCATTAATTTTTGACTGACACTATTCGACTGGTCGAATTCCACCTTATTTTGACCCGTTTCCCGATTTAATGCCAGAAACCCATAAGAACCCAACAATGCAAGAAAAGTCAGCAAGAAACAAAGGGCAAAATTGTTTGGAAAAAGATATTTTTCCAGTAAAATGCCCGCCAGTATTGCACCAACGCTACCCAGCAAATTCGAAGCGCTATTCATTGCGCCGAAGAATGTTGCCCGGATTTCTCCGGGAATCACCTTTGCCAATAAATTTTGCCATGGATTCGCAGCAAAACCTGCTGCCAATCCATGCCAGGAGAGCAGTAAAAATACAAGCCAAAGAACCATTTGGGAAGTCAATAGATGGCTATAATACGCCAGGATTGCCAGACCTAAAAATGGGATTCTCTCCTGGATGCTGATGGCAAGCAAAGCAGGCTTAAACCGCTTGAGTGTGCTCACCCAGCGGGCAGTAAACAATTGCGGCAACTGCCAGCCAAGCACATGCATGGCCGGAATTAATCCAATTAAAATGGCAGAATCTGTGAATGTAGAAACAAATAACGGGATTACCGTGGTAAATGATGTTAACCCCAACCCGAGGCCAAAGAAAGCACCGTCTCCAACATTTACCAGGAAGTTGAAACGAAGGTTTTTTCGGACTTCAGGCTGAGATTCAATCGATGGTTCTACGACCAGGCTTGACATTTCTATTCATCATCAGCCCAGAGACCATCGTCTTCTTCTTCTACTTCAGTCTCTTCCCACTCTTCCAGTTCTTCCTCTTCCTCCCAATCATCATTCAGAGCAGTCTCTGCATTGGGCGAGAAAGTCATGCAACCAGCATCGGGGTCTAGCTCGACTGCAGCAGCGCTACAATAATTTTCATCCAAAAAAGCACAGTCAAGATAGTGACAACGAATTCGGGGCATAAAGTACCTCCAGGAGAATCAACGTGCGTTTGCCTGCATTTTGTTCATACGAATAATCGTAAGAATAAACAGGGTGGTTATCGTGAATGCCGATACGATACAGAAGGGGCAAATTTTTTGGAGAACAAAAAATTGAATATATGTCAGGTATAAAGAAAAAATGACACCAATCAAAGAAATTCCAAATTGCACCAATACCGAGTTTTGTTTCCAAAACTTATTCTTGCGTTCTAATTGCAATAATACGATGATAGTTATGTAAGTTAATATTCCAAAAACAGAAACTGGAACCCCATAGATTTCCGAGTAAGATGAATTATTAACCGACCAGCAATCCCCCAAACCTTGTGGACAAAGGGCTTGATTATTGGTAATTTTTATAATCCATAAATAGGCAGCATCCAACAGTCCAACAACTGCAATTATCAATATGGGAAGGTAGAATTTAGGTGTACTTTCCTTCATGGATGCAATATTATATCACTGCTTATCCGGGACGCAAGCGATGTGCCTCAAGTACATTAGGCAGATTTTCAATTCTTGTCAATACCCGGCTGAGTTGATTTATATCGCCCACCTCCAAAATCAACTGGATCACAGCCTGATTGTGCGAAGTTTTTAATCGAGATATCCGCTAGATTGATACTTTCATTGGTCAATACTGTGGAAATATCCCCCATTAATCCCTGGCGGTCGTACGCCCGAACCTCAACCGCGACCGGGTAGGTCTTCTTGGTATCACCCCATGAAACTTTGATTATTCGTTCCCCTTCGCCAACTCGAAGCATGTTGGGACAGTCGCGGCGATGCACAGTAACACCTCGTCCACGGGTGACATAACCAACAATCTCATCCCCTGCAGCTGGATTGCAGCATCGTGCCAGGTTGGTCAATATTCCTTTCAATCCCACTACCGTGACTGTGGTATCCGGAACAAGCAGGTCTGATGTTGGATGAACTTCAAGAAAATCGGTATCCTTACCATCAATACTGAGTTCGTTAATAATCCTGCCGAGCGGGAGATCGCCACAGCCCAAACCGACATACAAATCCTCCACGGTTTTGTAGAAGAAGGTATTTGCCAGGTGTTCGAGGTCAACCGTCTGCAACCCAAGCCGGCGTAACTCGCGATCGAGCACAACTTTTCCCTGGGCAAGGTTTTGTTCACGGTCCTGTAATTTAAACCAGGCACGAATTTTCGAGCGTGCACGCTGGGTTTTCACCATGCCAAGATTGGCGTTCATCCAATCCCGACTGGGACCACCCTGTTTGGCGGTTAATACTTCCACCTGGTCGCCTGTTTTCAACGGATAATCGAGTGTTACCAATTTTCCATTGACTTTTGCTCCCCGGCAACGGTGACCAATCTCAGTATGAATGGTATAGGCAAAATCTATGGCAGTTGAACCTGCCGGCAGGTCAATGATATCTCCCCGTGGTGTGAAAACATACACCCGGTCACCAAACACATCGCTGCGCATGCCATCCACAAATTCGGATGCATCATCCACATCCTGACGCCATTCCATTAATCTGCGGATCCAGTTGATGCGTTCTTCAAAGACATCGTCCCGCCGTCCTTTTTCCTTATAACGCCAGTGGGCAGCGATACCAAATTCTGCATTTTGATGCATTTCAGGGGTGCGAATTTGTACTTCAACCGATTTTCCATCGTCATAAATAATTGCTGTATGGAGGGATTGGTAAAAATTGTCTTTTGGTGCGGCGATATAATCATCGAACTCGTGCGGGATGGGCCGCCAATTGGTATGAATAACTCCCAGGGCTGCATAACAGGCTGGAATATCAGGCACAATCAACCGCATGGCACGCAAATCACGCACCATTTCGAAAGGGCGGCCTTTTTCATTCATTTTTTTATAAATGGAGTAGATATGTTTAGGACGCCCGGTAATCTCTGCTTCGATACCAGCTTGCTTGAGAACTTCAACCAGCCGTTCGGATATTTGTTCAATTTGGGTTTCTCGATCGGAGCGCCGTTGCGCCAGGTTTTCAGCAATTTCCTTATATTTTTCGGGATTGGTGTATCGAAAACCTAAATCCTCCAATTCCCATTTCATTTGCCATAACCCCAACCGATTTGCCAGGGGGGCAAAAATGTCGAGGGTTTCCTGGGCTATCCGTTTTCGTTTTGATTCTGGCATATACCCGAGCGTTCGCATGTTGTGCAAACGGTCAGCCAGTTTGATGATGACCACCCGGATATCTTCTCCCATGGCAATAAAAGTCTTGCGCAGGGTTTCATCCCGTAATTCTTTGCGCCTGTCTTTTGCGCTTGTGCTTTCTTCGTCAATGGAGGTATCTTTCTCTGTGCCATCCTCATTCAATAAATCTTCAACATGCTGGTCTCCCCGTGAAACACGCGGCAGGTTTGTCAGCTTTGTCACGCCATCCACCAGGCGGGTTACTTCTTCACCAAACTGTTTGCGAATGGCATCAATTGTTATCGGGGTGTCTTCCACAATATCATGCAGCAAACCAGCAATAACTACAGCAGGAGGGACTTGCATTTCTGCCAGAATTGCGGCTACAGCAACACAATGAGTGATGTAAGGCTCACCAGAGGCGCGCATCTGGTTTACATGCGCTTTATCCGCGAGTTCATACGCCTGCAAAATTATGTCTTTGTCAGCAGGTGTATAGTGCTCGGGGAGCATTTCCATCAAACTATCAATTTTCATACCTTTATTCCAAGTGCATCTCTCATATTTGTTGAATAGTATACAGCCTCAAACCTGTAATCATCAAGGCAATTTAAAAACAATCCAGCGCTTGATGCAGCGCTGGTAATTTGGTTTATGAAAAACGTTCAAGCAATTGTTGAAGAGTAATTTCATCCAAAGAATTAATCTTCCAATCTGCCCGGCTCAGGTCAAGTTGTGAAGTCAATTCGTTCGGAACGGCAACACAAAATAACCCAGCCTCTTTGGCAGACTTGAATTCCCAACATAGTGTCTTCGAACGCTACTGCTTCAAATGGTTCAATCCCCAATCGTTCCACTGCCAGCCGAAACAAATCTGGTGCAGGCTTTACCTTGGAAACATCCTCAGCAGTACAAATGACATCTAATAGGGATTTAAGTCCCAACCGCTCCAGATGCCCAATCACCCAGTCAGCATCTGAGCTTGAGGCTACTGCCAGGAGAATATCGGCTTTTTTTGCTTCAAGCATTAATTCCTGCACACCTGGCAAAGTTTTTTGATGGAATGCCAGTTCTTTCGATCGTTGGCGTTGAATCGGCAGCAGCTGGTCCAAATCCAGGGGAATCCCTGTTTGTTCAACCAAATAGTGAACCGGGTTAAAGCTGTTGTAATCCGAACCCAGGCATTTTGCCCACTCTTCAAATGGAAGTGTGGCATTAAAACGGGCATAAATTTCATTCCAGGCAGTATATTCAGGGGTTTCTGTATCCAGAATTAACCCATCAAAATCAAAAACAAGACCTTTAATCATGTGCTCCTCAAAAAGGGAACTGGTATTGGATTAGATTCAGTTCCTGCTGAATTTGTTTCATCTCACGCTGCAATTGCGGAACAATTTCAATTCCGTCAGTTGCCAGGCGGATTTCATTCTCATACTCTTTTTCACCGGCAGTAAAAATTCGCGCCTGCCCCGGAGCTTTTCGCGATGCACGCAATTCCCGGAGGATATCACCGGTAGTTTTTTTGAATTGCGGTAAGTCTGTAAAGCTTTCGATGTCAATTGCCATGAAAAAGTGTCCCAATCCAAAGGGTTGCTGCATCCCCATTGCATCCAAACCCGTAGTGTAATTTAAGAAATTGGCTGTTTGCAGAGATGCACTGAGAATTTCCACCATGGTTGCAAGCCCATATCCCTTGTAACCACTAAATTCCTCTCCTGCTCCTCCCAGAGGAAGTAATGCTGCCTGGTTTTTCACCATTGCAGTCAGCGTATATGCAGGGTTGGTTAGAGGATTGCCCATTTCATCAATTACCCATCCGGCTGGCATTTCTTTTTCATTCCTGGCATAGACTTCAACTTTACCACGTTGGATTAAGGAAGTTGCTCCATCGTAGAGGAATGGAATATCTTCGTCTGTTGGAGCACCAAATGCAATCGGATTGGTTCCCAACATTGGTTGGACTCCAAAAGTAGGAGCTATGGAAGGACGTGCATTGGTGAAACTCATTCCAATCATGCCTTCTTTAACCGCCATCAAGGCATAAAACCCATCAATGCCAAAATGGGTCGAATTGCGGACCGCAACAGAACCCATGCCGAAAGTTTTTGCTTTTTCAATTGCCAGTTTCATAGCTTTATGACCAATGACCATACCTACGCCATCATGGCCATCCACTACTGCTGTGGCAGCCCGGTCACGAACTATTTCGAAATTGGTGATTGGATTATGTTGCCGTGATTTCATGCGGTCATAGTACATTTTCAAGCGACCAACACCATGTGATTCAATGCCGCGCAAATCGGATGCGATTAGAATTTTGGAACTGATTTCTGCATCTTCTTCCGGAACGCCAACCCCAACAAAAACATCTTTCATGAACTGTTTAAGCAGCATAGCAGGAATACGAGGATATTCGTGTATGACCAATTCACACCTCTATCTTGGATAGTTTATTTTAGTTGTTCGTAACCAGAGAAATCTCTGTAAGGAGAAAGTATATCAAGGATTTCATGGTCAGTCGGTGTAAGTTCCTGGGTGATCATCCGCGCCAGCAATTCTCCCAGCGCCGGACCCAGCATGAAACCTTGACCACACATACCTGCTGCCTGAATCAATCCCCCAATTTCTTTTGACCAGCCTACAATTGGGCTGCCATCGGGAGTCATGGGGTATAAACCCCGCCAAGTTCTCCGCACTCGGACATTTTGTAAGCAAGGCATCAATTGCACCAGCCGTCTCGAGGCTTGAGGAAGAAACGAACTGGTTTCCTCAGTGTCAAATCCCCATATACTCGGTGATGGCGTGATGCAGAAAAAGATTTGTCCGGTGTAATGCTGGTAAAAATAACAATTGGCAGAAGTTTCGTCCGGGTGAATATCCACAATCATGGGATGAAGGAATCGTGCGACGGGTTCTGTTACCGCGGCCTCGTGCGAGTCAGGTTTAACGGGAATTTCCAGCCCTGCCAAGGCGGCAATATGAGCAGCCCAAGGACCAGCTGCATTAATCACCACAGGTGCATAATAAGTACCCAGGTTGGTCTTTGCCCCCGTAATTTTGCCTGATTCAACCAATAAATCCGTTACTGGTTCCAAAAAGTGGTAATCGCAACCTGCATTTTTGGAATGCTTATAATATGAAGCAGCAACCAGTAAAGGAGAGGCACTTCCATCCTCAGGAGAGAATGTGCCACCCAGCAAATTTTCAGGATTGAGATGTGGCACTGTCTCCAAAAGCTGCTGTGCGGTCAACCAGTTGATGTTTAAACCAAGTTTCCGTTGTTGTTTTACAAGTGCCTGCAAGGACAGCGATTCTTTTTCATGATACGCCACAAAGCAATAACCGCCCTGGTACCATTCAATGTCATCTCCTGTGGCTTCTTTCCAGTTGGCAAGTATATCGATGCTGCGTGAACAAAGTGTGATTTTCGCCTTGTCGGAATGGGTTGCCCGTACACCGCCAATCGCTTTTTTGTTGGAACCCTGACCATGGCTGGCACGTTGGTCCAAAACAAGGACACGCAAACCCAGCCTGGTTAGTGAAGCAGCAGCCGGTAATCCAACAGAACCTGCCCCTATAATAATGACGTCAAAAGTCTTCGAATTACTGGTCATGAGAATCCTGTTGATTTGGATTAATGCCTGCAAAAAATCCCAATTCCACTTCCTTGTTGAGTGGTCGGTGTGAACTTTGGGTTACCTCATCCAGTTGTATACCTTCTTCACGAAAGAGCCGCAAAATCAGACTGCGACAGGTCTTTGCTCCACAAGACCCCATACCGGCGCGTGTGATGGTCTTGATTTCATTCATGTCACGAGTTCCAGAGCGAATGAGTGCACGTATTTCGCCGATCTTGACGCGCTCACATCTGCAAATGATAGTTTCATTCTCCGTAATATCCAGCAGTTCTGAATCTGTCTCAAAATCTTGCTTTGCCTGTATTTGAATACCTGCCACTTTAGTGGCTAATGGAGGGGTCAACCTCAACTATGACAATGGAGGTATGATCAAGTTTAGGAACAGAATGGATATCCAAAATATTTGCCATTCCAAGACTATTCCCATCAATGTCTGTAAGCGTCACACTTTTCAGGTGTTGCAGCAGGTCTCTTTCCAGCTCTGCAGCAATAGAGACAGATACTTTCCCCTGTCTTTTTCGAAAATCCACCAATGTTATTGCCAATCCAGGGCAGCCTGCAACACACTTTTCACAACCGATACAGTGCTGGGAATCTCCCGTGAATACTGGAATTGTTCGGATGTCATTTTCATCAATGTAGAAAAATCCTTTGGGACAGAGGTAAGCACAGGGGTCACATGGGATTTCCTGGCGACAGTGAATAATGGGCATAATGCCTTCGTGAATTTCACCTCCGTTTACTGCCTGAACCTGTCCTGGTTTTGCCTTGAGAATATTGAGTTTTGAAATCCAATCTTTTGTATCTTTTGGAGGTGCTTTCCCAATCTTCTTCGCTATTTCATGGGCTTTTATTTTTCCAGAAAAAATTGCAGCTGATGCTTCCGCGATTTCCTCTGCATCTCCTGCTATTTCGACGGGCAGGTTGTACTCAAGTGCTTTTTGGTATAGTTCATTAATTGGTTCCAACCCGACCGCAATGAGAAGTCCATCCACTTGAAAAGTCTTTTCAGTATCTGGAATGGGTTTTCCGTCTTTCCCCAAGGCAGCAATAACCACCTGCTCGACTCCATTATCTCCTGATGCACGCACAACCGTATGGGATGTAAAGACAGGTACACCCAGCCTGGCAAGTTTATCCAGGTGGACACGATACCCGGAACATTCTGGTAATGCTTCTGCCAGTCCAGCCACCTCTATCCCTGCTTGTATGGCATGATATCCGGCGATTAATCCAACATTGCCGCCACCAATGATAAATATCCGGTTGGCTGGTTTGACTTGATCCCGGTTGAGCAGGGTTTGAAATGCACCTGCTCCCATCACACCCGGCAACGTATTTCCAGGAAATACAATGAACTTTTCACGCGCCCCACAGGTGGTTAACAAGAATTCAGGTTCAAGCAGGAAATATTCTTTTTCATCTTTCAGAATCCCTACTTTTTTATCACTGAATACCGCAAGGGCGGTCGAATTCTTCCAGACTTCAATCAGTGGTTGATTTTGCACCTGTGATGCCAGGTGGGCTGCTATATCAATTCCGCGGGTGCCAGCATACACGGTCTGTCTTGAACCAAAAAAGCGATGGGTTTGGAGAACGAGTTTTCCACCCAGTTCAGATTTATCGTCAATGAGAAGTGATTGAATACCAAGTTGCGCCAGCTCAAGCGCTGCAGAAAGGCCTGCAGGTCCGCCGCCAATTATCAGAACCGGGATACGCTTTTCAGGTATGGATGCTAAAGACAGTGTATAGTCAACCTTTGGGAGTGCAGGTAGACCATCAACAGGTTCCAGGTGCACTCCTTCGGCGAGAGGATAGACACACGCTTTGACCGGTTTACCATCCACAAATACCAGGCATTGGGAGCATTGTCCATTGGCACAAAACAATCCCTGCGGCGCATGGTCTTTGGAATGGTGACCGAATATTTTAATATTATTGGCATACAGAGCGGCACTGATGGGTTCGCCTTGCACTCCCAGATATTTATAATTTTGCCAATAAAATGAAATCTGCTTTTTTGCTGATACTGTCAGGATTGGATGAGAATGCAGCCTGTTGTCAACGGGTGACATAGAACTCCATTTATTCTTGAAATTGTTTACCATGTAATAGTATATCGAAGGCAAGCATGGAGCAAGTGACAATTGGGTGCAATATTGCCTGATTCTTGTTCGGTTTCAATCCGATTTGTTGTACAATCAAGATTATGGAAATTCAAATTGCGGTCAGTAAAATTAATAAGCAAACATCAGTTGAGAGTGGTGATACGCTCGAAGTTGTCGAACGTCCATCCGGCGGTATTTCCATTGTGCTGGCGGATGGTCGCAGTTCCGGAAAAGAAGCAAAATCCATCTCCTCCATGGTGGTACACAAGGTGATTAACCTGCTGGGGGAAGGTATCCGGGATGGGCTTGCCGCGCGAACAGTATCCGATCAGCTATTTTCAGACCATAATGGTACTTTTACTGCTTTTCTCAGTATTCTTTCGGTTGATTTACAAACACGAACGGTAATGGTGACCAGTAATAATCCTGTACCTGTATTTATCTCGCATCGAGACCGGGTTGAATGCGTTCCAGGTGAATCAACTCCGATTGGTGGGAAACGAAATATCGTTCCCGCTATTACCCAACTGCAACTCGAAGAAGGTATTACCATTGTCATGGTAACCGATGGTCTTGCCAAGGCTGGGGAGGTTATGGGAATTCCGATTGATATCTGTACTTTGCTGGAATCTTTGATGGAAGATCAGGAACCTACATCACAATCCATTGCTGATACTATTCTTTCAGAGGCAATCCGGTTGGATCAATCTCAACCGCAGGATGATATGAGTGTTGTTGTTCTGCGGGTGTTATCAGGTAATGATGACCAGATACGCAGGATGACAGTTCGAGTTCCAGTAATCGAGTCTGAAGAATACTCGTAGCAGGCGTTGCCCTACTCATACTCAGTTATGGGGGGTATAATATTTTGTTGCGCCAGCTATAGGCTGGCATTTTCATGAGATTGGAGGTCGATTGCATGCGTCGACGATTTACTATCCTGGCTTTAATCGTAATTCTGCTTGCAGCAGCGATCTGGGTTGTCCTGCCTTCTAATCCAGGCATCAAGATTGGTGAGTTTAGTCGCTCATTGAAGACAGTACTAGGATTGGATTTACAAGGTGGAATGCAGGTTCTTCTGGAAGCAGATGTACCAGCAGACACTGAAGTGGATGCCCAATCTCTGCAAGATGCACGTATGATCCTGGAAAACCGTTCCAACGGTTTAGGCGTAAGTGAAGTTATGTTCCAGGTCGCTGGTACCCGAAGAATTGTGGGCGAATTTCCTGGATTAACTGACACAGAACAGGTTATTTCCATATTAAAACAAACCGGTCAATTGGAGTTTGTTGATATGGGTGATACCCGTTTAGAAGAAGGGACCATCATAAAAACGTCCCTTGGCGGAAGCCAGGTTACCCCAACCCCGGCAGTAACGGATACAACAGTACCAACTCCTGAAGATGTTGTCTGGAATACCGTGATGACTGGCGCTGACTTGAAATCCGTGGCTGTGACGACGGATCAACTTGGCCAGCCAGTTGTTAGTTTTGAACTGACTAATGAAGGTAGAGACATCTTTGCGAACTATACAAGAAACAATGTGGGAAAAATTCTGGGTATTGTGCTGGACAAACAGGTAATTTCTGCTCCACAAATTGACGAACCCATTACTGAAGGCTCTGGAATCATTCGCGGCAGCTTTACGGTGGATACCGCAAACGCTTTGGCTGTGCAACTTCGATATGGTTCCCTGCCGGTTGCATTAAAAGTTGTTGAAAGCCGAATTATTGGTCCAACATTAGGTGCAGATTCACTAAAAAAGAGCATGATAGCAGGTGTAATTGGATTTGCAATTGTTACATTGTTCATGATCATTTTCTACCGATTACCCGGTGGTGTCGCCGTTCTGGCAATCTTGAATTATGGCGTAATTACGCTTGCACTCTATAAACTCATTCCAGTAACACTTACGCTGCCCGGTATTGCAGGTTTCCTGCTTTCCACTGGGGGTGCGTTGGATGCGAACATTCTCATGTTTGAGAGGTTAAAAGAAGAACTGCGCGGTGGAAGAAATATAAAAACAGCGCTTGAACTGGCGTGGAAACGAGCCTGGCCTTCCATTCGTGATTCGAACATAGCAACCATCATAACCAGCCTGATTCTGTTCTGGTTTGGTTCTGCTTTTGGAGCCAGTATTGTAAAGGGATTTGCCCTTACTTTAGCGATTGGTGTGGTCATCAGCATTCTCAATGCTGCCTTCGTAACCCGCACGCTGCTTGCTTTTGCAGTAGATATTTTCAAACCTGAAAACAAAGCCAACTGGTTTGGAATTTAGAGGATATTGATATGTTTAATATTCTTGGAAAACGTTATTTATTTTTTGCCATTTCGTTGCTTGTAATTCTGCCAGGATTAATCGTGATGGCAATCTGGGGCATGCCGCTCTCCATTGATTTTCAAGGCGGCACCATGTTGGAAGTTTCTTTTCCTGGCGGTGCTGTACCTGTACCTGGTGATGTAGTTTTGTTATATCAAAAAATGGGAATTTCGGATGCCCAGGTCACTACAACAAATTCTGATTCACTTATTGTCCGGTCTGCTTTTATGGATGACGAAAAACGAGTTGAAGTTGTTGATGCCATCGCTTCAGAGTTTGGTGTTGAACCGACTGTTTTACGTTATGACAGTGTTGGTCCAACCATTGGAAAAGAAGTAACCAGCCGGGCTGGACTGGCAGTGGGTGTGGCTGCCCTGGGTGTAATTTTATTCATTACATTTGCTTTTCGCGGCATTCCACACGCCTTCCGATATGGTGTATGTGCAATTATCGCCATGCTGCATGATGTGCTGGTAGTGGTCAGTATTTCTGCCATTGGCGGGCACTTCTTTGGCTGGCAAGTTGATTCCCTGTTCCTGACCGCGCTACTTACTGTTATAGGTTTTTCCGTTCAGGACAAAATCGTTGTGTTTGACCGAATTCGCGAGAATACCAGTATTTATCGCAAACTGCCTTTCGAGACTCTGGCGAATCACTCCATTGTGCAGACACTGCAACGCTCAATCAATACCCAATTGATGACTTCCGAGTTCATGTTACTGGCACTGGCACTTTTTGGTGGTGTGACATTGCGAGAGTTTGCACTGATTTTATTGATTGGCTTGTTGATGGGTACATATTCATCCATATTTATCGCTGCTCCAGCACTGGTTATATGGGAAACAGAGGAATGGCGTAACTGGTTTAAACGAAAACCGAAAACTGTTCCACAAGCCTAATCCTTCGTATACGTAAACACCTCATCAACAAATGATGAGGTGTTTTTATACGAAAATCTTGACGGTGATTCCAACTCATGGTAATATATAGACCGTTCGGGGGCGTGGTGTAGTCGGTTCAACATGCGGCCCTGTCAAGGCCGAGATCGCGGGTTCGAGTCCCGTCGCTCCCGCCTGAACAAAAGACCTGCTGAAAAGCGGGTCTTTATTATTAAGATCGCGGGTCCCCGGAAGGGGATACATTCAAGTCCCGTCGCTCCCGCCTGAACGAAAGACCTGCGAAAAGCGGGTCTTTATTATTAAGATCGCTCGTCCCCGGAAGGGGATACATTCAAGTCCCGTCGCTCCCGCCTGAACGAAAGACCTGCTGAAAAGCGGGTCTTTATTATTAAGATCTCGCGTCCCGGAAGGGGATACATTCAAGTCCCGATCGCTCCCGCCTGAACGAAAGACCTGCTGAAAAGCGGGTCTTTATTATTAAGATCCGCGTCCCCGGAAGGGGATACATTCAAGTCCCGTCGCTCCCGCCTGAAATTACCTCGTAAAAAATCTATTGATTTATATCAATTTTCCCAGCAATGATATCTGTTTTAACTGATTCAAGTTCATCCTTCAGCTCAGGTGGAACGATACTATCCAAATCATGGAAAGGCGCAAGTCCGACTCCATCATTAGCCAGGTTACCGCTATAATTCCCCACCCGCCAAAGTACCGCTCACAAGTTCTTCAATAGCAGTTTCAACAACATTATCCAGATGGGAAATAACCGAAGTGAGGATAATGGATGAATATTCCGGTTGATTCTCATACCAATCAAAGTCAGGACCTATAAAATATGTTCCGCCACGTTCTAAAATGGCAGCTGCAGAGCCAATTCCGACAACACCTGCGACTGGGAATATCACCCTGGCACCCTGATCCATAAAATCATTCGCAATCGATTTACCCAGTTCTTGATCACCAAAGGAGTTCACATAGGTTCCCTTTGTTGGATCATTTGTATCCCATCCCAAAACCTCAACATTCGTGCCCTTTACGGTGTTGTAATATATTGCGCCGCGAGCGAACTTATCCATCATCTGGTCGATTGCTGGAAAAGGCATTGCTCCATATGTTGCTATCCTGGGTGGTTGTCCTTCTGCAGTTTCCATAACCGCAATACCTGCTGAAAGATAACCTGCCAGGAATGCAGCCTGGTCCAATTGGAAGGAAATCTCGGTTACGTTGGGCATAACTTGCGTTACTGTGCCCGATACTATCAGGAAATTTATTTCCGGGTTTGTTGATCCAGCGCTTTCGATTGGTTCCGCTGCAACAGAACCGACACCAACCACCAGGCTGCAGTTCTGATCAATACTGGAATTTATGCTGGTAACGTAATCACCTTCAGATTGATTTTCCACTAGCACGCCATCAATCAGACCGATCGAAATACTATTCTGGATTCCACGCCAGGTTCCCTCATTGAATCCATTATCCTCAAGGCTCCCTTTTTCCACGACCAGGCATACTTTCAGCTTTGGCGTGGGTGTCTCTGTTGGAATGGGTATCGGAGTTTCAGTAGGTGACAGAGTTGGCGAGGTTGTGAGTGTGGATATGGGTGGTTGAGTTGTTTCGGTACCTGAACAAGAACATAATAGAAAAATGCAAATTACTAAAATGAAGAAACACTTATTAATCATGATCTCCTCCAGATTATATGAAAAGAATATGATGAAATCAGTATAGCGTGAATTTTGAAAAAATAAATAACCAATCTACTATTTGTCCAGTGCACTCAAATACGGTATTATTTAGAGGTAACCGACTATTTTTGGTAGTAATTAATTGCCAATTTATCCGAACTTCATTCGGGGATAACCTTCTTACTACATCTAAATCCAGGAGTAAATTTTCACCATGGTTGATACAACAAGAAAATCATTCAAGCAAATCCATAAAGTTGCAATTTGGATAGGATTTTTTCTTATACTATTCTCCATGATGGCATTTGTTAAAGCAGATCACTCTGTACTTGAAAGCAGAACGGTACGTATAGGGGTCTATCAAAACAAACCCAAGATTTTTCTGGATGAAAACGGAAATGCAGATGGTTTCTTTATAGACCTGATAAAAGAAATTGCCAAGCAAGAAGACTGGACCCTGGAATTTGTATCATGTGAATTTGATGAATGCCTGGCAGCCCTGGTAGAGGGACAAATCGACTTGATGCCGGATGTTGCCTATTCACCCCAAAGGGATGAAATCTATGATTTTCATCATATCCCTGCTGCAGAAAGCTGGTCCAGGGTATACACAAATCCAAATTCCAAGATTCATCGGATTGACCAATTAAATGGGAAAAGGGTGGCGGCATTAAGCGGTTCAATTCAGCAAACAGTGCTGAAAGAGACCATGTCCGGGTATGGATTCAATGTAGAAATTGTGCCAGTATCTTCGCTTGAAGAAGCTTTTACCAAAGTTGCCGATGGCTCAGCTGATGCAGCAGTAGCCAACCATTTCTTTGGTGATTACTATTATGAAACATACGGGTTGGTCAATACATCAATTATTTTTAACGCATCCACACTCTATTATGCAACCAGGCAAGACAGTAATCATGATTTGTTAGAAGCAATTGATAAGCATTTAGGTATTTGGCGGGATGACCCAAATTCGATTTATACAACATTATTAAACCATTGGCTATGATCCATCATCCGAGAATAAATGGATAAAAACTGCCGTATGGGGGATTGGTATCAGCCTGGCACTATTAGGTTTGGCGACCGGCTGGATTTTATTGCTTCGCCATCAAGTTAAATTGCGAACACAACACCTTGAACTAATGAACCAGGAAATGGAAGAAAGAGAAGAACGGTACAGGTTGATATCTACTGTGGCATCCGACTATATGTTTTCCAATAAAGTGGATGAAAATGGAAATATTTACATAAATTGGGTAACCGGCGCTTTCGAACTGATAACCGGGTACACCATTGAGGAATACATTGCCATCGGTGGATGGAGAGCCACCATTCATCCTGATGATTTGGTGATTGATGATAAAGACATGGAGGTTCTGAAGGCAAATCAACCGCTCATTACTGAGATTCGCACCCTGAATAAAAACGGACAAACTGTATGGGTTCGGGTATATGCACATCCCATTTGGGATAAAACTCAAAATAAACTTACTGGAATTTACGGCGCTGTCCAGGATATCACCGAAAGAAAACGGATTGAACTAGAAATACGTCAGATGAATGTTACACTGGAGCAGCGCGTGGTTGAGCGGACAAAGGAGTTGGAAAACGCCAAAATCCGGGCGGAAGATGCAGACAGGATTAAATCCGCATTTCTTGCCACCATGTCTCACGAATTGCGTACGCCACTCAACTCCATTCTCGGATTTACTGGTATTTTGTTGATGGGATTGGTTGGACCGCTTGAACCAGAACAAGAAAAGCAGTTAAATGTGGTGCAGGATAGTGCCAGGCATCTTTTGGAGTTGATTAATGATGTGCTTGACATTTCTAAAATTGAAGCCGGGCAAATTGAATTAATGCATGAGTCTTTCGATATGCAAGCCGCTGTTCAAAAAAGTATTGAAAAAATGAAGCCACTTGCTGAAAAGAAAGGGTTGTCACTATCCTATTCAGTATCCCCAGATGTAACTACGCTGAGAGGCGATCGCCGCCGGGTGGAGCAAGTAATGTTGAATTTACTCAGTAATGCCATCAAGTTCACAGAACAGGGTGAAGTAAATCTGCAATGCTCCATTAAGAATGGACAAGTTGTAACCAGTATTTCGGATACCGGTATCGGGATTAAAAAAGAACAAATGGAGTCACTTTTTCAACCTTTTAAGCAATTGGAATCAGGAATAACCCGTCAGCATGATGGAACGGGGTTGGGGCTCTCCATCAGCAGACGTTTGATTGAATTGATGGAAGGGACTATTTGGGTCGAGAGTGAATGGGGTAAGGGGAGCTGTTTTACTTTTTCCTTGCCTAACGAAGGGATTTCAAAATGAAGGCGTCCATTGTTTTAATTGAAGATAATGAAAAGAATCGCTATTTAACCACTTTTCTATTGGAAAAATATGGGTATCAAGTTTTCCAAGCGGTTGATGGAAAAACCGGGATTGCCCTGGTTCAACAAATAAAACCCGAATTGGTGCTATTGGACATTCAATTACCAGAAATGGACGGTTATGCCATAGCCAGGGAGTTGACTAACAATCCGGATGTAAAGCACATTCCGATTGTGGCAGTCACATCCTACGCCATGGTTGGAGACCGTGAAAAAATTCTGGAAGCAGGATGTGCCGGTTATATTGAAAAACCTATCAATCCTGCCACATTTGTGTCGGAAATCGAAAAATACCTTCCAACCAGTGAATCTACTCCCAAAAACGAGGGAAATCAGACATAGAATTAACGTTAATGATGTTAAAATTCATTGATGATGAATGAATCCTGAAAAGTATTGCCATAACCTGCCAGGATGAAGGTTTGCATTAATCCGTATTGACTAGCCTTCCCCTCTCGCTTATAATCCCGCTGCGGGGAAGTGCTGGAATTGGCAGACAGGCATGACTTAGGATCATGTGCCGCAAGGCGTGAGGGTTCAAGTCCCTCCTTCCCCATCAGAAACTTTATCTTGTTATGAAGGATGATCGACTTTGAAGATTGAAACTAAACCACTTGATGACCATCAGGTAAAACTTACGGTCGAATTTGAACCAGAAGTACTTCGAGCAATATCAGCGAAAAGCAGCCAGAAAAATAGCCGAAAAAGGCAAAAGTACCTGGTTTTCGACCTGGAAAAGCTCCCTTATGATGTGATACGCCGCATGTTTGGTGATGAAGCCATCAATGAACAAGCCATTGAAATGATGGTTGATGACAAATATCCGCGAAGCATTGGAACAAGCCAAAATAAAACCCGGTGCACCTGGCGCATTGGAGAAAATTGTCATCCATAGATCCTCCCAAATTTATTTTTATCGTTCCGTTGGAACCCGAAGTTGAACTGGGTGATTATCGTTCAATCCGCAACAGGATTATGAACTGAAACCAGTCACTGATGAAGAAATTGAAAAGGTAATGCAAAACTTGCGTTCAAGTTATGCGACCACTGAGAGCTGTTGAACGTCCTGCCGAAAAAGGTGATATGGTATACATCCAGTTGCACGGCAGCATTATGCAAACCCGAAGAAGGTGAAGAAAAAGATATTCATTGACAATACTCCCTTCGAAATCTGGTGATTGGCAGTGAAACCTGATCCGCGAAACCTGGCCATATAAGGGTTTTTCCAAGAACTGTATCGGGATGAAAAAGGATGAAGAGAAAGTCATTCAACATAAGTACCCCAAAGATAATCAAGTTGAAAAACTTACAGGGTAAAAAAGTTGAATTCAAAGTTAAAGTTGCAAGAAGTCAGAACTGCTCAAATTGCCAGAACTCGACCATGAGTTTGCCAAAATCGGTTGGTAATTTTGAAGATGTTGATGCCATGCGCACCCAAATTCGAGAACAGGCAGAACATCGCCAAAAACATGAATATGATGACCAGTACTTCGACGAATTGATGGATAAAGTTGTAGCTACCTCGATGGTCAAAGTATCCTCCCCATGTATTGGAAGAAGAAACGACCGATTTCTTGCAATCCTTTGAAGACAGACTTAGCCGGCAGAAAATGGATATGGAAACTTATCTTAAAGATGCGCGAGATTAGACACGGGAAAAATTCATTGAAGATGAAGTAAAACCATGTTGCTATAAAACGACTTGAACGTTCATTGGTATTAACTGAGTTGGCCAAGACCGAAAAAATTGAAGTGAATCAGGAAGAATTGCGCAATACTGCGTAACCACACGCATGATAGATTACTCAGAATCGCCTGATTATGAAACAAATACGTGGTGAAAAAGCCATTCCAAAACCTGGCAACAGCGTTGCATGATGGATACTGCCAACCGGCTTATATAATCAGAAAACTTATGGACCGACTGCAGGCGATTGCAACCGGTAAAGCAGAAGAATTACCTGCAAGTGAGAAATCAACAAGAAGTAGTGAAAACCAAGAAAACGGCAGCATCAAAAAGCGAAACATGGCTAAGAAAACCACAAAAAAGGTGGTTGCAGATTCTACAGTTGAAGAATAAATAATGGAGAATGCTATGGACGGCAAATTTAATGCAGTCATCCCAATGGTGATTGAATCATCCGGGCGGGGTGAACGTGCCTATGATATTTATTCGTTGCTGCTGAAAGAACGAATCATATTTCTTGGGCACCCCAATTGATGACCAGGTAGCAAATTTGATCGTCGCTCAATTGCTCTACCTAAGTCATGAAGATCCTGACCGGGAAATCCAGATGTATATCAATTCGCCGGGTGGTCAGATTTATGCCGGTTTGGCAATCTAGGACACGATGAAAATGATCCCGAACAAGATCAGCACCGTTGCTGTGGGTGTCACAGCCTCATTTGGTACTGTCCTGCTGGCAGCCGGCACAAAAGGTCAGCGCTATGCACTTCCCCATGCGACAATCCACATGCACCAACCTCTGGGTGGCGCTCAAGGTCAGGCTTCTGATATTGAAATCCAGGCTAAGGAAATTCTGCGCCTGAAGAGCCCGGCTGAACGAAATCATGGCAACCAGCACCGGACAAACAATTGATGTCATTGAACGAGACACAGAGCGAGATTTTTACTTGAATGCCGAGCAGGCTGTTGAGTATGGTCTGGCAGATAAGGTGCTCAGTCCCGCTGAGAAATAAATTTTTAGAACGCGAGAATAATAAGCCGGATGGCCGAACGCTATCCGGTTTATTTATAAGGAAAATATGATATTAACACTGAAAAACCACCCATCCGTGCACTTGTTTTAGATATGGATGGTGTCCTATGGAAAGATACCGACCCGATCGGCGATTTGCCGGCTATTTTCGCAAAAATACGCAGGCACAATATTAAGTTTATGTTTGCCACCAATAATGCCACACGTTCTGTGGCAGATTACGTGGTTAAGCTGAAAGATATGGGTGTCGAAGTTGAACCATGGCAAATTGTGAATTCTGCCATGGCAGTTGGTTACCTCTTGAAAGAATATTATCCAGAAGGCGGACCTTTATTTGTTATTGGTGAAAGCGGGTTGAAAACCTCGCTACATGAAGCTGGTTTTTATGAAGACGACAAAGATCCCCTTGCCGTTGTTGTTGGATTAGACAGGCAGATAACATACGAAAAGCTGGCAAAAGCCACTTTATTAATCCGTTCGGGTAAGAAATTTATTGGTACAAATCCTGATAAAACATATCCAATACCTGCCGGGTTGGTTCCTGGTGCTGGCGCAATAATAACCACCGTAGAAGCATCCACGGATGTTGTGCCTGAATATGCCGGCAAACCTGCACCTGCCATGTTTACCCTTGCCCTGAAACGATTGGGAACGCAACCGGAAGAAACATTAGCGGTGGGTGACCGACTGGAAACTGACCTTGCTGGTGGACAATTGGCAGGCATGCAAACTGCCATGGTTCTCAGCGGAGTGGCAACGCCTGAAACCATCAAACGCTGGAAACCCGCTCCGAACTATGTGACCAGGGATCTGGCAGAGTTAATTGATTTGATAGTGTCGAAATAGAGCCACCCGTGAACCAAAATGCTTTTGAACTCAGCCTGCAAGAATGGCAAAATATTTTCTCAACCTGGGTGAACCCGTGTATCGTGCCCAACAGGTCTGGGAAGGGCTGTATGTTAATCTCAATAATGCTGCAGGCGAGTTCAGTGTATCTCTCAAAAAAATTGAGAGGTACTCTAGAACAGGATTTTAGTTTTCTAAACCTCCAATTAAGCGCGAAATAAAATCAAAAGATGGATATACCCATAAAGTATCCTTTGAACTGGGCGATGGAAAGTTTATTGAAACGGTCCTGATGCAATATGACAGGCGTAACACTATCTGCGTCTCCACCCAGTCTGGATGCGCCATGGGATGCGTGTTTTGCGCTACCGGTCAGATGGGATTTGGAAGAAACCTGGATGCAGGCGAAATTGTGGAACAAGTGCATTACTTTGCACGAATATTAAAAGACACAGGGGAAAAAGTTACCAACATCGTGTTTATGGGTATGGGTGAGCCCTTTCATAATTACACCGCCATGATGAAGGCGATTGATATTTTGCATGATCCCAAGGGATTAAACCTGGGAGAGCGCAGATTTACGATTTCTACGGTCGGTTTGATACCTGGAATAAAGAAATTTACTTCAGAAAAGCGGCAAATTAACCTGGCAATCAGCCTGCATGCTGCCAATGATGCCCTGCGCAGCAGCATGCTGCCAATTAATAAAAAATATCCGATTGCAGATTTAATTCAGGCATGCCAGGAGTACGTTGCAGTTACCAGTCGAAGAATAACTTTTGAATATGCACTTATCCAGGATATTAATGATTCCAATGAGCATGCCCGTGAGTTGGCTGCGTCTGCTGCGAGGGATGCTTTGTCATGTGAATGTGATTCCGCTAAATCCAACTCAAAAATATGCTGGAAAAGCAACTACGCTGGTTCGAGCACGCGCATTTCAAGCGATTTTGAACCAGTCTGGCATACCCTGTACAATCCGGCTGCGCAGGGGGATTGAAATACAGGCTGGCTGCGGTCAATTGGCGTCAGAATCCGCTGTGATATAATCCACACGCTATGGCAGATTTGTTCTCACGCTGGAAAGAGGGTTTAAGCCGTACCCGTAAAGCTGCATTTGGGCGGCTTGCAACTGTTTTTGGCACCTCTGAGATAAACGAAACCACCTGGGATGAACTGGAAGAGACTTTACTCCAGGCAGACCTGGGGGTAGAGACTACCGTTTCCATCGTGCAGCATCTCAAGCAGATTGTTAAAGAAGAAGGTGTTACCAGTTCTGCCGAGTTGATGGAAAAACTGCGGGCTGAAATGCTAGAACGCCTGACAAAAGCGCCTTCTATGGAACTTGAAACGTTCAAACCGGCTGTGATATTGCTGGTCGGGGTCAACGGCTCAGGGAAAACCACTACGGCTGCAAAGCTGGCGAAGTTATGGCAAAACAACGGGAAAAAAGTTATTCTGGTCGCAGCGGATACATTTCGTGCTGCAGCAACCGAACAATTGCAGGTCTGGGGTGACCGACTGAAAGTACCCGTTATATCAAGTGTACCTGATGCCGACCCAGGCGCTGTGGCGTATGACGGCATTCAGGCAGCCATTTCCCGTGAGATGGACATTGCCTTGATTGATACAGCAGGCAGGCTGCACAACCGATTTAACTTAATGGAAGAAATTAAGAAAGTCCATCGGGTAGCAGGTAAAGCCTTGCCCGGAGCTCCGCATGCCACATTTTGGTACTGGATGCAACCACAGGTCAAAATGCATTCCAACAGGCAAAAGCATTTAAGGCAGCCTTTCCGATAACCGGTATCATCCTGGCAAAATTGGATTCATCTGCACGGGGGGGCATGGTGTTTGCCATTCAGCACGAATTGGGAATTCCTGTGTTATATGCTGGTTTGGGTGAAAAACCGGAAGATATCCAGGTATTTGATCGTGAAGCATTTATTGCGGGCATTTTTGCCCCCTCATCATAAGGAGATGGTATGCAAGATTTAATTGACCGTTTGCAAACATGCCACCAGGCAATCTCCGATTTACTGGTGCATCTTTGACTTACCAACAAAAGAAACCGAATTAGCGAAATTACAGACTGAAGCAGAAAAATCAGACCTGTGGACTGACCCACAGAGTGCACAACACCTGATGAAAAAACTATCCACCCTTCGGGATGAAGTGGAAGGCTGGCATAAGCTATCCAAACGTGTAAACGATACCCGTGATTTAGCAGAAATGGACGAAGAATCTCTCCGTCCAGAACTTGAAGATGAAATCAACCAGATTGAAGAAGAAGTGAAACGGCTTGAACTGGCAGTTTTGCTATCCGGTCCATATGCCGCGGGAATGCGTTACTGGAAGTAAATTCTGGTGCAGGTGGTACTGATTCACAGGATTGGGCAGCCATGCTGGAAAGAATGTATATCCGTTGGGCTGAAAAACGGGGTTTTGGATGTGAGATTTTGGATTATTCAGAAGGGGAAGAAGCAGGGATTAAAAGTGTCACCCTGGCAATCAGTGGATTAAATGCATATGGGTATTTGCGAGGTGAAAAAGGTGTTCACCGATTGGTACGCCTCTCTCCATTTGATTCTGCCCATCGACGGCATACCTCATTTGCCCAGGTGGAGGTTTTGCCAGAAGCCGCAGAGGATGACCCTGATATACATATAAATCCTGATGATTTGCGCATAGATGTATTTCGTTCTTCAGGTGCCGGTGGACAAAATGTTCAAAAAAATGCTACCGCTGTACGCATAACCCATTTTCCAAGCGGGTTGGTGGTGGCATGTCAGAATGAGCGTTCGCAATTGCAAAACCGTGAAAATGCCATGAGAGTTTTACGGTCCAGGTTATTGGAAATTGCGCGTGAAGAGCAAGAAAAACAACTTTCTGCATTAAGAGGGGAATACACGAAGACCGAATGGGGGAGCCAGATCCGCTCGTATGTGTTACACCCTTACCAAATGGTAAAAGACCATCGAACCGATTACGAAACAGGGAATACCCAGGCTGTTTTGGATGGCGAAATCGATGGATTTATCGAATCATATCTTCGCTGGCATAAAAAATAAAAACACCGCTGGATGCATTCCAGCGGTGCAAAATATTGGTTTTTGCTAATCCAAAATACGGGCGAGTTCAAACAGGGAAAGGTCAATTTGCTTCGTGTTCACCGCGACTTCGGTTAGTGGCGTTGTGGCAATTTCGCCCTTAATCATTCCAACCAGGACACCATCCACGTCTTTTGAAAGGGTTGTGACCGCTGCTGCACCCAAACGGCTCGCAAGAATGCGGTCATAAGCACTGGGAGCACCACCACGTTGGACATGTCCCAAAGTTGTAGCCCGGATGGCAAACCCCAGCCGTTCACGGTGCTTGCTAAAATATTGGGTTAATTTTTCGGCATTGTATTCTGCACCTTCTGCAACGACCACAATGGCGTGATGCTTGCCGTGTTCATACGCCTTGCGGATAATATCTGCGATTTTTTCTGGATCGGTGGGAATTTCCGGAATGACAACCGCCTCAGCTCCGCCGGCAATTGCTGTCATCAGAGCCAGGTAACCGCATCCTCTGCCCATAACTTCAATGAGGAAAGCACGCTGATGGGAAGAGGCAGTGGTCTTTAAGCCGATCAACTGCCTCCAGGGCAATATTAAGTGCCGTATCCACCCCAATGGTGATATCTGAACCGTATAAGTCATTATCAATCGTTGATGCAACGCCGACAACGGGAATACCCAGTTTATGAAGGGCATTCGAGCCAGCCTGGGAGCCGTTCCCGCCGATAACGACAACTGCATCAACACCATGCTGATTTAGCATGCGCAATGCCTTTTGCTGCCCTTCCGGTGTTTTAAATTCCAGCGAACGGGCACTTCCAAGGATTGTTCCGCCAGTTTGCAGGATACCACCGACATCTCTCGTTCGTAAATTCACGAAATTGTCCGTCAATCATCCCCTGGTAACCCTGTTCAATCCCCATTACTTCCCATTTAATGTCAATAGCAGTACGTACAACTGCCCGGATGGCAGCATTCATTCCTGGGGCATCACCACCACTTGTCAATACAGCAATACGTTTCATAAAACCTCCGCAATCACGCACGAAATCTCATCCATCATTTTTAACATGAATAAACCGGTAAAAAGAAATAAAATGCGGGGTATGGATAATTTGCTCCAATTGTATATATAGCTTGACGAATTAGTGCTCTGCAAGTATAATTTTTCGGCTTATTAAAGAACTTTTAGCAGGAGAATTCGATGGTACCACAACCAAAACGCAAGCTTTCAAAAGGTCGCCGTGACCGCCGTCGTGCCCATGACGCAATTCAAGGTGAAAGTCTGGTACAGTGTTCAAACTGTGGCGAGATGAGACTTTCCCATACTGTGTGCCCAAGTTGTGGCCACTATCAGGGACGCGAAGTCATTGAAATGAAAAAAGAAGAGAAAAAGAAGTAAACTTACCCTTCTAACAATGAGACGGACAGTAATGTCCGTCTTTTTGTTTAAGGCTTGGTTTTCGTGAAGAAGGGTTCAAACTGCACTAAAAGCCTGCCTGGTATCTGTCCTTGAATAATAATGTGGTCAGATTTATGGACTGCTGATTTTACCTGGCCGTGATCATAGAAAAGGGAGATGAGTTTCCCTTCCTTGTAAGGCAGTTTTACGGTTACGTCATTGAATAATTCATACAAGTGAGTTTCAATGGCATGGAAAAGTGCTGTAAGACCCTCACCAGTAAGTGCTGAAATGGCATATGCATCGGTTGATTCAACCAGCGCGTCCTGGGCTGCAAGTGAATCAGGTAAAGTATCGATTTTTGTTAATGCAATAATGGTTGGTATTTTACCTGCACCGATTTCTTCCAATGTTTGCTGCACAGCAGTCAGTTGAGCAGCAGAATTTGGGTGGGAGACATCTGCGACATGAATAAGCAGGTCAGCACTGGTGATTTCTTCCAAGGTTGCCCGAAAAGCTGCCACAAGCTGGGTCGGAAGCTTTTGGATAAACCCGACCGTATCGGTAAAGAGAACAACGTGATTTCCAGGCAGGGTCACCCGCCGGGTGGTGGGATCAAGTGTTGCAAATAATTGGTCGGCAACATAAACTTCTGAACGTGAAATTTTATTCAGCAAGGTAGATTTACCTGCATTCGTGTAGCCGACAAGGGCGACAACTGGAATTTGTGTTCTCTGTCGTTGATTGCGGTAACGCTGCCTGTGAGCCCGCACTTCTTCCAGCTCCGTTTTGAGAAATCCGATACGCCGACGAATTTCCCGCCGGTCAACTTCTAGTTGGGTTTCGCCAGGACCACGTAAGCCGACCCCGCCAACCGAACCAGCCCGACCACCACCACCGCCAGCCTGGCGGGCGAGGTGGGTCCAGGCTCGTGTCAACCTGGGTAATCGGTACTCGTATTGCGCAAGCTCCACCTGTAATTTGCCTTCGCGAGTGCTGGCATGCTGCGCGAAAATATCCAGAATGAGTGCAGTGCGATCAATCACACGTACATTGATTCCGAGACGTTCTTCCAATTCACGTAAATGCCGGGGTGACAGTTCATTATCGAAAACAACCAATTGTGCCAGGGAGTCTTCCGACTAAAGCGATAACCTCGTCCAGTTTGCCAGGACCAATATAGGTACTAACATTGGGGTGATCTAATTTTTGGGTGGTAACTCCGACAACATCCAATCCCGCTGTATCTGCGAGCAATTCCAATTCATCCATTAAATCGTCAAGCGATAACAGCCCTGGCTCAGAACGGAGTTCAACTCCTACCAGGAAAGCCCGCTCGCGGGGAGGAAGGACGGATTCAGGTTGTTTTTTTGACAAAAATCATCTCCTTGAAAGCCAATCGCGCATGTGAAGCATGGCACTTTGGATAAGGTGGGTATCCTGTCCCAATGAAATCCGAAAATACCCTTCACCATTGGTGCCAAAATTTATTCCCGGGGTTGTGGAAACTCCTGCTTCACAAAGAAGCCTGTCACAGAAATCACTGGAATCTGTAAATCCATTTGGAATCCGGGTCCAAATATAAAAGGCTGCTTTTGGAGGTACTGTCGGAATTCCCATATCATTTAAAGCACTCACCACAATGTCTCTGCGTTGTCGGTAGATTTCATTCCTGTTTTGTAGCCAGGTCTGATCGCCAGTTAATGCCAATTCTCCGGCTGTCATTAAGCGGAAGAAATGTAGAAGTATCCACCTGGCTTTTATACGTGCTTACAATACGAACCACTTCAGGATTTCCGATCAGGAAACCCAACCTCCAGCCAGCCATGTTATATGTTTTTGAGAGCGAATTAAACTCAACCGCAACATCTGCTGCACCTGGCACCTGCAATACGCTGGGTGGTTGATAGCCATCAAAAGTTACGTCGCAATAAGGCGCATCATGGGCAAGTAGAATTTCGAATTTACGGCAGAAAGCAACTGCTTCTTCATAAAATGAAATGTCTGCTGTGGCTCCAGTGGGATTGTTGGGATAATTCAACCACATCATTTTCGCCTGCCGAGCCACTTCGTCTGGAATGCCGTTAAAATCTGGCAGGAAACCATTCTCGGGAGATAATTGGAAGGTCATAGATCCTGGCACCTGCAATGCGGGCACTGGCTCGATATACCGGATATCCCGGATTGGGAATGATGACTGTATCTCCCGGGTTGAGAATGGATTGCGAAAGATGGAATAATCCCTCTTTTGAACCAATCAAGCCAACAATTTCCGTTTCTGGATCAATCGTGACACCAAACCGATTCTGGTAATAGGCTGCACCTGCCTTTTTATACCCGGTTGTGCCACCAATCGGTGCGTAGCTATGGGTATTTGCTTTTTGAGATTCATCAATAAGCAATTCAATGATGAAACCAGGAGGCGGCAAATCTGGACTGCCAATGTCCAGGCGAATTACTTCTTTGCCTTCTTTTTTAAGTGCAGATATTTTTTTATTCAACTGGGCAAAGAAATAGGGCTTGAAGTCTGCAATTCTATCTGCTGGCTGGATGAAGCTTTTTTGTGTCATAGGTCTACTATTTCTCCTGGGTGGCACTGTCTTGTGAGAGCAACCATTCATAAACCACGCTGCCAACTCTTTCAAGAGAAGATGGTGCAACATGGCGGGGAATATCCTGTGTAGTATGCCAGTATTCATACTCAAAGTCAATAATATCTACAGCGGGAATCCCCAGCTTGATAAAGGGAACGTGGTCATCCAAAATGCTATGTTTAACAATTGGAATGAACACATCACTATAACCCAGGGAATTGGCAATTTGCCAGATGTTTTTTCTCAAATCGCTGTCTGAATTGGACTCATAATAAAATTTCTGATCTTCGTCACCCACCATATCCAGAATAACAACGGCATCCGGTTTTTTGTTCAGGGTGCCTGCGTAATATGTGGATCCCATTATCCATTCCTGGTCATTAATCCCACCCTGGTCTTCGGCATCAAAGAATACCAGGGAAATAGAATGAGGATAATCTTGAGGAAGGATACGGGCAAGTTCAAGTAAAACTGCCACCCCTGAAGCGCCATCGTTAGCGCCTGGCACGGGCTGATCGCGCAAATTGATATCCGGGTCTTTATTGGCAAATTGACGGCTGTCATAATGGGCGGCAATGATATACCATTTTTCACCAGCCTGGCGATGCGCAATAACATTTCGATACGAAATTCCATTTTGTGAAAACGGTTGGAAAGAAACCTGCCAGTTATTTTTCGTCATTACTTCTTCGATATACTCACCAAGCGCTTGATGTGCTTCACTTCCTGGAATTCTTGCACCAAGTTGGTGTTGATAGAGCACATATTGGTAAGCGTTTTCCCCGCTAAATGCCGAAGGTGATGGTTTTTGTTTGGAGAAATATCGGGCAGCAGGGATGGCAGCCAGGATGACAAATGCTGCAATAATTATCATGGTCAAAGTTTTGGGTGATTTCATCGTGTAATCTATTTTACCATCAGGGAGCTGGCATGAAATTTGCGTGGCACAGAACTTGCAACATTAGGACTGTTAGGCTATACTTTTTTTGGGAGTGTGCGTATGTTTCAATCTCACCGGCATGTGATTCGACCCATGACTACTGCCCATCTGGCGCAGACAATGACTTTGCTGACTTTAACAGTTGACGAACTCCGTCAGGAAATCGACAAAGAACTTGCACAAAATCCAGCGTTGGAAATGACCGAAGAGCGACGCTGTCCGATGTGTCAGCGTCCCTTACCTGGAAAAGGACCATGCCCGGTATGCAGTACCGCACGCAGTGAAGTTGAAGAAGAACCGGTTGTATTCATTTCACCGAGAGATGATTTTAACTATCATTCTGATAATCCAGATAGTGGTTATGATTCCAGCGAAACTACTTCATCCACCGATGACTTACCAACCAATGTATTACGCCAAATATCCCCCGAATTGGCAGCAGATGACAGGCGCATAGCCGCTTACATCCTCTTGAATTTGGATGAAAATGGCTTTCTCGCGGTGACACTCGCATCCATCGCCCAGTATTTCCATGTTACCCTTGCCCGCGTTCAGGCTGTTCAGCGGATAATCCAACATGCAGAGCCTATTGGTGTTGGTTCGGTGAACACCCAGGAAGCATTGCTGGTTCAGTTGGAAGTGCTTGCTGAGACCCAGGCTGTTCCTCCCCTGGCACAGCAGATGATTGCTGAATTCATGGAGCCGTTAAGTAAACGGCACTTCAATGAAATTGCCCATATGCTGGGAGTACCTATCCGGGTAGTTGAAGATACTGTGCATTTTATCAGTGAGAATCTCAATCCTTTTCCAACCCGCAGTCACTGGGGTGACCATCGTCAACCTGAACCTGTAACCGGGCTGACCTACCATGAACCCGACATTATTATCACCCAGATGAATGACAAACCGGATGCACCCCTGGTGGTCGAAATTGTTTTACCCATTTCTGGAACTTTACGAATTAACCCGCTTTTTAAAAGCGCCATTCAACAGGCAACTGACGAGAAAAAAGATGAGTGGAAAAGCGACCTTGAGCGGGCATCTCTCTTTGTAAAGTGCCTGCAACAGCGTAACCACACAATTCTACGCCTGATGAAACGCCTGGTTGCCATGCAGCATGATTTCATTTTGCATGGTGAAAAACACCTGAGACCCTTAACCAGGGCATTTTTCTCAACGGAATTGGGTGTGCATGAATCCACGATTTCGCGGGCGGTGTCTGGGAAAACCATACAATTGCCTAACCGCAGGATTGTACCCCTGGAAAAGTTTTTCGATCGTTCATTGAACATTCGAACTGTATTACGGGATATAATTTCTCAAGAGCCGCGTCCATTAAGTGATGCGGAACTGGTTCACATTCTCGAAAAACAGGGTTTCAACGTGGCAAGACGCACAGTCGCAAAGTATCGTGCCATGGAGAACATTCTGCCAGCCCACTTAAGGCAAGGTTTAGCCAAAGCCGCATGAAGTCACCCACTCCAATCAACCCCAAGAACTCCGCCACACGGGAGAATGAACCCGGACTGACGGAGTTCAGCGTTCTACTCAATCAATTCGCTGATCCGGTAATCCTGGTGGATGTAGAATTCCAGGAAATACTCCTTCCGAACAGCGAACTGCTCAAGTTGACTGCGTTTTCACGCAATGAATTGATTGGCAAGAGTATATTGAATCTTTTTACGGAAGGCTTGCCAGAAACTTCTGCCTATGGAGAGGAATTTTCCGTTGTCTTTAAAGAGACGCAATCGCAAATCGGTAAACATGCTGGCAAGCATGATTTCGCTGGATACCAATAATCAATTTTTACTAATTCGATTAAAAAACATACCTGAAAAAAAGTCAGAAAATAAAGTAAATGCGGATGAATTGGCACTCGAAGTACTCAGATTAGCCAGTTCCTTTGACGATAAGTCATTGCAATTGGTGTTGGATAAAGTTGTTGCGATAGGCCTGGAAATGCTGCAACTGGATAATGTTGCCATCTACCAGGCGGAAGCAAGTTTCCCCCAGTTAACACTAATCTCTGAGGCAGGCGGGGTATTCCAATTTCCGGATTCCGTTTCCTCTACAGACTTGATTCGCCTGGCTCTCCCGACCGAATGGGTACCTGGACGCAGAGTAATCACAGATATTCACCGATTTTGCAGGATGAACAACCTGGGGTATGTTGTCTCGGCTCCACTTGGACAAGAAGGGGCATATTTAGGACTCATCGTTGCAGGTGCAAAAGATAAAATACCTGAAAAAGATGCCGTTTCCATTTTGGAAAACCTGGCAAGAGTGATTTCGGGGATATTCCGATATCATATTCTGACGGAAAACCTTGCCAACGAGAATCAAGAGCAAGAAAAGCTATTATCTTTACGCGAAAGCCTGTTAAACAACTCAAAGGAAGGCATTCTAATCCTTAACCAAGAACTGCGGGTGAGTGCACTCAACACGGCAGCAGAAGAAATGTTAGGGTATGCCAGCCGTGAAATAGCCGGTCAATTGATAGAAAATGTATTAATTGGACCAACCGGATTATTACCGGCACTTGCTGCTGCCAAAGAAGGAATACCAACCCACGATATTGGCAATGAGCTGCTCCATCGCAGGAATGGCCAGGCTTTCCCGGTGAGTCTGCAGGTGATACCAGTCATGCAGAATGAACAGGTGCTGGGAATCCTGGTATTTATCACGGATATCAGCGAACATGAACAAATCCAATTGCGTACCCAACAACTTGAGCAGCGGGCTTTTTTGGGTGAATTAATGCAAATCTTTGCCCATGAAGTTCGTAATCCGATAAACAATATTTCCATGGGTTTGCAATTATTGGGTGAGCAGCATAAAAGCGATCCCACCAGCCAGACGGTCATTAATAATGCGCAGACAGATTGCACCCGGCTGATTCACCTGATGGAGTCGATCCTGGCTTTTTCGCGGCAGGTTGAGCAAAAATATGAGAGTGTTGATGTTGCCCTGTTGATTCAACGCTTGCTTGACCGTTGGCGACCAAGACTAACCAATGTAAATGTTGAGGCGTTTTACCAGGCTGAGCCTGACCTTCCCCAAGTATTTGGAGACAGGCGGGCAATTGAGCAGGTATTCATCAACTTGTTTACCAATTCAGTGGAAGCCATGAGTGATAGCGGGGGCACGCTTGCGATAAAAATTGGTAAAAATACCGATATTACCAGCCAACCACAACTGGAAATATCCATTTCCGATACTGGTCCAGGAATACCAGATGAGATGCGCGATCGGTTGTTCGAGCCATTTGCAACAACGAAAACTAAAGGAACTGGTTTAGGGCTGGCAATAACGAAACAGATCGTCAACTCACATAAAGGCAGTATTAATGTCAGCACATTTCCCGGAGGTACAGTTTTTCATGTATACTTGCCTGCAATACCAATTCATTCCGGAGAAAAGTAATGGGGTTAACAATTCTTGTTGTAGATGATGAAGAAAATGCCCGCACTAATCTTGGCATTTTTTTAACCAACAAAGGGTACGAAGTTATTGGAGCAGCAACCCTGACAGAAGCCAGGCAGCACATTCAACGCGGGGATGGGGACGTGATTCTGCTGGATGTACAGTTGAAAGACGAATACGGTCCCAATTTGCTGCACGAAACTGAACACATGGTTTTACGACCACCCATCATTCTAATTACCGCACATGGCGACATTGATATGGCAGTGGATGCAATGAAAAATGGCGCCCATGATTTCCTCCAAAAACCGATCGAATTGAGCAGACTGGAACAGTCCATACAGCGGGCAGCTGAAATGATTGCCATGCGGCGTGAACTAACGCATCTGCGTGAAGCCCAGCAGCAAAAAAGCAACATGGTAATTGGAGAGACACCTGTGATGAAGGAAGTAATCGACCAGGCATTGCGGTCTGCTTCGGCATCCGTTTCTGTCTTAATCACGGGTGAAACAGGTACCGGCAAAGATTTACTTGCTCAATTCATTCATAAAAACAGCCCAAGATCAAGTAAGCCATTTATTCCTGAAAATTGTGCTGCAATTCAAAATACCATGTTGGAATCGGAGCTTTTTGGATATGAAGCCGGTGCGTTTACCGGGGCTGAAAAACGAAAACACGGTTTGATGGAAGTTGCTGATGGCGGAGTTTTGTTTCTCGACGAAATTTCCTCCATGCCCATGGATATTCAGGCGAAAATTTTGCGGGCGATTGAAGAGCGTGCATTTCGCCGGGTTGGGGGAACAAGCCAGATAAAAGTAGATGTACAGGTTGTTGCGGCCACCAATCGTAAAATCCCAACCTTGATCGAGGAAGGTAAATTTCGTGAGGATCTGTATTATCGATTAAAGGTGGTGGATTTACATCTTCCGCCATTACGGGACCGAAAAGCAGATATTCCAGAACTGGTGGGTCATTTTATCCGTCAATATAATGCCAAACTGGGGATGAATGTTGAAGGCATTACCAGCAGGGCATTAAACGCATTGGTGGATTACTCCTGGCCAGGAAATATACGGGAATTGAATAACGCGATTGAACGGGCTGTCCTTTTCTGTAACTCAGCAGAACTCGATATACCTCATTTTTCATCTGACATAATGAAACCCAAATAAAAAATCTGGCACATAACTTGCATCATAACCTCCTGAGGACATATTCAGGAGGTTTTATTATGGTAATTTCAGACTTGATCGTAACGATGGTTATCTGTTTGTTTGTGATGGGCGTGATTTCTATCGGTGCAGGCGTCTATATTCTCATCTCCAAAGTTGTGGGCGAAGATTTACGTACACTGGCAACAGAAACAGCCAAGCTGGCTCAAAAAGGTCTCGCTGATGAAATGTCGGGACTGGTTGGAAATGCCTCCTCCCTGGTGGATGCGCTGAACCAATTGGTGCGCACCACTTCTGGAGTTGGTGTTTTCATGATTTTGACAGGTTTCGTTTTCATTGGTGCAGCCTACTACCTGATTGTTCAGATTAACTAAATAAACTTCACATAGCCAGACATGGAAAGGGAGCTTTCATGATTCCTTCAAATATTTATCTCGCTTTAAGACAGCATTTTTCTCCCTTACAAATAAAAAACCTGGTTCCTGCGCTCAGGCAAGAACCACTGGTTTGGGAATATGTCACCACGCAATTTGCCGCAATCCTGGAAAACCAGGATTTTGCTAATCCGAGCGATTGGATTCCAGCACGACTGGGGCAGCATGCCCTGGGACTCGAAAACCGTGATGAAGCCCAATTAGCTGCAGTGCACCAAAAATCTGTAGATATCGTAAAGAATTTGCCTAAACCTGTTACCACTCTTTCCACGCTGGATCAGGCGAGTGCAATTGCGTTTTCCCTCGTGAAGATCGGTAAACCTGCAAAAAAAATCGGATTAAGTATCACTCATGCGTTTTCCAATGAGAATTATGCTCTTGATTCAAGCGGATGGAAGTCAGTTCTGGCATGTCTCCCAATCGAACTTCTCACCCCTGAAGCATTACCGTTTGATCAGATATTACATGCGGTACTGTGTCAGCCAGTGGATGAAGAAGCATTGGCAGATATTATTAAGTCGCATTTTCTGCATGCTGATATTGCTACTCAGATTAAAGTAATTCAATTCCTGGCACAAAGCGGTCGCACAAATCTATCTCGACTGGTGGCAAATCAATTTGTAAATGATTTCCCGATTGAAGAAGCGGGAACGGTTGATTCCATTGATACCATCCGGCAGCAAGCATTACTTTACCAGGCTGCTGGAAACCTTGAAAAAGCTGACGAATTACTGGGCGTTTGTGAAAAGAAACTAACGTTAACCCAAACTGATATCATAAACCAGCAAGAAATCCTGAAAGAGGATAACGCAAAACGGTTTTTTGATAACGGCGAAGATGGCATCAGTGCTGACCTTGCCACGGTTAATCTCTATCTTGAGCAGGGAAATATTGCTGAATCTAAAAAGTTAGCCCAAAGTATTTCCGCAAAGATGATAGACCGGGTGGCGAACCGAAAAAGTGTAATCAGCGCGCCGAATTATGTTTTGGATGTTAATCCTTATGCCATTAATCAGCCAATTACACGATCTGGGATTGGACCAGGATGCTTTACAGATTGCATTTCTTTTCCTGAAAGACAGACCAACTGATGAGACCCTATTGACGAGCATCAGCATCATTTTGGAAGGTATGGACGACCAAACCAATGCGGTTCATTATGCTGAAATTGCAGCAGGGCTAAACCCGGAATCGCAACAAAATCGCAGGCGACTGGCTGGACTATATGGAATTGCCAATGACTGGGAAGCTGCATTCGAACTTCGAAGCGAATTGGTAACCAGTGAACAATCAGAAAACCAGACGGATTGGTTGGATTATGCAGAAGCTGCATACCAAACAAGCCGTCATGAGATGGTATTCAGCGCGTGCCAGCATGTGTTGGATATGGATGCAAATTGTGGAAAAGCATTCTGCTTGATTGGGAAAACATATCTGAAATTAGGAGATGTGTCACAGGCGAAAGAAGCATTAAATAATGCCACTTTACTTAATTCCGAGGATCAGGATGCCTGGTTGTATTTAGCCGATGCATATTCACAGGCAGGCGAAGAGGGTTTTGCCGTGGATAGTCTACGGAAGGCTGCAATGGCAAACCCTGAATCAAGTGATATTAATTACGCCCTTGCTGAAGGACTATTGAACGCCGGCAATCCAACTGAAGCATTACCTTACCTGAAACGCTGTATTACCCTGGCTCCGCGGTCGGCTGTTACTGCATTGAAGCTGGGAAAAACACTCTTCAACCTCGGCAGCTATGACGAAGCGGAACAAATATTAGGGAATGCTTTCCAAAAATGGCCGTTGGATGTCGAAATTGCATCTGCATTAGCAGATACATACCTGGCAATCGGAAAGAAAGATGCGGCTATAAAACCACTCCAGGTGGTTATTCAAGGCAAGAGTGTTGATAAAAACACGCTCATGAATTATGCGGAATGCGTCCTGGATGCTGATGCGCCTGTTTATACGCATTCCTCACCCATAAGCATTGATCGATTGAATGATGGCATTGACACACTGGAGAAAGTAATTCAGCAAGACCCAAAACATCTGAAAGCACAAATGCTTCTTGGAGAATCGTTCATTGTTAAAGGAGAACCTGCGACTGCCAAGCAGATATTCCAACAGTTGATGGAAAACATCAGCGATTTTGGCAGTGATTATGCTTCCAGAATCAAAACCGGTTTTGGCTTTGCTTGCCTTCAAATTGGAGAATCGGAAGCAGCCATCACCGTACTGCAAGAGGTTTCACAATCGAGTGAAGACAACGTTTTTGTGCTGCAACGCCTGGCTGAAGCCTATGAACAGGTAAAACTGATAAATGAGTCCATGCAGACTGCAGATTATGCTTTAAGAACTGCACCTATGGATATTGAAAACCTGGTCTGGTTTGGACAAATGGCAGAGCGTGCAAATAAGCTAACCGAAGCCATCAACGCCTATGAGAGCGCCGCCCAGTTGCAACCAGAAACTCCACAATTTGCACTTGAAACCGCCCGATTATATATTCAGCAAGGTGAAGCCGAATTGGCTCGCAAATGGTTATCAAGTGCCAAAGAGCAACCCAACCTTACAACAGATGATTATCGCAGTGCCGCTTACTCATACCTGCGCCTGCAGGATGCACAGGCTGGTTTTGAATGCCTTCAAAAAGCAGTTGAAACCAATCAACATGCAACACCTGAAATGGTTCTGGAATTTGCAGTTCTAACCCGTTCTCTGTATGGGGAGGAAAAAGCACTCCAGGTTCTTCAGAGTGGTATGAAAACGATACCTGAGACGAAATACTTGCTGACATACCAGGCGGATATTCTTCATGCGTTGCATAGAGATCAGGCAGCCCTTTCCGTACTGGAAACTGCCCGCCGATGCCAGGGTGAATTGAATCAGGCCGAGACAAGTGCTACCGAATCTAATACAAAAGGTTTTGTTTCCACAACCTGGTTGGATGGACTAAAATCTGATAAAGGTATTGATGCCCGGATTGCGGGGATGCATTTCAGCCAGGGTAATCTGGTTGGTGGCTTAGAGATACTGGAACAACTAGTAGATACCTTCTCTTTTGACCTTGCTCTGCGAACTTGTGCGCTCGAGGCTGCTTTTGGACTACTGGATTACGAAAAAATTGCGCATATTTGTTTACCTGAAGTTCCAGAACCAGATAAATACGAACCAGAGGAACTTCCTGCGCTTGTAGATTATCTCTCCCTGTTGGCAGAAATTGCTTTGCAGCAATCGAATGATATAGAAGCTGGTCTTTACTTGAATTCACTGGTAACAATCGATCCATCGAAAGCAAGGGTAAAGGCGTTGCAAGCCCGTATGCTATTGAGAAAGGGTGACAGGAAAACCGCAGAACTGGCGTACCGGGATGCGGAGAACTCTTCACAAACCGAGTGGATAGTCATGAGGTCTGATGAGGAATGGCTGGCAGGATTATCTACAATCAACAGTTCAGATTGGTTGGCAGACACTGCCCTGGAACTGGGATTTTATGAAAAGGCGATTGAAGAAAGTGAAAAAGCCTGTGCCAACCAGGCTGGCTCAATTCTGAATCAATTGAGGATTGTTCAGGTTATTACAAAAGCGGGTTATGCGTATAAAACTCGCAATGAGCTGTATTCGATAACCCATAACATCAATTACAAGATGCTTGAAAATGGGATTGAGCGAATTGCAAAAGCGCAAGAAGCAGTAAATAGTATTCGAAAACAAGCGCAAATGGATGAATGGGTGGTTCTTGGAAATGCAATCCTGGATCCAGTTCCAGCCAATGTCCACGCGATGCTTCAGTACGAACCAGATGAGCACACCGCCCAGTTTCATGCTGCAGTTTTGCGCTGGATTCACAACCAGTCGAATGCAATAGAGATTTGCGAAAAATATTCTGAACAACCTGAAGTCTTGCTGCAAAAAGCGCTTTGCAACCTGCCCACAGACATAGAGCAAGGTGTAAAAAGTATTGCCAAAGCAATTTATCATGCATCGGATGACCCCTTGAATTATGTGGTGGCTGCATTACTGGCAGAAGATCAAAAAGATATCAAAGGCGCATTATCGGAAATGGAATCTGCATTAAAAATTTGGCAGGATGAACCCGAATGGTTATGCATGGCTGCAAAATATGCAGATTTACTCGGTGATGCTGATAAAGCACTGACATATTATAAAAATGCTGCCAATTTTGATAATAAAAGCATGAAATACGTGCTGGCATACGGATATGCACTAATTGATTCTGGCAACCCAGGACAGGCTGTAACCCTTTTAGAAGCAAATCCATCCTTGGGAGAGCAAAAAACTGAGATGCAGATAGCTTTGGGTACCGCTTATCTTAAATCCGGCGATATTGACAAGGCGTCCGCCCAGGTTACTGCATTATTGGAAAGCGAATGCAATTCTGCCGATTGTTACATCCTGACGTCTCAAGTTGCGTACCGTAAAGGAAAAGATGAAGAGGCCATACAGGCTGCTCAGAAGGGTGTTCAACTTGAACCAAAGAACATTGCGGCAATTTATTACCTGGTGCAATTACTGCGTTCACTAGATCGTCCTGTGGATGCCTTATCCAACCTGGAGCAGCACTGGCCAGATGTAATGAACGAAGCCGAATTTATTCTCGTTCGGGCAGAGTTGGTCTACGAAATTGATGGTGCCCAGGCTGTTCTTCCCATGATTGAAGGGTTGAATGCCATACCCAATAAATCATTAAAAGTTTGGAAACTCATTGCCCGGATCGAAAATGAATGTGGTGAAGTAGAGAAGTTTACCTCTGCAGCCATGGCGGGTTTGAAACTTAATCCTGCCGACCCTGAATTAAACTTGTGGCTGGGTAAAGCGCAAAGTAAAACCGGTCAGCTTGACCAGGCAGTTCAATATTTTTCGGAAGTAATCAGGCAGCAACCAGTAAATGTTGAAGCATATCTAGACCTGGCAGCCTTATTCCAGAAACGCCGCGAGGATGTTCAAGCCGTGCAAATTCTGCGCAAAGCAATCGATGCATTCCCACACGATTATCGCCCATATTATGAAGCCGGATTAATATTCCGTGAAACAAAGGATTTTGCTGGAGCAGAAGCCATGCTTCGTAGAGCTGCCGAGCTGGCTCCATCCGACATTATGATCCGCAGACAACTTGGCGCAATTATTGCATTAAACCTGGTACACCAGGTGTAAAGGATTTGTATCATGAGCGAATTAGCCCAAAATCAACGATTATCCAGCACAATCAACCGCGAACAATTATTGCTGTATTTATCCTCAGCCTTGCAAACCCGGTCCATTCGATTTGGCAGACAGGCATCGCTTTCCTGGCTGGCTGCTTATCCTGGTGATCTGGTGGTGAGTTTTTATCTGGCAAAATTCCTGTTACTTGAAGGGAAAAATCAACAGGCAAGCGCTATCTTGGAAGATATCTGCAAGCGTGATCCGGAATATGTTGATGCTCAAGATGCGCTGGCAATTGCAAATGCTGGAACTGACAGCAAAGTATTCGAAAATGCGATTTCATGTGCTTATGCATTGGGAAAAAGCGTTCAAGATATCGACCTGGTACCTGCCTGGGGTATGAAATTACGCTCAGCGATCAAGTATTTTCGCACCAATCAATTTGAAGAATCGCAAAAATTAATTGAGGAAGTGCTCAGTTATAACCTGGATGTTGCCCTCCCGGCGATTTACCACCTGTACCTGGTATTAAAATCGCAAAATTCCGAAGATGTCCATAACCTGGCTGCACTTTACCAGCAACGCTGGCCAGAAACCCTGGTTATTAATTATCTTGTAATTGATGGACAATTCGAACGGGGAGATGATTCTGGAGCTGTAAGCCTGTTACATCGCTGTGCCTCCCATGATCCCCAGGGACAGGTGGCAATCCATGTTTGGGGAAAAGACAACCCCTACCAGAAAATCTGGCCGGTTGTACGCTCCATTCCGTTTAATGTGCCGCTGCCATCCGAAATTGCAGCCTTGTTTGGATGGAATAAGTTGGGTGCCGGGGTAATGCCTGAAGTGCCCATTAATGAAGAAGAAATTCAGAAAACACCCAAAGATACCATTCCAGAGTATTTCAACGCAAAATCCTTTGAAGCTACGGTAGATGCAAGTGTACCGAGTGAAGTCAATGCAACGGAGGAAATTGATTCTGCTCCTGTAAATGGAGAAAAGAACGCGGAAGAAGCAGAGCCGGAAGCAAAAGTTACTAAGGAAAAGGTTGTCAAGTCGGATGAAACCATCAAAGCGGTAGAAAGTGCATTTGCGAGACTGGCTCACCGCATGAATCAGAAAAACTTGGAACAGGCTGATGGCCGGTATCCAATGTATGTCATTTTGACCACTAAAAAGGGATTAAATGACACCTATGGTCCCCAGACAGCGGCTGTAATTGACAAGGAAATGCGGCTGCTTGCAGAAGCAGTTAAAGGTGAAAAACGTTGGGGTTCGCTGGTGTTTTACCCGGATGATGAAGAGAATAATCCCAAATTAGGACTACCAGTTGCGAAATCCATTGACCCCTGGCAGATTAAACTGGCATTGGTCGATCTGGATAAAAGCCTGTCAGCCAAAGGTGCAATGATTGGTGCAGTCTTGATAGTCGGTGGACACGAAATCGTACCTTTCCACAAACTGCCCAATCCAACCGATGATGCAGATACTGAAGTTTTGTCCGATAACCCTTATTCCACCTTGGATTCCAATTATTTTATTCCAGAATGGCCGGTGGGCAGAATGCCGGGTGAAAAAGGTGAAGATGCCAGCCTGTTATTGATGAAAATCCGGCAGGCAGTAGCGGCACACAATCCTACGAAAAAAGCCAAATCGGTTTTTGACCAAATTCGCCCTGGTTTGGATTTTGTCAGGCAGGTTTTGAATTTCTTCCTGCTCAAACCAATTTCCAGCGGAAAAAAGAGTTTTGGATACACAGCAGCAGTCTGGCAGAAATCTTCCGTTTCGGTTTTCAAACCAATTGGTGAAAACCAGGCTTTATTACTTTCACCACCAGAATATTCTGGCAGTTTCCCTGGAGAACGTATCAATTATTCGGAATTAGGGTATTTCAATTTGCATGGTTTGGTGGACAGTGCAGACTGGTATGGACAACCGGATGCTTCAGGTGGAGTTTCTGGTGTGGATTATCCCGTTGCACTCAATCCGAAAGACCTGCATAAGAACAGCAAGTCACCTGAGGTGGTTTTCACCGAAGCCTGTTATGGTGCTCATGTTGATCAAAAAACTGAAAACGAGTCATTAGCACTTCGATTTCTCACGATTGGAACAAAAGCAATTGCTGGATCAACCTGCATTTCATATGGTTCCGTTGCCAGCCCGCTAATCGGTGCAGACTTGTTGGGATACCTGTTCTGGAAATACCTGAAATCAGGATTGACGGGTGGGTGATGCGCTCGTAAAAGCCAAAGTAGATTTTGTGCGGGAAATGAATAAACGCCAGGACTTTCTTGATGGTGAAGACCAGAAAACGCTCATCTCCTTCGTTCTGTATGGGGATCCACTTGCCATCTACAGCAACGGGCAGGCACAGAATAAAAACCTTGCACGCCAAAAAGTGAAAGAGGAAGTTAAAACTGCCTGTGACAAGCACGATGAAGGTGAAGAGGAAGAAGTAGATATCAGTCCAGAAAAAATCCGCAAGGTGAAAGAACTGGTAGAAAACTACTTACCCGGCCTAAATCAATCGAAAGTGGTGATAAGCAAACAGCTGCTGGTATGTGACAGTAAGGAACATGATTGTGCCACTTCTCATGAAGGAACGAACAATACAACCTCCAGCAATACGGGGAAGACGGTAATTACCATCAGTAAACAGGTAAAGTCGTTCAACACGGTACACCATCATTATGCCAGAGCTACCCTGGATTCTTCTGGGAAAATGATAAAACTGGCAGTATCAAGATAGAATGAAAATATATAAAAGGCGGCGCAAGCCGCCTTTTTTATTGCCTCAATCCCTTTGTTCGCATATAATTCTCTTTCTAAATGCAATAAGGAGACTTTATTTATGAAACACCCTCGAACTGGTGCTGAAATCCGTCAATCGTTTATTGAATTTTTTATTGAGAAAGGGCACACATTTGTGCCATCTTCTTCCCTGGTTCCTGGCGGAGATCAGACATTGCTATTTACCAATGCCGGAATGGTTCAGTTTAAGGATGTATTCCTTGGAACAGATAACCGTCCGTATACACGGGCAGTGAATTCGCAAAAATGTATGCGCGTTGCCGGAAAGCACAATGATCTGGATGATGTTGGGCGGGATGATACCCACCATACTTTTTTTGAAATGCTTGGGAACTGGTCATTTGGAGATTATTATAAAAAAGAAGCGATTGCCTGGGCTTGGGAATTACTTGACAGAACGTGTGGGGGCTGGATCGAAATGCAGCTGTGGGCTACCTGTTTTAAAGATGACAAAGGAGAAATTCCCACTGATGATGAAGCAGCAGATATTTGGGCAAACAACCTGGAATGATCCCGAGCCATATTTTGTTTTTGGGCGAAAAGAAAATTTTTGGGAGATGGCGGAAACCGGTCCATGTGGACCGTGCAGTGAAATCCATATTGATCTGGGTCCTGAATTATTGCGATAAGCAAAATGAAGCAGGGCATGTATGCGAGGTGAATGGTGACTGCAAGCGGTTCACTGGAGTTATGGAACCTGGTTTTTATTCAATACAACCGGATGAATGCCAATACCATTGGAACCATTACCTGCCACTCATGTGGATACCGGTATGGGTTTGGAACGGATTGTTTCGGTTATGCAAAAGGTGTATTCCAATTACCGGACAGATTTGCTCATGCCCATTGATGGAAAAGGTACGTGAGCTGGCAAACCAGACTGTCACAGAAATGGAAAGCAACATATACCCCGTATCGGGTGATTGCTGACCATGCCCGGGCTGCTGCTTTCCTGATTGCTGATGGGGTAGTACCTGGTAATATCGGGACGGAATTACATTTGCCGGATGATTATCCGCCGAGCCAGCCCGTTTTGGCGGCAAGATGGGGTTAAATGAGCCGTTCCTGGCGACAGTTGCACAGGTAGTAATAGATAACTATGGAAAAGCATTTCCCGAACTGGCAAAAAATAGCAAGAGCTATTTTGGATAACCTGACACGAGAAGAAAAACGCTTTCATCGCACGGTGGAAGCGGGTATGAACCGCCTTGAATGAACTTATGGATGAGCTAACTCAAACGAAAAAGCGAATGCTCTCTGGAGAAAAATGCATTTGAGCTTGTATGCCACCCATGGACTTCCGCTCGAGATCAGCCGAGATATTGCACGTGAACGTGAACTGGATGTTGATGAAGAAGGATTTCGTCAAGCGATGGAGGTACACCGAACTGCATCAGGTGCCGGAAAAGCCTTTGGTGCAATGGGTGGTGAAGAAGTTGACCTTTTCCGCGAAATATTGGATGAACTGGTTGAGCAGAAAGTCTTTACCATCATCAGGCGTAAAGTATGATCCGTATACCCGATTACAGGTTCAGGTACCCGTGCTGGCATTGATTCAAAACGGGCAGCGGGTTAAAAAGCGCAACAGAAAATTCCCAGGTGGACATTATCGTACCAGAAACATGCTTTTATATTGAATCCGGTGGACAGGTTTCAGATCAGGGCGTTTTTAGTAATGAAGGTAAATGGAAAGTGGAAATCACTGATGTACGCCGACCGGCAACAGGCGTAATTGTGCATAGCGGAAAGGTAATATCTGGGATAATTCATGAAATTGATGATGGAATTTTGCAGGTGGATGAAATTCGAAGGCGCGATATTATGCGCAATCATACTGCAACCCATCTGTTGCATGCCGCCTTACAAACTGTACTGGGGAGTCATGCCCGCCAGGCGGGGTCACTGGTTGCTCCAGATAAACTGCGCTTCGATTTTACCCATCCAGAAGCAATGACCACTGAGCAGGTTCAACACGTGCAGGATTTCGTCAACGAGGAAATTCTCCACGGTCATGAGTTGCATTTTGAAGAAAAACAGTTATCCCTTGCAATGGAAGAAGGAGCAACTGCTTTATTTGGTGAAAAATATGGCGATATTGTTCGGACTGTAACCATTCCTGAGAAAGACGCCAATCTGTCTTACGAGTTATGTGGTGGAACGCATGTTGGTGCAACAAATGATATTGGATTATTTCTTATTACCAGTGAAGGCAGTGCTGCTGCAGGGATACGCCGTATAGAAGCAGTGACAGGCAGGGGAGCGTATGGAATCGTCAGAAACAGACTTGCCACATTAACGCAAGTAGCCCTGCACCTGGATGCGAAAGTGGAAGAGGTATCCGCTCGAGTTGATTTAGTTTTGGAAGAGATGGATGAACGACGCAAAGCGTTCTCAGCACTGCAGCAGGAACTTGTTCTCCGCGATTTTGTGGTTCAATTGGATGATGTACCCGAAATAGCAGGTGTACCGGTACTTGCTGTTGTTATCCAACATGCAAATTCGGATATATTGCGGGTGATGACAGACCGGTTTCGGGATAAATATAAAAGCGGGGTTGTCGTATTAGGCACGGTTTCTGAAGATAAACCAGTTATTGTTGCTTCTGTTACTGAAGACCTGATCTTGAAGGGAATCACCGCCAGTGAAATTGTAAAAACTATTGCTCCTATCATTGGAGGCAGCGGTGGCGGCAGGCCGAATATGGCCCAAGCTGGAGGTAAAGATCCATCCCGCCTTGATGAGGCTTTACAGCAGGTAAATCCTTATCTCAAAAGGAAATTAGGGTAGACTATTCAGCCAGGGCATTCACAAGTTCTTTGCAGAAGTAAGGAATATCTGCAATCACGCGTCCCCAGACTAAATTTTTACTGCGTAACGCGGGCATGTCAACCCATTCTGCTCCAGCATTTATGAGGTCATCCTTGATGCCTTCACTGCCTGTTGCCTGGTTTCCACGAACGATTCCGGCACTTATGCCAACCAACCCAGCATGGCAGATCATGGCAACAATTTTCCCGCGTTCATACATGGTGCGGACAATGAATTTAACATTGTCATACCTGCGTAGTTTATCAGGAGCCCAACCACCAGGGATGACCACAGCATCAAATTCGTCAGGGTCGACATTATCAAAAGTCATGTCGGTGATTACAATCAAGCCTTGTTTACCGCGATACATTTCTTTTGCTTTTTTTCCGGCAACAATAACCTGATGCCCTTCCTCTTGCATGCGCATCAGAGGAACCCAAAATTCCAAATCTTCAAATTCAGGTGCAACTAGAAAAAGGATCAATTTTGGAAGCATAGTATCATACCTAGAAAAATGAGATGGGTATATGATAATTGAAAAACACCCTTTTGGGGTGTTTTTCGTCAAGGAATATTAATTGTTTTTGCATCTATGAGAGTAATAACTTCCCTATCCAATAAAATCTGGATATCAAGTATTTATATACTAGCAGGGATTATAAACCGCAATTATTGTTTGCAGGTTGGTGCAAAGAATTAATATTTATAAAAATTATGGTTATACCAGCCGACCGGTAAGGTCATGAATTAGTGCTCCTGTTATTTGAACATTAACCATCTTTCCAACGGTTACAGCACCTTCTACAAAAACCAAACCGTCTATTTCTGGGGCATCTCTGAATGAACGACCAATCGAATGTTCTTTGTCAGAACCTTCAATTAATACTGAAAGTGTTTTTCCGATCCATTTCTGGTTTTGCTTGAGAGATATCCCTTGCTGCAGAATCATCAATCGTTCCACCCGGTCGGCTTTCTCGTCGGCAGCAACAGGGTCACCATATGGCTCACTTGCAGTTCCAGGCTCAAAGGAGAAAGGAAAAACACCAACACGGTCGAATTGTACCTGTTTGATAAAATCCAGCAGGGTTTGAAATTCTTGTTCTGTTTCCCCTGGATATCCGACAATAAAAGTGGAACGGATTGCAAGGTCTGGCATGGCAGTGCGCATTTTGGATAAGGTTTCAATTGTGTGTTCAATGTTTGCAGGACGCTGCATGCGTTTGAGAATCGTCGGGTGTGCATGTTGAAGGGGAATGTCCAGGTAATGCAGCACCTGGGGAAGGGAAGCCATTTTATCAATAAGTCGGTCTGTAACAAATCCCGGGTATGCGTATAGGATACGTATCCAGGGTATATCGGGGACTGTTTGACAGAGTTGGTCAATTAATAAGGTCAAGCCGTCTGGGATTCCAAGGTCTGAGCCATAATCGGTCGTATCCTGGGCAATCAGATTAATTTCTTTGATATTGTTAGCCTGTAAAAGCTGGGCATCCGCCAGAATGTTATCGATAGGGCGGCTGGTGTTCTTACCTTTTATGAGAGGTATTGCGCAAAAAGCACATGGTCTGCGGCAGCCATCTGCTATTTTTAAATAAGCACTGGCACCCTGAATGGATACCCTGGCAACATTATGAAAATCCATATGAACAGGAGTATCGGGAATATCATACGGTTGTTTTGGTGGGGTACCAGTCCGGAAATCCGATACAAGCCGGGCAATATCCATCCAATTTCGGGTACCAACAATACCATCGATGCCAGGCACCTGGTCCAAAAGACGAGCTCCAGAGCGCTGGGTAAGGCAGCCGGTTGCAAGCAATAATTGATTACCTTTTTTATTTTGTGCCAGGTGGGATAATTCTGCAATGGATTCTTCCCTGGCAGGAGCGATAAATCCACATGTGTTAACGATGAGAAATTTCGCTTGCGATGGTTTCTCGACAGGATGCATGCCATCTTGAATGAGCAGTGCTGAAATGGAGTCTGCATCTACATTGTTCTTCGCACAACCCAGTGAAACCAGAAAAAAAGTATTTTCTTTCATATTAGAAATTATGCTATCAGGGAATAAAGGGGGTGACCGTAGGTGTAAATACAGGGGCAGTAGTAGGCGTTGGTGTGCTGGTTACTGCAACGGTCGGGGTGGATGTTGGAAAAGGTACACTGGTGGGCGTACTTATACCCGACAGGTTAAAAGTCAGGCGGACAACCTGTCCGGTAACTCCCAGTGATCCAAGTTCCTGCTGGTTGTAGGCTACTTGGATAGCTGCTGCATTCCCAGAGGTTAGCTCTAAATCCTCGGTCGCATAGAATGGATAGGCATTTCCAGGAACAAGACGGTCATTGAATACTTCATTCCCATCGGCAACTATTCTGCAGCCATGAGCGCTGCCTGGCAATTACCGAAACCTGGATGGGTGAACTATTGGGTGCAGGCTGCGTGAAATTCGGGTCAGGTGTGTTAATAGGAATTACGATATTATCTTCTGCCAGTGCGGATGTGGGAACAATGGACAGGTCTGATAACGTTTCTGTAATGAGGGGAGTACTCTGATTTGTGCTGAGCAAGATTTCTGAAATTGATACAGGTGTTATATTACGCTCCTGGTTGCGAACGTTGGAAACACTAATCGCAGCCCAGACAGCAAACCCCAATAAGACAACGATTACGCCACCACTCACCACCAGGTCCGCACTCAGCAACTTACCCAATTTACCACGAGATTTTAGCGTTTTTAAGGGGGATTTTGAGGTGTTAATTTCAGGTACATACAATGCAGCCCGGCGTGCCTGAAGCCCATCCGCGAACTGGAGCATAATATTTTCCACATCCAGTTCGAGAAATTTTGCGTAATTCGAAAGCATTCCCTGGCATTGCACAAAGGAAGGTAGATCGTCCACCCGACCATCTTCAAGTGCTTTGAGATAGTACGCCCGAACATGGATAAATTTCTCCACATCCTTGTGCTGCAACCCCAGGATTTCTCTGCGCTTTCTAAGTTCTAAACCGAGTTGGGTGAAATGCCGTTCTGCCTGGTTGGAAACGACATTTGATGATTCCACCTGAGAGTCAGAATGGATTTCGAAGTCTTCAAGCAGGGATCTCATCACCAATACCTTCATCAGTGATTTCGTAATCATCCTGGGTAGAAATGGAAATTGATTCTGACTCTACGTCTTCCTGGATGTCAGATTTATCCAATAACCGGGTATCGGATATGCTGGCATTACTCGGTAACGAACCTTCCCATAAATTGAGCAATGGTTGAATTTCGAGGTTGAGAAAGCCGGCATATAACCGTAAAAAACCTTTTCCCTGAACAGGAGACGGCAGCAAATCGCGCTCATCAGATTCCAGGGCGTGCAGGTACACAAGCTTGATATGCGTAGCAAAAGCGGCTTGCTCTAAAGTAAGCCGCCTTTGCTCGCGAGCCTTGCGTAACTGCTCACCAATCGAGTTGTTCATGCTGTTATTCGGTAATGTTATTCCTGAACATCATCGGAATCAGGGGTAACTTCTGTTTCTACTTCTTCTGTTACAATTTCTTCAACTGCTTCTACTGCAGGTTCCACAACTTCATCAACTGGAGTAGTTTCTTCGACTACTTCTGCAACTGGTGCATTTTCTTCCACAACAGCAGCAACCGGTTCAACCGATTTTGCGTCTTTTTGCAGTGTGGCTGGAACTTCGCCTTCGCGATACACAACCACTTTGATCTCTGGATTGAGGTCCATAGTCAAACGGACTGAAGCGGTGAATTCACCCAGGGAACGGATGGGTTCAACTTCAATCTGATGACGGTTGATTTTGGTGATTCCCAATTTTTCATTGAGTGCATCGGCTACCATTTGGGTTGTGATGGAACCGTACAACTTACCAGTTTCTCCGGCTTTTCCTGGAAAACCAAACACCAGACCTTTGATTTGTTCTGACAAACCACCAAGTTCGTTATTCAGTTCTGCACGTTCAATGGATGCCTTCTGGCGGATTTTATCTGATTGTTTCAACGCGCCAGGGGTTGCGAGGACAGCCATTCCCTGCGGCAATAAAAAGTTGCGTCCGAAACCATCTGCGACTTTTTTTACATCGCCTGCTCGACCAAGTTTGTAAACATCTTTTACCAACAATACTTTCATTTTTCTAGCCCTTTCCAAATTGGATTTGATGCGAAGGGTACAACGCATCGGGGTTGAATTCTACCAGACAGGTGTGTAACCGTCAAACCTTACTGGGTAAAATTACTTTTGGAAATTATCCATATTCGCAGTAGTTTCATGCTCCATATAATCGTGCAACAGGCAATACTGCCAGAACTCCTGTGTTGGGTAAGGCAAGTTGTCCGGTAATTTCTTCAGTCACAGCAACAACTTTATCTACCATTGCTTCACCATTTACCATAGTTAACAATGTTCGATTGAGATTTTCTTCATGGGAGATGATATCGTGCAGGCTTGGTATTAATGGCAGGTCGTCTCGCAGCGCTGAGTTCATTTTCATCCTACCAAGTCCAGTAGAGGCAAGTATGGTAATTCCACCTACTCCTGCATCTTCCCAGGCAGTCAGCACTTGCTCAAGTTTTTCGGGATCGTGCAAAATAAATAGTATGAGATACATTTAACCCTCCAAAGAAGATGACACCGCAGGTTTCGGTTTTACTTTTTCCTCACGGGAAAATGAGAACCGTAACAAAGGTGGTGTAAGTAAAGTTGTGAATAAAACAACAGCAATAATTGCTGAAAAAGTTTGATTGGTGAGTAGATTATTATCCAACCCAATTTTTGCAACGATCAAACCAACTTCGCCGCGTGAAATCATCCCAATACCGATTTGAAGCGATTCTTTCCAGGACATTTTTGCCAATCGGGCACCGAACCCAGCCCCAACAATTTTGCTGAAAACTGCGATGAGAACAATCAATAGAATAATCCAGATATAGTTCGCATCAATTTCGCGTAAATTCATGCTCAAACCTATGGAGACAAAGAATATGGGCACAAAGAAACTATAAGCCAGTGCATGCATACCCGGTTCCAGTTTGGATTTTTCCGGAGTGCGGGAAAACATGAGACCTGCCAAAAAACTGCCAGTAATAGCAGCCATGCTTCCCAATAGTTCAGCGGCAAAACCATATAAGAAGAGGACAATCAAACTCAAAGTCAGGATTCCCTGGCTGATAGGTAATCCGGCTATTTTACGGGCGAGCCAGGGTAAAACATACAGTCCAAAGGCAATGGAAGCAGCCAGGAAAGCAGCCATCTGAATAAAAATGATCAAAATGGTGGTAATGCCTGTAGAACCAGAGGTGAAGGCGAGGAAGGAGGAAAGCAGTAAAATAACCAGCACATCATCAAATACCGCTGCGCCAAGCAAACCCAGCCCCACTTTTGAGCGCAGTTTGCCAAATTCCATCAGGGTTTGGGCGGATATGCTGACACTGGTTGCAGCCAATGTCAATCCGAGAAAAATTGCCTGGTCTGTTGTTAATCCGGTAAATACACCAATAAAATACCCTGCCACGACAGGGATAAGTACACCCAAAATGCCAGCAAAAGCCGAAACCCGGGTATTCTTCGCAATCTCACTGATGTGTAATTCCAAGCCTGCCAGAAACATCAGAAGCAAGACACCAATTTCACCCAATTCATAAATTATTTCACCCAGATGGGCATCACTGATAAAACTAAGATGAGTAATATCCAATAGCGATGGACCAAGTAATAATCCAACCAATATTTCACCAAATACGGAAGGCTGTTTGATGCGGGTTGACAGGTAGCCTGCCAATTTGGCAGTAAATAATATGACGAGCAGGATCAGTAAAAGTTGCAAAAATGGAGTCAAAATTGCTTATCCTTTCATGAGGATTGTCTAAAAATTATTATAGCATTCTCACTGACAAAGCGATTTCATCTGTTGTATACTCCAATTATTCAAAAGATGACGAGGTTTTAATGGATATTAATAGTGAAAAGAAACGCTGGGAAGAAGAAATTCTCAAGCCGGTTTTGGATAAATATCCCGAAAGAAAAAAACATTTTTCCACTTCTTCGGATATGGAAATGCCGGTTGTGGCAACTCCGGGTGAAGATAATTACCTCGAAAAGTCAGGTTTTCCTGGTGAATACCCCTTTACCAGGGGGATTCAACCGACCATGTATCGGGGACGTTTGTGGACGATGCGGCAATATGCAGGGTTTGCAAGTGCTGAGGAATCCAATACCCGTTATCGGTATTTACTGCAGCAAGGACAGACTGGTTTATCAGTAGCATTTGACCTGCCAACCCAAATTGGATACGATGCCGATGACCCGATTGCAGCAGGTGAAGTGGGTAAAGTAGGAGTATCCATCTCTTCGATTCGGGACATGGAAATATTATTCCATGAAATACCTCTCGATAAAGTTTCCACCAGCATGACGATAAATGCCCCTGCTGCGGTTTTACTGGCGATGTACATCGCCATGGCAAAGAAGCAGGGCGTATCCCTTTCTAAACTCCGCGGTACCATCCAGAATGATATTTTGAAAGAATACATTGCAAGGGGTACATACATCTTTCCACCCACACCTTCCATGCGCCTGATTACAGATATTTTCCAATATTGTGCCAGTGAAGTGCCCCAATGGAATACCATCAGCATTTCTGGTTATCATATTCGTGAAGCAGGTTCTACTGCAGTACAGGAAGTGGCATTTACCCTGTCCAACGCGATTGCTTACGTTCAGGCAGCCATTCAAGCCGGCTTGAAGGTGGATGACTTTGCATCTCAATTATCATTTTTCTTCAATGCCCACAATAATTTCCTGGAGGAAGTTGCCAAATTCCGGGCAGCACGCCGGTTATGGGCGGAAATTATGCGTGACCGATTTGGCACCCAGGATCCAAAATCGCAGATGCTGCGCTTTCATACCCAGACGGCTGGGTCAACATTGACAGCACAACAACCCGAAAATAATATTGTCAGGGTCACATTACAGGCACTATCAGCGATATTGGGTGGAACGCAATCGCTGCACACCAACAGCATGGATGAAGCGTTATGGCTGCCGACAGAGAAATCCGTGAGGATAGCATTACGGACACAGCAGGTCATTGCGCATGAGTCAGGCGTAGCAGATAGTGTCGATCCGCTGGGCGGTTCATACCTGATTGAACAAATGACAGATGAGATAACCAGTAAAGCAATGGATTACATTCGCAAAATTGATGAGATGGGTGGTGCCCTGGCAGCCATTGACCGCGGCTTTATTCAAGCAGAAATTCAAGATGCTGCCTATCGCTACCAAAAAGCGATTGAAAATGGTGAACAAGTGGTGGTGGGGGTGAATGCATTTGAAATGAAGGAAGAAATGCAGTTGGAACGGATGAAAGCCGACCCGGCGAATGAAGAAAACCAGCGTATGCAATTGAAAAAAATGCGTGCCGAACGGAACAATGCCAAAGCCACAGAAATGTTGAGTAAATTGGAAAAGGCAGCAAAATCGAAAGACAACCTGATGCCGGTGCTGATTGCTTGTGTTGAAGCAGAGTTATCCCTGGGTGAGATATGCGGGGTACTGCGAACTGTCTGGGGTGAGTATCAACCACCCGCCTGGTTATAAATTTCCAAAGGTGAAACATGGCAAAAATTACTAAAATCAATCACGTTGCAGTTGTTGTTGGTGATTTGGATGAATCTTTGAAATTCTGGCGCGATGCATTGGGTCTGCCTATGAGCCATATTGAAGATGTACCCAGCCAAAAAGCCCAGGTGGCTTTTTTGCCGGTAGGTGATGGAGAAGTGGAGCTTGTGAAACCCACTGATGATGCATCCGGGTCAGCCAAGTTTCTCAAGGAACGCGGCGCGGGCATGCATCACCTGTGTTTCGAAGTCGATGATATTGATGGGATGCTGGCGCAATTAAAAGAGCAGGGAATTAGGCTTATTAATGAAACACCTATCGCTTTGGAAGGACGGAAAATGGCATTCATACACCCCAAAAGCGCCAGCGGGGTGTTGGTTGAGTTGTATGAGATTGTATAAAGATATTTAGAACGAAACTCTAAAATTATTTGTACTTCTTTTTAACCTTTTGCACTCTGTATTATCTGTGCAAGACGTTCCTGGTCTGTAATACGATATTCAGTTCGCGTGATATCAATAATCCCCTCATCAGCAAAACGATGTAAAAATCTGCATACCATTTCTCGGGTGGATCCAATTCGTGCAGCCATTTCATCAAGTGTCAGACTTCGAGCGACCGAATCCTGTGTGTAATCCTGTCTCAAATCCATGAGTAATTTTGCCAGCCGGCTTCCCACTGGTTGAAAAGCCATAGCGTCCAATATTTCACTTGCACGCGCCATGCGAGAGATCATTAAGCGAGAAAGCTGCCAGGATACTTCACCTTTTTGTTGTAATACAGGATGCATCTGGTCTCTCGTCCATAAATATATCTGGGTGGGTTCCGAGGATTCTAATGAAACTGGCATTACCAATTCATCTTGAAAGAAAGCCAATCCCCAAAAAATATCACCTGCATTGAACGAAGTGACCACAAGATTACGACCTTCCATTGATTTCTTGATGGCGTTTACCTGGCCACGGTAGATAAAAAATAAATATGGCCAGATTTCTCCTAATATGGGCAATCACTTCGCCTTTGCGAAAACGATGACACGCTGCAATTTCAATTAACCCCTGTATTTCTTTTTGGGTCAAAGAACTATATACCGGATTGTTGGAAAGAAGCGCTTGTGGGGTATGCAATTTATCCTCTTCAAGAAGTATAGCAGATACATAAAATGCCACAAATGATCATATATTGCTTTAAAGCAATGAATTAATGTATTGAAGATGTTACAAATAAGTAAACTAATTACGGCAATTACGTTTTGCCGAAATAGAGTTTATTTCAAAATGGGAGTGGCCAAATGAGGGGAATCTTCATTTTCGTTTTCATCGCGTCAGGATTATTATTGACCGCTTGCAAACCAGACGAACCGGTATGTGAACCAGGAACAATTACCTACCAAAAAAATGCCAGTGTAATTTTGGATAGGCAGAAAAAGCTCTCCCCTGAACCAACGCCAGAAACTGAAAATATCGAAATCAATGGAAGGTTAGTGAGTTTTGACCAGGTTCTGCATGGTCCGCTTTGCAATAATATATTACGGGGTAAGGTATATGTTGCATGTGACATAGAAATTGTGGAATGGAATGAAACACCCAATTTCTATGATGGTTGTGAATTCACAGTTGAGCCGAATGCAATAGTATATGTAGCAGCCCATAATAATGAAGCATTTTACAACGGATGTAATTCCTGTCATATGACCGATGAGGGTGAATGACCGGATATAAATTAAAAATATGGAGGAAATAATGAAAAAATGGATTCTTGGTGGCAGTTTGTCAATCGTTGCTGCACTAATGGGGCTCATAGGTCACTATCTACTTTTCTTAAAGTGGTATGTTACCGGAATGCATGCAAAATCCGCAGAACCTGGATGTGAAATTCTTCTGAAATATATCCATCCTGGATTGGCAGATCTTGGAATTTTTGCTGCTGTGTTATTCGGAGTTGCTGCCTATGGATACTTTACCAGGAGCAACTGGACAAAATTAGTTGTTACCGTTGCTACTGTACTAGCACTATTAAGCAGCTGGTTTATAAACATTCCTTTCATGGCAGCCAGCTTACCTCCGGTTTATTTCCCGCTTTTCTTCCCCTACCTGCTTCTGTATTTTGTTATTCTAAAACTGGTTGAAGGTGTTTCATGGAGTCGGATACTAATTGGTCTTGGAACAGGAATGGCTTATATTTTCTGCTTCATGAATGGTGTTTCAAGTACCAGCCGGATTATCACAGTAGGCGCTCCAATTTTCGTATTGGTTGATGGATTGCATTGGGTGGCAATGTTTGGCTGGGCTGTTGTTACAGTTGGAATACTCATGGAACCAAAAGAATGGCAAAGGGTGGTTGGAATCACTGCAGCTGCGCTTGAGTTAGCAGTTGGTATACCTTTAGCAGTTGTAACGGCATCTCAATTGGGAAGATTTTCCCTTTTTGCACTTGCACCAATTTCCTGCCTTATATTATTGATATTATTTCTCATCCCGAAAATATGGAAACGGATAATGGCTGCTTAATATTTAGTGTTTTCTACGGTCTAATTACATCCAATTCTGGTGAAATTGCTGTGCCAGGAGAGTTCACCAGAATGGAAGATATAATTATCGTTTTTTTATATAATAGTCATACCAGAATGCATTTTGGATTAGCGGGAGGTTAATGAATGCAGTCAATCGCCAGGCGGATGAAATTTCTCTTCAAGTCTACAAAAGGTTTGATATTGATGGGTATCGCGTTTGCAGCATTAATTTCTGCATTCTTTGGGATGCTCTCCGGACCGAGTGCAAATTGGGGAATCAAAGAAGTAATTATCAGGTTTTTTAATATGAGCCTGGTGGAAGCCGAAAGGGAAGGAAGACTGATTATTCTTTATCATACGATTGCAATGATTGTTATTGCAATAGAAACCTACATGATTACCGATTTACTTCCAATGAAAGAAAATCAACGGGTAACCGATTAACAGTCTAATCACAATTGGATATCTGGCAGTGATTTTTGGTGGATTGCCTTTTGCCTACTGGGGACATAATTGGGCGTTACATGGCATTTATATTTCAGGATTAGTATTAATTTTTGCTGCTGGTTGCATTTTAGTCTATGCGCTTTGGCCGTGGAGGAATGAATATAAAGTAAAAGACAATTCCTATGCTCATACAAAATCAGGATTTGACCTTGAAAGGATTGCATTCTTCGCAATGGCGGTAACAACACTTGCATCAGCGATATTTGGAGCAGTGCCCGGTTCCTATTTTGGTAATGGATTCCAGACATTTCTGGCAGAAAATGTTGTACGTGAACCACACAAAACGACAATGGAATTATCTGTAATCGGGCACCTGCATATTATGCTTGCATTGATTTCGATTGCCTGTGCATTGATCATCAGCAGATGGATGGATTTCAAAGGAATCTGGCAGAAAATTGCCATGCCGCTCATGATAGTGGGTTCTGTAGTTTTAGCGATGGGAACCTGGTTGGTCGTACCATTTGAAGAAATCGCCCACTATATTATTTATGGTGGTTCAACCCTGGCAATGCTTGGCGCGCTTTTCCTGGTTATTTTTACCTGGAGAAAGCTAATCAGGGAAGGACTAACACGAAAAGGTCTGGAAAGAGGAAATTTCGTCCAATCCATTGGTGCATTAGTAAGTGATCCGCTAAAATTTGGAGTTACCTGGCAAATGGTATTTATGAATTTCACAGTCAGTGGTGTGGGGATTTTTGTGGCAGTCAAACTGGATGAAATATTTCGAGATTGGCAGTATATGGATGAAAGACCCATCCTGACTGGTCACTGGCACATCCTGGCTACGTTGACCGCTACAATTTTACTCATGTACTATGCAGATATCTCTGGATTAAAAGGAAAAGTCCGTAATTGGTTTGCATGGATTCTGATAATATTTTCTGACCTTGGGTTTGGTGCGGTAACTGTGTACGAACTGAAACGTCTCTTTGTGGCGGAAGCCGTACAACAACCACTGGTCAATATCACAACCTTATTAGGTGATATTGGAATCGTTGTGGTATTGATAATCCTGGCTGTACTGATGATAGCCCGATTGATCGACTTGTTTAAAAATAAGGGGCGTTGGCAGACTGAAATTGATGAAACTTTGGCTATCCGGGATGAGGTGAAATAATGTCACAAAGGATAATCTTAATAACACTGATACTTTTCCTTTGCACCGGATGCAAGGCTGTAGACCTCGATATGCCAGTTCCCCAGTTTGAAACTGGCATCGACCCTGAAAGTTGGGAAAATGTTCCTGCCGGTGAGTTTTACTATGGACAACATGGTGAAATTGTTGACGATAGATTACGATTTTGAAATGATGGTTACAACTGTTACAAATGAACAATATGCAGAATTTCTTAATGCTTCAGTTGCAGATGGAACTGTAAAAATTACAGAGGACCAGCTGGTTGGATATTATCCGGGTGACCCATTTAATGAAGGCAGGCACGAGGTGGCGATTTCTGCCGGGGATTATGTTTATATTCCATTGAAAGATGATGCACTACGTCTGAATTTTGATGATGATAAATTCTTACCAAAACCAGGTTGGGAAGATCATCCAATGACAATGGTATCGTGGTTTGGAGCAAGGGCATACTGTCTATATGTCGGGGGGCGTCTGCCAACGGAACTTGAATGGGAAAAGGCTGCACGTGGTGCAACTGACGACCGACCTTTCCCATGGGGGGATACCATATCCAGAAACAATGCTAATTATACCTATAGCCGTGATCCGTTTGAAGATATGGGATGGTATGGTTCATTAACCACTCCAGTTGGTTTCTATAATGGAAAAACATACAACGGTTATCAAACTATTGATTCTGGCAGCCCATATGGCATTTATGATATGGCAGGTAATGTCTGGCAATGGACAAGTGATGTATACGAAAAACAGCATTATCGATATATGCGGGGCGGAAGCAAAGAAAATTATGAGAATACTCTGCGTGTCTGGTCACGCAACAATGCCACACCAACATTTTATGGACCAGCAGTTGGTTTTCGCTGTGTGAGGTGATATTTTGGCATCCAGAGTTTGTTTTGAAAGTGAAGTGTTGTGAAGAAACTTTTCGCTAAATTACGACTGTACTGGAAGCTGATTAAAAGCCTTCAAACTGGCTTGCTACTTCTTACTGGAATGGCAGGGTATATGAGTGCCAGATGTCCAATATTCAACATACCCACGTTGCTATCCGTTTCAGGAGCATTATTTTTGGCAATTTGCGGCAGCACCGTTTTAAACATGTGGTATGACCGTGATATCGATGCGAAAATGAAACGTACCTGTTACCGCCCGCTTTCCTCAGGTCATATAACATCACAGGAAGCATTGCGGGTGGGTTTGATCTTGAGTGCAGCAGGGGTAACCTGGGCTTTACTCCTGGACTTATTATTTGGGATACTTGTCTTTGTTGGTTTTTTTACGGATGTGATCATTTACACAATTTGGCTGAAAAGACGGACATGTTGGTCCATCATCTGGGGTGGTCTTTCAGGAGCAATGCCGGTGATTGCTGGCAGAGCGATTGCGACTGGCACAGTGGATTGGATTGGAATATTCCTGGGTTTGGGAATTTTATTTTGGATACCCACGCATATATTGACTTTTAACATGCACTATTATACAGATTATGAAGCTGCGGGCATCCCCACTTTTCCCAGCACATACGGATTTCGAAATACAAGACTGGTCATTGCCATTGCCAGTGTTTTTGCTGCATTAATTATGGCTATGGCTGGAATTGGACTTGGTATGCACTGGGGGTATATCCGCCTGCTTGCTGTGATTTCTGCTGGATTATTCCTGCTGGCTATCAGCAGCATAAAATGGCCATCTCAAAAGCTAAATTTTGGACTTTTTAAATACGCTTCTCTTTATATGCTGGGATCCATGGTTTTGATGGTGTTATAACCAGATGCAAAAAACAATCAGAATAGTAAACCGCATCCTTCTCTTACTCCTGGTAATTGAATCGGCCTATGGTGTTGTTTTGGGCGGAAATGGAAAAAATGTCCTTGCCATCTGGGCATTTACCATTGGATTTGGAGTGGTGGTGATTACCAGCCTGCTTTTGCTTATACTGGGTTATGAAACGGTTGAAAAACCTCTGGTTGTAATTGTTGCAACGCTTATCCCACTTGCATTTTCTTTTGGATTGGTTACCTCCTACTTTACAAAGTTTACCACGGCATATTTACTCTTTTGTCTCGTTGGTTTTGGTTTGGTAGTAGTCTCCAGATTCCGAAAAAACCATCTCTTTGCAATCTCCATTCTGGCTCTTGTTCATGGTGTAGCTGGGCTGATCATTTTGTTACTTCCTGTGATAATTGGTTTTTCAGATCAGTCACAGGCTCGGATTGTCTGGATGGCAGCCGGAGGTGTGCTAATTGATTTGGGCGGGATATTATTTATGCTGGATAAAGCGGGCAAGTTGAAATGCTTTCAAAATAAATTATTTCAAATCCTACCTGTTCTGCTGTTTCTCACTACAACAGCATTTGCTTTTGGATTGTACGTTTTTTGATTAAATTATAAAGACTTAGAATTCCAAATTGACTGAAGGAGGATATAAATGAAAATATTGCGCGGGATTGTAATTGCCTTGATGGGTTTAACAGCAGTATTTACGATATTGGGTGGTGCCGGGACTTCCTGCGTGGCTTTTGCAGCTGAGAAGTGGGAGAGTATGGCGGCTATTGTGCCTTATAAATGGGTTTACATCCTTTTTGTGCTCATTACACTGGCAATTGGGGTGATGGGAGCCCGGGCGACAGTAATGCTTATTAAGGGCAAGCCAGGTGCTTTCCGGTATTCCATCATTGCATTGGTTGCTGGAATTGTGATTGGAGCTATCCACATTGTGGTTTCACGCAGCCTGCGGGGTAGTTCAATGCCTGTCGATGGCGTTGTCTACATGACAGTATTGACTCTCGTTGTGTTCCTAATAATAAGAATCCCTGCCATCTGGAAAAGAGTAGATTTCGCCAAAAGCACGCAAAAAGAAAATAATCGAAGTGCAGCAGCATTTACACTGGTTTTGTGTGGGATTGCCGTTTTGACGGCTCCAATCTGGGGTGCATCAACCCATACCTTTATCCCCGGAGGCATGAATTGGGCGAACGCCTGGCCTGTGCAGATGAACCTGATTGGTTCGTTGCTATGCTTGAGCGGGGTGGGATTGATGAGCTTCAACCTGGCTTAAAAGGGTTAAGTTACCGCAAACATCAGAGGAAATATTAAATAAACCCATTAAGTGTTAATGTACTGATGTTGTAAAAATACCTCAATATATTGGTTATTTGTCTTATTCTGCTTTGTAGCCGAGAGCAGGAATAATAATATTCGCGCGTATACAAAGAATTCACGACAAAGGTTATCTTAAACAATTCTTAATTGGAATGTTTAATTGCTCGGATCATATCCAAATGGTTATGACGGTATAGTTCAGTTTGCATCAGTAAATCAAATTTATAACTGGACATTTAACCGTCAATCAAGTATTATTTAACTTCTAAATGCAGTTAAATACCCGAACGACGAGAGATACACATGGATAAAACAGCAAGCTTTTTGAAGGAAATTACCGAAGCACATGGAATTCCCGGTTATGAAAGCCCGGTACGGCAGGTGGTCAGGAAATATATGCAGCCGTTGGGCGAGGTTTCTCAAGATAAAATCGGCAGCGTGATATGCAAAAAGGCAGGCAGCTCGGAAAGTCCGCGTGTGATGCTGGCAGGACACATGGATGAAATTGGTTTCATGGTCAAGCATATTACGGATGAAGGTATTCTCGAGTTTTTGACCCTGGGTGGGTGGTTTGACCAGGTTTTATTAGGGCAGAGGGTGATAGTAAAAACCCATAAAGGCGACGTGGTCGGTGTAATCGGGGTAAAACCACCGCATTTGTTATCCGTTGAAGAACGCGCCAAAGTAGTCATTCGCAAAGAGATGTACATCGATATTGGTGCAGTGAGCAAGGAAGAAGTGGAAGCAGCCGGTGTGCGGGTGGGTGATCCTGTTATCCCGCGGGCTGATTTTGTAGAGCTTGCAAACGGTAAAAGTTACCTTTCAAAAGCCTGGGATGATAGGGTGGGTGTTGCCCTGGCTATTTCAGTATTGGAACATTTTCAAAAGAACGTGCATCCCAATGCATTGTTTGGAGTGGCTACCGTGATGGAAGAAGTAGGTGTGAGAGGTGCCACTACCAGCGTGCATGCGGTTGACCCGGATGTTGCGATTGTTATCGAGGCGGATATTGCCGGGGATGTTCCCGGTGTAAAACCTGAGGAATCTTCGGTAAAACTGGGTAAAGGTCCGTCGGTTATTTTGCATGATGCGCGCATGATACCCAATATCAAACTGCGTGACCTGGTGGTCAGTACAGCACTGGAATTGAAAATTCCGCTGCAATTTTCTTCACTTGAAGCAGGGGCAACCGATGGGGCAGCCATCCATTTACATAAAACTGGTGTTCCTACAGTGGTCATCTCGGTACCTGCGCGGCACATTCATTCGCATAGCAGTATTATTCATCGTGATGATTACGATAGCACCGTAGAACTTTTGACAGGGTTGGTAAAGAAACTGGATTCAAAAACCGTAACTGGTTTACAGAATAGCATTGTTGGTAGTGGAGGCTTGAATGCCGGAGCAAATACTGGAAAATATTGCTTCAGAACTGAAACGACGGATTGACTCATTTGAAGCGGTATATGAAACCCGTTCTGTGGGAAATGTCCTGGATGCATCTGATGGAATTGCACGTGTTAGCGGTCTGGCGGATGTGCGCTCCCAGGAACTGGTTGAATTTGATAATGGTGTGATGGGAATTGCCTTTAACCTGGAACATGACAGAGTGGGGGTCATCATTATGGGTGAATATGCCCATATTCGCGAGGGTATGCAAGTTCGCTCAACCGGACGGATTGCTTCGGTGCCGGTTGGTGATGGATTGATTGGCAGGGTGGTGAATGCGCTGGGTGTACCTATTGACGGTAAAGGTTCAATCAAATCTGACCGATATCTTCCCATCGAACGGATTGCCCCAGGTGTAATCGATCGAAAAGGCGTGGATACACCGGTTCAGACTGGGCATTAAAGCTATTGACGCCATGACCCCGATCGGACGTGGTCAGCGCGAATTGATTATTGGCGACCGTCAGACGGGAAAAACCGCCATTGCACTGGATGCCATCATCAATCAGAAGGGCAAAGACCTGATTTGCATTTATGTTGCGATTGGGCAAAAAATGTCCCAGGTGGCACAAGTAGTTGCTACACTTGAAAAATATGGAGCGATGCAGCACACAATCGTGGTTTCTGCGACTGCATCCGATCCGGCAGCATTGCAGTACATTGCCCCGTATTCGGGTTGTGCCATGGGTGAAGCATTCATGGAACAGGGCAAAGATGCCCTGATTGTGTATGATGATTTGAGCAAGCATGCCTGGGCATATCGCCAGATTTCACTGCTCCTGCGCCGTCCTCCGGGACGTGAAGCTTACCCTGGCGACGTTTTTTACCTGCATTCACGGTTATTGGAACGGGCAGCCCGTATGAATGAAAAGGCAGGCGGCGGTTCCTTGACCGCATTACCCATCATCGAAACCCTGTTGGGTGATGTTTCAGCTTATGTTCCAACAAATGTAATATCGATTACAGATGGACAGATTTACCTGGAAAGCAGTTTATTCAATGCAGGCATTCGTCCAGGTATTAATGTCAGGAATTTCAGTTTCCCGTGTAGGTGGTGCAGCTCAAACGAAAGCCATGAAACAGGTGGCAGGGCGTCTGCGCCTGGATATGGCTTCATATCGCGAAATGGCAGCTTTTGCACAATTTGGCTCTGAACTGGATAAGACAACCCAGACCCAACTCAATCGCGGGCAACATCAGCAGGAGATATTAAAGCAGGCGCAATACTCTCCCATGCAGATGGAACACCAGGTTATCATCTTATTTGCCGGCGGGAATGGGTATTCCGATGCCATATCCCTGGAACGAATGGCAGCCTGGGAGCAAGGTCTCATTCAATTTGTAGATGGTTCTTTTCCCGAGATAAGCAAGGATATTGCTGAGAAAAAGACACTATCTGATGAAATTAAAGCCCGCCTGGTGCAGGCAATTAATGCATATAACGCAACCTGGAGTGGATAAGCGAAATGGCATCTGCACGTGAAATGCGGGTTCGTATTCGCAGCGTTAAGAATATTGCCCAGGTAACGCGCGCTCTTGAAACGGTAAGTGCGAGCAAAGTACGCAAAGCCATTAATGCTGTTAATTCCACCAAACCGTATGCCGAAAAAGCCTGGAAAGTGCTGCTGCACCTGGCTCGCCAACCAGGACATACAAGCCTGCACCCCTTGTTGAATGAGCGTATTGACAGGGCCAACAGCCTGGTGTTGCTCATCAGCGGAGATAGGGGACTGGCTGGCGCATATAATATGAACATCATCCGCCAGGCATTGCAGTTTGAAGCCACCCATTCGCAACCCATACGGTACATTACGGTCGGGAAAAAAGGGCGTGATATGCTGCTGCGACGGCGAAAGAATATCATTGCCGAATTTTCCAATTTGTCTGTCCCTCCCACCTATGCAGAAGTTTCCAGCCTGGGGCGCATGGTAATAAAAGAGTATATGACCGGTGAAGTAGACCAGGTTTACCTGGCTTTCACCGAATTTAAAAGCATGTCGAGTCAAAAACCGGTGGTGCGAAAAATTGTTCCACTCACGGTTGAAACAGATGCAAATAGTAAAAACCAGTACAATTACGCGCATAAAACGAATTCGGTGTTTATCTATGAACCAGACGAAGCTGGTTTATTGGAAGAAGTAATTACCCGGTTTGTTTCCGTTCAGGTGTATCAGGGCTGTGCTTGCAGCGATTGCCAGTGAATTTTCCTCACGCATGATGGCAATGCATAATGCCACAGAAAACGCCAATGAACTTGCCGGATTACTGCAATTGGACTACAACAAGGCGCGTCAAAACAATATTACCAAAGAGTTGCTGGACATTGCTGCAGGGGCAGAAGCTCTTGCAGGGCGTCCAATAGCAAGCATTTCTGGAGGATTTGCATATTATGGTGGATCAAAGTATGGGAAAAATTATTCAGGTAACCGGACCGGTTGTGGATGTGCAGTTTGGCGACCTGGCATTACCTGATATCTATGACGCGTTGGAAGTGGAAACTGGTGAAAATATTTTGGTGCTGGAAGTCCAGCAGCACCTGGGAAATGACCGGGTGCGCTGCCTGGCAATGGATACTACAGATGGAATGGCGCGCGGATTAGCCGTGCGAAAAACAGGTGCCCCGATTACAGTGCCGGTTGGCACAGAAACATTGGGAAGAGTTTCAACGTTTTGGGACAGCCAATTGACGGAATGGGTGAAGTATTAGTAAAAACGCGTTATCCCATTCATCGCCCGGCACCCAGTTTTGTTGACCAGGTAACGAAACCTGAATTTCTTGAAACGGGTATCAAGGTGGTGGATTTAATTGCACCTTTTACCAAAGGTGGAAAAACAGGTATTTTTGGTGGTGCAGGTGTTGGTAAAACTGTCATCATTCAAGAGTTGATTCGAACGTTTGCAGAAGTTCACCAGGGATTTTCGGTTTTTGCTGGTGTGGGTGAACGCTCACGTGAAGGCAATGACCTTTGGAACGAAATGCGTGATTCTGGTGTAATTGATAAAGTGGCGATGGTATTTGGTCAAATGAATGAGCCGCCAGGAGTACGTTTACGTGTTGCATTGACCGGATTAACCATGGCTGAGTATTATCGTGATCAGGGCAGGGATGTGTTACTATTTATTGATAACATCTTCCGTTTTGTCATGTCAGGTGCTGAAGTTTCTGCCTTGCTTGGACGTATGCCGTCAGCAGTAGGATACCAACCCACACTTGCGACCGAAATGGGTGAGTTGCAGGAACGCATCGTCAGTACCCGCAAAGGTTCGATTACATCCATGCAGGCGGTATACGTACCAGCGGATGATTATTCCGACCCGGCTCCTGTGGCAACTTTTGCCCACCTGGATGCCACTGTTGCTTTGGAACGTTCGATTGTTGAGAAAGGCATCTATCCAGCAGTGGATCCCCTGACTTCAACTTCTCGAATTCTCGATCCTCTGGTAGTCGGTGAAGAGCATTACAATACTGCGCGTGAAGTCCAGCGAGTGTTACAGCGCTATAAGGACCTGCAGGATATTATTGCCATTTTAGGTATTGATGAGCTGGGTGAAGATGACAAACAAATTGTTTCACGAGCACGGAAAATGGAACGTTTCTTTTCTCAGCCCATGTTCGTTGCCGAACAATTTACCGGTACCCCGGGAAAGTATGTTCCTGTAAAGGAAACCATCCGTGGTTTTCAGGAAATCCTGGAAGGCAAGCATGATGGCGTGCCCGAACAGGCATTTAATATGGCTGGATCCATTGATGATGTGATGGAAGCAGCCAGCAAGATGACAGAAGGATAACGAGAGAATGCCCATTCGATGTGAAATTGTTTCACAAGACCGGCAGGTATTCAACGACCTGGTTGATATTGTAGTTCTACCTGGGTCTGCTGGTCAGATGGGTATTCTTCCGCACCATACTCCATTACTCACGACATTGCAGTATGGAATCATTACAGTACGAAAAGGAAAAGAAGAGTTTATTTTTACCGTAGCAGGTGGAATAGCTGAGGTACAGCCTGACCAGGTGACAATTTTGGCAGACGCGGCTGAAAACATAATGGAAATTGATGTTGCACGGGCAGAAAAAGCCCGCCGTGAGGCTGAGGAATCATTGAAAAATGCAGCCAAACTGCCGCGTGAACAATACCTGGCGGAACAGGCTGCCTTGAAACGATCCACTTTACGGATTGGTGCAGCACGAAGGTATCAGCGTGGAAAAGGCTACCCAACTAGATAATCTCCAGAAGGAATATTATGGCAATATTGACCCATGAATTGGGTATAGACCTGGGAACTAAGAATACAATCGTTATCGAAGGCAATCAAGTCTTGATTGATGAGCCTACTGTTACCGCAATTTTGGTGGACGAACAAAAAATGGTGGAATGGGGACAGGCTGCCAATGATATGGATGGCAGGGTTCCAGAAACGATTGAAATCGTACGCCCGTTGACCCACGGGGTAATTGCCGAATACGAAATAACGGAAAAGTATCTCGGTATCATCTTGAAACGAGTTAGCGGTTCGATGCGTTTCTTTCGACCACGCATAATGATAACTGTCCCATATGGTATTTCCAGTGTGGAAAGCCGGGCAGTGCATGAAGCCGGATTAGGCGCTGGCAGCCGGGAAGTGTTTTTAATTCAACAACCACTGGCAGCAGCCCTGGGAGTGGATTTACCGATTTCCTCTCCATCTGGCAACATGATTTTATCCATTGGTGGTGGCACAATTCAAGCGGCTGTGCTGGCAATGAACAACATTATCCGTGCTGAAACATCCCGCACCGGTGGCATTATGATGGATGAAGCCATTATTGGCTATATTCGAAAGAAGTACGGTCTCATCATAGGGCAACCCACTGCCGAGCAGTTAAAAATTCGCCTTGGTTCAGCCATTCCAGTGGATCAGCAGCAAATAATGGAAATACAGGGACAGGACCAGGTCAGCGGTTTACCAAAACCGCTTGCATTAACAACCGACGATATGTACGATGCCCTTCAGGAAGCCCTGACAGAAGTAACTAACACCTGCAAAAAAGTGCTGGAAAAGACTCCACCAGAACTCATTTCGGATATTATCGACCGCGGTGTGGCGGTGTGTGGTGGTGGTTCTTTGCTAAAAGGTATAGATAAATATCTTACCAAATCGCTTGGTATTCCTGCCTACCTGGTTGATAATCCGACCACATGCACCGCTGAAGGAGCCTATCGGGCGATGGGTATGCGGGATGTTTTAAAGCGAAGTCTGCTGGCTACATAAATACTTCAACCTGAAGTACCCTTGTAATGAAATATGGGTGGTAGGCATGAGTAATTTTCTAAAGACTTGTGCTGTTCATTGGGTATTAATCGTAATCCTGGTCGCTGGTTTTTGTGCCGGATTAGGATTAATCCTGTACACCACAGCGATTGCTCCCTGGGTATACAGTGATTTAACCGCATATCTCCTATCTGCCCGAAATATGGCGGATGGTATGGGGTTGGTGCTGCAAACGCCAGCCGGGACGTATGAACCCCTTATCTGGTATCCACCACTTTTTTCAACCATAATCAGCATCCTCATTTCGTTTGGTGCTGAGATGGTACAGGCAGCCCGGTGGATAAATGCAGGTATATTCGGGGCATTTATCAGTCTCGGCGCATATATTACCTGGTATTTTTCACGCTCAAAAATCTTATCTATGGGTTTTATCATCCTTGTATTACTAAGCCCGGGATTGCTTCAGGTGTATTCAGGGGCAATATCAGAGCCTATATTTATTTTCAATACTCTGGCAGCCCTGTTTTTATGTGTTGTTGCGAGTAATAAAATCAATGGCAATAAATATTGGTTATGGCGGGAATTTTTGCTGGATTGGCATTTTTATCACGGTATATCGGGATTGCTGTTGTGATAACCGTTTGTATAGGTTCTGTCTTTATATACAATAGACCGATAAAACAGCGATTGCATTGCTTTATTATTGACTTCCATTCCTGCAGTCAGCGCTATCGGTATTTGGACAGTGTATGTTTATCAACTCAATGGAACACTTGGAGGGAGAAGTTTAACCCTTCCCGGTGGATTTGAAACCCAGATTCAGGAATATATCCTGCATTTCTGGACGGTAATCCAAAGCTGGATACCTTATATTAACCGGGCTAACCATGTCATTCCAGCACTGGTTAAATTTATATTCATTGTGATGGTTCTGATTGGGGGGTATATATTCAGCCGAAGGGCGGTCATAAAAAATGAATTTGTGGAAGAAAGAAATCCAGCAAGATGGATGACCGTGTTATTCATTTTCTTTGTGCTTTACATAGGTTTCCATTTAGCTGCATATATCTCATCGAGTGCCCAACCGGATGCAGAATCGCGTCTCTTCAGTCCCTTGTATGTTGCAGTTCTCTTTCTTGTAACAGGTATAGTTTCGGCACTTCAAAATACACATAAATTTTCCAAAATATGGAAAGCCGGGTTTGTTGCTGGAGTTTTGATTTTTGCGATTTATTTTCAGGTGCAAACAAGAGAGTATGTTCAGGATATGCATGCAAATGGCAGGGGATACACCAGTTTGCAATGGAAGCAATCTGATCTGATTCGTGAAGTTAAGAAGATTGACCCTGGGAAAGCACTGGTTTCGAATGATGCAGCCCTGGTGTTATTTTATACCGGCAGATTCCCCGCTCAAGTTGCGATTACGGATGTTGTGAGTGGTAGTTTTCAACCAACCGATTCAACAAATATCATCCTGTTTTACCCACAGGAAGAAAATGTTTACGGCGAAAAGGCGTACGAGTTATTTGAGAATACCGCAGAAGAATACGCTGTAGTTTTTCAGGATTCAGATGGGGGAATTTACTCTGAAATAATTGTTAAATAGCTTCAGTTGTCTGGAATCCATTCCACGAACAAGTTCCCATCAGCAATTAGCTCAAAAAGTGAAAAAGGTATTGGCAGATAATGCCCTTTAGGGTATGAAAAGCTTGGATTTTCGGGGAGTTTCATTTCTGCCATCGAGTCCATATAAGTAATTGTTTCCACATTTGCACCAGAAATATTTATGGAGATGGATTTGTCAGGTGTGGCAGATGGCAATAATTCAGGTTTTTCACTTATAGTAAACATTTCTGCAGTATTTTTTACGGTTCCAAAAACCGGGATCAAGTATTTGGATGATTGATTTGATTCAATGATTACTTGCAAGTCGATCAGGAAGCAATTTGTAAGTTCTGACGCTTGCATCCTCCGCATTACGAAATATGATGCTATCTGTTGTTACTTCTGCTTGATATGGTTTATATGTTTCTTCAACAGTAATTGCCCCTTCAACCAATCCAGGGTCTGCCGCAAGACCGGAACCAATTTTCCATAGCGAGGAATCCGATAGACCTATGATGTGTTGGGAATATGGTGCAACCCACTGTGTTGTTTCTCCGTTAGTAAATCGTAAACAGCATCACCAATCGGGCACCATTTGGAGAAAGAAGGGCGAAAATCGTATCATTTGCCAGGACACAGACAGGCTGATCCGAGAGTTCGAAACAATCTTGTATTCTTCCTGGATCGGATGCCCAGTGGGCAGCTAAAAGCAGGTAGTCAACTGTGGAACGATATTCCCATCTCAACGTTTGCAGTTTTTCATCCTTGGAAGGTGCAGTGAGCATGGTAAATGTTGACCAGGCTGCGGTAGAAAGCGAAGAATAAGGTAATTTTGAGATCTGCGCATAGGCATTATTTTGCCACAAAGTAAACTCATTATCTTTCAGCGCAGGATTTTCCGGGGAACAAAGCAAATCCACGCATACTGGAACGTATTCTTTAAGAGATCGTGAAGGACTTATCAACAAATCTGGCAATGAAAGAACTTTAATCCAGGGGTGTTCGGCAATATAAGAAAACGCTGATTTTATTGCTACTGGGTCACCCCAATAGGATTCTGAAAAATCACCTCCGAGAACAACCAGATCCGATGTATCCGCAGAATTTCCAGTTTCCGCAAGGTTGGAAATGGCTGAAAGCGTTAATCCCTTTTGGTCAAGCAAATCCGTTTGCGAAACACCTGGAATTGGAACCAGGCGATAAGCTGCTGATGCGTAAATATTCGCAATACTTTGGGATGTTGAATAAAAATAGAGCTCATAGCCAGGATAGGTTGATGTTAGTGCTCCATAAATTGCTGGTGACAGCGGGAGATCGTTTTGTAAGCCTGTCATCCGGCTGGTTGACAGGGTAAATGATTGGCTGACAATGCTTCCAGAGGCAACATCCGGAAGAAACAGCCATTTATCATCAACAAGTGCCTTGACTTGGTCCAAAGCATCCAGCATCGAAAGTGCATTGAGAGATTGCGGTTGTTTGAGGTCAAGCATAGGTAACAGGAAGGTGAAATTCATCAATACTTTCAATCAAATAGCGCAGACCATGCCGGCTGCCAACAGGTCCGGTATGTGCGCCATCCCATCGGCGTAATACCTGGGCAGGTGTACTTGCGGGAAGTGTATTCCAGAAGGCTAGAAACAGCGGTGCTGGTGCAGCCACCTGAGATAAATTTATACCGACAATTTCGTCCATGAGAATGCCATTTTGGATGGTTTTTATGGTGAGGAATCTCATATCCTCCCTGGAAATACCCATTATGGAAAGACTGACCCAATCCTTTCCAACCTCAAAAATCGAGACCTCAATATCGTGGTTCAGATAGTTGGATGTAATTATTGGAGCTGAACCCGAGTGAAAATTGAAATCCAAGTGACAGACATTTTTGGGGGTCGCAGGAAGAAAGATTTGCCTGAAAAAAATCCAGGTTAATCAAGGTGGACTCATCTGGGGTATCTAAAAAATCCAATCTCACCAGGAATTTATCCGTCTGCCAATCCGAAAAAATAGCCAGAACGTCTGTGGATGGGTTGGACGAGTTAACCGGGTCGATTCTGCGAAGAAGGCTGTCAGTCCAAGTCTGATTTTGGAATACTTTATCATGTGGACGCGAAATTATGGCACAACCTGATATCAGACTGGTGATGACGATAACCGAGAGGAGGTATTGAAAATAATATCGGAATTTTCGTTGATACGGGGTTGTTCTCTTCGACCGGTACTTAATCCCAATCAGCATGTAATTACCACTCTTCGAAATGTACTTTTCCAGAGTCTAAAGCGTTCTGCGGTTGTACGGTCTTCGGATTTGTGACCCAATGCCATCAATCCGACAGGCAAAATATTTATAGGAAGCTTGAGCAGCCTGGAAACAGGCCTGGTGAAAATCGGAACAGGGTATAAACCGCACCAGACAGCCCCCAAATTAAGTCCATGTGCTGCCAACAGCATGTTTTGCATGGCTGCAGAGCAGTCTTCCACCAGGAACCCACGCATCACTTCTTTGAGAATATCACCACAGACAACGATACAACAGCCTGCTTGCGGAAGCATTTTTGTGTAGGGCTGAATTTCAGTGATTTTCAGCAAGGTATTTGAGTCACGCACTACAACGAAATGCCATGGTCTGGTATTGCGAGCAGATGGTGCGTAAAACCCTGCCCGCAAAACAGTGTTCAGGTCTTCTTCACTAACAGGTTCGCCTGTAAATTTACGAATACTGCGTCGTGTGAACAACGCCTCCAAAATATCCATACCTTGTCCTTATTCCAATAAAGCATGTCAGGAAAACTAATTGGAAGTACCTGGTCTGAATGATTAATTCCTGCGCCTTCCAAAGAGGATAAAGGCGTAATAAAGTATTGTGGAAATTGCCTGGGCAGCACCAGCAACATATGTCCAGGCAGCAGCATTGAGGACTTTTTCAGCCCCTGCTACTTCTGTTTGTAGAAGTGTTCCGGAGTTCACCAGTTGAATCCTGGCTTTTTTGCTGGCATCCAACTCAACCGGTAAAGTTACCAATGCAAAAACGGCTGTTGCAGAGAATAAAAATAAACCTCCTACTGCAACCTGATCTCCAAAGGCGGAATTCAGAAACAAACCAACCATGAATACAATGGGACCCAACCAGCTGCCTATCTGGACTGTCGGAACAATGGTAGTCCGCAAGGTAAGCATCAAATTACCTTCGCGATGCTGCAATGCGTGTCCAGATTTATGGGCTGCGATACCTGCTGCAGCAATGCTGTTGCTTTCAAAAACCTGTTGACTTAATCGTAATATTTTGGAGCGCGGGTCGTAATGGTCACTGAGAAATCCACGGGTTTGCTCAATTTTCACATCATGCAGACCGTTCATATCCAATATTTTTCGGGCAACCTGTGAACCGCTGAGTCCGATATAACTTCGCACTCGGGAATATTTATTAAATGCTGCTTTGACCATCATTTGGGCTATAAGACCAAGCAGCAATGCTGGTAAACTAAATAGTAAGTACAATCCATATCCTGCAAACATAATAAACTGATTATCTCCTTCCCTGTGATTATACATGAGGAAATTGGGATAATATATAAAAATTCTATATATATTAGCTGGCTAAAATCTGAGTTGTTGTATTGAATCTAATGGGAGATATAAATGGATCAAAAGACAATCAAACAATATCGCGCTTTTTGGACAGACGAATTGGGCAGCAGTTACCTGTACAATCTGCTTGCAAACCTGGAAAAAGATGAAAAGCTGGCATCCGTTTATGCCCGACTGGCAGGGGTGGAATTGCATCATTCAAAGAAATGGCAGAAAATGCTTGAGGACGAGGGGATAACTCTGCCAGTTTATAAACCCGGAATGCGGGTAAAAACTATTGCCTGGCTCGCAAAACGTCTTGGTCCATCGGCTGTTCTACCAACGCTACAGACCATGGAGCAACAGGGTGCATCCGGGTATTTCACGCTCACCAACGATTTGGGGGCAGCAGCGGATGAAAAGTCACATTCATTTTTACTCAATCAAATGTCCGGTGTAATTCGGGGTGGGATGGAAGGATCAGCCCTTGCACAGTTGGAAGGGAGGCACAAAGCCGCAGGTGGAAATGCTTTGCGTGCGGCAGTTTTGGGGGCAAATGACGGCCTGGTTTCCAACCTTTCCCTGGTGATGGGCGTGGCTGGCGCAAATATTGGCGGTTCAAGTGTATTAATCGCAGGAATTGCCGGTCTACTGGCTGGTGCGTTTTCGATGGCGTTGGGTGAATGGTTGTCTGTACAGAGTTCACGCGAACTTTTTGCCAATCAAATTGCAATCGAGAAGCTGGAGATTGAACAGTCTCCGGCAGAAGAAGCGGAGGAACTCGCATTAAATCTATGAAGCCCGGGGTCTGCAGCCAGTACAAGCCCGCCAATTGGCAGATCAAATTCTATTGAATAAGGAAAGTGCAATAGAAACCATGGCACGGGAAGAATTGGGAATAGACCCGGGAGAACTCGGCGGTTCCGCCTGGGAGGCAGCCATAACATCGTTATTGTTGTTTGCGCTTGGAGCCATCATACCGGTTATTCCGTTTTTCTTTACCCAGGGGTATACCGCAGTATTGATCAGTATTGGATTGAGTACCCTGGGATTATTTGGATTAGGTGCGGGGATTACTCTATTTACAGGGAAAACCGTTTTATTTTCCGGTGCACGCATGGTGATATTTGGGCTAATTGCCGCTGCAATTACTTTTGGAATTGGGAAATTGATTGGGGTTTCGATTGGGGGTTGAGAGGCGTCCCTGGGCAGACTTGAACTGCCGCTTTTGGCTTCGGAGGCCAACGCTCTATCCACTGAGCTACAGGGACATGCTGGCGATTATACCATAATCAATTTTCTGTTCGAATCAGGCGGGTTCGAACGATTTTCGCTTCTGACGGGTCAATATCCAAAGCAAGCAGCACTTCATCCGGTCTGCCAGTTTTTCCTTCAGTGACAGTAAGGTGCATCTGCAGAATTGGCTGACCAGATAAATCTTTTTCGAGTGATAAATCCAGTATGAGGGGGCGCAAATCGTAAGTCTTTTTCCTGCGCAGTCGGGGTAAATTTCCGGATGCAAGCAATTCGGATATCTTGTTATTCAGCGCAATTGAGTCAATATCCGGATGGAGATTGGCTGTGTAATAAGCAGACTGCACTGTCATTTGGAGGGCTGGCTCTTGCAGGGAAACCTCATTAATACTGTCAATTACAATCCCAGGTGGGACGGCACCCACAAGAGAACCCATTAACTGGTTAATGGCACATTCCTCAGCCAGCCAGATATCCACCAATTCCACATTGGATGTCATACCCAATGGTAGAGGACAGGCAAGATTTATTTTTGGCTGGGGGTGAAAACCCTGGCTGTAAACAAGCGGTAAGGCAGCTCGGCGGCAGGAACGCTCCCAGGCTTTTTGTAAATCCAGGTTTCCGGTGTATTTAATGGCATCGCCTTTTTGATAAGAAATTCTGTAACGATGCATCAGTTATCCCCTGCTACTTTTTCTGGTACCGGGCAAAACCAATCCTGGTATTCGGATTGTGAAACCTGGCTGCTGATGGCAGGCACAATTCCACAGGCATGGCAGGTTTGCCGGCAATCAGAGGTAATTTTTTCTGCCTGGCTGGATTGATATTCTTTCCACAGGAATTTCTTCGTCACACCGGCGGATATCATATCCCAGGGAAACACCTCGGATTCATTGCGTTCCCGCAGTGAATAATCATCCGGATTGATTGTACAGTGTTCAAATGCCCTGAGCCAAACTTCCGAATGGTCCGTTTCATGCCAGGCGTCAAATTTGGCACCATTTTGCCAGGCATGAAGGATTACATCAGCCATTTTGCGATCACCGTGTGAAAGCCAGGCTTCGAGCATGGTTTCCTTCGGGTCTGTCCAGTTGAATTTAATTCCGGAACCTTTCAGTGTTTTTCGCAGGATATCCTGCTTGGCAGCGATCTCTTCGATGGTATTCGTGGAAACCCATTGAAATGGGGTGTGCGGCTTTGGTACAAAGGTACCCACACTGACATTGAGTGATGCTCTTCTTCCCATAACCTGGTGACCAATTTTAATCACCTGGTGACAGAGTTCCGATATAGCTTGAACATCCTCAGCTGTTTCACCCGGGTGGCCAATCATGAAATACAGCTTGATAGTTTGCCAGCCGCGCTGATATATTTCCTGCGCCACAGTCAGTAATTGCTCCGAACTGATGGGTTTGTTGATCGTGTTGCGCATTTTTTCGGTTGCTGCTTCTGGGGCAAGGGTAAAACCTCCCTGGCGGGAACCCTTCAGGCTTTCGAGTAAATCAAGGGAAAAGGATTCAATCCGCAGAGATGGAAGGGCTATGGTGAGTTTTCTGTCAACAAATTTCTCCCGAATCCGGTCAACCAGTTCAACTATATGGGAGTAATCTGAAGACGAGAGCGAAAGTAAACCTACTTCTTCATATCCGGTCGCAGTAATCGCCTGCTCTATTGCATCGACAATTTGATCAACGGGTCTTTCCCTCACAGGGCGGTTAACCATCCCGGCATGACAAAACCGGCAGCCACGCGTGCAGCCGCGCATTATTTCAATGGTTACCCGATTATGTACAATATCTATTGAGGGTACCAGGAAAGCAGTAGGAGGTTCCGGTAAAATTGGGACTATTCTTTTTTGAATAACTGCTGGGGCTTCTGGTACGATTGGCTGCAAGCCTTCGAGCCTGCCAAGGCTTGAATACACCGGTTTATAGAAGGAAGGGACATACACCCCCCAGATTTTCGCAATTTTCTTCAGCAACTCTACCCGGGGTAGGTGGTTTTTCTTACATTCCTGGCTGACCTTTACAATTTCAAGAATGACTTCTTCACCTTCACCAATTACAAACGCATCCATAAACGGTGCCATTGGTTCAGGATTGTAGCAGGCATGTCCCCCTGCTATTACAAGCGGATCCTGTTCAGTTCTATCCGTTGAGCGCAGTGGAATGTTTGCCAGATCCAGCATATTCAGTGCATTTGTGTAGAGTGTTTCGTATGGCAGGGTTATACCCAGAATTTCAAAATTCCGGACGGGTTGTTTGCTCTCCAATGCGTAGAGGGGAATTTTCTCCGCCCGCATTAAGGCTTCCATGTCTTTCCAAGGGTGGTAAGTGCGTTCTGCCACGATACCTGGCTGTTTGTTCAGAATATCATACAGGATGGTGATACCCAGGTTGGATAGTCCAATATCATATATATCCGGGAAGGCGAGAGCAACATGGATGGGGTTTTCCAGCCACGGTTTTATCTTTTGATTGTACTCACCACCTACATATCGACCGGGTTTTTCAACTTTTAGTAGAATGCGGTCCAGCTTTTCGCTTATTTCCTGTGCGGTTATCGGAGTATTTTGCAAGTTAGAATGTACCTTTAATCATTCCGCCATCAACAGGCAGAAGAACACCCGTAATATATGCAGCAGCAGGTGAGACGAGAAATGCAGCTGCCCTGCCAAATTCTTCAGGTTGAGCCATTCTGCCTAAAGGAGATTCCTTCATTTGGTTTTCAATCTCGGTTTCAATGGAAGTTCCATTTTGCAGGGCACGGGCGGTCATCAATTCGGTAACCCGCTCAGTCTCAGTCCAGCCAGGTAGGATTGAATTGAACCGGATACCTTCTCTGCCCAATTCCAGTGCCAGTGATTTGGTTAATCCCGCGGTGGCTGCCCGGATACTATTGGATAAAATCAGGTTCTGAATCGGCTGCTTCACGGAGTAGGATGTTACTGTCAGGACACTTGCTGCTGAGGATTTTCGGAGATAAGGAAGTGCTGCCCGGATCAAACGTACCTGGCTCATAAACGATAATTCGATAGCTTTTAACCAGTCTTCATCCGAAAACTTTTCGAACAAACCAGGTGGGGGACCACCGGCATTCGCTATGAGAATATCCAATCCGCCAAAATGAGTGACAGTTGACTTAATAAGTTGCAATACCTCTGTTGCATTGGTTACATCGGCAGCAAAAGCGGTAATCTCTCCGGCTGTTTCTTTCTGAATGTCCGCAGCTGCTTCGTTCAACTTTGTCCTGTTGCGGCTATTGAGCGCAACCCTGGCACCTTCCGCAGCCAAAACATGCGCGGCTGCATACCCTAAGCCCACGACTGGCACCTGTCACAAGCGCAATTTTCCCTGCAAGTTGTAAATCCATAATTGTATATCCGTCTCTCTTATCAGATTAGTTCGATATGATGTTCCAAAATTTCAATTTCTCTAAAGTGACCAGGAATGTAATTTACCACGGATTGTAAGACTTGCTGGCAATGCACGTTATCATTTGCAATACAGGCACAATCCATCACACTCTCGTTCCATTTATCCTGCAAGTCCATTTCCGCAATGCTAACATTGAATTCTCGATGCAGACGGTGGATCAGCGGTTTTATCCGGCTCCGTTTTTCTTTTAACGATAGACAACCCGGAAGTAAAAAGTGCAGATGGAGAATTCCAATCACGTTTTTTGCCCTCTTGCACAATGCCAGTACGGCGGTTACAATCCTCATCCGATTATAACGTAAGGAAATGGGATATGGATGCTGAAACCCGTTACCAAAAAGCACTCGATTACCTCTACAGCTTTGTAGATTTTAGTATGACCCGTGCTTTACGATACAGCCCGGAAAAATTTCACCTCGAACGGATGATCATGCTGGCAGATTCTGTGGGAATCCACAAGAATCTTACCCGGTCATTCATATTGCAGGAACAAAAGGCAAAGGTTCTACGGCGGCTATGATAACCAGTTGCTTAATGGCAGCCGGATACCGTGTGGGGTTATATACATCACCGCATCTTTCGGAATTTACTGAACGTATCCAGGTGAATGGACAGGAAATTGAAAAAGGCAACCTGGCAGACCTGGTTGATTGTTTAAACCGCACATTGCCAGGATTCCAGAGCTTACAACTTTTGAACTGACCACCATGTTGGGATTTCTCTACTTTCAGCAGCAGGGTGTTGATATTGCTGTCGTTGAGGTGGGGTTGGGCGGTAGGCTGGATTCAACCAATATAGTTTCTCCGCTTGTCTCTGTAATCACTTCCCTCTCTATGGATCACATGAGCGTGCTGGGCGACAGCCTGGAAAAGATAGCCTTTGAAAAAGCAGGTATTGTTAAACCAGGAAAACCAGTTGTGCTGTCTCCTCAAAAGCCGGAAGCCAGAAAAGTGGTGGTGGATATTTGCAAAGAAAGACATTCACAGTTAATTGAGATTGGAAAACAAGTACAATTTTCTCCACTCCAGCACAGTTTGTCAGGTCAAACTTTTACTGTGTGGAGTGAAGAGAATGCTGAAACTGACGATATTCTTCAATTTCCATTGCAGTTGAGCATTCCATTATTGGGATATCACCAGGTGGAAAACGCTGCCACTGCTTATGGCGCACTTGAGGTTGTTCGTAAATCAGGTTTTACCCTGTCGATAGCCGATTATGTACAGGGTTTTAAGAATGTAATTTGGCCTGGCAGGTTTGAAGTATTAAGGGTGAACCCACCAATAATCATCGATTTAGCCCACAATCGTGACTTTGCGTTAAAATTAGCAAATGCGTTGAATGATTATCTTCCTGATATTCCGATAGTATTAGTGTTCGGAGCATCAGAGGATAAGGATGTAGAGGGGATGTTAACTGAACTTTTACCCCGGATTAGCCTTGTTATAGCCACTCAATCAATTCATCCCCGGGCATTAGATGCTGAAACAATCAAGACGATTGCTGAAAACCACCAAATGAAAGCGATGGTTATCAAGGATGTGACCGCAGCATTTGAAGAAGCACTTATAAGAGCGGGAGATTCGACAGCAGTGGTAGTGACAGGCAGCCTGTTTATTGCAGCAGCAATACGGGACCATTGGATGAAGAAGATTTCAACCAATATATAATTAATTTGTATTTACCAATACAAACAGAGGGATGCATGAAATCAGAAGATTGGTTCCCACGGCAGGAAATGAACGAGGAATATAGCTCTTCATTGCATCAACGGACTGACGAATTATATCGGCTTCCAGATGCTGAACCAGATGAAAATGGATTGATTGAATGTCCGGTCATTTTCTTGCGGGATATTGTTATATTTCCACGCATGATATCACCCATATTTGTAGTTCCGGGTCCCAATCTGCTGGCAATCATGGAAGCGCAGCACAATATGCAAACCATGATCGGATTAGTGCAAAAAGACCCTGAAATTGAAAACCCTGTACCGGAAGATTTCTTGCCGGTCGGTGTGGAATTGGCAGTTGGAAGACTCTTGAATATGCCGGATGGCAACAGTTCAACACTCGTGCAGGGACGCCATCGGCTGCAAATTGTTGAGTTCGTACAAACAGAGCCATTTTATATTGTTCGTGCCCGACAAATATTTGAACCGGTTGAAGTAACCAGGCAGGCGGATGCTCAAATGCGCACCGCGCGAGACTTATTTGAACGATGTGTTCAATTAGACCGCAGTTTACCTGATGAAGCCCATTTGTTTTCAATAAATATTGCTGAACCTGGATGGCTGGCAGATATGATTGCCACGGCACTTTCACCGACCTTTCAAAGAACGACAATCTCTATTGTTATTGCCCGATCCAATCGAACGGTTGAAGCGGGTCAATTGGCTGCTTGCCCAGGAATTGGATGTATTACAGCTTGAAGATGAAATTCAAAATAAGGTCCAAAGTGAAGTAGACCATGCACAGCGCGAGTTTTATCTTCGAGAACAGATGAAAGCCATCCAGAATGAGCTTGGGGAAGGGGACATCTGGTCGCGGGAATTAACCGAATTGCGCCAAAAAGTAATTACCATCGAGATGCCGCAGGCAGCCCGTGACCAGGCGATGAAAGAAGTGGAACGGTTGTCACAAATGCAATCCATGGCACCGGAAGTGGGTATTATTCGCAATTACCTGGATTGGATACTCGAATTACCCTGGGTGGCAGAGTCAGAAGATAACCTGGATGTAACCCATGCGGCGAAATCGCTGGACGAATTGCATTATGGATTGGGAAAAGCGAAAGACCGGATCCTTGAATATATTGCCGTGCGCAGCCTAAAACCAAAACGATTGCGACAGCCGATTTTATGTTTTGTTGGGCCACCTGGAACAGGGAAAACCTCTCTTGGTAAATCAATTGCAGATGCCTTGGGGCGGAAATTTGTCCGGCTTTCGCTGGGTGGAGTGCGAGACGAGGCGGAAATTCGAGGGCATAGGCGCACATACATTGGTGCATTGCCTGGAAGAATTTTACAAACCATGCGCAGGGCAGGCACAGTCAATCCCTTATTTATGCTGGATGAAGTGGATAAACTGGGTGCTGATTTCCGTGGTGACCCGGCTGCTGCATTACTGGAAGTTCTGGATCCAGAACAAAATGTCGCATTTTCGGATCACTATTTAGAAATTGATTATGACCTTTCGCAGGTGATGTTCATTACCACCGCCAATGTATTGTCCACCATTCCGCCAGCATTGATTGACCGGATGGAAGTGATAGAATTTCCAGGATATATTGAAGAGGAAAAACTGGAAATTGCCCGACGATTTCTGATTCCAAGGCAGATGGAAGAGAGTGGATTGGAAGTTGAAGAGATTAAATTTCAGGAATGTACCGCTCAGGCGAATAATTCGGGAATATACATATGAAGCTGGTGTGCGAAATCTGGAACGGGAAATTGGCATGATTTGCCGGAAAATTGCACGCCTGAAATCCGAAAAGAAGAAATATTCCCACAACCTGGATACAGGTATATTGGAAAAATTCCTGGACCACCCCAATTCTTTTCCACGGAGAAGGAACGACAGGATGAAGTTGGCGTTGCGACTGCCATTGCCTGGACGGAAAACGGTGGGGAGATTATGCCTGTTGAAACTTTAACTGTGGAAGGCAAGGGAAACTTGCAAATAACCGGTCAAATTGGCGATATTATGCAGGAATCTGCACAAGCAGGGCTTTCCTATTTAAAATCCCGCTCCAGGGCACTGGGGCTCGATCCAGATGCTTTTGAACACCTGGATGTGCATATTCACATACCCGAAGGTGCAATTCCAAAAGATGGACCTATCGGCAGGAATTACGATTGCAACGGCTTTGATTTCTGCTTTTTACTGAGCGCAAAGCTTACAGGGACATCGCCATGACGGGCGAGATAACATTACGCGGGAGAGTATTACCGGTTGGGGGAATTCGGGAAAAAATCCTGGCTGCCCACAGAGCAGGAATAAAAACTGTGATGATACCTGAACGTAACCTAAAAGACCTGGTGGATGTACCTAAAAAGGTTAAGGATGATTTGAAAATCATACCAGTTGAGCACATGGACCAGGTATTGGAAGTTGCGCTTTATCCGCCTGTGGAGAAAAAGGCATAAATAGAAAAGAGGCTGCAATTTACGAAATTGCAGCCTCTTTTTAGAATAAAAATTATTCCGCTTCTAATTCTTCAGGTTCTGCCAGTGGTTCATTTTGTTGAATGTCGGATTGCAAGGCGCGGATACCATTTCTCACCTGGGCAATGATTCGTTCCAGTTCAATCTCGAAATTATGCAATGTGTCCATAACATATTCATCTGCGTCGCGGCGTGTTTGACTTGCCTCCTCGCGCACTTGTTCCAATAATTGTTCAGCCCGGGTTTGGGCAGCCTGGACGATGTTATCCCTCTCAACAATTTGTTCACCCTTTTCGCGAGCCAAAGCGAGGGTACGATTTGCTTCTTCTTGCGCTTGTGCCATTAAACGGTCTTTTTGAGCATTCGTTTGTTGTGCTTTTTTTATTTCATCCGGAATGGAAACGCGCATCTGGTCAATTAAATCCAACATCCTGTCTTCATCTACAACTACGCTATGTGTAAACGGAATAGACCTGCTTTCATTAAAAAGTTCTTCAAGACGGTCAACAAGATGAAGAATGTCCATATCCACTCCTATGGTCTATTAGTACTCAGATGCAAGAATTAAATCAATTGTACAACATCTTGTTCAATTAATCAGTCCCGCAAGGAAGTACTCGGGACAATCTGTTGCCCACTTCCAAGTTCTTCAAACCTGATCTTCATTGCCGCGTCTACATGAGGTGGAACCATGGTACTGATATCACCACCCAATGAAGCAATTTCGCGAACCGTTGATGATGAAAGGAAAGAATGCTCTTCACTGGTAATCAACGCAACCACTTCAATTGAAGGTTCCAGTCGATGATTTGCCAGCGCAATTCGAAATTCATACTCAAAATCTGAAAAAACCCGCAATCCTCGAACAATTACCTGGGCGTTAATTTGATTACAGAAATGCACTGTCAATCCTGAATATCCGGTAACCCGAATTTTCTCATTTCCTGCGAATGCTTCCTGTGACAAACTTATCCGCATCTCAGGTGAAAAAAGCGCATTCTTGAGCGGTTTGTCGTACACTGCAACCACCAATTCATCCACCAGGCGTGCTGCCCGGATGGCAATATCCATATGACCGTAATGGATCGGGTCGAAAGTGCCTGGGAATACTGCTCTAATCATCAGCTCAAATCTCCCTCTCCGCTGTTCCAGAAGCGGTCTATCATCACGTTTAATGCCTGGTGCTCAGTCTTGGCAAGGTCAGGATCCTCCTCAAAGATGCGTTGGGCATGCTTGCGGGCTTCCTCAATCAGGTGAACATCTGTAATGCTTGCCATGCGTAATTCCATAAACCCTGCCTGGCGGGTACCCAAAAAGTCGCCTGGACCACGCTGCTGCAAGTCGCGTTCAGCCAAAACAAAGCCATCATTTGTTTCAGTCATGACCGCAAGTCGTTCATTTTCCAGGGCATCTTCATCATCCGGGATGAGAAGACAATACGATTGTTGGCTGCCACGTCCCACCCGACCTCGGAATTGATGCAACTGTGCCAGACCAAACCGATTGGCACCTTCGATAATCATGATAGTTGCATTCGGTATATCCACTCCAACTTCTACCACAGACGTCGAAACGAGGATGTGATACTTTTCTATCTCGAAAATCAGCCATGACCTGGTCTTTTTCTTCCGGTTTCATGCGACCATGCAGAAGACCGATACTGAGATTTGGGAAAATCTCCTTTTGCAGCCTTTGATGTTCTTCCACTGCTGCCTTATCTTCGTCCTGATCGCCCTGTTCCACCAACGGGTAGATGATAAAAGCTTGAAATCCTTTTTCAACCTGGGAATTTACAAGATGGTAGGCTCTGTTCACGGTCCAATGGATGGAGTACATGTGTCTCAATTGGTTGCCTGCCAACAGGCATTTCATCCAATATGGACACATCCAGGTCACCATACAAAGTTAATGCCAATGAGCGTGGAATGGGTGTTGCTGTCATAACAAGCAGATGGGGATTGGTCCCTTTTGACCGCAAGATGGCGCGTTGTTCAACGCCAAAACGATGCTGCTCATCGATGACCACGAATTGCAGGTCGTTAAAGGCGACAGGTCCTTCCAACAAAGCATGGGTACCAATTACTATCTTAATTGACCCATCTTCAAGACCTTTTCGAATCTCATTCTTATCATTTGCAGAAGTGTCCCCAACAAGCAACCGAATTTCACTAGATTGGAAGAGTGGGTCGTCGCCTTCTGCTAAAAGTTTGGATATTGTCCGGAATTGCTGTTCAGCCAGGATGCTGGTTGGTGCCATATATGCAGCCTGGGCACCAGCGTGGGTTATGATTGCCATAGCCAGCGCGGCAACCACTGTTTTTCCAGATCCGACATCACCCTGGATAAGACGATTTAGGGCTGAACCAGAATTAATGTCCAGCCGAATTTCCTCCAAAATTCGAAGTTGTGCCTGCGTGAGTTGATAAGGCAACCGGTCTTTAAGTTGGTTGAGAAATGCATCTTCACATTCGAATTTTCTACCTGCTACTGCCTGCCATGATTTTTTTTGCCGTACAACCCCCAGCTGCAGTAAAAAGATTTCATCAAACCCCAACCTTCGACGTGCAGTTGTCAGCGTATCCATGGTATCCGGGAAGTGGGCTTGTAAAATTGCGTTTGATAAATCCATTAAGCCTAAATCCATGCGTACAACCTCAGGAAGAAACTCCTCCAGGCGGGGTGCCCAAAAATTTACCGTGGTATTCATGATTCGACGCAACATCTTGCTGGAAATACCGGCGGTTAGAGGATATACCGGGACGATACGATTGGTGTGTAAATGCTCCTGGTCAAGCATTTCCCATTCCGGGCTATTCATCATCAAGCGACCCAGGTACATATCCAATTTTCCCGAAGCAGTTATCTGTGTGCCTGGTTTTAACCTGCCTTCAATCCAGGGTTGATTGAACCAGGTTAATCGCAGACTACCAGTTCCATCACTGACAACAGTTTCGGTTATTTGCAGTTTTCCTCCACGAGTGGGTCGGGTAATGGTATTCATCACCGTTGCCATTATGGTAACTGTGTCTCCGTATCTCAGGCGATTAATGGGTTCCAGTTTACTAAAATCAACATATCGTCGGGGGAAAAAGTAAAGCAGATCCAATATTGTGCGGATACCTAATTTGCGGTAAAGGTCGGCGTTTTTCGGTCCAATCTGGTTAATGACAGTGATTGGCGCATGAATTCCTAGTGAAATATCTCCCTGCCGTGATTTGACGGGTAATTGCTTCTGAGGATCTGGAAATCGGCGGTGCAGGTGAGGGTGCAATTTTTACTTTCTCTGCAACCTCTTTAATAACTGGTTTTGGTTCAGATTCAACAATCATTTTATTTGCGAAATGCACACTATTTTCGTTATGGTTATCAGCAGGAACATCTCCCAACAATTCTAATAGACTGTCCGCAGCATTGGCGCGTTCAGCAGGAGACATATCGCCATATCCCACAAGAATGGCATGGATTTTTGTCAGGTGAACATTATCTACTGCATGTGCCTGGGCTTCTGTCAACCAGGTGTTGGCAAATAAGTGCAACCCACCAAATACTGCCCGATTATCGTATTTTCTGCCAATTTCTAATTTGATGAATTTTCGTAGTTTATCGAAAGGAGGAATCATAGCAATATTGTACCCTAAACCACTTTATGCTATTTATTTGGAAAAATCTAAATTAATAGGCTTCTTCGAGCACAAGACCAAATGCATTATGCCCCCATAATGCAGCAAAAGCTGTGTTTACAGGCTGCTCAGAAAACGGAATCGAGGGAAATACTATTGAGGCTTGGTCTTTTAAGAAAGTCAAATCTAGTTTTGTACCATTCTCAGGCTGAAAGAAGGTGAGATTTGTAATTTCATCAAATTCATTGATAAATTCAAGGAAGAATTCGAGTGCTAGCTGTGGAGCGCGTACTTTATCAACAGATGTAAGAAAGCCGTCTTCGATACTAAAGATCGTGTTCAGTTCCATCATTTCACCGATTACAGCCTGGGGAATATCCACCAGGTCATTGGCTTGTAAAGTAGTGAGATCTGGGGTGCAGATTAACGTGTATAAATGCGTTAGGTGCACGCGAATTGCTGCTTCGACGGATTCTGTATTTTTTTGCAGGCAAAGCTCTTTATGGGCAGCCTTAACCAATAGACCAAGTCCACCAGCAGTCGTCAGGGAATCAATAAGCCGTATTTTATGCCCCCCGCGGCAGGCATTTACAGCCTTGGTCGCCTGGTCAAAGCAAGAATTTAATACCTGATGATACAAATAAACCGAGAATTTCATCGTATTTATCGGTAGCATCCAAAAACACTTGATAAAAATCATCAACCGAAGGAATTTGAAGCTTATTCGTTTTTAGGATATAGGTGCTGTTCTTTTTTCCAGGGGAATGTTGATTATTGATAACAAGCTCATGCTCAATAATCGGTAATTGAATTGTTAAAATTGGCACCCGGTTCATATCCGGGATGTTGGGTAGAATGCAGGTTGAGTCTGTAATGATGCAGCGTTTTGGCATATTTACTCAACAGCGATAATGAATTGGTAATGCGGTTGCCCACCAGAGTGAATTTCTAATTCATGATCCGGGTAATTTTCTTTTACTACTTCAACAATTTTGCTCACTTCTTCCTCAGTAATATTTGAACCATAGAAGAAGGTTATTCTTTCCCGCTCTTTTGTACCGGCTTGCTTTAATACTTCCAAACAGGTTTCCTGCAGGTTTGAGCTGGAGAAAACAAGTTTTCCGTTTAATAGACCGATGACTTCTCCTTCTTTAACATTTACGCCGTTAATATCCACAGAACGCGTGGCAGTGGTAATTTCACAAGTCTCAACATCCAGAAGGGCATCATTCATATCCTGAACAATCCGGTCAAAATCCCCATCCGGTATAAATCGGAGTAAGGCACTCAAACCTTGCGGGACATTTTTACTGGGAATTACTGCAACTTTCTTAACTGTAATGGATACAGCAGATTGGGCTGCCATGATGATGTTCTTGTTATTCGGCAAAATGATTATTTTGTCAGTTGGCAGGTTTTCGAAGGCATGTAATATCTCTTCAGTACTTGGATTCATCGTTTGCCCGCCATTCACAATTGCAGCTAGTTCCCAGGCTGGCGAAAATTCGGGCAATCCCAGTGCCGGGTGCAATCGCAATAACGGCAATATTCCCTGGTTCAACAGGTTGAAATTTAACCTCTTCTTCGGGTTTTGAAGCACCTTCCATTTGTTCCATCAAGTTTTCGATATTCACTTTTGTGATGGTACCAAGCGACATCGTATAGTCAATTGGGTCATACCGTTTATCGGTAGCGACGTGGATGTGCATACGATACATCCCGTCTCCTTCACCAATTTGAATGGATGTGCCGATATCCGAAAGGCGGGAGAAGAATTCCTCCATATCCAGGGGCTTGAAAGGTTTAAAATCGACGACAATTTCGTAATCCTGTCCAGGTTCAATGGATTCCATTGTCTGGTCAAGTATCAATGTTGAGAGTGGTTGGACAGATGTAACGGCTGTATCAATTTGCTGGTTACTTAAATACCTCGCCATGCCATCAAAGAGGAAAAATAGCCCTTTCCCACCTGAATCCACTACTCCGGCTTGTTTGAGCACAGGTAATAGCTCTGGAGTATTTTTGACCGAAACATCTGCAGCGGCAACGACTTTTTCAAGAATTTCCTTAAAATTATCAGTATCCTTTAATGCCAGCTCTGCAGCCGCGGCAATATCCTTTATCACAGTGAGAATTGTTCCTTCAACAGGACGGACAACACCTTTATAGGCTGTATTTCGGGCTTCATGTAATGCCTGAACAAACTGCTGGGAATTCATCTTGTCATAACTATCCAGGCTACGAGCAAAACCGCGCCAGATTTGGGACAGGATGACGCCTGAATTGCCACGGGCACCCAAAAGGGCTCCTTTTGACAGGTCATGAGCCATTTTTCCAATGTTGTGTTCACCCGAATGGGTGACTTCATTGTATGCAGCCTGCATAGTTAAAAGCATATTTGTACCGGTATCGCCATCTGGTACAGGAAATACATTCAACGAATTTACAAGTTGATGATTGGTCGCAGCCAGGTCATGGCGGCTTCAAACAAGGTTTTTAGATCCTGCCCGTCAATACCAGAACCTAAGGTTGTCTCTTTTCCCGTCTCACTGTTAAACAACAATTCATCCGTCATAAATATTCCAATCTGTTTACGTTAATCCATGTTACTGATGCGCAACCCGCGCACATGGACATTTACTTCATTAACATGCAATTCGGTTAACTTCTCGATCTGATAGCGCACACTATCTGCCACACTGGATGCAACAGATTGAATTCTAGTGCCATACTCGATGATAATGTATAGGTCAATACTGATGGCATTCGTTTCCGGTCGTACTTCAATACCCATTAACGGGTCCTTTACCAGAACATTGGCAATACCCTGGGCAAAGTTTTTGGCAGCAAGACCGACAACGCCATAAGACTCAATACTGGATTGATGGGCAATTGTTGCAATTGCACGGTGAGATAAAAATATATTTCCGAATGGGTTTTTAGCGTCGCTCATATTCCCTGTCCTTCTTATTGTTAACAATTATTCTTGCCAACAGTTGCGGTTTATAGTAAAATTGATTTTTGTGTTTGGCAATCAATCTACGATAATGTAATTTTGTGTTGAAAGGAAGTGTAAGTATCATGGCAAAATGTGAAACCTGCGGTAAAACAACCACTTTCGGTCATAACCGAAGCTTTTCCCAGAGGGCAACAAACCGAAAGTACTTACCCAATTTACAGCGTGTTGCTGTATTTGTGGGTGGGAATAAAGTCCGCAAAGTGATGTGTGCTCGTTGTATTCGTACAATGTCAAAGACTTCATAATTATTCCGCTCTACCTTTGAACTTAAATTACGGCATCGCCGTAATTTTTGTTTAATTTACCGCTGAACGAATTTCCTGAATTCCTGATGCAATACCCTTGGGATGACCAAAAATGGCTGTTGCAGCCACGATAATTCTTGCGCCTGCTTGATACACTTTTGGCAAGTGATGGCATTAATCCCGCCATCTACTTGAATTTTTGCTGATAATCCTTCTGCGTCGATCATTTTTTGTACCTGAATAATCTTCTTTATAGCGCTTTCCTGGAAAACCTGGCCAGAAAAGCCCGGATTTACGGTCATTATTAGCACGAAATCAACTTCCGGTAAAATTGTCTCAAGTAATATGGATGGTGTGCTGGGGGTAATTGCAATTCCCGGATGGCAGCCAAGTTCGCGAATGCGGGATATGGTGCGCTGGATGAGCGGGTTTCCTTCCAAATGAACACTCATATAGTTTGCACCAGCTTTGATGAAAGCTTCAATATGCCTTTCGGGTTTTTCAATCATCAAATGGACATCCAATGGAAGCCTGGTCATGCGGTGACAATGCTCAACGATGAATGGTCCCATGGTGATGTTAGGTGCAAAATGGCCATCCATTACATCAATGTGTACCCAATCCGCACCACCGCTTTCAAGTGCGCTAATCTGATCGCCCAGGATTTTAAAATCTGCGGAAAGAATGGAGGCTGAGAGAGTAAAGTCAGACATTTGGGTACCTATCGGATTGAGTTTAGTTTAAGAATCACGTACATCCAAAATGGAATCAAACCACCAGCCAGCAGAAATGCCAGTAAACCTAAACCCCAGGTTGCCCAATCAACAGTGGAAACAGGTTGATTTGATATGACGCTGATGGGTTGCATTTCTTTCAAATTGGTTATCACGGGAGCCTGGGTATGTTCCAGGTTGATGGATGGCGCTTTTTCCGGAATTGCGCTTGATTGAACTGGTATGGCATCCGTGTTTAATGCAAAATTGCTCAAAATTCTCCCAAACTGGTCTGCTGACCGGTAACGGGCAGAAGGGGCTTTGGTTAGAACTTTAAGCAAAATTCTTTCCAGTTCGTGAGGAATAAGCGGGTTCAATTTTGAAGGCAGTGGCGGCAAATCTTCCCTATGCATACGGGCTAATTCTTCCGGCTGGGAAGATTGGAAAGGCAACTGACCTGTTAACATCTCATACAGAATAACGCCTAATGAATAAACATCGGATGCTGGAAGTGGTGCCAGGCCGGCAGCCTGTTCAGGGGAAAAATATTGGGGTGAGCCCCATACAAGGTCAGTTTTTTCATCCACCCGGATGGATTCCAATGCCCGGGCAATACCAAAATCTGCAACTTTAAGGCGTTTATCTGGTGTTACCAGCATATTGAGGGGTTTAAATCGCAATGGACAATTCCGGCACGATGCGCATAGCCTATTCCAGCGCAAGCCTGGGTAATAATATTTATGGCTTCTTCAACTTCAAAAATCCCATTTTTCCCGAATCAGGTGCTTTAAAATCTTCGCCAGGAACATATTCCATCACAATATACAATTTACCCCGGTCTAAACCGAAATCATGAATGGTAACGATATTTGGATGGGTCAGGTTGGCTGCTGCTTTTGCTTCCTGGTGAAAACGGGCTTGAAATTCGGGGTTATCAGAATAGTCCTGGCGTAGAACTTTTAATGCAACAGGTCGTTCAAGGGTTACATCATAGGCTTTATATACAATCGCCATTCCACCCCGACCAAGAATATGTTCAAGGCGGTAACGATTGCCAAGCAAGGCTGTCGCATCAGATTGTTCAACCATTTTGAGAAGATTATAACATAGCCAAATTGCCGCTTGGGCTATAATATACCTGAGGAGAGGAAATAGTGCATGGCAAATAACAAAGTATTAACCCTTTTACGTCAAAATCCATTAAGCGTTTTACTCATTGCCATTCCAGCGGCAATTTTTGCTGAGATTTTTGATTGGAATCCAGGGATTGTTTTTATATTATCTGCAATTGCGGTAGTCCCTCTGGCGGGATATATTGGAGCCGCAACTGAGGTTTTGGCTTTTTATACCGGTCCGAAGATTGGCGGATTATTAAATGCCACTCTCGGAAACGCAGCTGAATTGATTATCACATTGGTTGCGATTAAAGCCGGTTTATTGGAACTTGTCAAAGCTTCAATTACTGGCTCCGTCCTTGGAAATCTTCTCCTGGTTATGGGATTTGCCATGCTGGCAGGTGGAATTAAAAATGGAGTGCAAACCTTCGACCGCCGGCATACCGGAAATCATGCCATGCTGCTTATCCTGGCCACTCTTGCGCTGGTAATACCCTCCCTGTTTAGTTCGGCAATTGGTACGGATGGAAGTCCGAAAGTTGAAGCACTGTCTTTGGGTGTAGCTGGTGTCATGGTGATTTTGTACATCCTTGGATTGATTTTCAGCTTGCGAGCAAGCAGTCCAGTAACATTTACTGCTACAGATAATATACACAAACCCAAATGGTCAAAAGGGATTGCACTCTTGGTATTAGCCCTTTCGACTGTTGGTGTTGTAGTGTTGAGTGAGATATTGGTAGGCACAGTTGACCATGTAGTGGCTAATTTGGGCATTTCAGAATTCTTTTTAGGAATTATCCTTATACCCATTGTGGGTAATGTCGCGGAACACCTGGTTGCAGTTCAGGTAGCAATTCGAAATCAAATGGATTTGAGCGTTGAGATTGCACTTTCCTCAAGCCTGCAAATAGCTCTGTTTGTTGCACCATTGCTTGTTTTTATCAGTCTGATTATGGGGCATCCCCTAACATTAATATTCAACCTATTCGAACTCATGGCGCTTGGTGCAGCTGTGATTATTGCTGCATTAGTGGCTGCAGATGGGGAATCCAACTGGTTGGAAGGTGCCGGACTCCTGGTGTTTACATAATTCTTGGTATTGCATTCTTTATGCTGCCAACTTGAGTGAAGAATCATGCAAAAAATCTCACGAATGTTTAACCGGTGGTCAATTCTCGTGTTTAGCGGGGTATTAATACTTTTATGCGTTATCAGCGTTATCGTAATTTCACTACTCAATGGGAAAAATAAAATCGTGGGCATGCCCACTGCTTCATTCCTGATTATTCCAGCACCAACACTGACCCCAACTCTTGACCCAGCCATGCAATTAACCAGCACTCCTGTGGGTGAAACAATTGATGGCATTAATATCGGCAGTGTTGTACAGATTCATGGAACAGATGGAGCCGGGTTACGCCTTCGTTCAGGACCGAGCACAGCCAATGCTTTAAAATTTGTTGCTCTGGATACCGAATTGTATGTTGTTGAGGATGGACCAGTTGAAGCAGATGATTATGTCTGGTGGTATCTCGTTTCACCATACGATGAAAATCGCTCTGGCTGGGCGGCTTCTGCATATTTAAGCCTGGTTACAGATAATCCGTAGTTATAGATCGAAATATTGCTGGATCTCGTATGGGTGAGGACGAATGCGAACTTCGTACTCTTCTTTACGTTTGGCAAGTATCCAGGTTTCAATCATCGCTGAGTTAAACACATCACCCGCTAATAGATACTGGTTGTCCTGCTCAAGAGCACGCAAAGCCTCCGTAAGTGAACCGGGTAAACTTTTTATCGTTGCTCTTTTCTCTGCTGGCCAGGTTAGAATATCTTCATCAATTGGTCCAAAACCTGCCTTGGTCGGGTCGATTTTTTTCTTGATTCCGTCAATACCTGCCAGTAAAAGGGCAGACATGGCAAGGTATGGATTGCAGGTTGCATCAGAAGGGCGAAATTCAAACCGGACTTGATTGGCTTTGGTGGCGTACGATGGAATTCGTATGGCAGCACTGCGATTACCGCGTGAGAAAATGCAATTGGTGGGTGCTTCATAACCTGGAACTAATCTGCGATATGAATTGGTGGTTGGATTTGTAAAAGCCAACAAGGAAGGTGCATGGGTTAATAATCCACCGATAAAAAAGAGTGCGCTTTCCGAAAGAAATGCTGAGGTAAATGTTTCGAAAAACATGTTATTCCCAGAGCGCAATAATTGGATATGAAAATGCATGCCACTACCTGCTTCACCAAATAATGGTTTCGGCAGGTATGTAACAACCTTACCCGCCTGGAACCCAATCATGCGGGTAAAATATTTCACGCACATGGACGCATCTGCAGCAGACAAGATGGAAAGCATCGGGGTTTCAATTTCACATTGACCAGGTCCACCTACTTCATGATGGTGGTATTTGATGGGAATTCCAATTTTCTCCAGTTCATTAACCATTTTGCTGCGTAATTGGAAATGTCGATCCGCTGGTGGTATGGCATGATAACCGCCATGAGATGTGTTTTGATATGCTTCAGGGATGACACCTGAGTTCCAAATCGCTTCATCTGAATCAAAGAAATAATGGGATGTATTAGTCGAGTTTTCCATCTCGGCACGGTCAAATATATAAAATTCGAATTCTGGTCCCCACCGGGATTTGTCTGCGACTTTACTACTCAACAGATATTGTTCGGCCTTTTTTACAATTAACCGGGGATCACGATTGTAGGGATTTTTAGTTTCAGCTTCAACAATATTGCACAGGAAAGAAATCGTTGGAAGTTCCCAGAAAGGATCAATAAATCCTGTTTGCAGGTCGGGGATGAGTGACATATCGCCATTGAGAACATTACGAAAACCAACACTTGAACCATCGAATCCAACACCGCTCGTCATTAAATTAGGGGTAAATTCCGACGGAGAGATGGTAACGTGATGCCACTTGCCCCAAAAATCACAATATTTTAGGTCCACCATTTGAATTTTCTGGTCTTTAATGAAGGCTGCAGTCTCGCTGAAATCTTTAAACATGACACCTCCCAAACAGTATTCAATAATGACAGGTTATCGTTTGTTATTTCGTTTGAACAACCAACACAAAAGACCAATAAGAAGGGAAAAGATGCCCAGGGCAGCGACAGCCTGGATAACGGTTTTCGGTTCCATGCCCGGTAAAACAACATTCCCGTCACCGTAAGTGGCGAATTTTTTCCCCCAGGGAGTTTCCAATGCTGCTTTTACTCTCTTTCGACCAATAAATGGGTACCAGTACACATTATGATAGAAATTGCTGGCAAAATAGCTCCAGGGGACCAATGGGCTTTGTAGAAGTACTTTTTCCAATGGTTTGAGCGGTCCATGATAGATCATTTTTTGACCGCGCGAGGCGAAGGTATCTTCCTGCACGAAATTCCAGGCCTGTTCCTGCTCAATATCGTAACCCACATTTCAATTTGATTTGGGTCGCCAATACCCATCTCATGTTCATGGGCAATGCGGATGAATGGAATGGTCATTGGGTCAAATCCCTGGAGTTTTGCCGAAACGGCATCAATGGCTACCTGGTCGGCAGAAGCCAAGAAGAATGTTCTTTTCATGCCAGCGCATGGCACGCGGACCTGGGCCATCTCCTGCAAAGGTACCATCCATCACGGCAAAAATACCCGGATGGATTTCCTGTTGGATCATCAGTAAATCAACCAGGGTTTCATGAATAACGCTATGCGTCCAATGGCGGTTTCGATGCAGCAACCCACCAAAGGCATTTTTCATTGCGCCAGTGATGGTTGTAAAAACATGCGTCTTCACTGTAGGGAGGTGAACGATATTTTTGCCAACAAGTCCTTTGGGTATATACACTCCCTCGGGATACACTTTATCCAATACCAGGAAGGGTTTTTTGGGTTCGTATCGCACCCAATCGAATTTTTGTTCATACAGATAGAGGCATGGAACATTATTTATCTGTAACAAAACGATGTTTATTATTTACTTCCGCATCCTTGGTATTGACAACGACAGTATCGTTGTGAATTCCAACCAGGTCATGATACCCATTATTTTGAAGTGCTCTGATCACACCTTCCAATTGCCAGGGGGTAGATGAACAGGCTGGATACCAGGTTTGCCAGGAGATGTTAATTTTTAATCCCGGTCGAATATTCTTTTGGTAAAGAAGACTGGAAGTCCGCCAGTTTCATCAATCTTTCAATGTCTTCCAAAACCGTTTCAGGACTTGTTTTAAGAACAGCAACTTTGCCTTTACCTGGAAAATTAGCCATAAGCACTCCAAAACACTATATTATCTTCATCATTGTACAGCATAGATGTTGCAACGTCTAGTTTGTGCATTTGGCTCCTTACAGGTTTGATATGGGAGCAAGTTGCCAAAGCATATACTAAGGCATATAATTTCTTTACTGCAGGAGGATACCCTGGATAATCCACAAACGAGACAAAATTTTGATGATTCTCCGTTACCGACATCCAAGCAGTTACAGAACGGTACAGTTCTGGTCGGTCGTTACGAAATACAAACTGTCATTGGTGTTGGGGGAATGGGAAGCGTTTACCGTGCACGGGATTTACATTTTCCGAGTGTGAATAAGGTTGTGGCAGTAAAAGAGATGATTATTCAAGCTCCTGATCCCCTGGTGCGGGAAACAATTGTGGAGAATTTTGAGCGTGAAGCCAACATTTTGGTTACATTATCTCATCCTGCAATACCGAACATTTTCGATTATTTTACGCATGACGAACGGTCCTATCTTGTGTTGGAATTCATCACCGGAAAGGACCTTGAAGCAGTACTAAACTCCATCCAGGGATTTGTCCCTGAAGACCAGATGATTGTATGGACAATCGAAATTTGCGATGTGTTGAGCTTTTTACATAACCATAAACCTGAACCGATTATTTTTCGAGACGTAAAACCTTCCAATATCATGATCAATCAACAAGGTCATGTTGTTTTGATAGATTTTGGTATTGCAAAAAATTTCAAAGTTGGACAAAAAGGTACCATGATCGGTACTGAAGGCTATTCACCGCCGGAACAATATCGGGGTGAAGCAACACTCCTGGCAGATATTTATGCATTAGGTGCTACTGTTCATCACCTGTTAACCCGCAGAGACCCCCGGATTGAACCTCCGTTCACATTTGGTGAACGCCCCATACGACAAATTAATCCATCAGTTTCACCTGAATTTGAGAAAATTATTGAAACCGCATTAAATTATGAACCTACAGACCGATTCAAATCTGCAGAGGAAATGAAAGAAGCCCTGATTGCAGTTGCTGGAAAAACCGGTGCACTCTCCCGAGTGACTTTTGGAAAAGCGCAACCAATTAAAAGTCAATCTGTCAAACCGGTTTGGAAGTTCAAATGCGAAGATGAAATCCGCGGAACGGCAACATTACATAATGATTTTGTCTACACTGGTTCGTATGATAATAATCTATATGCACTCAATGCAGATACTGGTGAAATGCTTTGGAAATTTCCAACAGAAGGTGGATTAGTTGGAAAACCGCTGGTGAGCGATGAAGCCATTTATATCGGATCGGAAGATAAAAATCTCTACGCAATATCGCAGCGAACCGGAAAACTGTTATGGTCATTTCAAACGGGTGGTGCCATACGAAGCTCTCCTGTTTTGGCAGAAGATTATATATTTTTAGGCGCAGATGATGGTTTCCTGTATGCCATTCACGTCATCAGCAAACGGGATGCCTGGCGGTTTGATTCGAACGGGTTTATTCGCTCTGGTCCATACATAAACCAGGACGCTGTTTTCTTTGGAAACGAAACTGGTGATGTACTGGCAGTTGATTTTCGCGGGAATTTACGCTGGCGTTTTCGTACAAGACGTTCAGTCCTGGCTTCTCCAACGATTGCAGATGGGATATTAGTTATTGGTTCTTTGGATTTAACATTGTATGGTTTGGATGCAAAGTCCGGATGGCCTGTCTGGCGATTTCGTATGAATAGAGGTACTGCCTCTACTGCTGCAATTACTGAAAAAATGGTATTTGCAGGCAGTGCTGATGGAATATTATATTGTTTGAATCTTGAAACTGGTAAAGAAACCTGGCGTTATGAAATGGGAGAACAAATCAGTGGTTCTCCGTTGATCTACAAAGATGGATTATTTGTAGGTGGAAGTGAAGGTACATTTGCTTGCCTGGAGTATCGAACAGGCAGATTGCGTTGGAAATATCATACCGACGGACCGATATCCGGGACCCCTTGCGGCTATAAAGATAAGGTTGTCATAGGTTCATTCGATCATTATTTATATGCTTTTCCGGTTGTATAAACATTGGAGGAATGATTGGTAAATTTATTAAAAAATGTATTTGACAGAAAGAATAAAACGAATTCCGGGAAAGCCTCAGATGAAACTGAAACATTACCCCTCTCAGGTTTGGAAAGCAAACATGCAAATGCAAGCATAAAAAGCTATGAACCTGCCCAATTGATTTGTGCATCTGCCCAATCGGTCGGTAAACAGCGTGAGCATAATGAGGACACATTGCTTACATTTTGCACAGGTATTTCTGATGGATATACTCAACTGCCTTTTGGTGTATTTGTCATCGCAGATGGCATGGGTGGACATCAATATGGTGAAGTTGCGAGTTCTGTGGCTGCGAAAAAATTTGCAGAAGTAATAACAAAAAAAATCTATCTACCAGCAGTTTTGGGGACTAAAAAACCAGGTGAAAAAGTATTTGAAGATATTGTTATCTCTGCTTTGGATGAAGCGCATAAGATAGTGCAAGAACAAGCTCCGGGCGGGGGAACAACGTTGACTGGGATTATTATTTGGGGTAATAAGATCACTGTTGGACATGTCGGAGACAGCCGGGCCTATTTATTGCAACAAGATGGTAGATTGAATGCAATTACGAAAGATCATTCACTCGTAGGCAGACTGGTGGAGTTAGGACAGATAACCGAAAAAGAAGCAACACTTCACCCACAAAGGAGTATTTTATTACGAGCGATCGGGCAAGCTGATCCATTTTATCCAGATGTTTTTACGAAAGAATTCTCACCGTTAAGTACTTTAATTATCTGCAGTGATGGTTTATGGAGTGTTGTGACTGAACAGGAATTGCATAGAATAGTCAAAGGCAATAAATCACTACAGGATATTTGTAGAGAACTTGTTGATGCAGCCAATACCAAAGGTGGTCCAGACAATATCAGTGTGATACTTGTTAAATATTTACACTAAGAATCGGGGAAAAGTGGAAAGAAATAAATATTATGTTCTGGGGCTCACGCCGAATGCAGATATACAACTGATTAAATCTGCATATAAAGAAGCGGTTGTACGTTTTCATCCTGATGTAAATTCTGCACCTGAAGCGGCTGATGAATTTCTTCAGATTCAATCTGCTTACGAAACATTGGTTGATGAAAAAAAGAAATCAAAATATGATCTGACCGTTGGAAAATCTACATTTTCCGCACCAGTTGCTTTAATATCCAATATAGTCGAAGTGTTTTACCAGCTTGGGACGAACCCCAACTGGTTTATGCATTGCTAGATTTGAAGTGCATGATTGAGCCATCTCAGGCACAATATACACCAATCAGTGTCGTTCTGGTCGTGGATCGCTCTACATCCATGAAGGGCGACCGAATGGATATGGTGAAAGCAAATATTACTAATTTTGTTCAACAGCTTTCACCCGAAGATGTATTTAGTGTAATAACCTTCAGCGATCGGGCTGAAGTCATTATTCCCATCACGCGTGCAGGTAATGTTAATCTGGATACATCTGGCATTGCAATGATTGATACCGCAGGGGGAACGGAAATCTATCAGGGCTTATCTGCAGCGATGCACCAGTTGGAGGATAAAATTGCGGTAAATACCCGCAAACATATCATCCTCTTGACCGATGGACAAACGTATGGAGATGAATCGGAATGTCTTGATTTAGCTGTGAAAGCAGCAGAGAAACAGATATCTATCTCTGCATTTGGTTTAGGACACGAATGGAATGACAGGTTTCTAGACCAGCTTTCATCGATGACAGGAGGAAATACGGTTTTTGTTTCGTCCAATCAGGACCTTGAGCAATTTTTGCAGGAGAAACTGGTTTCCATGGGATTATTTTTTACCCAATCTGCCGGGTTTGATTTTTCCAGCGATCCTGGCGTAGAAGTGCGATATATGTTTCGTTTGAGACCGGATAGTATGCAACTCATGAATGAAGGAAAAGTGTTTTTAGGGAATATTCCATTCAAGAGAATTTAACCGCAATAATGGAATTTTTACTCCCACCACTTGCAAAAGGGAGTGATTTAATCAAGTTAGCTCAAGGTTTTATTACACTGAATTCCCCCTACTGGGATTCGACAATTCGATTATTCGTCCAGATGCAATGCCCTGTAAGCAGCAATCCGGAAGCAGAATATCCGCCACCCATTATTGTAAAAGCCATGTCACAATTGGTTTTGTATCGTATCCAGGAAAAAGCCAGACACGAAGTAGAAACAGGCAACATAACAGCAGCATTTAAACGCTTGCAATATCTTGCATCTCACCTGATAACCCAGGGAAAACGCGATCTTGCACGGGTGGTGTTACGAGAGGCAGAGAATATTCAGAAAGGTAAGAGTTTCAGCAGTGATGGGGATAAGAAAATAAAGTATGGCACGCGTGCTTTTCTTTTGACTGAGGGTGATAGGGGAATTCAGCCATGATAATTTGCCCTAACTGTAATCATCGAGAATATATCGGTGCGCTTTTTTGTAGTGAATGTGCAGCAAAACTGGTCTCAACTGGCCGCTTATCAGCGGCAGCCGCGGAACAAATTATTTTGGACGAAGTGAATCGAAAAAAGTATGATTTGCGCTTTCACACGGGAGTTGAGTCCAGCCAGTTAAGGACTACAAAAGTCTGGGCATTGCGTTTAATCGAAGACGGGGAACATATCCCTCTTAAACGAAATGTTAATGTTACCATTGGGCGAGTAGTGGACGGGCAGTCAAGCAGCCCAGATATTGATTTGTCACGCAGCAAGGCATACGCTTTTGGAGTATCCCGTTTGCATGCTGAATTAAAAAACAACGAGCAAGGGCTTATGATTATAGACTTAGGTTCTTCGAATGGAACAAGAGTTAACGGACAACCATTATCACCGCATGTTGAATATCCACTTGCCCATGGTGATATTGTCACGCTTGGAAGATTAAGAATTCAAATAATTCACCGCTAAGGAATTGATATTATGCATTCAGTTATCATTCACATTATGAACGAAGACGCAATATTGGGAGAAATAGAAGAGCTTCCCACCCCAACTGATACAATCATCCAGGTAAAAAATCCCAGAAAACGCGATGGAAAAGATTTGGGTTATATTGATTCGGATGTAACAACAGTAATTTGGCCTTTGATTCGCATCATGTTTCTTGAAATTCTGCCTGGTGAAGAAGATGAGGAAATACTAACTTTTGTTCGGGAGTAGATTGATGAGTGATGAACAATTTAAAATTTCGGTGATTCTTGTTGTAGATGATGAAGAACGAATGGTTCGGTTTATCCGTTTAAACCTGGAACATGACGGATTTCAAGTTGTTCAGGCGTTTCGAGGAATGGAAGCCATCCAGGTAATTCGAGAAGAGATGCCTGATCTGGTTCTCCTTGATGTAATGATGCCCGATATCGATGGCTTTGAAGTATTACGGTTAATTCGTGAAGTTAATACAGTTCCAGTTATTATGCTTACGGCCAAAGGGGAAGAAGACGATAGGGTACATGGACTGGAATTAGGTGCTGATGACTATATAACCAAACCATTCAGTCCCCGCGAATTAGTAAGCCGGGTCAGGGCAGTATTACGACGAACTGAAACCGGCAGCATAGCATCAAAAGATTTAATTGAAGTGGATGATAGATTGCGATTGGATTTTGGAAGACGTGAAATATGGGTGGATGGCGAACTTGTCCGATTGCGACCGACAGAATATCGATTGTTGTATCACCTGGTGCAAAACGCGGGTTGGGTGCTGACATATGACCAGTTATTGACAAAAGTCTGGGGTTATGAATATAGAGATGAACCGCATTATGTACGGCTTTATGTAAACTATTTGCGTCAAAAACTGGAGAAAGACCCGGCTAATCCGAAGTATATTCTTACTGAGCGCGGTGTTGGATATCGCTTTGTGGATTACCGCCGAGATAAATAAATATTCCCAGCAAATGTTGATAAATGTTTTATAAAACGCAAGTATAAATATTATGCTTGCGTTTTATAATTTATACATGTGATGCAATATTTCCTGGTTTTATTGCATAGTTGAATGAGTTATTGGTACAATTAGGATTATAAGGAAAATTGAGAAAGGTGAAGCAGCAAAAGATGATAACTGAACCAATTCATGTAACAGACCAAACATTTGAAAAATCCATTTTACAATCTACTGTACCGGTAATTGTGGATTTTTGGGCACCCTGGTGCAATCCATGTAAGATGATCGCTCCAACACTTGAAAAATTAGCCAAAGAAATGGGTGGAAAATTATTGGTAGCTAAAGTAAATACTGATGAAAACTCACAATGGGCACAAAAATACGGCGTACAGGGTATTCCAACGCTTCTATTTGTGGCTAATGGAAAAATTGTTCACCGGCAAACAGGTGCTGTACCAGAAGGTCCATTACGTGACCTGGTAACTGAATTTATGGAAGTTGTGGGATCGGTGAATTAAGAGATTTATTTAAAAATTAAATATACAGGGTCTGTTATTAACAGACCCTGTTGTTTTAATCACTTTCACGTGTAATTTTTGCGCCAAGTGCAATCAATTTCTGGTCAATCTGCTGGTAACCCCGTTCAATTTGAACCACATTCCGAATAACGGATGTGCCTTTTGCTGAAAGTGCAGCAAGCAATAAAGCCATACCAGCGCGAATATCAGGACTTTCCATTTTTTCACCAAATAATTGAGAAGGTCCCTGTACGATACAGCGATGCGGGTCGCAGAGAATAATATGAGCGCCCATGCTTACCAGTTTGTCGGTAAAGAACATCCGGCTTGGGTACATCCAGTCATGGAAGAGAATGGAACCTGTGCAACGGGTTGCAATAACAATGGCTATCGACATTAGATCCGTTGGGAAAGCCGGCCATGGCATTACACTAATCTCGGGAATTGCACCACCCAGATCCGATTTAATCTGCAAGGGTTGGTTCTCAGGAACAATAATATCCACTCCGTCTTGTTCCCAAATCACTCCCATCCTACCCAAGTGTGAGTCTAATCATATCCAAATAGGTGGAACCAGCATTTCGAATGCGAATCCTCCCATTTGTTAATGCAGCGGCACCGACAAAACTGATTACCTCAAGATAATCTGGACCAATTGTGAATTCGCCACCATGCAGGGCAGGAACTCCTTCAATATGCAGGGTATTTGAACCAATGTTTTCAATTTTGGCTCCAAGGACATTTAAAAAGCGACATAAATCCTGTACATGCGGTTCTGATGCCGCATTCCGTAAAATTGTGTTTCCATCTGCTGTTACCGCTGCCATAATTGTATTTTCGGTGGCAGTAACACTGGCTTCGTCGAGTAAGATGTCTGCTCCAATGAGCTTATCTGCTTTGAATTCAAATGAGCGATCGCAGGTTATGCTGGCACCCAAACTCCGCAAAGCAAGAATATGGGTATCAACCCGCCTTCTACCGATTACGTCACCACCCGGGGGCGGAAGGAGAAGTTCACCTGAACGAGCAAGCATTGGACCCGCAAGCAGAATGGATGCACGAATTTTCCGGCATAAATCCGGATCCAAATCTGCTGGCCGCACCTGACTGGCTTGAATCTTCCAGGTTTGTGGTGCGATTAAGGTAAAGGTGACGCCAAGGCTTTCCAGCAAGCGCTGCATATTTTTTACATCAAGGATGTCGGGTACATTATGAAGGATGACGGGTTCCGTTGTCAGAAGGCAGGCTGCGAGTAATGGCAGCGCAGCATTTTTATTTCCTGCGGGCGTAACCTCACCCTGAAGTGCATGACCACCTTCGATGATGAATCTATCCAATGAAACCTCCAAATATTAATACGGGAGTTATTTAGCTTTAACTAATTTTCTCATATTCCTGGTTGATACCAAGATATTCAATCTAAATTGATTATAACTTTAGTTGACATTTCGGGTTAAATACTTCAGGCAATTCTGTTGTATACTTTTGCAATTCCATTTCTTGGTTTACGAGGTAAAAGATGATTTAAATCGAGCAGGTTGATTTAAAGGATAAGTCGCAGGTCAATGCATTTATTAAATTCCATTATGACCTCTACAAAGATTGTCCTCAATGGGTACCACCTTTTTTTGCAGATATTCGCGCCATGCTTAATCCTGATAAGCACCCGTATTATGAACATTCTGATGCTGAATTTTTTGTGGCAAAACGGGGGAATGAAATAGTTGGCAGAATTGGGGCAATGGAAAATAAGCCATTTAACAAATATCATGAATCCAAAAAAGCGCAATTTTATCTTTACGATACCATCGATGATCAAGATGTATCGAATGCATTGTTTACACGGGCGTTTGAGTGGACTGCTAAACGCGGCTTGACGGATTTGATTGGTCCCAAGGGATTTGGTGCACTGGATGGCTACGGTGTATTGTATGAAGGGTATGAATTGCGCCAGATGATGAATATGATGAATTATAACTACCCGTATTATGTTCAACACCTGGAAAATTTTGGATTTGAAAAAGCCAATGAATTTGTTTCCTGCTATGTGGATCCTGCGAAATTTACTATGCCTGAAAAAGCACTCGAAATAGCCAAACGGGTACAAGAACGGGGAACCATATACACAAAATCCTTTAAAAGCAAAAAAGAATTGGTTTCCTGGGGTACCAGGATAGGACATGCATATAACAAATCGTTTGTTAAATAACTGGGAATACTACCCATTAAGCGACAATGAGTTGAAATTTGTGATTGACAATATTATGGTTATTGCAGATCCCAGGTTAATGAAAATCATAATGCACAAGGAAGAGGTAATTGGTTTCTTGTTCGTATTTCCTGACATTTCCAGAGCCATGCAGCGCGCAAAAGGTCATCTTAACCCGCTTACTATCCTGGATTTGATGCGGGAAGTGAAGAAAACTGATTGGGTATCTTTAAATGGCGTTGGTGTTTTACCGGAATTTCAGGGCAGGGGCGGAAATGCACTGATGTATTATGAAATCGACAAGACATTTAAAGATTACAACTTCAAACATGCTGAACAGACGCAAATGGCTGATACTGCAGTACAGGTGCGAAAAGATATGGAAAGTCTTGGAGCACGGGTATATAAACGGCACAGGGTTTTTCAAAAGTCAATTTAATCAGTGCTTGGACCGTAAAAAGTTTATTTGAAATAACAATTCCATTAACCTGCCAATGCCAACAGCGAAGAAAATACAGGTTGTTGGCACCAACGGTATTACATAACGCTGGAAAGGTAATGGAATTGTTGCTATCAAAAGTAAGAACTGGAGTAGCCCTGCAAAAATAAGGAGAATATCCTCACGATAGTGTTGAGCTGAGGGGAATTGTAATAGAAAATACAGTCCTAGAAGAAGAAAAATCAATACGAAAGTTCCGCCGGTATAACCTCGAAATAAGGTATTAATCGGATTTTGGGTATAAGCTATCGATTGAATCAACCATTTCATCCACATAATTGGCTGTATCTGCTAGAGCCGGCTTGGTGAACAGCAGATTACCTACAACTCCACTCAATCGTAGAAGTGGCGTAGTTAGAGCAGCATCAGGTGAAACGTGATAAATATCTGCAAGTTGTTGTGTTACCAGGTTTTGCCGTTGAAGTAGCGCGAAACGGGCAGCTTGGATAGGATATTTCCACATAACAGGATTAGGACGAAAATCAAGGTTAGCAAAAGAGCTGCGTATAGCAAGGAATTCAAAAATCTTCGCTTGATATTGGTTTGATAAACTTTATTTCCCCAAAGAATAATGCCCAGGCAGATTATCGCCCAAATGATTGTGGATTGTTTGGAACAAAAAGCAATGCCTACAGGGATAGCCAGCAGCCAGGGATGCTTTTTCCAGTTGTAAATAGCCCAAATAATAAATATTATTGCAAATGCGGTTGTGCTTTCCGCCATTGCCCTGCGGGTGTGAAGAAAAATTAGCGAATGGATACGCGAAAGAAAATTATGCCCACCCAACCGGTCAGTTTACTAAATTGTTTCGATAGAATACTCCATAAAAGCAGGAGACTTATTGGAAAAACCCAGGCAACTGAAAGGTGGGCTGTTAAAAGCAGCATGTTAGTTGGAAAGGCACCTGCAGACAGATTTTCATCCCAACTGAGTGACCAGTTCCAATCAACTGGTAGGGGAGATTGGTGAGTAAGTAGCCTTCCAAGCCCGATCAGATATCGGGGAATGGGAGCATCCAGTAAACGATAATCCATCCTGCTATCCGGTGGTAAATCTGGAGACCAGAAAAGCGCCCTGACATTGGAAAAAATTGTCTCGACATCGGAACTCATGAATATCTGAGTACTTTCATCGGGATGGAATGGTACTTGCATTATCGAAGAAAAATATAGAATGACTAATGATGATAATTGCCAGATATGGAGCAAGTTTTATGAGGGTAAAGCGGGTGTTTGTTATCATGGAATATTCCGACTACAATATTCGAATATGAATAAGCAAAAAGTGAATTCAGTGCTCTTTGCTGCTGTCTTACTGCTTGCAGCCAGTTGGAAAATCTGCTTATTGTTAATGGATGTGTTTCCTTTTAATTCAGATGAGGCCATTGTCGGATTAATGGCAAAACATATCCTGGCCGGTGAACACCCGTTTTTATTCTACGGTCAGGCCTATATGGGAAGCCTGGATGCCTGGCTGGTTGCAGCAGGTTTTGCCGTTTTTGGTTCTCATATCTGGGTTATCCGTTTAATTCAGATCTTCCTTTATATCATTACTATTGCAATTACCATGAGTGTGGTTAAGAATATTTCAGGTAATCCCTGGGCTGGACTGATAACCGGACTCCTGCTGGCAATACCACCTGTAAATACCACGCTTTATACAACCATCAGTCTCGGAGGATATGGTGAAGCTCTGCTGATTGGATCCTTACTTTTGTTAGTATATACCAAGTATCTCAAGAAGGAAAAAAGTAAATTTGCTGGTTGGACCTACGTGAGTTGTGCTGGTTTTTTGACCGGAATAGGTTTTTGGGTAAAAACGTGATCACTTTAGTATTTTCGATTCCAGTTTTTTGCCTTTTGATTTATGGTTGGATTAAAAAACCGTTGAATCGGGTAGATAGTGGAAAACCGATAATTCACCTGGGGTTGTATTTTCTGGGGGTGATTATTGGCTTGGTACCCTGGTTCAGCAGTATTCTCCAAACCAACCTGCAAACTGTCATCGCTGAGAATATTGGATCAGCAGTCGCGGTGGGAAATGACAATTACTTCACATCGATAATACTTCACCTTCGAAACTATCTCCTGTTTGGCATTACTGCGTTATTCGGAATTCGTCCACCTTGGGGCGTCCAGATATTGGGAAAACCATTGTTAGTTCTCGCAATAATGACATGGGTTGGAATTTTTATTTTTGGCGTTAAGAAAGCCAAAGCAGCCATTCAAGGGGAGTACTTCTATCTTCTACTGGGGATTGTGGTTGTTTTTACCACTGGTTTTCTGTTTTCACCGTTTGGTAACGATCCTTCCGGAAGGTATTTCTTGCCACTTTATCTCGTTTTTGCAATTTTGGCGGGGCTGGGGTTGATATCTCTATTTCGTAAACAAATATTTACCGTTTTACCTGTTCTCGTATTAATTGTATTTCATCTCTGGGGAACAATGCAATGCGCCAACGAGAATCCACCCGGATTGACTACTCAATTTGATGCGGTAACACAAATCAACCATGCTTATGACGAGCAATTGATAAAATTTTTACAAAGCCAGAATGAACTTGCTGGTTTCACCAACTATTGGGTGGCGTATCCACTATCATTCAAATCTGATGAAGACCTGATTTATATACCCGCTTTACCCTATCATCAGGACCTGCGCTTTACTGAACGGGACAATCGCTATATTCCATACAAACAGACCGTTCTTGCCAGTCCAAAGGTAGCATACATAACGACTAACAATCCCGTTTTAAATGATCGAATACGATCTGGATTTCGTGATATTGAAATAACCTGGCTGGAAAAGCAAATTGGTGATTACCACGTATTCTACCGATTATCAAAATTGGTGTATCCCCAGGATATGGAACTGGGATTGATGGAGTAATTCCCGAATGAACAACCAGTCATTGCGAACCGAGAAATTGTTTTTTGTTATTGTCATTCTTCTTGTTGCCATCATTGCAGCAAGAGTACCCCTGGATAGCGATATGTGGTGGCATTTGAAAGCAGGTCAGACGACCGTTGAAAGCGGTAGACCAACACTACAAGATACCATGTCTTTTACCAGGCAAGGAGAACCCTGGGTAAACCACTCCTGGTTGACACAAGTATTTCTCTATCTTTTGTTCGAAGAAGCAGGTTTTTGGGGATTGGAGGGGTATGTTGTACTTTTAGCGGTTTTAATCGCGATATTTATCTGGCTGCAAATGCGGGAACCTCCTGCAATGAAGGCATTTGTTCTACTTGCTGGGGCTTTCATTTTCTCCACAGTGCTTACTCCGCGACCGCAATTGATTTCGTTATTGTTTCTTGGAGTTAACTGGTTGGTATGTAGATGTATATTTGAATCGGAACTACAGGAATGCGTGGGGATTGCCATTAATATTTATGCTTTGGTCAAATTTGCATGCCGGTGCTGTGATTGGAATGATATACCTGGCAGCATATACATTCGGTTCCTTTTTGGATGAGGTTTTCACTAAAACAGTTGAGCGGAGGTGGAAGAATTTTTGGTACCTTTGTGGTTGGGCAAGTGCAGCGGTAGTCGCTGTCATTATCAATCCCAATGGTCTGGCTATCTATGGTATCTCATTTGTAACAGTGCAGGTAAAAGTACAGCAATACATCCAAGAATGGTTACCTCCGGATTATTCTGAACCGCTGCAATTATTTTTCCTGTTTTTCTTAGTTATCACTTTTATATCTTTTGTGTTATCGAAAAAACGAGCTGATTTTAGAAAACTTGCAGTGTTGTTAGTATTTTCCTATTTCGGTCTTACGGGTAGAAGGAATATTGCATTATTTGCAGTTATTGCAATACCAATACTCGGATATTATTTGTTCAGTTTTTTGGAACGAATAAAGATTTTGAAAAAAGTAACCCCAGTAAATCGGGAAACCAATCAGCCAAAATTTGCAAAGTATATCAATTTCGCAATTGTTGGAATGTTGGGTGCAATCTTTATCATTAAGTTTTATATAAATGGCAATCCACAGATTGTCCAAGAGATATATCGAAAATTATTATCCAGTCGGACAAACCGTAGCGCTGTTGGTTAACGGTACTGAAGGTAATTTATTAAATGAATACAATTGGGGTGGTTACCTGGCCTGGGAACAAGACCGGTACCCAGTTTTTATAGATGCAAGAACTGATTTGTATGGTGATGAAATTTTTGAGGACTGGCTTACACTCATATTGATGAAGGATAATTGGGGAGAATTGTTGAACAAGTACAATATTGGTGCTGTCATGCTGCAGGTGGACAGGCCGCTCGTTGAGGAACTGGTTATTCAAGGTTGGGAAATTGTTCAACACGATGAAATTGGAATACTGCTAATTCGCTAATTGATTAAAACAGATCATTCCTCTGGTCATTTAAAGCAGGAAAACCTTTGCGAAGTCTCTGATACCATCTCGAAATCACACTCAACGGTTATCAAATCTTCATTTGTGGAACTGCCCATGCCTAAAATATCCCCCCATGGATTGGTTACCATACTGCAGCCCCCAATGACTTCTTTTCCCGATTTTCCCACAGCATTTGCAGCAGCGAAGAAAGATTGATTTTCGATCGCTCTTGCCTGGATTAAGACGTTCCAATGATTTATTCGAATTTTCGGCCATTCTGCAACCAGTAGCGAAAGGATTGTGTTTTTTCTTGCGTACGCCCGAAATAGCTCTGGAAAACGTAAATCGTAACAAATCGCTAAACCAGCCTTTCCAAAAGCAAAATTGCCAATTGCCAGGTTCTTTCCAGGAGAGAATATCCGTTCTGCTTCCATCATTCGAAATAGGTGGATTTTATCGTAGATCTACATTACAGGTAATATCAGGTTGGAGTAATATAAAGCGGTTGAAGTAGGCATCATTTTCCGAAATTATGTATGAACCACCGATAACGATATTCAATTCAGACGATAATCGCTGCAAATCCGTTAAAAAGGTCAGGTTTGTATTTGCAATCATATCTGGATCCTGAAGACCATAACCAGATGTCCAAAGTTCAGGCAGCAATACGATTCCGCTGCCTTGTTCTGCTGCCTTTTCCACCATGGCAACACCATTCTGAAAGTTCTTTTCGAGATTGCCAATCGCAATATGGATTTGTGCAAGTGATATTTTCGTTTTCATAATTGCTTGAATTATAATTGACAGGAAGAGTAAGTAAAGGAGTAAGGTTTGCATCAACATCGCAGCAAGGTGATTTTATTTAGCATAATGATATTCCTTATCCTTGGAGGCTTGGCTGGATTTACTTGGGCAAATTATAGATTTGCCGTCGCTTATCCAGGGGGACACGAGTTCCTGTCAAATTGGTTGGGTTCACGATTGTTTTTAACCGAGGGGCAAAGCCCGTACAGCGTGGAAACCACTGCACAAATCCAGAGAATGGCTTATGGAAGACTGGCAAAAACAGGTGAGGATCCTTTACTTTTTACCAACCCCCTATATTCCATTGTTATTTTTGCACCATTTGCATTAATATCCGATTTTAATATTGCCCGTTCCCTTTGGATGACATTCTACTTGAGTCAGCATTAATTGCACTAGCATTAATATCCCTTCGAATTAGCGGCTGGAAACCCAATCTTTTTGGTATTGCTTTATTTCTTTTAGTTTCACTTTTGTGGTTTCATGCAGTGAATCCCTTGCTTGCTGGAAATGTTACGATACTTGTCGCCTTGTTTACTGCATGTGGAATCTGGGCAATTCAATCCCGTGAGGATGAGCTTGCTGGAGTATTGTTTGCATTTGCGACGATAGAACCTCAATTTGTTATTTTGTTGATACTGTTTCTTCTTGGATGGTCGCTATTTGCAAAACGTATGAAGTTTATACTTTGGTTTTTCATTAGCCTGGCGTTCCTGGGAGTGAGCGCAACTTTTCTCCATTCCAATTGGATTATTGAGAATGTTCGCACACTTGTTGACTATTTCTCTACCGGCATTGGTAATGAATCCTGCCAATGCTCTTGCCAAACTATTACCTGGAATTGGGAATCGGGTGGGTTGGATGATTTCCGGTGTGATTCTTGCAATTATCGTGATAGAGTGGATGAGGATGAAAAAAGCAAACGGGAGAAACATTCTTTGGGTGGTATGCCTTACTCTTGTGGGTAGTGCCTGGAGTGGAATACCCGTTGCACCTGAGAATTTTATTCTTTTCTTCCCTGCAATACCGCTAATTTGCGCTTTATTCGAAGAGAGATGGCACAAAATTGGACGCTGGATTAGTGTTACCTTATTATTTATCTTTGGTGTAGGCGTTTGGGTGGTATACCTCTCATCAAGAAACCTGGAGAATTTCAATGCAATTCTATTCTTCCCTGTTGTTGCTTTACTCATCTTTTTATTGTATTGGGTAAGGCATTGGGCAATGAGTACTTCGCACACCTGGGTTGAGCTGCTTGAACAGGTTGAGAAGAAAGATAGATAATTGTTAATATCAGAAAACCGGTTCGAAGTTACCAAATTTATTGTTTGTTAAGAATTCATTACTTGTAAAAAGCAGATATCTTTCAAATATTTACAGTAGCGATAGGAAGCATAATGCGTCCAGTGTCTGGGGTGTTATTAATCAGTTTTGCCCTTGTCGTTGTGTTAATATTTGCTTGTTTTCAACAAGTTCCAGGCTACATGGATGCTGAATATTACCTGGTTCAAGCCATTAAGATGGTTGATGGGTCAGGAGTTAGTTGAACCATTTTTATGGAATTATCTGGATAACCCTGTGGGTATTCCACACCCGGCATTTGCATACTGGATGCCGCTAACTTCCCTGGTGGCTGCACTTGGAATGTTTTTACTTGGCAATGATGGCTTTTTTGCAGCACGTTTGGGGTTCCTGTTATTTGCCTCCATTATTCCATATCTTGTATATCGTCTTTGCGAACTCCTGGGCGGCAATCCACGTTTGTGCTTGATAGCGGGAATACTTTCGATTTTCTCAGGTTTTTATGCTGTATTTATAACAGTTACAGACAGCTTTGCAATTCTTATGGTATTGGGATGCCTGTATTTGTTATTGTCATTTAACGAAAGTGTATTTGATCCAGGTTGGAAGCGCAATCTGGGATATCTTGGAATGGGTCTATTGGCTGGGCTTTTCCATTTGGCACGTGCGGATGGCTTTCTTTGGCTCTTTGGAGGAATTGGCATACTTATTTGGCGCTTTTCTTGTGAATATAAGCGAAAACTTGTCGGTAAGCGCAGTCGACTCTTCTTGCAATATTTTGCCTATCTTCTCGTGATGCTCGCAGGCTATATCCTGATCATGTTTTGGTGGTATCAACGCAATTTTGCTTATTGGGGATCCTTAATGCCGCCGGGCGGCAGTTTGACTTTATGGTTGATTAATTACAATCAAACATTTACTTTTCCTGCAAACGAGCTAAATCTTTACAGCCTGGTATGCAAGTGGATGGAATGCAATACTTGGCGCACGCCTGGATGCCCTCTGGCTGAATTTGAAAACCTTCCTGGGTGTGCAAATGCAGGTATTCTTATTACCATTCGTATTGATTGGGGCATGGAAGTTACGAAAAAACCACGGGTTATCTTTGGTATATCCATGTGGTTGGTAATATTTTTGGTGATGACTTTCATTTTCCCATTTTCCGGGTCTCGGGGTGGATTTTTCCATTCTGGTGCGGCAATCCAACCATTGTTCTGGGCATTGTTCCCGATTGGATTTATGACAGTAATTCAATGGGGTGTGCGGAAACGCAACTGGCATCCACAGGTTTCCTTAAAAGTATTTTCAATTGCGCTGATTTGTGTAGCATTGTTAATGACCGGGGTTATTTACTACAGCAGGGTTATTGGTAGTAACCCAATTGAAAAGCGATGGGAGACCAGTTTTCAGCGATACAAGCAAATTGATACCGCATTAATTGAAATTGGCATTCAACCAGATGCAATTATTATGGTCAATAATCCTCCCGGTTTTTTTCTCGCAACTGGCAGGCGAGCGATTGTGATACCTGATGGAAATGTGAGTACTTTAGTCAGTGCTGCGCGAAAGTACGGTGCTGATATATTGGTGTTGGAGCCAGATCATCCAGATGGTTTACAACCCTTATACCAGACTCCAGAAATATTTTCGAGCTTGCAGTGGTTAACCACCGAAGGTGACGTTCACATTATTCGAATCCCATAGGTGTTATATTGGAACAAGAACGAAGAAAATTGTTAACACAAATCCGAGATAGTATTCAAAGACCACGTACACGATTCGGTATTATTGCGACAGTGGCAATTATCTCTGCCACTATTTACCTAGCTGTCAGCAAGGCAAAATCTGGTTTTGGATTTCCTCTGGATGATGCCTGGATCCATCAAACTTACGCACGGAATTTAGCCAACCTGGCTGAATGGTCATTTATCCCAGGAACAGTCTCTGGTGGTTCAACTTCTCCGTTATGGACAATTCTTTTGACCATTGGTCATTGGCTGCACCTATTTATCCCCTGGACCTTATCTGCTGGGGATTACCTGCCAGATTGCCCTGGCAATTACTGGTATGAAACTATTTCAAAAATTATCAATTGAACCGTCAAATGTTTTTGCACTTGGTTTTGGATTGTTTCTGGTTACTGAATGGCATATTCAGTGGGCTGCATTGTCTGGAATGGAAACAATTTTCTATATTTTGCTCATCTTGTTGTTTTTTTCTGCATTGCAAAATCCAGCAACTCGATGGATATCCGGTGTGATTGTTGGTATCGCAATATGGGTCAGACCCGATGGCATCCTGTTGTTAGGACCTTTGCTTTGGGTGACAGTGTTGGATATTATGCCTGCCAGGCAAAAAGCAATTATCCTGATAAAAGCAATAATTGGTTTGTCAGTAATTATGGGTGGATATCTTCTTTTTACCCATTCGATTTCAGGAAACTGGTGGCCAAACACATTTTATGCCAAGCAAATGGAATATGCTGCAACTAAAGAAATACCGGTATTATCAAGGATGAGCAGCCTTTTGTTTCTGCCTTGGATTGGCTCTTCAATATTACTCCTACCCGGATTTTTCTTCGAGATTGTTGATATCGTGAGAAAAAGAAAGGTTGTTCAATCTGCAGCCGTATTATGGGCATTGGGGTTTATATTAATATTATGCAATTCGACTCCCAGTAACATATCAACATGGGCGATATATTATGCCAGTGATGCCGGTATTGTTTTTAATCGGATTCTTGGGATACCAAAGGATAATTTACAAACTTCTCAGTAAGGTGAGCTGGCAGCGTATTTTGAAAACCGCCTGGCAAATGTCCTTATTATTTGTCACCATTGCATTCATATCGATTGGTAGTATTGCATATGGACGCGATGTTGCCATCATTAATACCGAAATGGTTGCCATGTCGAAATGGGTGGAAGAAAACACCGAAGAAGATTCCACAATTGCCGCACATGATATTGGAGCCCTGGGATTTTTTGGGCAAAGGGAAATAATTGATCTTGCAGGATTAATTTCACCAGACGTAATACCAATTATTCGCGATGAGGTAAAACTGGAAGAATACCTTGACGAAAATAATGTGGATTATTTGATGACATTTCCAGACTGGTATCCATTTCTTGTCACCAGGGCTGATAAGATATATTCCACCAATGGGGTATACTCACCTGCAGTGGGTGGTGAAAACATGGTATTGTACAAATGGTCTAAGTGAAATTCTGGAACTCATGCGATAACGAGTTACAAATATGATAAAATTTGCGGAATTTGATTTTCACTCAGACTGATCAGTTTCGATTTGTGAAAAGGATATGTCATGGCTCTTCAACTTATGAATGACGAAAATATCGATGGAATTGGTCAGGAATTAAAGAATGAATTAGAACAGTCCAGGAGAACTTTACGGGAAACCATCATGATGGTCGAACAAAGTCAGGCTGAACTGGCAAAGCTGAACCAAAGAAATGCAACGGTCTCAGGACATATTCAACAAATTCAAGCCCAACTTGAGAATACTTCTAAAACTGAGATTCGGTCGGTATACGCTTCTGCACTGGACGCGCAATACCGATTACTGGTAATGAAAGGTCAACTGGATAAGCTGCAAAGCGACCGGACAAATCTAGAAGCACTAATTAAATATCTGGAAAAAGCGCTGCAATTGATCAGTGAAATGGCTCACCGATCTGATCAAGGTGCTACGACACAGGCAGCTGCTTTGGAAACCATGATAACAGCCCAGGAAGCAGTAAGGCAGAGATTATCCCGACAAATGCATGACGGTCCTGCGCAAGCGTTATCAAATTTTATTGTGCAGACAGAAATAGCCACACGGTTATTTGAAATAGACCCGAATAGAGCCCGGGATGAGTTAAACAAATTAAAAGAGACTGCATTAAGTACTTTTCAAAAGGTGAAAGCCTATATATTTGAATTACGCCCCATGATGCTGGATGACCTTGGGTTGATTCCAACGATGAAGCGTTACTGTAAATCATCAAAAGAACAGACTGGTGTAGAAGTGAACTTTTCCTTAAAGGGAAAAGAGAAGCGGTTTGAGCCATTTATTGATATCATGATTTTCCGGGCAGTGCAGGAGTTGATGGGGAATGTGTACCGGTACAATCTGGATTCCGGTGGGAAAATTGTGATTAATGTCTCATTTACAATTGATGACAATACCATCAGGGTGTCTGTCAGTGATAATGGAAAAGGATTTAACCCTGAAAAGGCTTTATCTGGAGAAGGATTGGGGTTGCGATTAATTCGCGAACGTGTGGAAATGTTAGGTGGAACAATGGATATCGAATCAGCGGTAGGACAGGGAAGTCAAATTTCATTTCAAATACCTTTTCAAGAATTGAAGACTGAAACACCTTCCGCTAGAGGAAATTGAAATATTTTTGGAGGATTGCATGACAAAGAAGACAATTGGTTTGTTGACTGGCGGGGGTGATGTTCCAGGGTTGAATCCTTGTATGAAGGCGCTTGTGACGACCGCCCTGGAAGATGATTATCGGGTCATTGGTATTCGGCGGGGGTGGGCGGGATTGCTCAACTATAACCTTAACGAGCCCTCAACGTATGATTATTATGTCAGAGATTTATTGAAGGATGACGTAAGAACGGTTGATCGTACGGGCGGCACATTTTTACACACTTCACGAACAAATCCGCAAAAAGTTACCAAGAAGAACATTCCTGATTTCCTGAAAAACTCTAAATACGGGAAAGTCATTGACGAAAATGGCACCATGGATTTTACCGATTATGTGCTTGAGGTATTAGCGCATCTTGGAATTGATGTAATGGTCACAATTGGCGGTGATGATACATTGAGTTACGCCCACCGAATTCACAGCGAAGGATACCCCGCGGTTGCCATTCCCAAAACTATGGATAATGATGTAAATGGAACGGATTACTGTATTGGTTTTTCCACGGCTGTAACCCGCAGTGTAGAATTTGTTACCAATTTACGAACCTCCATCGGCTCCCACGAACGGATTGGTGTTGTGGAATTGTTTGGCAGGAATTCTGGTGAAACCAGCCTGATAACAGCCTATCTTGCTTATGTGGACCGGGCAATTATCTCAGAAGTACCATTTGATATGGACAAGCTTGCTCATTTTCTAATTGAGGATAAGCGAAATAATCCATCCAATTATTCCATTATGACCGTTTCTGAAGGTGCTACCATGACTGGTGGAGAAATTATCCAATATGGTGAGGCAGATGCATATGGGCATCAGAAACTGGGTGGAATTGGCGAATTTATTTCCGATGAGATCCAGCGCCGGACTGGACAAGGGATTATTTACCAGAAGCTTTCGTATCTAATGCGCTCTGGAGCACCTGATTCTCTAGATCGAATGGTAGCCATGTCTTATGGACACCTGGCAATGCAATTAATTCGAAGGAACGAAACTGGTAAAATGGTTGCATTACGCGGCGGAAAATACACCACTGTCCCGATTGACATTATCATGGCTGATAAGAAGCAGGTAGATGTAGAAAGTTATTATGACGTTGAGAATTATCGACCCCAGGTGAAAGATTTTCTTGGGGTACCCATGTTCTTAAGCTAAAAACCGAAAACTGGTAATTTCGGCAGGTCAATACGAGCGCAACGAATAATCCAAAAAGAAAACAGGGAATTCGTTGCGCTCAGATTATTTTTACAAGGCTAAATAAATTTACAAATGCCAAAAACTGATCAGGGTATCACTTCAAATCGGTTTCAAGTAATCCCCAGGGTACTAATTTTTGTTTTTAATGGGGATGAGGTCCTTTTATTAGAAGGAGCTTCGAATAAACGAATCTGGGCAAATTGTTATAACGGAATTGGCGGACATGTCGAACTTGGTGAAGATATTCTTTCAGCAGCCGAACGGGAGTTACAGGAAGAAAGCGGTCTTTCGTCAATTTTGCTGGATTTATGCGGAACGATTCTTGTGAATGTTACACAGGTTACAGGAATACTCTTGTTCGTCTTTAGAGGAGAATACTCCGGTCAAGCACTCATCGAATTGCATGAAGGGAAACTCTCCTGGATTAAAACGGATTTATATAGTGCGCTTCCTCTTGTGGAGGATTTGCCGGTTATTCTACCTGAAGTTATTCGTTGGAAACCTGGAGACGCACCGTTTTATGGGTTTTCATACTACGATGAGAATGAAAAGCTAATTATAAAGATTTGTCGTTAAGATTCTTTCGTTCAAAGAAAACGAGCATCGTACTGCCATATTTTCTGTGCTCAAATTCCTGAAAATTGGATAACTTTACTGCTTCATATTCGACAGGGTGGATTTGAACTATCAGCCAGCCATCCACAGCCAGCCAATCCGGCTGCAGGTCGAATTTATTAAGTGCATCCAGCCACATTTGTTTATATTGAGGTGGGGCAACGTAAATATAATCGAATGTTTTATCTGGAATGCGCTGAATATAGGCTAGGGCATCTGTTTGGATAACTTCCGCGCTGTCAGTAAAGTGAGTATGTTCGAGATTTTGTCGGATTACCTGGATAGCCAACCGGTTTAAATCCAGCATTCTGACAAAATCAGCACCTCTACTCAAGGCTTCAATACCAACCGCACCGGTACCAGCGAAAATATCCAAAAGAGTGGCATGATGAATATCCGCTCCCAGGATATTAAAGAGTGCTTCTTTCACCCGGTCGGTTATTGGGCGTGTACTGTTACCAGGAACAGTTTTAAGGCGTAACCCACCTGCTTTGCCGCCAATTACACGTAATTCTCCCATCAAAAACCGTTAATCCTTGACATCATTGTATGTCCAATACCTGTTGGCAATGTAATTCCATAACATTACAACCAGGATGGCTATCGCAAGAGCAATGTTATGTCCAGCAAAGGTAGGTTTTACAAAGCTGACGGGAACAGTAAAAGTAAAAAATTTTATTAATATCTTCTCGAGAAATGCAAGCAAAGGTGTACGGATGATTAATCCGACTACATTGATGAGTGAGAATTGGATTAGTTGATGTGACACAGCCTTGCTGCGTGAATCCGGGTAAGTCCAAAGGCGGTTCCAAATGAAATTATTGATAACAGCCATAATAAACGATACAACCGATGCCGCCACAAAATTGACGTGAAAAATGAGCGTTAGAAGATTAAGCACACCAAAATCAACCACTGCACCAGAAGCGCCAACAGCTGCAAAGCGAAGAAATCGCGTGCGTTCTTTAGTATTACCAAGAATCATTGCAGACCAAGTTTATTCTTGAAATAGGGGAGTGTTTTTTCGATTCCTTCAACCAAAGGCGTGGTCGGATTCCAATTCAAAATTGCCTTTGCGCGGGTAATATCTGGTTGGCGGCGCTGTGGATCATCACCAAGACGTAAATCTGGTTTGATTATCAAACCTGCAGGATTTCCGACCATCGTATTAATCGTATTCGCAAATTCCAGGATGGTCATTTCCTCCGGGTTACCAATATTTACCGGGTCGTGTTCATCCGACAGCAATAAGCGATAAATGCCATCGATCAAATCGGAAACATAACAAAAACTGCGGGTTTGTTGGCCATCACCATAAATCGTCAAAGGTTCATTCCGCAGGGCTTGCTGAAGGAAATTGGGTAGAGCACGACCATCATCCAGGCGCATATTGGGACCATACGTGTTAAAAATACGCACAATGCGCGTATCCAATCCGTGATAGCGATGATAAGCCATGGTAAGAGCTTCTGCAAAGCGTTTGGCTTCATCATACACAGAACGTACGCCAATCGGGTCAACATGACCCCAATAAGTCTCTTTTTGAGGATGTTCCAGGGGGTCACCATAAATTTCACTGGTTGAAGCCAGTAAAAAGCGGGCATGAAAAGCCCTGGCAACACCCAGCGTGTTATGGGTGCCCAATGCACCAGCTTTCATGGTTTGAATTGGGAGGTTGGTATAGCCGAATGGAGAGATTGGATTGGGGCTGGCAGGTGAAGCAAAATGAAGAACTGCGTCAACTTTGCCGGGTACAAATATGAAATTCGCCACATCATGGCGGATAAAATCAAATCCAGGCAGGTTTGAAAGTGGAGCCAGATTTTCAGGACTTCCGGTGACAAAATTATCCATTCCAATCACCTGATGACCTTCATCAAGTAGTTTTTTACACAGGTGAGAACCCAAAAAACCTGCTGCCCCAGTAACCAATACTCTCATAGTGTCAGCCTTCCTATTCCCAATCAATCTTGACGATCGAGCCATCACCAGTAATTTGATTGCTCGAATCAGTGTCTGGAGAGATAAGCCAGAGATTTCCTTGATAAATTACACCCAGCATGCGTTGGGCCGAGCGGCTGCCCATACCCCAGGCAACTTGCTGAGGTTGCAAACCGGTTGAACCCTCCTCAGGGAAGATTAATTCCTGATTTGAGCCATCCTGGTCCATTAAATACAATCGGTATCTGCTTGTTTCAGATTGTTCAGCAAAAATTGCTTGCAGATATGCTACCAGAAAGCGTCCATTCGTATCTGCAGGAGATGATTTTGGATAAGCGAACATTCCAGTTTGTTCAACAAGAGTAGTAAAAACGTTTGTGTTTGCAACCGCACCAAGGTGAAAAACAGGAGAAGTCTCTGGGGCAGTTGTAGCGGTTCCGGCACTATGCAAAGTGTAGTAAAGCAAATCATCACCTGGAGCCCAGCTGAGTCCGGGTACCCATGCCCAATCACCCTGTGTTTGCAATGGAACAATATCAATCAGGGTAACCAGGCTATTTGACTCAAAATCCACCAGCCCTATGCTGTCTGGCCTGGAAAATGCCAACCGGTTTCCATCTGCTGACCACACAAAATTCGTACCCCACCAGCCATATATACCCCCTGAATTAGTCTCGATAATGGTTTCCTTACGAACTATCATCCCTGAATCACTAAATGCAAGAATATGCAGGTCATTATTTGCTTGCCATCCAGGCGCAGTGGCACGTGGTTCAACCGTTGAATAAGTAATGGTTCTCGATGAGCCCGGCACCCAGGCAGCATGGTGAATGATATTCGAAATTCGTAAATCGACTGGTTTCGGTTCATCCTGTGTGACATCAACCGCAAAAAGTTGATTGATTTGTTCATCTCCTTCTTCCGTTGCGGTTATTTTTCGGGTAAAAAGCAACCAGTTTCCATCCGGAGAAAGATCGAAAATGCGTCCATCCAGGTCACCAGTTGTTACTATTGGTTTACGATTACCTGTATTTCGCTCCATAATCCAGGCATTGCCGGCAGTCAGATAGGCTATTGTGCCCGGAATATCCATTGCAGTATAAGGAGTTTGCACTCCTACCATGATAATTTCTGGTTTTGATTCGGTGATGATTGTGGTTTTAAAGATGGTGCTGGAAACCTGTTGGTCGTCTTCATACACCGTGCGATACGTGATTTGCTGGGTGCCATTAACACCGGCTTGAATTAGCCGTGTTTGACCTTCTGGGAGTGATTCATTCCTAACCGTTTGCCGTTCAAACTGAATAATATTTTCTTTTATTTCATATTCTTCACGAACCCGGGTAACCTTCACTACGCCATTTTCAAATAATTGCGTGAAGACCGGAGGATCAACTCTATCCAGAGTGGAGAGTGTAATATTGGCATTCGTAAGAACTTCAGAGACAGTTGTTCCAGGAGTTACGCTTACGTTCTGTTGCTTGTTGTCAACGAAAAGTGAAATTTGAATATTATTCGCAGAATTCGGAGTTGAGGTGCACCCGATTAAAATGAGGGACAGAAATACCAAACAGATAATGGAAATCGTGGTTTTTAGGCTCAATGGTTTCTTCATCCCAAGAAATAGTATTCTGAAAGCAAATCCGTTTTATCGGGTATAATCACAGCGTTAATATGCAATTTGCGTTCCAATTATAGCATGACAGATACAACCATAAATTCACTTCCCATTTCGTTAAGTAGCCAGGTTGAAGCACTATTATTTGTTGCTGCTGAACCCATTTCTGTGGCACAACTTGCAGAATTGCTGGATGCAAAGCAGGCTGAAATATTGGCTTGCATCCAGGAATTGCGTTTATTGTATATTAATAGGGGTTTAAAAATTCAAGAGTTTAACAACCGGTATCAACTAACCACAACCCCGGAAGCATCTGAGGTTATCGAGAAAATGCTCGGGCTGGAAGCCACAGCCAGGTTAAGCAGGGCTGCACTTGAATGCCTGGCGGTAGTAGCCTACCGACAACCAGTTACGAGACCTGGTATTGATGCAATCCGAGGTGTGAATAGTGATGGTGTATTGAAAAGCCTATTAGGAAAGGGTTTGATCGAGGATGTAGGACGTGCTGAAACTCCTGGCCGGCCAATTTTATACGGAATTACTGATTTATTTTTGCAGCACTTCGGATTAGAAATGCTTTCTTCATTACCACCCTTTGAACTGGAAATGGAAAATGTTGAAGGCATACAAGAGAATAATGGAATATTAAAAGATTAACCATGGAAGAAAGATTACAGAAAATACTTGCCAGAGCAGGGTATGGCTCTCGGCGTGCCAATGAAGTACTCCTATCTGCTGGTCGGGTGTCAGTGAATGGCAAAGTTGCCATTTTGGGTACCAAAGCAGATCAAGAACGTGATGATATTAAAGTTGACGGGCAATTGATAGCCAAGAATAAACAAGAAAAGATTTACATCGCGTTAAATAAACCCAAAAATGTATTGTCAGATGTTGACCCAAAAGATGACCGAACGACTGTACGTGATCTTGTTCCAGTTCCCGGACATTTATTTACCGTTGGGCGATTGGATTATGATTTTGAAGGGCTGATTTTGTTAACTAACGATGGTGATTTGGCGAATAAGTTGACCCATCCACGCTATGGTCATGAAAAAGAGTATAAAGTGCAGGTAGTTGGAAAGCCTGATGATAAGCAATTGGAGATTTGGCGGAGGGGTGTTGTCATGAAAGATGGTTCACGGACATTACCCGCCAAAGTTATCGTTGAATTAACCATTGGTAAAAGTTCCTGGCTTTCGATTATTATGCGCGAAGGCAAAAAGCGTCAAATTCGAGAAGTTGGATCCCTGATCGGCTTACCCGTCGAGCGCATCCTCCGTGTCCGAATCGGCACTCTTGAGCTTGGTGATTTAAAACCCGGGGAATGGCGAAATCTACGGATGACTGAAGTAAAAAGTCTGACAGAATCCACGAAACGAAGATAAAAATACTCTCCCGTGTCAACGGGAGAGTATTTTTATGCCTACTTATAATTTTCTAATTAAACAATATCTTCTTTTATTAGTAAGTCCTTGATCTTGATTAGTGGCATCCAGGTTTGCTACCCCTGTCTTTGATTTCTTTCGGATTAAATCCTTTAATTTCTCAGCTGCAACTGCGGGAATGGGTGATTTTGAAAGGTCAAGGACAACCTTAGGATTGGTAAATACCAGGACAGATTCTGGTTCAGGATATTTACCTTCCTCAAAATGCTCCGCCAGAAACTTTTTCAGAATATCCTGGTTTGATTTTGCTTCAAGATCCGGTCTTCCAAGGTTTTCCTGGGCAAAAAGCTTTAAATAAACACTACCACCTTTTTGAATAAATCGGTTTTTCGTTGCGTTGTAATGTATGGATCCTCCCTGGTATAACGGTACGAGAACCAGTGCACCAGATGGTCCGAGTAAAAGATGTGGAACTGGCGAAGTAAAGTTGTAAAGGCAATAGCGGTCATCCAGCCCTTTAAGCGAGGCAACCAGCTTTTCATCAGGTCTGGGAGAACGACCCCAGCGACTGCCGAAGTAGATACCCACCTGGGAGATGAAGAAACCCAATACAAGGGCAACAAGAGACCAGGTCATATCTTCCTTACGAAAATAAGTAATAAGCAGTCCTATTCCCAGTACTCCCAAACTGGTATAAGTTGCAATCTGACCAATTTTCTTGTTTCGTTTGATTAATTTAAGATTTGTGATTACTTTCATGTTTTCCTGTTTTCGAATCAAATTTTATCCGGCTTTTTGTAACCGGGATTGAACTTCACTATTAATAGCGCCAAGCAATTCAGCCTTTATGGAATGATTTGCCAGGCGTAAGGCACTGACCAATGCTCTTGCATCGGATCTTCCATGACCAATGAATACGTAACCATTCACACCAAGAAGCATGGCTGCACCAATTTCTGCAGGATCCATCATTTTCTTGAGTGGTGCAAAGGCTGGGCGCACAAAGGTGTAGCCGATTTTCCTTGAGAAAGATGCTGTTATCTCTTCGCGCAGCATATCCGTGATAAGTTTTGCGACTGCTTCGCTGGTTTTAATAAATACATTTCCCGTAAATCCATCGGCAACGACTACGTCTGCATCTCCGGCATAAATTTCCTTGCTTTCAACATTGCCAATAAAATTCAACCCACTGCTTTGCAGCAGGGGATATGCTTCCTTAACCAGTTGATTGCCTTTTCCCGCTTCTTCACCGTTTGATAATAAAGCTACCCTGGGAGACTGTACACCGAGAACTTTTTGCGCATAGACACTTCCCAAAACCGCAAAATCCAAAAGAAATTCGGGTCTGCAATCTGCATTTGCACCAGTATCGAGAAATACGCAACGACCTTTCCGGGTGGGTATGGACGTGGTCAGTGCAGGTCGGGAGATACCCTGCATTCGCCGTAAAATGGTTACAGCATGAAAGTATGCAGCACCAGTATTGCCGGCAGTGACAAATGCCTGCGCTTCACCGTTCTTCACCAATTGCATTCCAATCGCCATCGAATTTTCCGGCTTTTTGCGTGCACTATCTACTGCTTTATCATCCATGTCAACCATATCAGGCGCATGAACAATGCGAATTGGAAGATTTGATTTAGTGGCAGCCTTTAATTTTGGTTCAAGTATTTCCTGGTTACCGACCAATAAAATCTCTTCACCTAATTCGGAGGCGGCAAGAACCGCAGCCTGAATTTCAGGCTCTGGATATTGGTCGCTCCCCATTCCATCTAAAACTATTGGCATTTCGGTACCCTCCCAATGAGAATTTGCATTCGGCTTGACATTCAATCATAGCCGATTATAATTGCTGTGTTTTGCGCTGGTGCTGGAATTGGCAGACAGGCATGGTTGAGGGCCATGTGCCGCAAGGCGTGGGGGTTCAACTCCCCCCCAGCGCACTCAATGAACCGCTTTCGGGCGGTTTTTTGGTTAAAATGCACGTTCAACGATAAACTCTGCAATGCTGATTAACGCATCCCGCGAAGAATTTGCAGGAGTAGCCTCCAAAACTGAAATGGCAGAAGTGCTGCGAATTCGCGCTTCATCCATTGCTTTTTTAATTGCCTCTCCAGTCCGGATATTCTCTATAAGGTCCAAAACTTCTTTTTCTTCAAGACACTCTCCAGCAAGTCAATTTTTTACTGGAAGGGTGTTCCGGATACATTTCAACAAAGCAAATGGTTGGCAAAGTTATTAAACCGTGCAGCAAATCATTACCAATCGGTTTTCCGAATGTTGCCTGCGCGCCGGTAAAATCAAGAATATCATCCATCATTTGGAATGCCATTCCAACTTCCCGACCATAGTGCCGGAATTGCTCGACACATTGCTCGTTTTTTGAGCCAATTATGGCTGCAGAACAGGCAGATGCTTCAAATAATGATGCAGTTTTTGCGAAAATACGAGCGAAGTAATCCTCGCGATTCAATTGGCAGATGTTGCCAAACATCTGGCTTATTTCACCATTACAAATGACTATCAGAGTGTTCGAAAATTGTTTTATTACTTCGATAGATCCAGTTTCCGCTGCAATCCGGGCAGCACTGGCAAACAAAAAATCTCCGGTTAAGATGGTTGCACCAGGGGACCACTTGGAATTGAGGGTTGGTACACCCCGTCGTAAAAGCGATTCATCTATCAAGTCATCATGAACCAGGGTAGCAGTATGTAAAAGCTCAATAGCCGCTGCCATGGTGAGTATTTTTTGTTTATCTGCATTAAAAAGGTTGCCAATAAGAATGGTAATTGTGGGACGAACCCTTTTTCCTCCGGAAGACAGAAGCAGATCCAGCGCGGCGACCAGGTCAGGGTGATGACCACTGACTTGATTACGCATAATTTCTTCAACTTGTGTTATTTCGTTTTGCAGTGAAGCAAAAACTTCTGAATATTTACTCACTAATTGTGCTCCAATGGAACAGTCTTTCAGCAGTCTGTGTAGTTATTTTTGCGAGCTCCTGCATTTTGATACCCAATACATCCTTTATTACATTCGCAGTAAGCAGTACATTTGCTGGTTCATTCCTTTTGCCGCGTAATGGATGTGGTGATAGATACGGAGCATCTGTTTCAAGGATAATTGAGTCTACAGGTAGTTGGGATAAAATACTCCGTGCCTCCTCATTATTAGTGTAAGTTATCTGACCACCAACGCCAATTACATATCCTTTTTCAATAATTCCTTGTGCTTCTTCCAAAGTTCCGGTAAATGAATGAAATATTGCCAATCCCTGCATTTCAGCATTGTTGTAATCACCGCTCGAGAATTTGTAATAACGTGGTTACCGCCTGGCGGGAGTGTAGAATCACTGGCAAGTGTTGTGTACTGGCAAATTCGAGTTGAGAAATGAGCACTTCCTGTTGAATCGCAGGTGTTGTATGTTCCCGATAGAAATCCAAACCGATTTCGCCGATTGCCACCACTTTTGGATGTTTTCGGAGCAATGCCAGATGTTCTAAGCTGCTCTCATTCCAAGTATCCGCATAGTTGGGATGAACTCCAATCGCCGCATAGATTTCGGGATGCCTGTCTGCAAGTTCCACTGCTTTTTGGCTGGAATCAAGGTCAACTCCCGGAACAAGAATACGACTGATCCCATTGTCCCTGGCGCGCTCCAATACCAGCTCCAAGTCGGTATCAAAACTGTTAAAGTTCAAATGACAATGGGTATCTACAATTTCGTACAAGCTAAGTCAATCCCAAAATGCTCAATCCATCTTGTAAAATTTGAGGAATCAATTCTTGATGCGTTGTTTCCGTATAAACTCTTAACATGGGCTCGGTTCCGGAAAAGCGAATAAGCATCCAACCGCCATCCTCAAGTGAGAACTTATAGCCATCAACACTTTGCAGCCCAGTTACTTTTAAGCCACCAATTTCCACAGGATTTGCCTTTAAAATCCGCTGTTCATATTCTTTGCGGTTACCCGTGAATGCCCGGTCTTCCCGGTCATAATAATGTGGACCGACTTTTTCAAAAAGTAATGCCAGCAGTTCGGTGGGCTTCCGTGATAATTTGACCATCATGTCTAAAAAGTATAGTCCAGCAAGAATCCCATCGCGTTCAGGGACGTTACCTCGAAATGCAAAACCGCCCGATTCTTCGCCACCGATCAAGGCATCCGTTTCAATCATCTTTGGAGCAACGTATTTGAATCCAACCCCTGTTTCATACACTGGAACATCATAAATTTTGCCAAGTTTGTTCAACATCCCAGTTGTTGAGAGAGTTTTAACTATCGGGCCGCGTAAACCACGAACTTCCAGCAGATAATAAGTCAATAATGCAAAAACCTGCAGCTGATTAATAAAGTTCCCCTTTTCGTCACCAATACCAACGCGGTCAGCATCTCCGTCGGTAATCAGAAGCACATCCGCTTTAACATCGATTGTAGTTTGCAAACCAACGTCAATATTCGGCTGGATTGGTTCTGGGCGTTTCATCTCAGGGAAAATTGGATTACGTGTGTTGTGTATTTCGATGATTTCGGTACTACCACCCTTTAATAATAAGGGGAAGTAACCTGCGCCGTTACCCCACATCGAATCTACCAGGACACGTAAGCCTGCTTTTTTGATCGGTTTCAGATCAATCAAGGCTTCGATATGTTTTATGTATGGTGGAGCAGGATCAAAAATTTCAATCTGCTTATTTTGGATGGCTGAAGCGAAATCAATTCGCTTTACTTCATTTTCATCATCAGGAATGGCGGATTCAATTTCAATTAACCCTTCAGGTGCAATGGCACCTCCATTCTCATCCCTTACTTTGAAACCGTTATCTGTGGGCGGATTATGGGAAGCGGTAATATTGACGGCTCCCATCGCTTTTTTGTGTACGACAGAGAACGATATTACCGGCGTAGGTGTCGGACCATCAGTAAGGTAAACATTAATACCGTTTCCCACCAGTACTTCGGCTACTGCGCGGGCGAAATTCTCTGAGTGAAATCTTTTATCATACCCAACCACTATCCATTTGTTTTGATTGCCATGGTTAATCAGGTAGGTGGCAAATCCCTGGGTACATCTACGGACGTTGGCAAATGTATAATCCTCTGCAATATAAGCCCGCCAACCATCAGTTCCAAAATGGATTTTTGTTGCCATCTTACCTCCCATAAATTTAAGGTTACCGCCTGTATTATATCAAGATTTAGGTCTTAAAATGGTGCCCTTGCACAACGTGCTATAATCATTTTCTGCTGGAGGACATGTGATGGTCGAAGGCGAACGTGTATATCTGGATTTTGCAGCCACAACTCCCCTAAATAAACAGGTGTTGTCTGCCATGCTGCCATATTTCTTTGAGGATTTTGGAAATCCTTCGTCTGTACACACCTGGGGTCAAAATTCCGAGGCTGCCATTGAAACAGCCCGAGAAACGCTTGCAAAATTACTGCATGCCAATACGGACCAGGTGGTTTTTACCAGCGGAGGAACTGAAAGCGACAACCTGGCTATTCGTGGCGGTGCACATCATGCACAAAAACTTCGGAAGGCTAGCCATATCCTAATCAGTCCGGTAGAACATCCTGCAGTAGCACAAACAGCAATGAATCTTCATGATGAAGGGTTTGAAATTGAATGGCTGCCCGTTGATCGCTTTGGAATGGTTGACCCGGAGGATGTTCGCAGTCGAATAACGAAGAATACTGCACTCGTTTCGGTAATATATGGTCAAAACGAAATAGGGACAATCAATCCTATAGATGAAATTGCCAGGGTATGTAACGAGAGGGAAGTTTTTTTTCATTCTGATGGGGTGCAGGCGTTTGCACATCTTGAAATTGATCTGACTGGAAAGCAAGAGACAAAGTTTTGCAATGGGTGCGCACAAGTTTTATGGCCCAAAAGGGGTCGGTGCGTTAATATTTGACCGAAAATGCCAGACTGGATCATGTTCAAACGGGTGGCGGTCAAGAATTGGGAATGCGGGCTGGGACGCATAACGTACCCGGGATTGTCGGATTAGCAAAGGCGTATGAAATCACACGTCTGGAGCTAAAAGAGAATGTCAGCAGGATGGTTACCTTACGAGATAATGTAATTGAGGGTGTCACATCGAGTATTGAGAACGCTGTACTAACTGGACATCCAAAGCAAAGATTACCCAATCATGCGTCTTTTGTATTTGAAAAAGTGGATGGGAACACTTTATTAATGTTGCTGGATGCCGGCGGTTTCGGATGTTCTTCTGGTTCTGCCTGTAAATCGGGCAATCCAAAACCCTCTGAAGTATTGCTGGCAATCGGAGTAAATCCCCAGTCAGCATTGGGCTCACTGCGAGTAACGCTGGGCAGGGAAACCACATTGGATGAAATAGAACGGTTTCTGGCATATTTACCGAAAGTGGTTGAACAAGCCCGAAAACTCTATGTAGAATGAACGACGAATATGCCTGAGATTATTGGTAAACACGTGGTAGTGGCAATGAGCGGTGGTGTGGATAGTTCCACCGTTGCTGCTTTGCTGGTTGAACAGGGGTACAAGGTTACAGGGGTAATGCTGCGCCTGTGGAGCGAAGAAGGAAAAGAATCCTCAAACCGGTGCTGTACACCTGACTCAGTCCGTGCTGCCAGGCGGGTTGCAGCCATGCTTGGAATACCATTCTATGTTATTGATGCTCAACAGGTATTTCATCAAAAAATTGTGACCTATTTTCTGGATGGTTACCGGAGCGGGGTGACACCCAATCCCTGCATTTTATGTAATCGCAGTATTCGGTGGGGATTATTACTTGATCATGCCATTAACATTAGGTGCAGATTTTTTTGCCACAGGTCATTATGCAAGATTGAAGCAGGATGAAGCTGGGATTTTTCACCTTTACAAGGGCTTTGATAAACAAAAAGACCAATCATACGTATTAAGCATGTTAAATCAGGATGCAATTGGCACGTACAATTTTGCCGTTAGGTGAAATGACAAAACCTGAAGTGCGACAGCATGCACTTCGATTTTCTTTACCGGTAGCTGATAAAAAGGACAGCCAGGATTTGTGTTTTTTGGGTGGTGATGATTACCGGATGTTTTTACAGCAATATGCTCCGGAAAGCATGCAGCCTGGAAATATTGTGACAACCTCGGGTGAAGTAATTGGAGAACACACAGGATTGGCTGCGTATACAATTGGGCAGAGGAAAAACATTGGAATATCCGATACTGAACCATATTATGTGATTTCTAAAGACATGACGAAAAATAGATTGGTTGTTGGCAAGAAACCTGAACTATTCGTAAGCAAAATCACAATTAATGATACAAATTGGGTAACAGGTATTTTTCCCGGGCATAATTTTATGGCGGATGTGATGGTCCGGTACCGTGCCAAAATGCAAGAAGCAGAAATTGCTGTAAATAATGCGAATGGTGCAACCATTCAGTTTGCGGATTCAGCCAGGGATGTTACCCCGGTCAGCTGGCTGCGATTTACCAGGGAGATGAAGTGATCGGTGGCGGTTTCATCCAGTAATGGAGGAGAAATGATAACTTTACCAGCAGTTATTCTTGGAATTGTGATTTCATCCCTGATTGGAGCATTGTTCCATTTGTGGCGGGGTGGAGGACCATTACGATTACTTTTGTACCTGGTATTGAGCTGGGTTGGTTTCTGGTTGGGACATATTGCAGCAACCCAGTTAGGTTGGACATTTTGGAGCGTCGGTCCGCTGCATCTAGGAATGGCAATATTGGGTTGTATTGCCGTCCTGGGATTTGGATACTGGTTAAGCCTGATTCAGGGTGCTGCACCTCAAAAACCCACTAAGAAAGGGTTAAAGCGATGACATGGCAATCAAACCAGGTTACAGCACAGGAAGGCGACCTGGTTCAATTGGTTGGATTGCGCCACCAACATTTCATCATCAAACTTAAGGCTGGCAGTGAATTGCATACCCATCGTGGATTCGTTAAACATGACGACCTGATTGGGAAACCTTGGGGCAGCCAGTTTTTAAGCCACAATGGCAGCCCATTTTACTTATTACAACCAGGTCTGGCTGATATTATCCGTTCCATTCCACGCAGTACCCAAATTTTATACCCAAAAGATATCGGGTACATGATGGTTTATATGGGTATAGGTCCGGGAAAAGTAATTTTGGAAGCAGGAACAGGGTCTGGATCCATGACTGCCGCATTGGCGTATGCAATTGGAAATGAAGGTCAAATAATATCATATGATGTAAAACCCGAATTTCAGAAGATTGCACTAAAGAACATGGAAAGGTTAGGACTTGAAAACAGGGTAATTTTCAAAACAAGGGATATTAAAGAGGGGTTTGATGAAAGAGGAGTAGATATTCTCTTTTTGGACGTTCAACACCCATATGATTATGTTTCGCAGGTACGGGAGGCATTGAAGCCTGGTGGTTTTTTTGGAAGTATCGTACCAACTGCCAACCAGGTTATCAAATTAATTGATTCCTTAAAAGAGAAAGTTTTGGATTTATTGAAGTATGCGAGGTAATTCTGCGGTTTTATAAATCAGATTCAGAACATTTTCGTCCCACAGATCGAATGGTCGCCCATACCGGCTTTTTGCTTTTTGCCCGTCCGATGATTGCCACAGACTCAGAATTACCCCTGGAAACATTTTCTTTCGACGAAAAAGAATGAATATTTCCGAAAATTTACCAAATTCTGCCAGGAAGGACCTTAATCATTTTCGGACACGCTTACTTGCACGTCCAGAAAATGAGGGTAAAGCGCACCACCTGCAATATAACCTGAAGCCTGCTGCGGTATTAATACCGCTTTTCTGGCAAGAAAACGAGTGGCATCTGCTGTTTACCCGAAGAAGCAACCAGGTAAATGACCATAAAGGGCAGGTATCCTTTCCTGGGGGCAGGGTAGAGGAGGGAGATAAGGGACTTAATTGGTACCGCTTTGCGTGAGGCTGAAGAGGAGATCCTTTTACAACCCGCTGATGCGGAAATTATTGGTTTTTTACCCGATTACATCTCTGTCAGTGATTATTTCATAACACCTGTTGTTGGGATAATTCGCAATGTTCACAAACTTCGACCAAACTCAAGCGAAGTGGATTCAATAATCTTGATACCTGTTTCGTTCTTTTCCCAACAAGAAAATTATCGAATTGGCGAACGGGTTTTACCCAATGGTGAGGTATCTCCTGTAATTTTCTATAATGCGTATAACAATGAAATTGTGTGGGGGATAACTGCACAAATTACTCAAAATCTGATTAAGATGCTTCAAATATAAAAACAGCGGCTAAATTCAGCCGCTGTTTTCGTAAATTCAGGCAAACAACACCTATTCTTCGTCTTCTTCTTTCTTACCCTTTTCAATAACTTCTGGTTCTCCAGTTGCAACTTCTTCAACAACCGGTGCTTCTTCCTCAACCTCTCTAGAGGCTGTAACAAGAACGATCATCTCGTCAGGTCCTTGAAGAACATCAACACTTTTATCAAAGCTAATATCGCGGACAAAGATACTGTCACCGATTTTTGCCAAAGATGAGACGTCCACAAGAAGATGCTCAGGTAAATTCTGTGGAAGACATTCAATTTCCAGTTCAGTCAAACCGGTTACGACTACACCGTTAAAGTCTTTTACGGCAGGAGAAAGACCAGTTAATTCAACGCTTACTTTGGCGCGAATCTTCTCTGTAAGGCTGACAACCTGAAAATCGAGATGGATCAGGCGATTACGAATAAAATCACGCTGCCTGTCTCGAACAAGCGTAGCATGTTCCTTACCATCCAGCGCAATTGAGATCAAACTGGAGGAAGTAATCCCTGATAAAACTTTGGTAGTTTCTTTTAGATCAAGTGTTATGGGGGTGGCTTCAAAATTATGCCCATAAATTACAGCAGGCAATTTGCCTAAACGGCGCAATGCTTTCACCTGTTTTCCGGTTACGGTGCGGTGTTCAGCTTGCAATACAACTTTTTCCATTTTATTCCATCCTTCGAGCGCCTCTCACCAACTTGTTTGGTTACCTTCGCTCATGCAGATTCGGCTTCCGCCGTGGGTTTAGCTTGGCGAGTATATCCTGCTTTGGGATTAGCGTCAAGTTTTACAAATGGCTCCAAGGTTATCCATCTACCCAATCCATGGATTTTTGGACTGCCTTCTTCCAATATTTGTAGAGCGTTTTCCGTTTTTCCACCGACATCCTGGGAGTCCAAGTACGTTCAATCTTCCAGTTCGAGCGTAGATCATCCAGGGTTTTCCAGTAATCGACTGCCAATCCCGCAGCATACGCTGCTCCAAGGGCTGTAGTTTCCGTTATTCGGGGGCGTATCACTGGAACATTGAGGATATCTGATTGAAATTGCATCAGTAACTCGTTCCGCACCATTCCACCGTCAACTCGTAGAGAAGAGAGTGTAACTCCCGAATCCGTTTCCATGGCTTCCAGCACTTCCCTGGACTGAAATGCAGTCGCCTCCAGAACTGCCCGGGCAATGTGCCCTTTTCGAATAAAGCGGGTCATGCCGGCGATTATGCCGCGGGCATCACTGCGCCAATAAGGTGCATACAATCCGGAAAAGGCAGGCACAAAATAGATGCCGCCATTGTCATCAACGGTTGCAGCCAGGGTTTCAACATCATCTGATTTTTGAATCATCTCAAGGTTATCCCGCAGCCACTGGACAAGCGCACCTGTTATTGCTATTGACCCTTCAAGGCAATATACAGCCGGCTGTTGGTCAATCTTATAACCAACCGTAGTGAGAAGTCCACACTTACTGGGTATAGCCTCAGTACCCGTGTTCATGAGCATAAAACAGCCGGTGCCGTATGTGTTTTTCGCTTCTCCAGGGTTGAAACACGTCTGACCAAATAAGGCTGCCTGCTGGTCTCCCGCAACACCCGTTATCGGCACTCCGTCCAATAATCCTTTGCAATTGCCAAAATGCGAAGATGTTGGGCGTATCTCCGGCAGTATATTATTCGAGATGGCGAAATCTTCGCAGATATCCGAATCCCATGCCAATGTGTGCAGGTTCATCAGAAGCGTTCGCGAGGCATTGCTGACATCTGTTACATGGAAACCACCTTGTGTTCCACCGGTGAGGTTCCAAATGAGCCAGGTATCCATATTTCCAAAAAGCACGTCACCCTTTTGTACAGCGTTCGGTAAACCGGGAATATTATCCAATAGCCAGCGAATTTTTGGTCCAGAAAAATAGGTAGCAAGAGGCAATCCGGTAGCCATTCGAAATCGGTCAGGACCACCCTTTTGAGATAATTGATTACAAATTGAATCAGTCCTTGTATCCTGCCACACTATGGCATTCCCATAAGGTTTTCCTGAATTGCGATTCCAAAGCAAAGTGGTTTCACGCTGGTTGGTAATCCCAACAGCCGCGATGCTCTTGGAAGTAAGATTGCCTTTCATGAGTGCACCGTGAATTACCTGAACAGTGTTGATCCAGATTTCTTGTGGGTCATGTTCCACCCATCCGGGTTGCGGATAAATCTGTGCGTGCTCTTTCTGGTCAGCTGCAATGATGTTTCCTTCATGGTTAAAGATGATACACCGGGTGCTTGTGGTGCCCTGGTCTATTGCCAGCACGTATTTTTTCATATTCCCTCAGTGTGTGTGATAATAATGTATTGTATAACAGAACCTGGCAGGTTTTTCTCGTTCAATAATTCAGGTATTAGTATAAAATTGCATCCAGAAGGAAAAAGTGGATTTTATAACATGGAAACCATTTTAGTCACAGGCGGAGCAGGTTTCATTGGAACAAATTTCATCCGATATATCCTGACGAACACGCAGGATATTCAGGTTGTCAACCTGGATGCACTCACGTATGCCGGGAATCTGGAAAGTTTGGCGAGTTTACCGAATTCTGAACGGCATATATTTGTGAGGGGGCGAATTGAAGATACAGAATTAGTAATTCGCTTATTGGATACACATGAGGTAAAAAAAATTGTCCACTTTGCTGCTGAAACACATGTGGACCGCTCCATCGCTAATCCAGATGCATTTGTGCTCACTAACGTAATTGGAACCTGCAGCCTGCTGAAAGCAGCACTAAAAAATTGGAGTGATAGAAAAATACTGGATGATTCAACTGTTCGATTCCACCATATTTCCACCGATGAGGTATTTGGCGCGCTGGATGCAGATGATGAACCATTTGATGAAGGTACACCGTATGCTCCCAATTCACCATACTCGGCATCCAAGGCAGCCAGTGACCATTTTGTCCGTTCTTTTTATAAAACGTATGGTTTACCCATTTCTATAACCAATTGCTCAAACAATTATGGGCCTTTTCAATACCCGGAGAAACTCATCCCTTTGATGGTTTTAAATGCACTTGAGGGTAAATCCCTGCCAGTTTACGGGGAAGGTGCACAGATACGGGATTGGTTGTATGTTTCGGATCATTGTGATGCCATCTGGAAAGTTCTGAATATGGGGAATGTGGGTGAAACATATTGTGTCGGCGGGGATACGCAGCCCAGAAATATTGAAATTGTGCAAAAGATTTGCCAGGTTTTGGATACCTTGAAACCTCTTGAACGAGGAAAATCTTATGCCAGCCAGATCCAATATGTCACTGACCGCCCAGGTCATGATTTTCGATATGCCATTAATACAGAAAAAATAAAGAGCCAATTGGGTTGGACGCCGCAGATGAATTTTGATTCGGGTTTAAAAAATACCATTCAGTGGTATGTTGAGAATACCAAGTGGGTGCAGCAGATTCGGAATAACCCAGCATATCAAGCATGGCTGCTGGAAAACTATTCAAGATGAGGAACAAGCGATGAAAGGCATAATTCTGGCTGGTGGTCTGGGAACACGTTTATACCCGCTAACGCTTGCTGTTAGTAAACAATTATTACCTGTTTACGATAAACCCATGGTTTATTACCCACTATCGATGTTAATGCTGGCAGGTATTCATGAAGTATTGGTGATTTCCACAAAAGCGGATATTGGGGCGTATAAGAATCTTTTAGGTGATGGCCGCCAATGGGGAATGCAGTTCAGTTATGCCACGCAAAATACTCCAAAAGGGTTACCCGACGCATTTATCATAGCTGAAAAATTTATTGCCAATGACACAGTCTGTTTAATTCTTGGTGATAATATATTTTTTGGTACAGGTATATCTGAACAACTTAGAAATGCCGCGGAGTTAAAAACCGGTGCAATAATTTTTGCATACCCGGTTAAGGATCCCCAAAGGTATGGTGTAGTTGAGCTGGATGAGAATTACAAGGTAATAAGCCTGGAAGAAAAGCCGCAAAAACCAAAATCTAATTATGCTATCCCAGGTATGTACTTATTTGACGAAAAAGTAGCCAGTTTTGCAAAAAGTTTAAAGCCTTCCACCAGGGGGGAATTGGAAATTACGGATTTACACCGCTTGTATCTCAAAAGAAATGAACTTCAGGTGGCGTTATTAGGCAGGGGAATCGCCTGGCTGGATGCCGGCACACACGAATCATTACTGCAGGCTTCAAGTTTCGTACAGGCGGTTGAGGAGAGGCAGGGTTTGATGATTGCCTGCCCGGAGGAAATTGCATTTCGTATGGGTTATATATCTCGAGACCAGTTGTTGGAATTAGCAAATAAGTTGAAGCATAATCAATACGGCCTATATTTGCTTGATGTTATCAAAGAGTCCGATAATTAATTAAATACCAAGCGCCGGGGTGAGGGGGGCACCTCGGCGCTTGATGTATTTAATATAACAATAACCAATTATTGGCGCAAGTCAGGAAAGTTTGACAATACCGGGTCATTTCAGTGTGCAAACCGAAGCCAATAGATGGCAATGCCAAATGCAACCGAAACATTGAGAGATTCTTTTATCCCCAGCATTGGAATAAAAAGGATTTTATGCGCGAGGTCGCGGATATTCGGATCAACACCACCAATTTCATTACCAACAACGAATAGAACAGGTGCTTGGTTTGATTCCAGGGACGTCTGAAAGAGCGGAGTAGCAGCGGTTGTTTTTTCGAGAACTAACAAATGGTAACCCTTTTGCAGGTATTGTTGACAGGTCTCGAGGGCACTCCAGGCTTGAATCCAGGGTACGTGTATCTCTGCTCCAAGGGCAGTTTTTCGTGCACCTGGATGGTCAGGGGTAGGGGTAATACCAGTCAGGATGATTTGGGAAACACCTGCGCCATCTGCGGTTCGAAAAATTGATCCCACATTGTGTGCACTGCGGATATTGTCCAGAAGTACGACAATTTCCACACTGGGGGCAGGGACTGATGCCTGAGAATCGTTATCTTGTTCGGAATCCAGTGTTGATTTGGTCGGTGAACCGCACTTCGGGCACGAATAGCTTTTGGCTACCTTTGGTGCTGGAAAGCGGAAACCACAGGTAGGTTTAAGGCATTGAAAATACCCATATTTCATTGGATATTAGTTTCTCGTAAGGAAAAATTAATAGAATAGTTCAGGAAATGCTCCGGATTTCAAATGCAGGCGCAATATTTTCCTGTTGTGAGCCTGGAGAGCTTCGAGGTCACCCTGTGCCTGGGCTGCCTGAAGTGTACCGAAAGTAAATGGTTTCCCAGGAATTTTGAGGTCCTGGTTAGCGAAATCAAGAGTTATTTGGATAACCAGGCAATTATCCGGACCACCTTTATGCAATTGCCCGGTAGAATGCAGGAAGCGGGGACCGAACCCGAGTGTAGTTGTGCAGCCGGCAAGTTGCATCACCTGTTTTCGGAAATGCTGTAATTGTGATGTATAGGCTGGATCACGAGGAACATAGGCATTGATGGCAATATAATCCGTTGGTTTGGCATTTCGTAAAAAAGCAGTTACATATTCATCCACCGTTTGACAGGAACCCAATTCAACATTTGATGGAAAAACTGCGTAATTACTGTCTTCCCATGCGGGTTGCTGCTCCACCAGACTTCCATTTTCGATGAAGGACTTTATTTTATGCTGGGTTCGAGTTTTGCTATCCTGTACATCGGGTTGGTCAAAAGCATTAACCCCAAGAATGGCACATGCTATTGCGGTAGCGTATTCCCAGGTAAACATTTCTGTGCCAAGCGCATAGCCATCGGGCATATTGAGGGTCAAAACCGGCTGGTTAACCTTCTGAAATTCATTGACCACTTCTTGAAATGCTCCAGTGTGTTTAAGATATACAAACAGCCTGTCCTGCTGATAGTATTTTGCGCTCATGACTGGTTCACCGTCCACAGGAATAATACCTTTTCCGGTTTTACCAGAGCTTTCTGCAATCAACTGTTCCAACCAGGCTCCAACTGTACTTAATTCGGGGTCAGACCAAAATTGTCAGTTTATCAATGCCATGCAACACTGCTTCACCCAATATGGCGCCTAACACAAGCCCACGGTTCAGGTACGGATTGGTACCTGGAATAGCAAATTCACGTGCAGAAGAGGCACTATTAAGGAGTTGGCGAATATTCAACCCACACAGTGCTGCTGGAACTAGCCCAAAAACGGTCAATGCAGAATATCTGACCGCCTACGCTCGGGTCTAGCTAAGAATATGCGTGCAAAATTCTTTTCTCGCCCTAATTTTTCAAGGCTGGTGCCGGGATCAGTAATGGCTATGAAATGCTCGCCACAATTTTCTCCAACAAGACTGTAAGTGAGATGCCAAAAATACGAGAAAAGTGCATCCACCTCAGTGGTGGAACCGGATTTACTGGCGACTATAAAGAGGGTATTCAGCGGGTTAATTGTACGTGCCACGTTGAGTATCTGTCGGGGGTCGGTGGTATCCAAAACTACCAGTTGTAAGCCGCCATTGGTTAGTCCAAATGATTTTCCAATGGAAGCGAATACTTCGGGGGCCATGGAAGAACCACCCATACCTAACAGGATAGCATGCGTGAACCCGTTTTCTGTGCATTTTCTGGCAAAATCACTAATATCACTTAGCTGATCCTGGCTGCTGATGGGAGAATCGCAGCCAACCGAGTTGATTTTTGATTTCTGCATGGGCTTGTATATTTGTTGTCCACACGGTTGGGTCTTTGGAAAACATACGGGAAACTATATTTTCGTCGGTTTAACTTTTGCATACGCAATTGAACTGGTTTGTGTAAGTTTCCCAATTCTGCCACGTATTCCAAGCGCCTTGTTTCTATTGTGTTCAACAAGGAGGTAAAGGAATTTGAAAAACTCTTGACGCCTTCTTCTTCAAGCTGCCGGGTTACTTCCGATAAATCAATACCAATCTTGTTGATTTGGGAGAGTATATCCGGAGCAGATTTCTGTAAATTTGCAAGAACTCATCTCAGGAGTGCCATGATCGTGGATTGCATCCAGAGTTTTTGGAGGGACTGTATTTACGGTATGCGGTGCAATTAAGTTCTCGACAGAGATCTAAATCATCATATGCCGGATTTTTTGTACTGGTAGATGCCCACAAAGGCCGCTGGTATTGCGCTCCAGCGGATTTCAAAGCAAGAAATCTTGGGGAGTTGAATATTTCTTCAAAGAGTGTATACGCGATGGCTGCATTCGCATTGGCGGTTTTCCCTAACAGCGATTGATTCTCGGAAGATAAATTCCCGGAATCCAATTTTTGTTGGAGCAAACCATCCACTTTTGTATCAACCCGGGAGACAAAGAAACTTGCAACGGAAGCAATATGAGTCAACGAGAGATTTTGTTCCATCCGAGCTTCAATGCCGCGAAAAAGGCATCCATTACATCCCGATAGCGTTCAATGGAAAAAATCAGGGTAACATTAACATTGATCCCTGCTTCAATCACTTCCTTTATTGCCGGAATGCCAGCCAACGTGGCAGGGATTTTAATCATCAAATTAGGACGATTAACCGTTTGCCACAGGCGTTTTGCCTCGGCAATGGTTGCAACTGTGTCATGGGCTAATAATGGGCTTACTTCAAGACTGACATACCCATCAATTCCGCCGCTTTCCTGGTAGATGGTTGAAAACAAGTCGGCTGCAGCACGAATATCTTGAATTGCGAGACCATAAAAAATACTTTCTGCATCAGCACCAGCCCAGGACATGGTCTGAATGAAATCATTGTAGTCATTCGATTTTGCGATGGCGTTCTGGAAAATGGTAGGATTTGAGGTTACACCGCGAATTTCTCCTCTCTCAATCATTCTGGCTAATTCGCCGGATTTGAGGAGACTGCGTTGAATGTTGTCATACCAGATTGATTGTCCCAACTGGGTAAACCTGGTAAGAATGTTTTGTTTTTCCATGTCAGCTACCCTGATTTTTCAACTGCCAATATCTTGTTTACACGCCTTACATAACGAGGCTCTTCGGATATAAAACGGGCATTCATGAAGGAAAGTACCAATTCCCGCGCTGTTTCTGCGCCAATAATGCGACCACCAAGGCAAAGTACATTCATATTGTCATGCTCAACTCCCTGGTGGGCTGAATAGGTATCGTGGCACAGACCAGCATAAATCCCCTTCATTTTATTGGCTGTAATGCAGACGCCAACACCTGACCCACACAGGAATATACCCCTGTCTGCTTTGCCTTCCTGGATGATGCGACCCCCTTTTTCTGCCATATCCGGATAGTCTACAGTATCCGGGGAGCAAGCACCGACATCAATCACTTCGTGACCTGCGTTAATCAGTGTATTTACTACAACTTCTTTCAAAGCCACAGCGACATGATCATTGGCAACTACAACACGCATGGGAACCTCAATTAAATTTCATCTTCCGTAAAACCTGTTAATTGAACTGCTGCATTCACAATATTATCAACTGTAAAGCCAAACTGGTTGAAGAGTATCGAAGCAGGCGCAGAAGCGCCAAAGTGATCAATCCCAATGATTTTGCCCTTGCCACCGACCCATTTTTCCCATCCCTGGGTAACTCCAGCTTCCACAGCCAGACGGATATCGATAGAGGGTGGTAAAACGCTATTTTGGTAGGCAGTATCTTGTTGTTGGAACAGTTCCCAACTCGGGAACGAAACGATACGTACATTCAATCCTTTGGCTGCCAAGCGGGATCCGGCTTCGATAATAAGGGATACTTCTGAACCGGTTGCCATCAAGATGATTTGTGCCTTACCGCCCAAATCCTTCAAGACATATGCCCCTTTATGCAAACCACTTGCAGGAGCAAAATTTGTACGATCTATAGTTGGTAGATTTTGCCGGCTTAATGCAATTAATGTTGGTCCATTTGAATTCATTAAGGCAGCTTTCCATGCTTCTGATACCTCGTTTGCATCGCATGGCCGGATAACAGTAAGGTTTGGAATTGCTCGAAGTGAGGAGAGATGCTCAACCGGCTGGTGGGTGGGACCATCTTCTCCAAGTCCGATACTGTCATGTGTCATTACCCAGATACTGGGCAGGTGCGACAAGGCACCAACGCGTATTGCAGGACGCATGTAATCTGTGAAAACCAGGAAAGTTGCACCATAGGGACGGAAACCACCATGCCAGGTGATTCCGTTAACAACAGCACCCATGGCATGTTCTCTCACACCAAAATGGAAATTGCGACCAGCCGGTGAAGTAGATTGGAAAGCAGGGATATCCTGCATCCAGGTGTTATTGGAGGGAGCGAGGTCAGCAGAACCACCAAATAACTCAGGAAGGTGAGGTGCAAGCGCATTAATCGACCTTCTGGGAGGCACTTCTACTGGCTAACCCTTTTGCATCTGCCGGGAAAACAGGAAATAATGCATCATACCCTGCTGGAAGTTGTTTGCTAAACCGTCTATCTAGTTCGGTGGGCGGCTTCAGGGAAGGCTTTTTGATACCGGGCGAATTTTTCATCCCATTCTGCATGCAAAGCAGTTCCTTTGTTGCCTGCATCCCGGAATACCTTTAGCGCATCCTCAGGAACGTAAAATGCGGGTTCAAGAGGCCATTCTGCATTCGTTTTGGCAGCGTTGAGCTCATCCATTCCTGGAGGTTCACCATGGGCTTTTGATGTCCCCTGGCGGGTTGGTAAGCCAAATCCGATAATTGTTTTGCAGAGTATCAGGCTAGGACGAGGATCATTTTTTGCCTGCTGGATAGCCTTATCAATTTCTTCAACATTATTCCCATCATTAACCCGAACGGTATGCCAGCCGTATGCTTGAAAACGTTTCTCACGATCCTCGGTGAAAGCCAAATCTGTAGAGCCATCTATGCTGATTTTGTTGTCATCATACAGGTAAATCAATTTACCCAGTTTCAAGTGACCAGCCAGTGAGGCTGCTTCTGACGAAATCCCTTCCATCAGGTCGCCATCGGTAACAATGGCGTATGTGAAGTGATTAATTACTTCATTATTCGGCTGGTTGTAGGTTGCTGCCAGGTTTGCTTCTGCAATCGCCATTCCAACCCCGTTCGCGAAATCCCTGACCAAGCGGACCTGTGGTTGTCTCTACTCCAGGTGTCAAGCCAGCTTCTGGATGACCGGGTGTAATGCTGCCCCATTGCCTGAACTGTTTCAAATCGTCCAGCGAAACTGCATATCCTGTCAGATAGAGCATTGAATATAAAAGCATGGAGCCATGCCCGCCTGATAAAATGAAACGATCCCGGTTCATCCATTGGGGGTCAAGGGGATCAAAGTGCAGGTGACGGGTAAAAATGGTATAGGCAATGGCAGCCGTTCCCATGGGCAGCCCAGGGTGACCTGAGTTGGCTTTTTGAACGCCATCAGCGGATAGAAATCGAATTGTATTAATCGCTTTTTCTTGGAGGTCAGAGACGGTCATGGATTATCCTCGGAAGATTTTTAGATATTTTACCATCCTTGTCGAGGATAATCCCATTACCGTAAAGTGAACATTCGTACAAAAAACGCTAGATACGTGCCTTTCGAAGACGAAGACTATTACTGACGACAAATATCGAGGAAAATGCCATTGCCCCAGCAGCAAACATCGGGTTTAGGAAACCAAGTGCTGCAACCGGGATCAAGATAATGTTGTAGAAAAATGCCCAAAACATATTCTGTTTGATCGTGCGCATGGTAATTTGCGATAGTTTTATTGCCCGGGGAACATTTCGTAAATCACCACTTATCAACGTAACGGGTGCAGCCGCAATCGCGACATCGGTTCCTGTTCCAATTGCCATGCCAATATCAGCCTGGGCAAGCGAAGGTGCGTCATTAATACCATCACCAACCATGGCGACAATTTTTCCTGCTTGCTGCAATTTCTTAATTTCATCGGTTTTTGCGCCTGGCATTACATCGGATACGATATTCGTAATACCGACCGTTCTGCCAATGGCGGCTGCGGTTCTTTTGTTGTCACCGGTCAACATGACAATTTCAAGTCCCATGGTTTTGAGTTGAGAGATGGCTTCAGTAGAACCATCTTTAAGAGGGTCAGAAACGCCAATTAAGCCAATAAATTGCTTATCCACAGCAATCAGAATTGCCGTGTTTGCGTTATTTTGCAGGGTTTCCATATGAGCAATGCCACCTTCAGTGGGAATGCCTTCCTGCGCCATTAAACGGTCGTTACCCACGAAAACAACCTTATCATCAATCGTTCCCTGGATTCCCTTGCCGGATATGGCGATGAATTGGGATGGATGCGATAAACTTAAATTACGATTACCTGCTTCAGCCACAAGGGCTTCCCCTAGGGGGTGTTCTGACCCTTTTTCCAAACTTGCTGCCAAACGTAATACTTCATCTTCTGAATATCCTTGATGGAGCGGGATAATAGCTGTAACCGCCGGTTGTCCTTTCGTGATTGTGCCGGTTTTATCCAGAACCACTGTGTCTACGGATAAACCCCGTTCAATCGCTTCTCCAGACCGGAATAGAATACCCATTTCTGCACCTTTTCCGCTGGATACCATGATTGCCGTCGGTGTTGCCAGACCGAGCGCACATGGGCAGGCAATAACCAAAACCGCGACCGCATTTATCATTGCCCGGGTAAATAAGCTGATGTCCGCGCCTGGATTTACCGGTATAAACAACCATATGATAAAGGTAGTGAGAGCAATTCCAATCACAATCGGCACAAATATTGAAGAAACCTTATCCGCCAAGCGCTGAATAGGCGCTTTACTCCCCTGGGCATCCTCAACCAGTTTTACAATTTGTGCCAGTGCGGTTTCTTTTCCAATCTTTGAGGCTTCAAACCTGAACAATCCCGTTTTGTTAATGGTAGCACCAAACACATTGCTGCCGGCACGTTTCTCAACTGGTAAAGATTCTCCCGTAAGCATGGATTCATCCACAGCAGAATTTCCATCAATAACCACACCATCCACCGGGATCTTTGCTCCAGGTTTAACGATAACAATGTCTCCAACTATGACATCTTCTACCTGGACTTCCAATTCCTGTCCATTTCGAACCACCAGGGCTGTTTTGGGCTGCAATCCCAGCAGTTTTTTAATGGCTTCACTTGTACGTCCCTTTGCACGTACCTCAAGAAATTTTCCCAAACAAATCAAGGTGATAATTACTGCTGCGGTTTCGAGGTACTGATGCCCATCAAGCAACCCAAAGACAATTGGCAGCGAATAAAAATAGGCAACGGAGCTGCCGAGTGCAATTAAAACATCCATGTTGGCTGATTTATTCCTTAATGCTTTATATGCGCTGACATAATACTGTCCACCCACATAAAACTGTACAGGCGTTGCCAGGGCAAGCATCAGCCAATCCAGCCAACGGGAATGCCCAATTGCCATGGGTAATAATCCCAAATCACGACTCATCGAGAGCAGGAATAGGGGAATTGTCAGTACCAGCCCGATTATTAATAACTTTTTTTGGTGTGCAATTTCAGATTGGCGCGCCATTGCTTCTGCATCGTCTGTATTGCTGCCAAGGTTTACCGTATCAAAACCTGCCTGTTTTATGGTACTTTGAATTTCAAGTTGATTTATAACAGTTGGAATATAGCGCAGACTTGCACGCTGCGTGGCAATGCTGACCTGGGTAAAAACTATTCCTTCCTTGTTTTGCAAGGCTTTTTCCAGCCTGGCTGCATCCGTTGAATCAGATAAACCTTTAATAATGATATCCAACTCGCCTGAGGCAACGTCATAACCTGCTTTTTGCACCCGTCCAACAATCTGGTCAAGCGTTAAATAGTCTGGATCAAAAGTGACGGTTGCCCGTTCATTTGATAGATTGACGTTCGCCTGTTGAATGCCATTGAGTTTATTCAAGTTTCTTTCAATGGTAGATACACAATTGGCACAGGTCATGCCAGTGATGGGAAGGATTACCTGTTTGGATGTACTCATATTTTGCCTTTGCCGGGTCAACACCGGGTTATGTTAGGAATGTTGTTACCTCTGTGGGGGATAATTTATTTCAGTTAAGAGGGCGATTATGGAATCCTCTGTGGCGGGTGGTTCGTAAGTGACAGTGACCTGCTTGGTTGTAACGTCCGCCTGTACAGATTTGACACCCTCAAGTTCTGAGAGTTCGCTTGTGATTGTGTGAACACAGTGATTGCATGAAATTCCTGGTACAAGATATTCAATTGTAGACATAATATTCTCCTAATTAATCAAACTTTGGTTGCTGTTTCGTATACTTGTGCAATTTCCGAAAGAACGCGCTCCCGTTCCTGCGGATCATCTCCCCGGACTGCGGTTATCAGGCAGCTTTTCAAATGTCCATCCAATATTTGAGCACTGACCTTGTTAAGTGCAGCTTGAACGGCTTAAATCTGCTTGATAATATCGATGCAGTACTTATCTTGTTCGAGCATTTTTTCAATCCCTCGAATATGTCCTTCGATGGTTTTCAAGCGGTTTAGGGCATCCGGATCGTTCATTTTTACTCCTTGCCCACCCCCACTGGGGAGGGGTAAGAACAAATATACCAAAGAGGACAATAAATGTCAAGTATAATCATAGGCATTAATGCTTGACAGTTAACACGCAAACTTCTACACTTACGAAGAGAAAATATTAAAGCAATGAAAAATCGAATAATCTATTTGCTCGTAATAATACTTGCTGCAGCCTGGACAGTAATTACACCGCGCCTGCAGCCAGTGACAGTGGCTCAAGAAGAAGTGAGTTCTCCGCTGGAAGGGAATAGTGCACCCGATTTTTCTCTTCAAGATCTTACCGGATTTCATTATTCATTGTCTGACATGCAGGGCAGGGTAGTGGTTTTAAATTTTTGGGCAAGTTGGTGTACACCATGCCAGGCAGAAATGCCTGCGTTTCAGCGGGTTTTTGATTCTTATGATCCACAAAAGGTTGTTATCCTGGGTGTGAATGTCACCATCCAGGATAAGATTAATAATGTACTGGAGTTTGTTGAGGAAAAACAGTTAACTTTTCCTATTTTGCTGGATGAAAGCGGAACCGTTACAACAGCCTATGCCATCTATGCAATGCCGACAACGTTTTTTATTGATAAGGAAGGCGTAATTCAAAAAGTCATCATGGGTGGACCGATACCAGAGGCAGTCATCCGAGCTGAAATCAGCAAGTTGGAGAAAGATTAAAGATGCTTCCGGTTATTCAAATTGGTCCTTTGGCGATACAAAGTTTTGGCTTGATTCTGTTAATCAGCTATTATTTTGCCACAGTAGTAATCGATCGAGCAGCCAAAGTCAGGCAATTGGATGCAGGAAAGATTGAGAAGACGATTTTATTTGCGACAATTGCTGGAATAGTAGGTGCAAGACTGGGTTTTGTGCTCCTTAATCCAAGCGCATTTTCGGGAAATTGGTGGAATGCATTTTCCATAAATCCGGCATTACTGGATACAACTTCAGGTTTGGTAATTGGATTGATCACAGCGATTGCATCAGTCTCTAAATATAAGTTACCCGCCTGGGATGTTTTGGATGTTTTTACGCCTGGAGGAGTTGTGTTCATTTTTGGGTTATACCTGGCTTTCTTTGCCAGTGGTAAAAACCTTGGAGTAAATACAAACCTGCCATGGGGTTTGATGGTTGGAGGAGCTGTTCGGCATCCTGTACAATTATATGAGTTAGCGGGAATGCTTATTATCGGTTTATGGATATGGTGGCAGTTCACAAAAGCACCTGAACAGATTATTCCTGGCAAGGTTTTTCTATACTTTGTCGCTGCCAGTGCAGGATTAAGATTATTTTTGGATATATTTCACCAGCCTGGTACCATGTTGTTTGGTTTCCGTGAGATACAATTAATTTGCCTGGTTTTAATGATAATTTCTTTTGGAATTTTGGCTTCCAAGAAAATTGATTTGACAGCCTTATCCGAGAATGCCAGTGGGGATGAAGACCTTGAAACAGGAAAATAGACTGCTAACGGGACGTACCATTCTCATAACCGGTGCAAGCCGCCGCATCGGAAAAGCCCTGGCGATCGCTGCTGCCCGGGAGGGTGCCAATATTGTTGTGCATTATGGGAAGTCAAGGCAGGAAGCAGAAAGTGTTGCACAAGAGATTCGCACGCACGGTGTAGATGCCTGGATTCTTGAACAGGATTTACAGGATGTTAGTGGTGTTGAAACCTTGATAACGCGAGCAAACCAGATAAAGCCAATTGATGCGTTAATAAATAATGCAGCAATTTTTGAAAACTTTCAGCCATTGGAAACCACAACTTCCATCTGGCAAAAGCATTTTGATATTAATTTAACCGCACCATTTATCCTGAGCCGCGAATTTGCCATTTGCAGAAATGGAAAAGACGGACGAATTATTAATATTTTGGATTGGCGGGGACTAAAACCCGGAAAAGACCATTTTGCATATACAATGACAAAGGCTGGACTGGCAGCAATGACAAAAGCCCTTGCAATCTCCTTTGCCCCCCAAATCAGTGTTAACGGAATTGCTTTGGGTGCGATCTTACCACCAAGTGATGGGGGAAATGCCGAAGAGATTATCAAAAAAGTGCCTTTACGGAGATGGGCTACACTTGAGGAAGTAACTGATACTGTATTGTTTTTATTGAGCGGACCCAAGTATATTACCGGAGAGATTATTCACGTGGATGGCGGCAGGCATTTAGTATAAACAGGAGAAAAACGTATGGACCAAATTATTATTAAGGATTTGCTGGTCAGAGGTGTAATCGGAGTAGGGGAGGTTGAGCGCTCAAATCCACAGAATATTGTAATTAGTATCGTTATGTTTTGTGATACATCAGTTTGCGGCAAAAGCGATAATATAAATGATACAGTCAATTACCGTACAGTATCAAAAAAGGTAATGGCGCATGCCGAAAAGGCCGCCAGGTACACAGTAGAAGCATTGGCGGAGGATATTGCTGCGATTTGTCTCGAGCAGCCACATATAACCGGTGTGCGAGTCAGGGTTGAAAAGCCAGGTGCTGTGCGTTTTTCAAAATCTGTTGGGGTGGAGATTGAAAGATATCCGTAATTCCAGACTAAAAGAGCGGGAAGTATATTTACTGCTTGGGTCAAATATCAATCCGGAAGAAAATATTCTTCAGGCAGTAAAACTATTAAAAACAAAACTGCGCATAGCCACTAATTCCAGTGTATGGGAAACTGAAGCGGTTGGAAGCAATGGACCAAATTTCCTTAATTTTGCATTGAAGGTTTGCACCACATTCTCCCTGGATGAATTGAAAAAGGAAATTCTTACCCCAATCGAAGAAAGATTGGGGCGTATAAGAACAAGCGATAAGAATGCTCCGCGAACAATCGATATTGACGTATTGGTTTATGACGATCAGATAGTTGATGATGCTATTTGGCAACAGATTCATGTAGCATTACCACTGGTTGATATTAAGCCTGACCTAATAGAACCAGGCAGTAATACTCCCTTATGGCAAATTACCCAAAGAATGATGCAACGGGATAAGGCTATCAAAAGAAATGATTTGGATATTATGATAAAAAAAGCAGTGCAGGAATAATTCTGCACTGCTTTTTCGAAAAATCTGTGAAATTATTCTAAATCTTCAGGCATCCAGCAGCATAAGACAAGTTCCTTGGCTGCTTTTACTTCATCCAACCTTCCCACAGGCGTATTATGTGGTGCATCCTTGAGAAGTTCAGGATTAGTATGGGCTTCCTCGGCGATTTTCAGCATTGCATCACAAAATTCATCGAGGGTTTGTTTATTTTCCGTTTCCGTTGGTTCAATCATTAATGCTTCATGTACAATCATTGGAAAATAGTTGGTCGGGGGATGGAAATTATAATCCATGAGACGTTTTGCTATATCCAGTGCACGTACTTCAGGTGCATCTGCCCATTTACCTTCTGCCACGAATTCATGCATGCAAATGCGGTTATAAGGGACATGGTAGGTATTTTTCAGTTTTGCCATGATGTAATTGGCATTGAGCACGGCATATTCTGAAATTTTGCGCAACCCATCCGGTCCATGCATGGCAATATAGGTATATGCTCGAACCATCATTCCAAAATGTCCCTAAAAGGCTTTCACCCTTCCGATCGATTTATCCGGCATTTGTAAGCCGTATAAGGGTGGAATTTCGTCAGTTCCATCTTCCAGGATAGCAACGACAGGTCCTGGCAGGAAATCGACCAGGTGATGGGCAACACCAACTGGACCAGAGCCAGGCCCACCGCCGCCATGCGGAGTGGAGAACGTCTTATGAAGATTGAAATGCATCACATCAAAACCCATCATGCCTGGTCTTGCGATACCCAGTAATGCATTCAGGTTTGCGCCGTCACCATAGACCAGTCCGCCGGCTTCGTGAACGATTCGAACTACCTCGAGAACATTTTGGTCAATAAGCCCAGTGTATTGGGGTTGGTTAGCATCAAACCAGCCAGCGTTATCATCGCAAACGGTTTTCAACACTTCCAGGTCAACATTTCCATTGGCATCCGTTGCAATTGGGACAACCTCCATGCCGCTCATGGCTGATGTGGCAGGGTTGGTACCGTGAGCAGAGTCTGGGATGATCATTCGAATGCGTTTTAGATCACCACGCGCCTTATGATAGGCTCGAATAATCATAACACCTGTAAATTCACCATGGGCACCGGCTGCAGGTTGCAGGCTAACTTCTGCAAAGCCGCTGATTTCTGTCAGCCATAGTTGTAATTGGTACATTAATGCAAGTGCCCTGAACGGTTTCAATCGGTTGCAGTGGGTGTATATTTGCAAATCCAGGTATCCGGGCTGCTTCCTCATTAATTTTCGGATTATATTTCATAGTGCAGGAGCCGAGGGGATAAAACCCACCGTCGATGCTGTAATTCAATTTGGATAAGTGGGTAAAGTGGCGAACTACATCTAACTCAGCCAACTCGGGAAATGGGAGGTCTTTTCGAAGTAAACCCACGGGCAGTTTTGCCTGGGAACATCCGGTGCGGGATATTTTACGCCGGTTCTACCTTTGGAGGATAATTCATAGATGGTTGGTTCACTCATGGCTCACCTCCTCCAAAACTTCACAAAGCATATCAATTTCTTCCTTGGTATTCATCTCTGTAACTGCAATCAACATGTGATTTTTCAGTTTCCGGTAAGAATTGACGAGATTATACCCACCCAAAAAGCCATGATCAAGCAAATGGTTATTTATCATCTTCCACACTGGTTGGGCAGCAAACTACAAACTCATGGAAGAAGGTCTCCCCGGAACAGATTGAATACCCTGTAATCTTGCCTATTTGTTCGGCAGCATAATGGGCTTTGTGGTAACAAAGTTCGGCAACCTGACGCAATCCCTGTTTTCCAAGAAGTGACATGTAGACTGCGGATGCAAGAGCCATGAGACCCTGGTTCGTGCAGATATTGGAGGTTGCCTTTTCACGACGGATGTGTTGTTCCCTGGCAGTTAGCGTAAGAACATAACCGCGTTTTCCATTCTGGTCTACGGTTTCTCCGACCAGCCTGCCAGCGAGTTTTCGTACATATTCATCTTTGGTGGCAAAGAACCCGAGGTAAGGTCCACCATAAGATAAGGGAATTCCAAGCGGCTGTCCTTCACCAACAACAATATCTGCATCAAATTCACCCGGTGCTTTGAGCATTCCCAAAGCCAGAGGATTGGCGACGATGGCAAGCATGGCGCCATTTTCATGAACGGTTTTGGCGAGTTCGGTGTAGTCATAAATTCGTCCAAAGAAATCCGGGTATTGAACAACGACCAGTGCCGTGTTGGTGTCTATCTGGTCAAGCAAATATTTCCAATCCAAAAGCGGGTCTCGTTCACATTCATCTCCCAAGATGATGGCTTCAGATAATCCATCCATATAGGTTCGGAGTGTATCCCTGTAATGGGGATGAACTGCGCAGGAGACGAGGAACTTCGTGCGTTTTCCGCGGATATTGGTGATATGCAAGCACCGCTGCTTCAGCGGTTGCAGTTGCTCCATCATAATGGGATGCATTGCTGACATCCATTCCTGTAAGGTTGGATATGAGGGTTTGATATTCAAATATCGCCTGCAAGGTCCCTTGCGATATTTCCGGTTGATAAGGTGTATATGCAGTTAAGAATTCACCACGGCGAATTATTGCATCAACAGCTGCAGGTGTGTAATGGTTATATGCACCGGCACCCAGAAAGCATGCCAGGTCCCTGGTTGTCTCATTCACATCCGCAAGTGCTTGAAGATTGGCAGCAATTTCCATTTCAGACAAGGCTGGGGGAATTGCCAGTTCAGGAAAACGGTATGCTTTTGGAACATCGGTAAATAAATCGGCAATTGATTTAATACCAATTACACCCAGCATTTCCTGGGTTTCTTTCTCAGTATGGGGGATGAACATTAATGGCTCCGTTCAGCACAATACTTTTCATAGCCTGCTGCATCCAGCATGGCATCCACTTCTGCTGGTTTGGAAATGGAAATTTTTACCATCCATGCCGTTCCAAAAGGATCGGTATTTACATCACCTGTGCTCTTGGTAACTGCTTCATTGACTGCAATTACTTTCCCGCTTACAGGTGTATTAACTTCAGCAGCTGCTTTTACCAATTCAATTGTGGTGACCGAATCACCTTTGACAATTTCATCTCCCTCAGAAACAGGAAATTCAACATATACGACATCCGATAAATGTTCTTGCGCATAGTCTGTAATGCCAATAGTGGCTACATCACCTTCCAAAAGCAGCCATTCATCAGTTTCCGTATATTTTAAATTTGATGGAACATTCATTGAAGATACCTCCATAAGATTTGGGTGAAAAGATTGATTGACTTTAAAATTATACCAGAACGAAAAAACACTCTTAATTTTTCCGATCGTCCATGTAATCCAGAATTTCCTGCGAGAGGGCACGATATTGGAGCGTTGCCCTGGTTCTGGGAGAATGCTGGAATATTGTTTTTCCCAAACCTGGGCTCTCACGCAACCTGGTGTCTGTTTCAATAATCGTTTGGAGTAGACCCATCGAAAAGTTGTCCTGCAGTTGTTGATAGAGCACGCGATGGATGCGATTGCGACGATCAAACATGGTGATGAGCAGGCGATATGTGAGACCCGGATTGTGCATGGAACGAATTTTCCGGATGAGCTGCATTAGATTACTCAAAGCATATATTGAGAAAAACTCTGCCTGGGTGGGAAATCATTAATAAATTGGATGCTGTGATGGCATTAATTGTTACGGAACCCAAAAATGGGGGACAATCAAAGATAGCAAAATCGAATTGACCATTTACTGTCGCTAAAGCGTTTCGTAAACGACATTCATAATCACTCAGGCGAGGCAGGTTTTGTTCAATCAAACCAACATCATGATTGGCTGGAATAATGGAGATATTGGGGATGTTCGTTGGCAGGATGATTTCTGCCACATCCATACTTCGGATTAATGTATCAAAAATTGTATTTTTGCAAACAGTCGGGTCCAGCCCGACAGACAAAGTAGTGTTTGCCTGAGCATCAAGATCCAGAAGCAGTACTTTTTTCCCAGATTCTGCCAGACCTGCAGCCAGAGATACAGTACTGGTGGTTTTCGCCACACCACCTTTTTCGTTTGCAACTGCAATCTTGAACAAGGTCTACCCCTGAAATTTCTTGAAAAATACCTGATCAAGAAGATTTGTCAGGCATGCATAATATTGTATATCAAATCAAGTGGAATACCAAGAAAGAAAAAAGCGGGTGATGGGATTCGGACCCACGAATGGTAGCTTGGGAAGCTACTGCCTTACCACTTGGCTACACCCGCAAAATACTACCTTTACAGACAACAAATACACTTGGTTTTGGATATTTTGAACCGGATTACGGCATTATATCACGAAGAAATCGCTTCCATTAATCCAGGTAAGAAAGATGGAGTGCGTTTTCTTTGGGTAAATCACTATAATACCCCCGATATTCCGGAGGAAGTATTTTTGCCAGTTCAAACATGATTTCATCTGTCATTTGCTGGCGGATATGCTTGTCTGGCGTCTCAGGGTACTCATTCAGCAGAAATTTACGTCCCAAATTGATATGGAATTCCGTTTTCTGTAGGCGAGAAAATTTATCCCAAAACTTTTCACCACCATAATATGCCAGTGGTAATAGCGGTGCCTGTGTTTTCAATGCCAATAAAACAATACCCGGAAGACCTTTGCGTAATTTGCCATCCTTGCTGCGGGTGCCTTCTGGAGCAACGATTAAAATCTTCCCTGCTGACGACTGCATCCATAGATTTTTGAATGGCTTCGCGGTCATAAACTCCACGTTTAATTGGGATACCATTCCACGAGTCGAATAAAAAAGCCAGAGCCGGGTTCTTCCAGGTTTCTTCCTTCGCCAGAACACATACCTGCCTATCCTTCAATCGGGATGCAATTACTGGCACCTCAAGAAAATTGACGTGATTTACAAACAGAATCAAAGGACCAACTAATGGAATTTTTTCCAGCGCTTCAGCATCCACCTTACAGATTACATCGGTGATGTTCCGCAAGGAAAAATTGAGAAAGCGGGTTGAGAGTCGTAGTTTATTCTGGTTTTGCATATACCAGGTCAATTTGCTGAGGCATTATCTCGATAAGCAGCTGATCTGCTTTGGTGCATAATGTTTCACCGTCTGTGTGGGCAGGGATGCTGCCATCCAGAGCAGTTACTTTTACACGCTGGCTGCGTGCAAACGTAACAGCCGGGTGAGTTCCCTGGGTACCACGGGTGAATTGCAGGATTAATCCAAGAACCTGAGCACGGCTGATTTTCTTTACAATACACAGGTCAAATTTACCATCATCAGGGCGGCTTTGTGGGGTCATAAAGAAACCACCACCAAGCCGATACCCGTTCATTACAGATACCATCAGGCATCGTTGGGTTATCTCATGGTCATCCATTTCAACCCGCAACGTGGGGACATTGAAATAAAGCATCATGGTTTTTAGTGCGCCGGCAATATAAGAAGCAAATCCTTTTAATGGTTTTAGTTTTACTGCTTCGAAACCTACCACAGCATCAAACCCGATACCGATTCCATTTCCAAAATACCTGCCTTCAGGATATAAACCACCCGTAACCTTACCGATGTCAATTTTTCGGGTTTCGCCTTTGATCAAAGCCATGCAGCCTGCATGACAATCCGGTGGGATACCCATGCTGAATGCAAAATCATTTCCTCTACCAACCGAAAGTACACCCAGGGCAGAGCCATTTAGTCCGGCAGCCCGGGCAAGCATAAATCCATTAATAACTTCGTTGCAAGTTCCATCACCGCCTGCAGCGACAACATAGTCAAATCCCTGTGCAATGGCTTCCTGAGCCAATTTTGCAGCATGCCAGGGAGCTTCAGTGCGAACGAGTTCAAAATCGATGTTATGTTCGTGTAAGATGGATTCGATTACGGCGGCAGACTTTTCGCCAGTACCCCTGCCAGAGGTGGGGTTGAGGATGATTTTATATTTTGGCATGCATCGCCTTCCGTACAGAGTGGAGTAGTAATTCATTCTATCTGAATAATTAACACCGGTCAAGAACAGAAGAAACGCCTGTGAATTGTGGATGACTTACTGCGCTATAAGAGAACGTTTTTTACCAACCTGAGGAATTCTGTGGAAGAAATTGCACTGAAAATTTCTGTCCTCTGCTCACGAGACAGGGAAATTGCGGAAAGATAGCCGACAGCATGTTTTCTAAAGAGAACCATGGCTTTTTCTGTTCCATAAAAAGAATTCATCATATTTTAAGTGTTCTTCAATTACCAGGTACCTCTCGCTCAAAGTAACCCTATCCGCATCAAGTTTAGCAAAAATCCAGGGGTTTCCGATGGCTGCTCTTCCAACCATAACTGCGTCGCACCCTGTTGTGGAAATCATCGCTGCAATATCATCTGGTGTCTTCACATTTCCATTGCCAATGACTGGCACTGATACAATTTCTTTAATCTGTTTGATGGCATCCCAATTGGCAGCCGCTGTGAAGCGCTGCATGCGGGTGCGGGCATGAACAGTTATCAGACTTGATCCAGATTCCTCCAAAGCACGAACGATTTCCATGTAATTTTGGTTTTTTTCATCCCAGCCGAGGCGGATTTTAGTGGTAATCGGTAATGGAATATCGTGCGATAAATTCAGGATTAATTTCGATACAGATTCTACGTCCCGCAGCATACCTGCCCCTGCGCCACGTGCACTAATTGCCTTTACTGAACAACCAAGATTAATATCCAGGATATCCGGTTTTCTTGCAAGGAGTTTTTTAGCAGCGGCAACCATCTGCTCAATATCACTGCCATAGAGTTGAAACATGATCGGTCTTTCTGAATTCATCATAGTTCAAACGGTCATTCAAACGATGCTGGCGTCCAAAAAGAACTTCCTGTGCATTAACAAATGCAGTCCAACTGAGGGCATTTCCCATCCGGCGTGTAAGCAGGCGGTAAGGCATATCAGAAATCGATACCATGGGTGCGAGAACAACGTCTCCCTGGATATTGTGGCTGCCAATTTTGAATGAAGATTCTTTTATCAAGTCAAATTCCTAAACGGATTATAATGGGTGCTCATTCAAGATACCTGTATTGTAACGGAGAACTCATGGGTAGAATTATTGATACTAAATCAGTAGGAAAAGATCGGGCAAAGCTCTGCAAACTGGTTGTTGTATCAATCCGTGAGTTAATGAAACAATCCACTCCTGATCAGAACAGCAAGGATTTGGCAGCATTCATTGTTTTAGCATTGAAGGAAATACATGCAGGGATTGATCCCTCGGTGGAAGCCTGGGAAAAACGGGGATATTGGCTAAAAGCTGACCGGTTTAGGATGGAATGGATGTGGACGGAATCATTTTCGAGGGAGATGAAGACAGCCCTACTAGCAGAGGACTGGGGTGGTGTTGCACAGGCTGCCATCAAGATTGCAGAAAAATTAAAAGCCATAAAAATACCTGTGCGAAATTCGGGGGGACAATTTTGGAAAAATTCCCTGGAACATATGTTAGCGCAGCGGTAATACGATTGCAGATGGTAGTAGAGACAATAAATTGTGGGGGGTTAGAATTATTGCTTTCCCTAGGTGTACCGGATCCAATTGAGATTTCGTCAAGCATCAAAATAGAACTTTCGACGAAAATGGCCATGTCTTGTGGTAACCCCAGCGGAGATACAGTTCCTGGGTAATACCCAGTTTGTTCAAATACTTCTTCCTTTGTGGCGGTTGTAATTCGACGGGATTGCACGGATGATCGTAATTTTGACCACGAAATTTGCATATCACCGGGTGCCAAAACAATGAGAAATTTGTTTTGATCCTTGCGAAAAAGGATAGTGCGGATTACTTGCTTCACGTCCTGACTACGAGCACGGGCAGCATCTTCAACAGATGTTGGCATTTTCTCGTGCATGAATACCGTAAAAGGAACGTTTTCCCTTTTCAGGATATCTTCAGGAGTCTCGGATTTCATTCTTCTATTGTATTATGGCTGGGTGGTAATCGGGTAACCGGAATCAATCCATTCCTGGAACCCACCTAGGAGCGGATTAGCCCGTGAAAAGCCATTCTCTACCAGTATTTCCGCCGCACGGGCGCTTGATTCTTCATTAGGTCAGGCACAAACGGTAATTATCCACTGGGCTTTATCCAATTCCGCCATTCTGGTTTCCAGGAATTGCAGAGGAATATTGATGGAGTTGGAAATATGACTGGATTCGAAACTGGCAGTATCCCTAACGTCTAAAAGTACAGCCAAATTTTGATCATGAGCAAGTTTTGCTTCATTTTGAGATATGCGTGATAAGTTTGGGGGAGTTAAATTTTCAGTTGAGTCTATATTATTTTGTTGGTCAGCAGGTGGCTGCACAAATTTTACAAACACAAAAACCAGTATTAAAACCAATCCGATGATTATTAATATCAGTGGGGCAAGCAGAGACTTATTTTTACTGTTCATCATGGCAATGTAGATTTCATTAAGTGGAACATAAATCAATTCAACTCGTGTTAAGCTGTTACCATCTCCTTTTTAGGAGAATTGATAAAGAACAGGAAAAAACCAATAAGTCTTATGCTACCACCTATAATTAAGGCATAGCTTAAACCAACCTGATTAGCGATTAAGGAACCAACTAATGGCGCTATCAATGCAGCCAGGTATTCCAGGCTTTGGGACATCGAAATAAAGGTGGCGCTAAATTTCTGCGGGATTGTTTTCATTAATTCATCAAAAAAGACAAGGTTTAGTCCTGCGGAAAATATTCCAGCGATACCTGCCAATATGACAATTATCCAGACCTGGTGGGTTAATGCTGCGAATATGGGGTAGATGGCAACACCAAATGTTGAAGCCAAAATTACAAATCTTGATCCCCAAATCCTTGATTGTTTTGTCCAAATAAAATAACCCAATATCATTACTGCTGTCTGTGTCATGGTAATTGCTGCAATCCATGCGTCTGACGCTTTTACCTCCCGCACGAAATAGAGTGGTAATAACGGAATGACGAAGTACAACCCGGAAGAAAAGACTGAACGTTTTAACACAAAACTGACAAAAGACTTCTGCCCCTGCAATAATTCCCGATATGCACCGATTTGCTGTCTCGCAGAAAAGCGGGTGCGCGGTTGAATTTCCTGATCCTCTATCTTGATCTTGACTCGAAAAGTAATAACTTATGAATGCACCCAGGGATAATGTAAAGAAAGCCAGTTGATAATTTAGTGGGAAGCGGACGTTTTCAAGAAGTAAACCAACCAAAAAGGCACATGTGGCTGTCGTTACTCCCATAATTGACCATCGTCTGGACATCAATTCATAACGTCCAGAAGGTCCTGCTACTGCATTCATGACAACACTGAATGAGATGGCAACAATCGTCTGCGGGATTGTTGCCAGAGCCCAGATTACCAGGACGGCATAGATGGTAACTTTGTCTTTAAAAATAAATGTGGCAATGCTGGTCAATGCGTAACTCAGAATGACTGCCAGGCGTGCAGAACTGAACCAGGGCACAATATTTTTTCGGTTTTGAAGGAATCTTCCCAGTGGAATGGCTGTTAATAGACCTGCCAGACCAGGCATGGATGTTAACAGACCAATTTGAATGGTTTCAGCCCCAAGACGGGTTAGAAACACAGGTAAAAATGGACTGGCGGCGTTTCCCAAACCAACTCCAATGGCGTCAATTTGCACATTGGAGAAGTTTTTCGGGTCTACTCCATGATTTTGTGGAGTTGTCAGCCAGTGTTTTATAAGCGAGAATATGCGCATGAGTGATGAATAATAATTTATGATAAAGATGTTCTATGATGTTCTAAACTGTATTTATTTCCCAGAAACATTATAATCCTAATAGAGATCAATCCACGCTACTGTTGGGAGAGTGAAATGCAGAACTTTTCAATCCAAGAATATCAAAAAGCACATAAGACTTTATGTGAATATAAATATACATTAAAACCTGTTCAGCGGGGTTATGCGGGACGAACTTTGTATGTAAATCTGGATAAGAATCAAATAATTGAAAAACCCGTAACAGATGAGATGGTCAACACTTTTACCGGTGGGCGTGGCTTTTGCTTATGGTTATTATGGAATGGCGTTAAGGATACAACGAAATGGAATGATCCGGAGAATGAACTTCTGATTGCCAGTGGACCCATTGGAGGTATTATCAGCTTACCCGGGTTCTGGTAAATCACAGTAGTAACCATTTCACCACTCACTCAGGTTGTAATTGATAGTAACAGTGGGGGGTATTTTGGTCCTTACCTCAAATTTTCAGGTTGGGATGCGTTGGAAATACAGGGAAAAGCACAAGAAGATGTTGTGGTTATTATCGATGGTGATACTGGATTTGTTCGGATTGAAACTGCACCTCTGGAATCTGCTGATACCCACTTGATTAATCGCATGATGACTGAAATGTATGCTGGTGAAGAAGAGAACTGCGCTCCATTTCAGTTGTTTCAGCCGGAAGAGCTGCTGAACATGTACCCATGTGTGGGTTGAATATCAGTTATTACGACCCAAGCCGGGAAGAAGTACGGATCAAGCAAGCTGCCCGTGGTGGTGCTGGCCGTGTTTTGCGTGACAAAAAAATAAAAGCGATTGTTGTTAAATATAGCAGCATGAATCCCAACTCAAATAATGTTGCGGATATGGAGTTAATTCGCAAAGCTGGTCAGTCGAATCAATAAAGAGATTATCGATTTTGATCCTTCACAAAATGATATGCGAGGTACGGGTACGCCATACCTGGTTGAAATCATGAACAGGTTTGACCTGTTACCAGTGCAGAATTTCCGCTTTGGCAGGGATCAGATGCTGGCAAAATTGATTGCTGGGGAATTTTGGAACCCCAATTTGACCAAACAGGTCCGGATGGGTGTTGGTATGGCTGCACGATGGCGTGCGCCCATGGGGTTTCGCATTACCATTTGAAAACAGGTCCATATAAAGGTGAGGCTGTGTTTGTAGATGGTCCCGAGTATGAAACTTTGGGCGCTTTGGGGTCAAAGTATGCAATTTTTGACCCGGAAGCAATTCTGGAATTGAATTTTTATTGCTGACACATATGGCGATTGACACCATATCATTTAGGAAATTCAATGGCGTTTGCGATGGAATGTTATGCGAAGGTATGTTGAATAAGGAACGAACTGGCGGATTGGAATTTACCTGGGGGAATGCGGATGCCTGTCTGACTGCTTTACATCAGATGGCAGTCGGTAAGGGATTTGGAGTGATCGTAGGGCAGGGTATGCGTGCCATGAAACGATTATTTGCAAAATATTGCGGTGCTGATCCTGACTTTTTGCAGGATATTGGTATGGAAGTGAAAGGTATGGAAATTTCCGAGTACATGACCAAGGAATCCTTGACCCAGCAAGGTGGTTATGCCATGGCTTCTAAAGGCGGACAGCATGATGAAGCCTGGTTGATATTTATGGAATTGGTTCATAAACAACTACCCACCTTTGAGAAAAAAGCTGAAGCACTTGTATTACTTTCCCAATGTGGCGCACATGGTTCAGCTTGCATGGTTTATGCAAACTTCCCTGGAACGACATCATTCCAGCCAGCAATAAAACTGCTAATGAACCCGCCAAAGTCCCTGAGCATGTGGAAAATTATACGTGGCTATATGAAGGTGTGACCGGAAAGAAAGCCACCATCGAAGATTTTCTTGCCCAATCAGAAAAAGTTTATCAATTTCAAAGGGTGTTTAATCTCCGATTGGGATATGGAACACGGGAGCATGATTACCCACCATATCGCGCCGTTGGTCCCGTAACAGACGAAGAATATGAATCTCGACAGGAACGTTATGATACAGAGCTAAGCGAAATGGTGCAGGTATGATCCTGCCGGAATGTCCACCCAACAAAAAATGCGTGCTCTGCGCGATTATCGTGAGAGACCGTTACGACCAGTTGGTGGATGCAGTTTATAAACGTCGTGGATGGACCAGAAAACTGGTGTACCCAAATCTCGAGACGCTGCCAAGAGAATTAGGGATTGATTTTCCGGAAGTGGTAGATTGCTTGTAGAAAAACCAATAACGGACCGGTTAAGGTTCAGGTATAATTCGTTTTTAGAAAGGAGGACATCTAATATCTGGAAAAGTCTAGCGCATGGCCTCAATTTTTGTAGCATTGGGAGTGACGAGGATGAGGGTTCTCTATCGCAGGGTAGAGTTAACCGGGCTTTGCACCGGGAAAATCGAAAGATCAGCGGAAGCCCTCCGGATGAACACATCCGTACTTTCCCCCATATTGAAGATGTAATTATCCAGCGCCGTGCGGCGCTTCATTGCGTCATTATGGATGCAGTGATCATAAAATCTGTTAATCTGGAGGATATCCATGTGTGGAATTGTCGCGTATATCGGCGGGCAAGATGCCACGCCCATTATCTTGAATGGATTAAAAAAATTAGAATATCGTGGTTATGATTCTGCGGGTATTGCCGTATTGCAAAATGGCCAAATCGAGCTTCGCCGCGAAGTTGGTAAACTTGGAAATTTGCTTCAATCCCTGGTTAAGATCAACCGATTAAGCGGAAATGTGGGAATCGGTCATACTCGCTGGGCTACGCATGGTGAGCCGAGTGCACGTAATGCCCATCCACATATTGGCGCGACAGGCGAAGTTGTGGTTGTGCACAATGGAATTGTCGAAAATTTTCTGGAACTTCGTGAAGAATTAACTGCAGAGGGCGTTGAATTTAAATCGGAAACAGATACGGAAACAATAGTTCACCTGGTTGAAAAATATCTTTCGCTGGGACTTGATTTGGCTGAAGGCTGTCCGTCGCACTTTACAGAACTTCAAAGGCGCTCATGGCATTGTGATCATGTCCTCACGTGAGCCGGATAAAATAATCGCGGCTCGGATTGGTAATGCTGGTGGAGTGGTGATTGGTATTGGTGAAAATGAAATGCTTATTGCCTCAGATATCCCCGCAATTCTTGAACATACCCGTAAAGTAGTATTCCTGGAATCACAGCAGATAGCTGTTGTTACCCGCAAAGATGCTCGAAATCCAATCTCTTAGATGGGCGTCAGCGTCCCTACCAAACCCACACCGTCTCCTGGGATCCGGTTGCAGCGGAAAAAGGCGAATATCGCCATTTTATGCAAAAAGAAATCCACGAGCAGGTTCGGTCATTGACAGATACCCTGGCGGGACGGGTGAATTTTGAAGAATCGGCGGTATTCGACTACCTCAATTAAATCTGGATCAGAACTGCTCGAAATCGATCAAAAAGATCATCATTACTGCTTGTGGTACCGCAGCCCACGCAGGAATGGTCGGGAAAATTTTAATTGAAAAGATCGCGCGTATCCCCGTTGAAGTAGACATCGCTTCAGAATTTCGATACCGCGACCCGATTGTTGATCAAAACACAGTCGTCCTGGCAATCAGCCAATCTGGAGAGACGGCAGATACCCTGGCTGCAATGGAAGAAGGCGCGCCAAAAGGGTGCAATTTTATGGTCGATTGTTAATTCAATTGGTTCCCAGGCCATGCGCCTGGCAGATGGTTTTATTTCCATGCAATCTGGTCCGGAAATTGGTGTGGCTTCAACAAAAGCCTTTACAGCTCCACTGGTTGATCTGTATATGCTGGCGATTCTCCTGGCAGACTTGCGTGGGACAACTTTCATGCAGGAACGTAAACAGCTGGTATCCGATTTACGCCTGGTACCTGACCTGGTAGGCCAATGCCTGGAAAGGGAAGATGAAATTATAAATATTGCGAAAAAGTATCAAGATGTTCGTGATATGTTTTTCCTGGGCGGGGTATTAATATGCCCATTGCATATGAGGGTGCGCTGAAGATGAAAGAAATTTCGTATATTCATGCAGAAGCTTATCCTGCAGGGGAAATGAAACACGGCCCGATTGCACTGGTTGATAACGAGATGCCTGTGGTGGCGATTGCACCCAATGATCCCTGGTATGAAAAAATGATCAGCCAGATCGAGCAGGCAAAAGCACGCGGTGGAAATGTCTTAATGGTCGCCAGCGAGGGCGACGAGCGTGCAAATGAATTATCAGATGATGTATTTTGGGTGCCTGAGACACCCTGGTTATTGAGCCCGGTCATCACCGTAATCCCACTTGCAGATGTTTGCTTATCACATGGCTTCGTTGCGCGGGTTTGGATGTCGACCAACCGCGAAATCTGGCAAAAAGCGTTACTGTTGAGTAAGTAAACCTGGAAGTACTAATCCTGAGAGACAACCCTGATAAATTTCGGGGTTGTCTTATTTGGGCTGGTACCCGTATACTGCATATCCGCCCTGAATTGGTACCCCAAATTCATTGTACAACTGAAAGTAATTGTTCTGATAGCTCATATCTTCTGAGCCGAAAGCCCAAAGGGAAAACTCATATTTTTCACCAGGGTTTACCACATGGTCTATTGCCGCCTCGGTTTGTACCGTGACATATTCACCATCATAACCAACATGCAGTAGTTTGGATCCTGATCCCCAGGGAACACTTCCAATATTTTCAAAACCAATGGCAATGCCAAAATGTTCATTTGGCTCAAATTCAGATTTATTTTCTGGAAAGGCTGCAGCATACAATACCTTTGCTTTTAATAATGGAACTGTCGGTGATGGAGTAAATGTGGCTGTGGATTCCAATGTGGGTGTGAGTGATGGAAGCGGAGTAAGCGTGGCAGTGAATGTAGCTGTTGGCATTGGCGTTTCGGTGGATGTTGGATTTAAGAAAGCCTGGGTTGTCATTTCCGAAAAAACTGTGGAAAATGCCGCCTGTGTTGCTTTTGCGCGACCAGCCTCAGTCAGTGTATTGAACGAACAACCAGAAAAAAAGAAGGAAAAGGAAAAATAGTGCTAAATAGAATGATTTTTTTGAATTCATTTTTCGACTGACTTTCCAGATAGGATTTGATTATTGTAACAGATTATATTTTGAGATTCTTCAAACCAATGGACTATGCCTGGAAAGATGATAGAATTGGTACGAAATGAATTCAAACGATACCGAGTACATATTTCCTGTGCGGTTAATTTCTCAACTCAGTGATATGCGGGGTGAGGAATGGGTAAAGCTTGTTGAGAAGGTGACTGGCAGTGGTAAGAACACGGTAGATGAAATTGCCTTTGTTTACATGCTTGCCGCGTTAACGGCTGCGGAAGTTGTAATTCAGATGCATTTCGGGCAATGAAGGGATGTTTATTGTGTGCCAGGCATTCGATCAAACGCTTTCGCGGTAGTGACAAAGAACTGGTAGAGCAATTTTACAACGCACACCAGGAAATTAAAAGAGTATTTGGATTCGCGAGTACAGAAAATTACTTAATAAGGAGTCCCTCTTGATTATTAAAGAGCAGGTATTAGAGGTATTGAAAACAGTTCAAGATCCCGAATTAAACCGGGATATTGTTTGATTAAACATGGTCCGTGAAATTGAAATTGAAGAAAACTTGATTCGTGTCACAATTATGCTTACCACACCCGCTTGTCCCCTTCGAGATAAGATAAAGTCGGATGTGGAGCAGGCTTTATTAACCAAACTTGATATCAAACGGGTTGAAGTTGTATTTGCGAACCCAGCAGAATCCCAGGGACAGTTTCCTGGAAGAATCCCATTAGCAGTCAAATATGTAATTGCAATTGGCTCAGGTAAGGGTGGTGTAGGAAAATCCACCGTTGCAGTGAATCTGGCGATTGTACTTGCACAAAAAGGGTTTAAAGTTGGGTTAATGGATGCAGATATATATGGTCCCAATGTGCCGACAATGATGGGGGTATCCCAACTGCCACCCTCAAGAGATGGAAAGATTGTCCCGGCAGAGGCTTATGGCGTAAAAATGGTTTCAATTGGGATGTTCATTCAACCAGGACAGCCATTAATGTGGCGTGGACCAATGCTGCATTCTGCCGTACGGCAGTTGCTTTCTGATGTGGATTGGGGATTGCTTGATTACCTGATAATTGACCTGCCACCAGGAACAGGAGATGTGCAAATAAGCCTGGTTCAGATTGCTACCGTAAACGGAGCAATTGTGGTGACGCTTCCGCAAAAAGTATCCACCGAAGATGCACATCGTGGAATTGAAATGTTTCGCGGCCTTGGTGTACCTGTTTTTGGAGTGGTAGAAAATATGGGATCAATGAAATTACCAGATGGTACTGAGCTGGATTTATTTGGAGAAGGTGGCGGGAAAACACTAGCAGAAGCGCTGAACGTGACTTTCTTTGGATCAGTCCCAATAGACCGAGAAGTGCGAATTGGCGGAGATGCTGGGATGCCAATTGTCGTTACAAATCCAACAGCCCCTGCTGCGCAGGCTTTTCAAGATATTGCCATGCAGTTACATGCAAAGTTAGCATGTGATGAATAAGCAAGACAGGAATAATTTATGTTAGCAGGTATTCGCTTTTCAAAAGTAGGGAAAATCTACCATTTCAACACAGGTGAGCTTGACGATCTTAATCAAGGGGATGCTGTAATTGTTGAAACCGTCAGGGGAATGCAGCTTGGATGGGTTGTGATTGTGGGCGATGCACTCAAAACTCCTGAAAATGAGGAGCTAAAAACCATCACAAGAAAAGCAACCCCACAAGATTTGGTACAACGCCAAATGTGGAAAGCCAAAGAGGAATCCATCGTTGAGCAATGCCGGGTTAAAGTAAAGGACCTTCGATTAAGTGGTGTCAAGATTGTTGATGCTGAATTTAGTTTTGATGGCAGCCGGCTCACAATTCTCTATAATACTGAGGGTGAAGAGAAAGTTGATTTAAAAAATGTAAGGCAGGACGTACAGCGCACTTTTGGAAATACCCAGATAGAATTGCGACAGATTGTCCCAGGGATATGGCGAAGTGCCTGGGGGGCATGGGTGCCTGCGGACTTGAGAACAGATGTTGTTCCCAATTTTTAATGGATTTCAGTTCGATTTCCATAAAAATGGCAAAGGAACAGGGCATTTCACTTACACCCGGTGAAATCACCGGTATGTGTGGCAGACTTCGCTGCTGCCTGTTTTACGAATATGACCAATATGTGGCTGCAAAGATGGAACTACCAAAGCGCAAGAAATTGGTCAAAACCCCAGCAGGAGTCGGAAGAGTGATTGATGTTGCACCTTTGAGAGGTGGAGTAATTGTGGATTTGCATGAGGGAGGCATCCGGGAATTTCCCAAAGATGAGATTATCCTGATGGATGAAGAAGAAAACAAACCTAACAGCTGAGCATTGCTCAGCTGTATTTTTATTTTTCGGTAGTGATGTTTGTTTGGCGATACCGTGATTTTCTGATATTGATTTCCGATAGTGGCATGCTATACTTTAATTATCGGATAAATCATATTAATAGTACCATTTGACGAAAATGAAAGCAAAATATATACCCGTCAACATTCCCCAATATATTTTTTTACGGTATTTGGCAACTTCCTGCGCAGATGAGGAAAGACTTCCGTCTCTCAACGATTTATCACCACAAATAGGATTAAGTACTTCCAGTTTGCGTGAGCAAATGGAAGTCGCTCGTGCATTTGGATTGGTGGAAGTTCGGCCGCGCACTGGAATCCGTCGGTTGCCATATACTTTTCGTTCTGCAGTGCAGCAAAGCCTTAATTATGCGTTGATGGTTGACCGTGATTATTTTGCAACATATACAGATTTACGAATCCACATCGAAACTGCATATTGGTTTGAAGCTGTGTCAGCCCTTCAGCCAGAGGATAAATTGCGCCTAAGGGAATTGGTTCAATTGGCAAGAGATAAATTGAACCGCTCACCTGTGCAAATACCCCATGCAGAACATCGCGAATTTCACACTTAATTTACAAGTTCATAAAAAATCCATTTTTCATTGGATTGCTGGAAGCATACTGGGATTTGTATGAATTTGCAGGATTGAATGTATATACCAATTATGGATACCTGGGTCAGGTCTGGGATTATCACAGTGAGATGGCTGAAAGTATCATGAAGGGTGAATACCAGGCGGGATTGAATGCACTGCGAGAACATTTTAATCTTTTAGTAATGCGCAAAACACCAATGAATACCCAAAAATTTGAATAAACAAACAAATTGGAGCCTTATATCTACAATGACTGAAAAAATAATTAATGATTTTTGCATCACTTTCAGTACAGTAAATGGTTCCGGAAGCGCAACTGCGAATACCACAATATTACGTGCACTGTTTAAGATGGGCATTCCAGTGACTGGAAAAAACATCTTTCCATCCAATATTCAAGGGTTACCAACCTGGTACTCAATTCGGTTAAGTAAAGCGGGATATAGAGCGCGGCTGGAAAAGGATGATATTGTGGTTGCCATGAACCCGGCTACGCTCACCAAAGAGTATGATTTTATTATTCCGGGCGGGGTATTGTTCTACCCTGATGATTTCCAACTCCCTACTATCCGTGAGGATATTATCTGTTATCCAATGCCTGTCAAACAATTGGTCAAAGAAGCCAATGTACCCATCAAGTTGCGAGATTATGTTGCAAACATGGTCTATGTTGGTGTTCTGGCACAGGTTATCGGAATTGAACTGGATAAAATTCATGCTGCTTTGGGATTCCACTTTAAAGGAAGAGTAACTGCGGTTGAATCCAACTTCCAGATTGTATTAAAAGCCGCAAAATGGGCTGAAGAGAATATTGAGAAGCATGATCCTTATCAGGTCGAAACGATGGATGGAACCTCAGGTTATATCCTGGCAGAAGGAAACACAGCCTCTGCCCTTGGGGCAATATATGGTGGTGTGCAATTTTCAGGGTGGTATCCAATTACACCGGCGTCCAGCCTGGCGGAATCCCTCAACGAGTACCTGCCACAATTTCGTAAAGACCCTGTGACAGGAAAGGATACTTTTGTTGTGGTGCAGGCAGAAGACGAGCTGGCTGCCATTGGTATGACAATTGGTGCGGGTTGGGCTGGCTTACGGGCTATGACTTCAACCTCCGGTCCTGGACTGAGTTTAATGGCTGAATATATTGGATTGGCGTATTACTCTGAAACTCCAGTTGTCATCTGGGATGTACAACGGGTTGGTCCCAGCACCGGGCTTCCAACCAGAACTGCTCAATCTGATATTAATTTTGCATATTTTATGGGACATGGAGATACCCAACATTTCTGTTATTGCCCGGTTCAGTAGATGAATGTTTTGAATTTGGCTGGAAAGCATTTGATATCGCCGAAAAATTCCAAACCCCAGTGTTTGTGATGAGCGACCTGGATTTGGGTATGAATAATTGGATGTGCAAGCGTTTACATATCCTGAAACACCCATGGATAGGGGAAAAATCCTATGGGAAGAGGAATTTGACAAATTCCTGGATGCGCATGACGGTAAATGGGGTAGATACTGGGATGTGGATGGTGATGGAATACCATATCGAACATTACCAGGAATTACCAGAACAGGTGCAGCATACTTAAGCCGGGGAACCGGGCATGATGAATTTACGCATTACAGCGAAGAACCGGAAGTGTGGGAACGTACCATGAACCGGTTGAAGTATAAAGTTGAAAACGCCCACGATTCATTGCCGGTGCCGATTATGTGTGGAAGTGGAAAAGCGAAGATTGGGTTGTTATCCTATGGTTCAAATGACCCTGCAGTTGATGAGGCACAGGATTTGCTTTTGGCAGAGAATATTGAGACAGATTATATGCGAATGCGGGCACTTCCTATTCATAGTCAAGTTCGAAAGTTTATTGAGCAGCATGAACTAGTTTATGTCATCGAAAACAATCGTGATTCTCAAATGTGGCAAATTTTGGTTCAAATAATGCCAGAATATGCAACACGGTTAATAAAAGTTGCTCATTGTGATGGTTTACCTCTGACGGCGCAATGGATAAGCCAACAAATAGGGTTTGAAGAAGGTGGAATCCATGACTGACAGTAATGAAGAGTTATCCATTCAACATCAACAAAATGCCATTGGCCTTACCAGGCTTGACTACAAAGGTGCATCATCCACGCTTTGTAAAGGGTGTGGACATAATTCGATAGCGAATCAAATAATTACTGCCTGCTATGAGATGAATATCGAGCCAGGCAGGTCATCAAGTTTAGTGGTATTGGGTGCTCCAGTAAAAGCCCGACTTATTTTTTGGGTGATCTTTTGGTTTTAATGGTTTGCACGGCAGAATGCCCTCATTGGTATTGGGTGCCTCATTTGCCAATACCAACCTGAAAGTGATTGGGGTGAGTGGTGATGGAGACACGGCCAGTATAGGTCTTGGTCAATTCATTCATCTCGTCAGGCGAAATCTACCCATGGTGTACATCATGGAAAACAATGGTGTTTATGGGCTGACCAAAGGGCAATTTTCCGCTACTGCGGAAACTGGATTGGATCTGAAGAAACAAGGTGTCAATCCCTATCAACCGATTGATATTTGTCTTGAGGCACTCTCTGCAAATGCCAGCTTTGTTGCTCGTTCTTTTGCTGGTGACCCGCGTCAACTGGTAGCACTAATAAAAGCAGCCATGAGCCATCGCGGCATTGCCGTTCTGGATGTCATCAGCCCCTGCGTAACATTTAATAATAACGAAGAAAGCCAGCATTCATTCACCTGGGTGCGTGCAAACAAGAATAATATCCAGGATGTATCCTATGTTGCTCCTCAAGAGGAGATCAGCATTGAGAACTTTGAGGAAGGCACATATAGAAACATCCAATTGTTTGATGGTTCCACGTTAAAGTTTAAAGAAACTGGACGCGAGACTATGACCCGACTGACAAACTTGGTGCTTATAAGCTATTGACAGAGTATGCCCAGGAAAACTGCCTTGTTACCGGATTGATATATATCAACCCGGATCAGAAAACAATTCTCGATAATTATTCACTTCCAGAGGACATGCCATTTAATCGATTGCCTGAAAGCAGATTGCGCCCGTCACGAGAGAGCATCAGCCAATTGAACGAAATGGTTTTTTAGTAATAACTTTCGCCACAGGAATTATTTACTTACAGGATGACGCCTGTCTTTTATCCATTCGCTCCAAGAACCTGCGTATAGCTTCGGTAAACCCAACCCTGCATGTTCAAAAGACATGACGAGATTGCAGGAAGTAACGCCGGAGCCGCAATATACAATAATTTTATCGACTGAGCGATTCGAAGTCAATTGGCTTAATTCATTTTGTAAATCTGCCGCATCCCTGTAAAAACCATTTTCATTCAAGCTTAAGGCATGATACCTGCTTATAGCACCCGGAATATGCCCGGCAACAGGGTCAATCGTCTCATTCTCACCCTGAAAACGATCAGGAGATCGGGCATCGAGCAATAAATACTTTGGGTTATGTAAAACCGCATTCACAAATCGGTCAGTAACCAGCATCTCATCTTTTAGGTGACAGGGATAAGGAGCGATCATATCCTTTAGCGCAGGTATTTCAGTAGAGGTTGAAAAATGCTTATTCGGTCCAACTTTCGAATTCCGCCATCCAGAATGGCAACATTTGGATGACCAACATATTTCAATAACCACCATAAACGACTGGCATAGCCACCGTTATTCTGGTCGTAAACGACAACCTGTTTTCCAGGTTGGATGTTCCAAGATGCAATTAAAGCACAAAATGCTGTCAAATCTGGCAGCGGGTGACGACCACTTGTTGCTGTAATTGGTGAAGAAAGGTCATTATCAAGATGAGCATAGTATGCACCCGGAAGATGACCGTTTTTGTATTGTTCATAACCCCAGCTCGTGTTTATCAGGTCAAATCTGCAGTCAATGACTACAATTTCTTTTCGGATTGCTCCATCAAGAAAATTTTCAGGAGGGAATATCGTTGAAAACATTAATGCTCCTTCTTTTGCTTGCGGTCGAGACGTCTCTGCCTGCGTTCCAACATACGGCGAATGCGTGCCTGCCGATCACGATTTAATGGGAAAAACCACGCTATGCTGATTGCTGCAATTAATAAAACTGCCACAAAAGGACCAATGAGTATTCTAATAGTTGTCAGTGTGGTAGTACTTTGTTGAAATATTTCGGCAGTTTCTGGCGGAGTTACATATCCAAACCACCCCAGTATTTGAAGGGAAATAAAAATTGCAAATGCACTGCTCATTTTTCTTAAAAGGTTAATTGGCTCCGTAATACATACCTTCACGCCGGGTGTTGTTTCTCAACTCATCCCACTCAATGACATCTGGAAACATGGCTTCCGGGATGACATGTGCATTGGAAACACTTATGCCAGCCAATACTGCAAGAAATAAAATGTAATTGATATCACCGGTTTTAATTGTCAGGATTAATAATTGAACAACTATCCAAAACATCATGCCTATCACGTACGCATGGTGTTTATTGAGCCTTTTTGCAATGTAATTCCACAACGGCAGGGTTGCTGTTGCAGTTAGCATCAGAACCCCCAAGGCAGCACTTTCGATAGGAAGTTTATTCCAAAGAGATTGACCTGGTAAAGCAGGTCACCTTGCGCAATCCAGTACAAAAGGAAATAAGGAAGCATTAATGCCACAATATCGAATGAAATCCAGTTGAGAATGTATATTCCTGTTGCATAACGAAATGGCATGTTGCTAAAGAAAATCTTGATAGTTTCTTTGAGAGTAATGTGAGGAACATTTTCCAGAGGTGGCAAGGGTTTTTCTTTTAAAGTGGCAAAAATAACAACAAACGGGATAATCGCTATGCCGCCAAATAAGGCTGCAACAACCAGGTAACCATGCTGGAGCGTCATTCCCACTTTAAGTGCTAAATCAATGATCATTGGTGCTGCTACGGCTGTCACCAGGGAAGCCAGCAGGTTAAACAGCATACGATAGGTAGTCAGAGAGGTTCGTTCATCATAGTTCTGGGCGATTTCGGGTGTTAATGATAAAATAGGGGACAGTAATCAAGGTCTGAATGGTATCGCTCATCATGAACGCCAGCGTGATATGAACCATGAGGAGGAATTGAGATTGCCACGGAGGAGCCCACCAAAGCAAGACAAATGCCAGTGCAAAGGGTATCGCAAACAGTATCAGGAATGGTCGGCGTCTTCCCCAACGTGTTCGAACATTATCACTAATTGCACCAATGATTGGGTCATTGATTGCATCCCATATTATTCCAATCAGGGCTGCAATTGAAGCCAGGCGGGCATCCAATCCCACGACATCTGTGAGGAAAATTGCATAAAAGATTTGCCTGAGGGTATTGAAGCTGGCACGTCCCCAATCACCAGAACCAATCATTAACTTTTGAAAAAGGGGAACTTTATATGCACTCTCTTCAGTAGATGGGGTAATTGGTTCCATGTTAATCCCAAGTTATATATGTTTTTCGTAGGTCCTGTGACATTTATGCCAGGTTACACCCATATTCTCGGAATCACTTTTGCTTCGGAAATTCCGAATATCCGCCTGCACAAACTCTGCCTGCTCAAACTGGTCGTGGGATAAAAGGGTTCTGGCTAATTCAACATATAAAAGCATATTGGCACCCAGCCCCTGGTACTTGGGTAGAATTCCCACACCATTCAAATCAATTACATTAGTTCGTTTCTTTTCCTGGAGCAAGTCAATCCATCCGAAAGGATAAATGCGCCCTTTACTCCGCTGAACAGCTTTGGAAACATTGGGGAATGCAAGAATGAACCCTGCAATCTCCTTTTCATACATAATAACTTTAATCAAACTCGGATCGGCAATTTGAATAAGGCTTCGTGCCAGTAAATCAAATTCGGCTTTGTTGAAGGGTAATATGCTGGATTGTTTTCAAATGCTTCTGTGTGTATTTTGTCGACAATCGGAATCATGTCTTGCATTTCGGATTTACTGGTAAAAGTTTTGACCCAAAATTTACCCCGCTTCAAGATTTTTTCAGCCATTTCCTCAACTCGGGCAGGCAGTTGGTAATTGGTGCGGGTGGCAAAACCCGATAAATAATCAGTTTCGGTGTCGAATCCAAGCTGTTCCATAAGTTTAGGATAATAGGCATGATTGTACGCAATTCCCATTGCCGGCAAATATTCAAATCCTTTAACAAGCATTCCTGCACAATTCGAACGCAGGAAGCCGCGCAGGACCGTAAAATATGATTCAGGTTATGTTTCTTTGCCCAATCAAACGCTTTTTCAAACAGGCTGGAAGCTACTTGAACATCATCAGTTGAATCAAAATAATAGAAAAATGCTGTTTTTGTGTCGTGATGTTTGCAAAAGTTTAACATTTGATAGAACTGCAATCCGACCCAATACTTCATTCCCATTTTCGGTAATAAAAAAAGCAGCATCCGAATGCTGGTAAAAAGGATGTTTTTGTTTATTCATCACTAACTGCATATCAGAAATAAAAGGTGGAACCCATTGTGAGCAATCTTTATAAAGCTTGAACGGGAATTGTATAAATGCATTTCTATCTTTCGCAGATAGGATGTCAATTTCGCGAGTTTGCATAAGTACCTCTTTTAGACTATGAAATTATCCTGGTTCTGTTGTTCCAGGTAATACATGAAGCGTTTGACTACTTCGGGGTCGAAATGTTTCCCTGAATTATGTTGTATATATTTTACAGCTTCGTCATTGGTGTGTCCGTCATGGTAAGGTCTTTTATTCGTCATACCATCCCAAACATCAATTACACTGAATATTCGAGCTGGAAGTGGAATTTCAGTACCTCGTAATCCGCAGGGGTAACCTGTTCCATCCCAGCGTTCATGATGGTAATAGGGTATGTCCAGGGAATCCACCAGGAAGGGAATATCCTTTAAGATTTCACGCCCATAATCCGGATGTTTGCGCATAACCATCCACTCTTCCTCGTTCAGTTTTCCAGGTTTATTAAGGATTGCATCAGGAATTCCAATCTTCCCTATGTCATGTAATAACACACCATAGCGTATTTTGGTCAGTTCCGGTTCATTAATCCCAAACAGCCTGCATATCAACATGGTGAGGTCCGCGACACGCTGGGTGTGACCTTCTGTACACTCATCACGCAATTCCAATGCCTTCGACCAGCCAATCAGCGTTTTATCGTAAGCCTGGCTTAAATCTTCATAGGATTGTTTCAAATCCCTCAATAAACGGGCATTATATAAAGCGATGCCTGCATGGTCTGCAAAAGCTTGTAATCTTTCGGCTGCATTTTGCTTAAAATAATTTTGAATAGGGCTGTTCAGGTTTAGAAATCCAATAATTGTTCCACTGCGGGCTTTGATGGGAGTTCCAGCGTACGAATTGATCCAGGCGGTTTGAGGAGTTGTAACCCAGCCAGGTTCGACCGAAGTATCCGGACTACCAGGGGAAACCCAGATAGAAACATTTTTCGTAAAATTGGTGTTTGACTGACTTGTAGTGAACCTTGCTTGCGCCAGTCAATTAGCCCTCTCTGGTCGTATAGACCCCGGGCTGCATATATCCTGGCTGTTTCCTGATCGTCATCCAGAAGCATAATACTGGCTGAATCATATGGAACTACTCTCGCCATTTGGTCCAGAATATTAATCAGAATGGTATCAAAATCCAGCGTACTGTTTAATGTGGACGATATATCGCGTAAAACGTCCGCCATCGTTCGCTGTTCGTTCTCAATGAATTCAAGTTTTTCTTTCTGGGTAATGTTCGAAAATGTTAATAGAATCAATCCTGAATTATCATGGTTTGAAAGTGACGAAGCATGAATTTGATATTCATCCTGGCGCTGAGAATTTAATTGCATGAATGCTGTAAAGGACACATGGTCAATTTTGTCTGCACGCATCCCTTCAATATTTTCTTCGAATATGGATTTCCACCGGTCAATAACAAGGTCATTAATGAATAGTTCGGATTCGTCATCATTTTGAATATTAATGCAGTGCCCGAAATGCTTTATTTGATCTCAATGATTCGAAAATTTTCGATAATACATTGCGGATCGAAGAAGGATTCGAATGCATCTCGATAATAGTTATTTACTTCCATGAGTACTCAATCTGGATCCCCGATGGTATGAAGCAACGCCATGTTTGGTGCTCGCATTGCGGTTACGGGTAAACCGGACACAATTACGACTTGCTGGCCTTTATCGTAAACAGTTGAGGTTTGTAAGGCGGTGTCGACAACCTTAATCATTTCTTCTACACTGGATGCAAACGGAACAAGATGGGGGATAACACCCCAATAGAGGGAAAGACGTTGATACGTCGCTTGAAAGGGCGTAAAAGCGTGAATGGACACTCTTGGACGAACTTTAGATAAGATAAAGTGCGGTCTTGCCAGTAAGCGTAAATACTGCCGAGCAGGCAACATTCCGGTCATGGGCAAGCTCCTTGGCGGCGCGGCAAATGGAAATTGCATCATCTGTTTCGTCATTGATACTCACACCAGTGCAAATACTCCAGGCTTCAGTATGCTGCTCCGCAGTCCGAACTATTTCATCCATAACGCGAATTACTTCAACTGGATAGGCTCCAACCGCCGTTTCACCGGAAAGCATGACGGCATCTGTTCCATCAAAAACAGCATTGGCAATATCAGAAGCTTCTGCACGTGTGGGGCGGGGATTTTCGATCATAGATTCCAGCATTTGCGTTGCAGTAATCACAAAGCGAGATTGCGTTGCAGCTTTTCGAATGGAGCTTTTTTGAATAATTGGCACGGTTGCGGTAGACGTTTCAATGCCCAGGTCTCCCCTGGCAACCATGATCCCGTCTGTGACTTCCAAAATTGCATCAAGATTATCTACTGCTTCTGGGCGTTCAATTTTCGCAATAATTGGAATTCTGGAGTCAGGATTATTTACAGCTTCAGCAACCATTTTTCGGGCAAAAATTATATCGGAACTTGTACGAACAAACGAAATGGCGATGGCATCCACACCAAGCTGTACCGCAAACGTTAAATCCAGCAAATCCTTCTCGGTTAAAGGGTTAATACTGAGTTTAGCACCAGGGAGATTTACTCCTTTATGAGATTTTAATAATCCACCTGTGACGACAGACGTTTTTATAAGATTGTTTTCAATTGTTTCTACCTGAAGCTCAAGATTGCCGTCATCCATGAGTATTCGATTTCCAGGTTTAAACGCCGAAGTGAGTTTTGGTATTTTTATCGTCAAAACTTTATCATAATGGGATGACTGAGGAATTTTGGTGTTTGGTGATTTTATGTAAACCGTGTCACCAGAATCCAATTGCATGCCGTCCCCGGGCATTATTCCAACGCGAATTTTAGGACCACTCAAGTCTGCCATGATTGCAATGGGACGATCCAATCGACTGGCAACAGCCCGGATGGTTTCGTAAGCCTGGCGATGTTCTTCATGTGTTCCATGGGAAAAATTCAACCTGGCAACATTCATCCCTGCCTGCATCATGGCAGACAAGGTTTTTGCATCACTGCTGGCTGGACCGATGGTGGCAATTATTTTTACATGTCTTTCCATTTTCACCTGCTCTTGCTGGCTCTAAATATACTTCAATTGTTGTGCTTCGTACGTGAGTTTGTCCCGAAAATCAGGATGTGCAATGGAAATGAGCAAACGTGTTCTTTCTCGAATCGTTTTTCCGTATAAATCTACCATTCCATACTCGGTGCATACGTGATGAACATGATTTCGGGTGGTAACAACTCCTGCACCGGTTTTTAACGCTGAAACTATTCTACTGTATCGTTCACCTTTTCGATTTTGTGTGGAGGAAGGTAGAGCAATTATCGGCATCCCACCTTCAGATAAGGATGCACCATAGATGAAGTCTATCTGACCACCAACCCCGGAGTAAAAAGTGTGACCGATGGAATCTGCACATATTTGACCAGTCAAGTCTATTTCAATCGCAGAATTAATTGCCACCATGCGGTAATTTTTTGAAATGGTAAAGGGATTATTCACATATTCCGTACGTTGAAGCTCGATCAGGGGATTATTATCCACCCAATCATATAATTTTTGCGTGCCAATAATAAAACCTGCAGTTATTTTTTGCGGATGAATGCTTTTACAACTGCCATTAATTACTCCCGCTTCAACCAGATCTATGATGCCATCCGAAACCAGCTCAGTGTGAATACCCAGGTTTTTCTTATTCTTTAAGTGCTGGAGCACCGAATTTGGAATTGCCCCAATACCAGTTTGGAGCGTTGCTCCATCAGGAATCCGTTCCGCAATAAATTGGCCAATTTTGTCAATACACGCATCGTTTTGCTCTTTACCCATGGCTAATTCAGCGAGGGGATAATCGACAGGAACTGCATAATCGACTTTATCCATGTGAATTTTTGTGTCACCATGGGTTTTTGGCATGCGTTCATTTATTTCTGCAATGATGATTTTTGCTGTTTCTGCTGCAGATCTGGTGAGACCCGCCTCAATTCCAAATGTGCAGAAACCGTCTTCATCAGGAGGTGATAAATGGACAAATGCCACATCGAGGGGAAGTAAACCTCGTGTGAACAACGAAGGCAATTCAGAGAGCATGACAGGAGTAAAGTCAGCCTTCCCAGTATTAATTGCATCACGCACATTGTGACTGATAAACATGCTGTTAACCCGTAAATGGCCTTCCATTTCAGGCGCAACATATTCCTGACCTGCAACTGTCAAAGACTGGCAAATTTCAACATTTTGAAGTGAAAAAGCCCTGTCAACCAGGGCTTTTAGTAGAAGTTTGGGAACTGAGCAGTTTCCCGTGAGAAAAATACGGTTCCCAGACTGAATACATTCAATGGCCTTTTCAGCAGTAGTAACGCGAGAAGCGTACCTTTGTTTCCAATCCATTTGTGCTCAGGGCAGGTTAAGAACCGGGCGGATTTTGTCAATAGCCCAATCGATGGTTTCTTTGTCAATCACAAGCGGAGGAGCAAAACGAATGACATGATCATGGGTTTCTTTTGCAAGTAAGCCATCTTCTTTTAATGCTTCGCAGAACCGCCGCGCACCTCTTGCTTCAGGGAATAGCTCAACCCCAATCAGCAAACCTTTTCCCCGAACAGTCTTTACGTAAGGACTGGGAATTTCCGCCAGTTGTTCCATAAAGTACTCACCCAAAGTTGCCGCGTTCTGGATCAAGTTTTCTTCAACAATCACCTTTAATGATTCGCGTGCAATTGCGGCTGCAACCGGATTGCCACCAAAAGTTGAGCCGTGATCCCCAGGTTGGATAAGACCCAAAACTACTTTATCTGCCAACACAGCAGAGATTGGATAAAAGCCGCCAGAAAGTGCTTTACCCAAAATCATCATATCTGGACGGACGTTCTCATGATGACTCGCGAATAATTTACCCGTTCGTCCCCAAGCCGGTTTGAATTTCATCGGCAATAAAGAGAACATTATTTGCTTTGCAAAGCTCGCTTACCTGTTTGAGATAACCAGCAGGGGGAATGATGACCCCGCCTTCACCCTGAATGGGTTCCAACATTACTGCGGCAGTGTTTTTTGTTATGGCATTACGAATGGCTTCAATGTCACCATAAGGAACCATCTTGAAGCCAGGTGTAAATGGTCCAAAATCATCCCGATAAGAAGGTTCAGAGGAAAAAGAAATAATTGAGATGGTACGTCCGTGGAAATTGCCTTCTGCAACGATTATTTCTGCCTGATGCCGGGGAATTCCTTTGGATACATAACCCCATTTGCGGGCAACTTTTAAGGCTGTTTCAACTGCTTCCGCACCACTGTTCATGGGCAGTGACATTTCGTAACCGGTTAATTCAGAAAGTTCTTTATAAAAGAGCGCAAGTTGGTCATTTCGAAATGCTCTAGAAGTTAATGTGAGTTTTTGTGCCTGTTCGATCATCGCCTTGAGAATACGTGGATGAACATGCCCCTGGTTTAATGCTGAATAAGCACTCAGACAATCCAGGTATTTATTCCCATCTGTATCGTAAACCCAAACACCTTCACCCCGAGTTAATACGACATCGAGTGGATGATAATTGTGAGCTCCATATTGTTCTTCGAGTGCAATATATTCCTGAGTTTTCATATAATTTTCCTTTTACGCTTAATTGCTGAGGAGATGTACAAGAATTGCTTTTTGTGCGTGTAGACGATTGTGTGCTTGTGGAAACAGCCTGGAATGAGAGCCATCTGCAACTTCATCCGTAATTTCCTGGCCGCGATGGGCAGGCAAGCAATGCAAAACGATTACATCTTTATCTGCTTCTGCAACCAATTGGGCATTCACCTGGTAAGGGGGAAATACCTGTTCGCGTTTTTTACTTTCTTCTTCCTGCCCCATGCTGGTCCAGGTATCTGTATAAATCACATGCGCATCTTTCACCGCTTGATGTGGATCGCGCAGAAAACGCAGTGTGCTGCCAGATTGACCGGCAAATTCCTTTGCACGGGTGATGGCTGGTTCAACAATATCATAATCTTGGGGATTGGCTATTGTAAAATTGGCACCTAATTTTGCGCAAATATGCATCAGGGAAACGGCGACATTATTGCCATCTCCAACATAAGTTACGTTCAAGCCTTTTAATGTACCGAAATTTTCGTAAATTGTCAGTGCATCAGCCATTCCCTGGCAGGGATGGTTGTAATCACTCAAGCCATTAATCACCGGGATACTGGACCATTTTGCCAGTTCAACAACGTGTTGGTGGGAAAAAACACGCGCCATCAGTACATTTACGTATCCAGAAAGTACACGGGCAACATCAGCAATACTTTCCCTTTGACCAAGCCCAATTTCGCTGGGAGAAAGGTAAAGCGCATCCCCACCCAGCTGGCGCATAGCCATATCAAAACTGACCCTGGTACGCAAACTTGGTTTTTGAAAAATCATTCCAAGAACTTTATTTTGTAAAACCGGTTTATTTCCGCCAGCAGCCAATTCCTTTTTTAACTGAACTGCTACATCCAGCATCTCTTGCAAATCATGGCTCGAATAATCCGAAATTTCCAGAAAATCTTTTTTCATTCCAGCTTTCCCTCCAAAAGATAGTTGTATGACAAGTATAGCAGATTGAGAATTTACAAGTCGTTTGAGAACAAAACAAACAATACTATTTAATTGTGACAGGAAGCACAAGATTTTCCAGAACAGCTTCCACAGCCACTAGAAGCACTTGATTTACTGCCAGATGAACCGGTATGAGCGAAACAGGTGGATATTTTTCTACTGGATTGTGTGCTGCTGCATTTTACACAGGCAACTGGCTGGTCAGCCTGACTTATAGGGCGGATGACATCAAAGTTAGCACCGCATTGCTTGCATTCATATTCATAGAGGGGCATAAAGGTACCTCAACAATATTCTAATCTCATTAAGCACTATGGTCAAATGTAGAAAATCATCTTGCAGCGATAATCGATTTATTAATCGCATAAAAAATTAAGATTAAAATACTTTGTTTTGTTTGCGATTTTGGCTATAATATATAGATAAGGGAAGTAAATCCCATCCCACAAATCGAAAGAAGGAGAATAGTGCCCATGAAGAAGCGAACCATATTTTTTGTTCTGTCAATTCTGGTTGTCAGCATGATGTTGTTTACAGCATGCGCCCCAAAAACTGCAGAACCCGTCGTGGAAGAACCCGTAGTTGTAGAGACTGAAGAAGTTGTTCCAACTGAAGCCCCTGCAACCGAAGAACCCACGCCAGAGCCAGTTATGCTTGGTACAGAAGAGAACCCTGTTGTATTGGCTTTTGCACCATCAATGACCAGCCAGCAAATTGTCGAAAGTGGCGGCCCGCTTGCAGCCAAGTTGGAAGAATTAACTGGTTACAAAATCGAGACCAGCATTCCGACTTCCTACGCTGCTTTAATTGAAGCAATGGGTTCGGAAAATGCACACATTGCCCTGTTCCCCACTTTTGCATATCTCATTGCCAAGGATAAAGGCTATGCTGAAGTAGGTCTGGTTGTTGAACGATTTGGTTCAACCAGCTATGGCGCCCAATTCGTTGCAGCCAGGTCAAGTGGTTTCACATCCTACTTTGATGCAGAGAAAAATGAAAATACTGCTGACGCAGCAACTGCATTAGCACAATTCGCCGACAAGAAACCCTGCTGGACAGATCCACTTTCCACCTCCGGCTATATCATTCCCTTCGGTATGCTGAAAAACCTGGAAATTCCAACCAAAGCTGGTGCTTTCGTTCAGGGTCATCCAACCGTTGTAACAGCATTAAATGCGGGTGGAATTTGTGATTTTGGTGCAACCTTTATTGATGTTCGTACCAATCCAACATTACAGGAACAGATTCCCGATATCATGGAAAAAATCGATGTTATCTGGAGAACTGATGCTGTTATCCCGAATGATAATATTTCATTCGCATCCAGCATGGATCCTGAAATGGTACAAAAATTCAAAGATGCTTTCCTGACGCTGTCTTCCACTGAAGAAGGTAAAGCAATTTTGAAAGCGATTTATGAATTTGAAACAGTCAAAGAAGTTGACGATACATTCTATGATGATTTCCGTGTCTATATCCAGGCTGCTGGATTTGACTACACCACTGCTGTAAAGTAATCGAAGCATAGCAATGAGGGAGGAGGAATTTATCGCTCCTCCCTCTTTTTTTACGAGGGACAGAAGCCGTGTTAGAAGTTAAAAACCTTTCAAAAGTTTATCCTAGTGGTACACAGGCATTATATGATGTAAGTTTTACAGTACCCGATGGTGAATTCCTGGTTGTAATTGGTCTATCTGGTTCTGGAAAATCCACTCTACTGCGATGTATCAACCGGTTAATTGATCCAACCAGTGGTCAAATAATATGGGATGGGGTTGATATTACGGCAGCCAAAGGGAGTGAATTACGTCATATTCGACGGCATATTGGCATGGTATTTCAACAATTTAACCTGGTAAAACGCTCAACCGTCATGACAAACGTATTAAGCGGAAGATTGGGTTATGTGAGTACATTGCCTTCCTTGATGGGTATTTGGTCACCTGAAGAGAAAGAACGTGCTGTTACTGCTTTGGAAACTGTCGGAATATCTGACAAAGCCGATGAGAGGGCAGATGCACTATCTGGCGGGCAGCAACAGAGAGTTGGTATTGCCAGGGCATTGATGCAGGAACCAAAACTGATGCTGGCTGATGAACCAGTTGCAAGCCTGGATCCGGTATTAGCCCATACAATTCTCCAATACCTGGAGCAATTAAACAAAAATCAAGGTACTACCGTGATTTGCAGCCTGCATTTCCTCGACTTAGTGCAGCGTTATGCTTCCCATGTGATTGCATTAAAAGATGGTAAGAAAGTTTTTGAAGGCGAAGCGGAAGAAATTAACAGGGCTCGATTTAAAGAAATTTATGGAGAAGAAGCCCAAGAAGTAAAAGCCACGTTGGTGGGGGCATAATGAGCCTTGTGGAAATTGTTAAACTAAAAAAGCGCTCAATAGTAGTTGCAATAATCTTATCGATAATACTACCTGGTTTGGGTCAGATTTATCAGAAGACGCGTCAAGCGCGGTTCAACCATCATGGTACTGGCTGTATCCATCCTTTTGGCTGTCATTTGGTACAAGCATCCTATCTGGTACATACCATTGGCATTATTTTGGGTGTGGAATATTGTTGATGTGATTTCTTGTTCGTAAAGGGGCACCGGGATTTATTGCTGGCATTTTCTGGTTGTTAATAGCCTATGGGATTGGAGCCCAGGTAACTGAATTTAAAATGGCTGCGCTTTTTCAAAATCAAGAAAGAGCGAGAGCCGTAATTGAACCGATGCTTCATCCAAGGTTGTTTGAAAAAAAATCTGAGGTACGTGAGGGTTGGGCTTTTATTGAAGTACCCTGTTCCAAAGATCCCCCACTTCCTGATAGAACCACAAATGGTGTCAGAGTCTACATTACGCCTTCATGCGCCAATGTGAATGAATTTGTGACAATAAATGCTGAAGGTTTATGGCCAGATTATCCGGTCACCTTATTTTGGATTGATACAATTTCATCACAATCTGGCAAGTGGGAATCTGTGACCGATAAAGATGGCAAAGTTTCATTTTTTATTTCAATTCCTGCCCGTGCGTTAACAAATTCCACCGATCCAACATCACCAACTTTACATCAGCCTACGGTGACACAAAAGAGGGATATTAAAGGGATTCAGTTAACGAAAACAGGTGGTTATCTGTTACAGGGTATCTACGAAACAATTGCCCTGGCTTTGCTTGCGACAACATTAGGTGCAATTTTAGCATTACCTATAAGCTTTTTGGCAGCCCGTAACTTAATGGGTGGTAATCCACTTACCATGGCCATTTACTTCATTGTACGAACGATCTTGAATTTCTTTCGTTCAATAGAAGCCCTAATACTGGCAATCATCTTTGTCGTAATTGTTGGATTGGGGCCATTCCCAGGTATGCTGGCAATAACCGTGCATACAATCGCGGCTTTGGGAAAACTATATTCTGAAGTCATCGAGGGAATTGATCCGGGACCAATTGAAGCGGTTCGGGCAACTGGAGCCAGCTGGGTTCAGGTGGTTCGATATGCAGTTATTCCGCAGATTGTTCCATCTTTTACAGCACTTACCATCTATCGTTGGGATATCAATGTACGCTCTTCGACGATTATTGGATTTGTAGGAGGTGGTGGTATTGGTTTCTTCCTGTATCAATGGATATTATTGGGAGATTACCGCTCACTATCCAGTGCATTTATTGCAATTGCTGTTGTTGTCATCGTTCTTGATTTCTTTAGTGCCCGCTTGCGTGAACGGATTAGATAGCCATGAAATCATTACAGAAAATACTCAAACCGGCACGATTTATCCTGATTATGGTTGCATTGATTGCTGCATACTATGTAAGCATTCAGGTAACTCAATTTGACCCTGTAAAATTAATTGTTTCTGCTCCAAAAGCAGAAAAAATTCTTGGCGAATTCATGGTTCCCGACATATTTACACAGTCGTCAGAAACATTTGCATATGAATATGATTTTCCAGTTCCGTGCGGTTCTGCCGAACCAAGCGTACATAATACATCTGGACCCCGTATCGAAGCGGATTTGGATTGTGGTGAACCAGGACAGAAGTTTAATATCTATGGAAAAGAACTTGACAGTAATACAGAGGTAGCACTATGGTGGGTGTTCCCGGATGGGAATCGATTAAGCGCAGGACGATTAAATACTGATAAAAATGGTGAATTTGTAAAGGAAATTCAAGTTCGACCGATATTGGTAACCAAGGATGGCATTCCAGCGAAACTACAGGCAGAGGTAAGCATTAAAGAAGCCAAATTAATGCTTACAAGTACTGTTAAGGATGTAATTGACTCCTTGGTTGTTACTATTTTTATGGCATTACTTGCCACAACCATCGGTACCATTTTTGCAATTCCGCTTAGTTTTATGGCAGCCAGCAATATTTCCCGCCATGGAGTGGTTGGAACAGGTATTTACTACGTTGTCAGATCCATTTTAAACTTGATACGCTCCTATGAACCATTGGTAATGGCAACCATTTTTGCACTTATTGTAGGATATGGGACACCATTTGCTGGTATATTGGCACTGGTATTAGTAACAACAGCCTCCCTGGGAAAAATGTTCTCGGAATCAGTTGAAAGCATTGATCCAGGACCAATTGAGGCATTAAGGTCAACCGGTGCTAATTGGTTCCAGGTGATTTTTTATGCAGTTGTTCCCCAAATTGTTCCCGATTTTCTTTCATTCACTATTTACCACTGGGACATCAATGTGCGTATTTCGACGATTATCGGGTTTGTTGGTGGTGGTGGAATCGGATTTTACCTTTCGCAGCGAATTAACTCGTTTGAATACGCTAAAGCAGGAACTGCTTTGTATGCAATTATCATTGTTGTCTGGCTGCTCGATTTTCTGAGCGCTCGAATACGAAAAGAACTGATTTGAAAAGTGGATAAATAAAGCCACTCGAGACTGCTCTCGGGTGGCTTTTTGTTTATTGCTAAATAAGCGTATAGTTTATTGTGCGGCAAGTCGGGCGTTCTTTAAAGTTTAACTCGCTAACTTTCCGAAAATGATACCCATAGATTGAAAAAGTGATTGCAAGAGGAAACTTCTGCCTGTCATGCAGCAAGGTATAGAAGAAGAGTTTCCAATAGTATTTTCGTTCCTTACCCAAAATGCCCAGTTTCCAGATTGAACGGAAAAAGGCGGATATTTCATCTGCTTCAATTTGGACTGTATTCACTACCGGTTTATATGATTTGAGGAAATTCATCACTCTTTCATAAAACAAACGAGGGGAGTATATTTCTTTAATAATCTCAAAATATCCATCCCGTAACTTGTCTGATTCCATCACCGAAATGATGTTGGTGGTGCCGTCTGCGTTGTCCCCTGACATTCCGGAAATTAAGCGTCCTTCATTTTCCAGTCGTGTAAAAAGCCTGGTTCCGGTAGGTGCTTGTAATAATCCCACCATTGCCGTGACAATACCACTTTGTTGAATGAAATCGATCTGTTTTTTAAAGATGCTTTCTGTATCACTGTCAAATCCAACAATAAAGCCACCCATCACCTGTAAGCCAGATCGCTGCATTTGTTTTACCGAATCGATTAAGTTGCGGTTGGTATTTTGGGTTTTCTTGCACTCTGCCAAGCCTTCTTCTGATGGTGTCTCTATGCCAACAAATACAGACTTAAATCCTGCTTTTACCATCAAATCCATTAATACTTCATCGTCTGCAAGATTAATTGAGGCTTCAGTGATGAACAGGCATCCGATTTTGTCTTTTCGCCATTCGATGAGAGCAGGTAAAATTTCCTCTTTGAGTACTCGTTTATTACCTATGAAATTATCATCCACAAAAAATATATTTCGCCGCCAACCAAGAGAGTACATCAAATCTAGCTCTGCAATTATTTGGGTGGCAGTTTTTAAGCGTGGACGATGACCCAGAAGTGAAGTGATGTTGCAAAAATCACAATTAAATGGACAGCCACGCGAAAATTGAATTCCGAGGGAATCATAATTTTTCATGTCCACCAAATTCCATAACGGAACCGGGGTATCCTGTAATTCACAAAATTCCTGGGTCTGGTAAATCTTTTTTGGATGACCTGCTGCTAAATCCTGCAAAAACGGAGGGAGCGTAATTTCTGCTTCGTTAAGCACAAAGTGATCGACTTCATCCTCGAATTCTTGAAATTCTGCTGTAAATAAAGGACCACCAGCAACAACTGTCTTCCCGTGTTTTTTACAGAGAGCAAACAACTCATGTGCCGATTTCTTCTGGACAACCATAGCGCTGACGAATATTAAATCTGCCCATTCGAAATCTGAAGGGTTAACCTTTTTTACGTTCAAGTCCACCAGGCGCTTTTTCCATTCAGAAGGCAGCATTGCTGCTACTGTAATCAATCCCAATGGGGGCGAAGATGCTTTCTTGTTAATAAACTTGAGTGCGTGTTTAAAACTCCAAAATGTGTCTGGGAATTCTGGATATAACAATAATATATTCATAGGATCCCTTTCGTGGTTAATTAACATCTTATCTTTGATTTCGTTGATTCATAAGTTTCTAAAGACATATTGAAGTCCTATTAATAAATGTGTCTAATTGCATATTTCTTGGAAATGACCAGATGCTATAATTGCACAGGATGGCACAAAAATTTCGTTCAAGAATTATGACAGGAACAGGAACAGACCTGGCATTTGCCATGGTTGTTCTGGTTACATATTTCTTTATCTTCAGTAATTTCGGCGTACTCAACGGTGTGCAGATATTCAGCCTGATTATTTTGGGTGTAATCTACCTGGCGAATGGTATTTATGGTTACGGATATTGTGTTCGTCAGGATTCCAAATTGGCAGCTGGCATTTATTTTGGCGGACAATTGATAGTTAGTTCACTGGTTGTATACCTTACCAATGGAATAGACCTCAGCGCTTTACTATTTTTACCCATTATTGTTCATACTTCGGTTCTCCTTCAGGCAAGAGAGAACTTTATTGTTAAATTTGCTTGTCGCCCTGGGATATGCGCTCAGTCTTGGTCTGTCAAACGGGACTGAAGCCATCATATCGAGATTGCCGATCATGATTGGTGGACAGTTTTTTGTAGTTAACTTTATGCAGATGGTTTTAAATGAGGAAAAGTCACGCATTGAGATAGATGGACTAATAAAAGATTTGGAGGCAACAAATGAGCAGCTTCGCCTGTATGCTGCCCAAATTGAGGAGTTAACACTCGTAAAAGAAAGAAACCGCATGGCACGCGAAATCCATGACGGATTGGGACATTATTTAACCACGATTGGAATGCAAATCAAGGCGGCAAGAGCGACCTTGAAGAAAAATCCTGACAAAGCTGTCGAATTATTGCATACCGCAGAAAACCTGTCTCAGGATGCATTAAGAGATGTGAGGCAATCCGTAAGTGCTTTACGATTATCCATGGACATGGACATTCCGTTTTTTCACCGCCTGACACGATTGCTGAAACCCTTTAACAATATTGGATACCAGACTGAAGTCCTGGTTACAGGTGACGAATTTCAATTGTCTCCAGAAGTGGAGATATTGTTTTTCCGCACAATGCAGGAAGGGTTAAGCAATATTGGCAAGCATTCAAATGCCAGTAAAATTACAATCAATGTTCAATATCATGATAACGGTGATGTAAGTTTAGGATTAGTTGACAACGGAATAGGTGTCAAAACTTTAAAGGATGGTTTTGGAATTTTGGGATTACGTGAACGCGTGGAACAATTGAATGGGACAATTAACATTGATTCTAAAAATAATGAAGGACTATCGCTGTTAGTCACGGTGCCAAGCAGAAAATGAGCATTTCAATTGTAATCGTAGATGACCAGATATTATTCCGGGAAGCCTTACGCACATTGCTGCAGGCGCAAGATGAATTTGAAATTATTGCAGAGGCTTCCAATGGTTTGGAAGCAGTTACAACAGTTCAAGATAATCAACCCGATATTGTATTAATGGATTTGCGCATGCCAGAAATGGATGGCGTTCAGGCAATTGATATTATTCACGCCACATATCCTGATGTGAAAATCATTATGCTTACAACCTTTGATGAGGACGAAAGCTTATTTGATGGTCTTAAAGCAGGAGCAGTAGGTTATTTGCTCAAAGACATGAATGCAGAACAACTTTTTTCTTCCATTCGAGCAGCAGCAAGAGGAGAATATATTCTGGCACCAAGTGCAATGGCTAAATTGGTCGAACGAGTTTCCAGAATGGAACCAGATAAAAAAGGATCGGGATGGATTGATCGAGCCAATCAGTCAGCGTGAGTTGGAGGTCTTATCCCTGGTTGCAATTGGTTTTTCAAACAAGGAAATTGCACAAAAGCTCGTAATTTCTGAAGGCACTGCAAAAAATCATATAAGCAGTATTTTAGCTAAGCTAGGCGCACGTGACCGCTTGCAGGCTGTAATAAAAGCAAAAGAATATGGAATTTTATAATCTATGTTAGAGAAATCAGACAAAAAACCGAAGACGCGTTCTGCCTATTTAGCTGTAGGGTTAGTTTTGGTATTCATAGGATCTGGATATTTGTTGGGAACGTTACTTCACCAAACCTGGGTTTATTTTGGCACCCTGACAGTTTGTGGAATTATTATGCTTGCATATGGTTTTTCTTTGAATTCAGAAGGTTTCAAAATAGCCGGGACACTAGTATTTGGGATTGGAATTGGAACACTTATTCTCTTAAATGAAAAAATAGAGGCAAATACAGAGGTGTTAATAGGGTCAGGCTTGTTAATTTTTTCGATTTTTTGGATGATCCTGGCAATTATTCTTGGTGGTACAAAAAACATCACCCGATTGTGGCCGTTAATTCCCGCTGGAGTAATTCTGCCTTTTTCCATAATCTTTTTATTTGAAAAAACAAATTTCCTTTTCTTTGTACTTGCTGGTGGTATTAGTTCAGGGTGTACCTTGTTGGGTTGGGGATTGATTTCGAAAATGGTTTGGATTGGTAATCCCAGGGAGTATTTTGGCAACAACCGGTCCTGGTGTGTTTTTTGCCTGGAGACCTGAAGCCTTATCGAATGGTCTTGGTCAGACAGGTGTTATGCTGGTTTGGTTTGCTTTTGGCTGGGGAATTATTGCCATCCTATCAAGATTTTTATTTTCAAAAGTAATATGGTGGCCTTTAATTCCTGGTGGAGTGCTGGCATTTGTGGGTTGGGGATTATTGTTGGGTGGTAACAGCAACACAGCATTTGGTTACATTGGCAATAGCGGATCCATAATCGTGATTTTGATCGGGCTCTACCTGCTACTATTACGAAAAGATATTCATAAGTAAGACCCACAATTAAATTAATTGCGATAAAATCAATGTCCTGCATTTATTTAGTGCTTAAGCATTGAGGGTATATTTATCCGTGGAGAATTCATTTAAAAACAAGTGGTATGTAATGACAGCAGTTGCTATGGGTGTGTTTCTGGCAACAATAGACGCAAGCATTGTTAATATTGCCTTACCAACTCTGGTCAGTGAACTTAAAACCACCATTACGATTGTGGAATGGGTGGTTTTAGCATACTTGTTAACCTTATCTGTATTAATGCTAAGTGTCGGTCGGCTTGCGGATATTGTCGGCAAAAAACCATTGTATGTGATGGGTTTTATTGTATTTACGATTGGGTCTTTGCTGTGCGGATTGTCGCAGAACGTTTACGGGTTGATCGGTTTTCGTGTTTTGCAAGCAATTGGCGCAGCATTTATCATGGTATTGGGAACCGCAATTATCACAGAAGCATTTCCATCAACTGAACGCGGAATGGCGATGGGCGTAGTAGGAACCATCGTTTCGATTGGAGTTATTGCTGGTCCTACAATTGGTGGATTAATTTTGCATGCTTTTAAAGTGGAACTGGATATTTTTTGTTAATATCCCGCTTGGTTTTATAGGTGTTTTCCTCGTCCAAAAGTTTGTCCCAAATATTCGACCTCATATTGAACAGCATTTTGATATTCTTGGGGCTGTTGCAATGTTTCTTGCATTGGGCTCATTATTAATTTCACTATCTTTGGGACAAATTCAAGGTTTCAACAATCCCCTGGTGCTCGGGTTATTAGGTGGATTTTTTATATTTATAACGTTATTCATTATCATAGAAAAAAGAAATATCCAACCCATGCTGGACCTTTCGTTATTCAAAAACAGCGATTTTAGTATAAATATCCTGACAGGGTTTTTATCTTTCGTTTCGATGTCTGGTACTATCATTCTGCTGCCATTTTTCTTGACCAATGTGCTGCTCTTTCTCCCCAGCAAGATTGGATTGCTTATGGGAGTGGTTCCATTGGTGATAGCCTTTACATCTCCCATTTCCGGAAAATTATCCGACCGACTTGGGACCAGACTGATAGCCATTTTGGGTTTGATTTCGCTTTTTCTTGGGATCCTGGCACTTTCGACCATTGATGTCGATACAACTGCACTTGGGTATATCCTGCGAACCATCCCAATTGGATTGGGGATGGGTTTATTTCAATCACCCAATAACAGCGCGATTATGGGTTCTGTACCAAAGAACAGGTTGGGGAATCGCTGCGGGAATGCTATCCATCACGCGTACGCTAGGTCAGACAACTGGAATTGCAATTTTCGGGGCAGTCTGGGCAAGCAGGGTTGCTGCCTATTTGGGGAAGATGCCAATTGGCGGTGCTTCTACAGCTCCGGCAGCTATACAAGCAACCAGTATGCAGGATGTTTTACATTTCTCTTCAATTGTCGTTTTTGTTGCCATTCTGTTGGCAGTTTGGGCATATATCAAGGAGCGCAAACTTTCTCTAGCCCAAGCCGCTGATGTCGTTAATAGTTAATATTTGATATTTTGTTTAATTTCCCAAAGCCTGGAAAAGCAAGTTTGGATACGCTCTGCCAGCATCTCACCGCCGGTTGTAGTCACATCATCCATGTTATCGAAGATTATATATGGAACTTGAACTCCATGAATTTCAATTACATCAGGTGTGTTTTTTATCAGCACATTCCAATCGCTCTCAAAATATAATCTGCGCAATTTTTCATCTGGTACCGAATGTTCGAGAATACTGTCAGCATTTTCTGGATTAAAGCGACGCTTGTTTTTGTGAAGTGATTCTTCCCAACTAACATCAACATACATAATTGCTGCACTCTCAAGAATTGGTTTCGGAAACTGCTGCAGTGCTTCTTGAAAACCTCCGTGCTCACTTCCCCTTGAGAACTCAAAAATTACGGAATTGTTTTTATGAAAATCATTATTTTTGCGAATAAGTTTTTCGTAATCCAGAATAAGCAATTGGATTAACAAATTCCAAAAATCCTTATTCAGAAAATAACCTTCGCTATCCGTATATAGCCGTGGTAATCCCATCTTTGTCAGCAAATCATCTTCTTCAAACCATCGCCACAGGATTGGAAAGTCATCCAATATATTTAATGACCCAAGATGATATTCATTTTTCAGAGTGTCTGGGGATTTTTCTGCCAGGTATTTTATTATTTCACTTTTACCAGCTGCAGGACGGGCAATCAGGATCAGGACATCAAAGAGATTATTCGAGTTTTGCATAAATTCTCTCTTTCACTTGACAATTCGGATATCCAAGATGGTGATTTTATTTCCGCTTACACGAACAGGATTTATGTCCAGCTCTTTTATCCAAGGGTTTGCTTGAAAAAAGTCTGATACTCTTAATAAGAATTCAGCCAGCGAATCAATGTCTGCCTTTTCGCCGCCGCGGGCACCCAATAGGACCGGGTAGCCACGTAATTCTTTCAGCATCTCAAGCGCATCAATTTTATTCAGTGGAATTACTCTGAAGGCGACATCTTTCAATACTTCAATGAATATGCCACCCAAACCTACCATAAGGCATGGTCCAAACATGACATCCTGAATCCCACCAACAATCATTTCTATACCAGGGTCTGCCTGTTTGCATACCAGGACTCCTGACAAGTGCGCATCAGGAACATTTTGTGCCAAGGTATCAGTTATTTGATGATATGCTTCAATAACAGATTCCGATGTGGTTAAATTTAACCTTAACCCCTCCAATATCGCTTTTATGGCTGACACCTTCGGCAACAATCTTTAAAACTACCGGATATCCGATACTCTCAGCAAAAGTGACTGCTTCATCGGCTGAATGGGCAAAACCATTTTTCGGATATGGTAAATGATATTGCTGCAGTAAAGCGATCGCATCTGGTTCAGGCAGAACTGTGTTATCCGGTACATCAGTATCCAGTACCTTAAAACATTGTTTTAATATAGTCGTAACCAAGCTGAAATGCTTTTTGATTTATTTTTACCAGCTTCTCTTTCCACCGGGCTTCCATGGCTTTAAAAACACTATCTTGAGAAATTGGTGTAATATCCAGTGCAATTAAGCCACCCAAAACCACACTGTTCAGAGATCGCGAATCACCGGCTTCGATAGCCAGGGAAGTGGCATCCATGGTGTAAATATGTGCATCAATCTTATTAAAAGCATCCGTTATTGTATCAATGGTGGGATAAACGGCTCTACCAACCGTGACATCAACCGGAAACCAAGGTCGGGTGTTCAAAATTGCATACCCGCCAGGTTTAAGAATATTTCAAACCCACCCGCAATCCTTCCAGTGGTTCCAGCGAGATGATTGCATCTGCTTCATCTTCTCTCATCATGGGTGCCCAAACTTCACCGATACGAACGTGGGCATAAACTGTCCCGCCGCGGGTCGCTGCACCAAATGTTTCTGCCAGTTTTACTTCCAGACCTTCGATGAGCGATGCTTCGGCAAGGAGATGTGAAGTTAAGATACTTCCCTGTCCTCCAACACCGGAAATAATAATATTCGTTAGAACACTCTCTTTTATCATTGCACATTCTCCTCAACGATGGCGCCAGTGGGACATACTTGCACACACATTCCACAATTTACACAAAGAAGCGGGTCAATACCTGCCTTATTCTCCTCAAAAGTTATTGCAGGACATCCCAATTGAATACATGTCTTGCAGCCATTACAAAGATCCTTAATTACGAGTGTGCGAGGTAATCCCTTTCCCTTCACGCTGACGACTTGTAACACACATTCGCGCCGGGCAATCACGACCGAAGGACCTTCAAATGCTGCAGCCTTTTTCATGGCAGCAATGGTAGAAGGCAGGTCATAAGGATCAACAACTTCAATGTGTTCCACACCCAAACTCTTTACAACATCTTCAATAGGAATGATTTTGGTTGCCTGGTTGCGCGGATTCAGACCTGTTGCCGGGCAGACCTGGTGACCGGTCATCGAAGTCCACGAATTATCCATGACAACAAACGTGATATTTGTTCCATTCCAAACCGCGTTAACCAAGCCAGGCATACAAGAATGGAAGAAAGTGGAGTCTCCTGCAACTGCCCAATATTGCCCGTTTTCCACACCAGAGCGGGCTTCTCCTTGTGCTAACGATATTCCAGAACCCATTATGTGGAGGGTATCCAGGAAGTCATAAGGCAGTCGTGAAAGGTAACGGGCTGAGGGAAGATCGCTTGCATCCGGCATTTGACCTTTCACACCATATCCAGCCTGTTCGTAACACCCAATGTCCCCATTGATGACAGGGACATTTTCTTTTCCCGGTTTCAGCGCTTTTTTGATTGCCCAATATGAACCAAGATGAGGGCAGCCGGCGCATAATGTAGATGAACGAGGCACTACAATGTCCTTAATGCTCTTCCTTGATGGAATTTCTTGCATCCAAATCTGGAAGAGTAATATCCAGAACTCCTGACATGGCTTTGACAACTTTATCCGTGTTCAATTCCCCGTGTAGGCGGAACACTCCGTCACCAACTTTGCCAAAGAATTGCACCGGCAGGTTGTTTTGCTGCGCCAAAACACGCAGCTGGGTTTCCATGATTGGGTCACCATCTTCAACAACCAGAATTTTCTTGCATTCCTGCAATACTGGCAGCAATTTTCCCTCTGGTATGGGATAGGGAGTACCTATTTTGACAAACCAGACTTTCCCTTTTTGGTTAAGAATTTTGACTGCTTCCCGTGAATAAGCAGTACCCATGCCGCACGAAATTATTGCAATAGGGGAAGTTCCTGCATCAATTGTGTTGAATTCGGATTCTTCAGATTTTTTCGAACATATGGCATTCGCAGTAACTGCCAGACATGTTTGGTTTCTGTTCCTGGCGGACCGTAAACATTCCAGCGATATGGCAATTTGTAATGCTTGTTGAAGCCTGCTTCCATTGTGGAGGGCTCGACTGTGCCAATTTCAACAACGCCGCTGCAATGCGAAAGACGTGTCCCTGAACGAAGAACAACGGGTAATTCCAGCCTCTCAGAAATCTCAAATGCAGCCTTGGTCATCTCCTTCGCTTCCTGGTGACTTTCTGGTTCAAGGCATAATAAATTCGCCCATTGGGCTGCTGTGCGGGAATCCTGCTCGTTGGATGAGTAGTGTGCTCCCGGGTCATCTGCAACAACTAAAACAAAACCACCTCTGATTCCCGTGTAGGGCAGGGTTAACAACATATCCATGATGACATTCAAGCCTGCACCTTTTAATGCTGTCAATGACCTGACGCCCATCAACGAAGCACCCGTTGAGACCTCAAAGGATACTTTTTCATTTACGCTCCACTCAGCGTAAAATCCAAGATCCAGTGAGTTTTCAAGAAGGGTCTCCACGATTTCAGAGCTGGGAGTGCCTGGATATGCAGCAACGACCTTGATACCTGCTTCAATGGCACCTCTGGCAATGGCTTCGTTTCCCAGTAATACCATTTTCTTTCCCACGGGTGGATTGGATACTTTGTTCAATGTGCAATCTCCTTAGAATGAATCTTTAAACTATTGTGCGTGCTGCGATATTTGGTAATCCAGACAACACTGCCAAGTGCATTTATTGCCCGTTCTGGTGTTGGAAATACGGGAATTCCCGCTTGATGCATTTTGATTTCGTTCATCTTTTTCCACATCGCCACCACCCAGGTAAGCCACTGCGACTTTTGGACCAACTGTGTCTCTTAAGCCAGATGGCGGTTTCGACTGCATTTGGAATTGGATCGCCAAAAATTAACAGATAGAGGTCTGCCAGGTTGGTTTCGACGAGAACCTGAAGTGCATTTTTATACTCTTCAGCGGTTGCCACGGTTAAATCAAGGGGATTGGCAAGGGTTGCATTGGCTGGAATGTCTGCCAGTCGAAGCTTTTCCACAATTTCATTTGGTAATACGGGAATATCCAAACCACACTTTTCTGCATTATCGACTGCCAAAATTCCTGAACCACCTGAACTGGTGATTATCAGCAAACGATTACTGTCACCCGACTGCATCACTGCCAGTGCTTTGGATGTATCGTACAGGCTTTCAATATCCGATACCCTGACGATCCCAAATTGCCTGCATGCCGAATCGAATATCTCATCTCTGCCTGCCATTGATTTGGTATGCGATGCAGCGGCTCGTTGACCATCCCTGGTTCGACCAGATTTCAGTACAATCAATGGTTTACTTTTTACCATTTGATGAGCAACAGTTAAAAACCGCCGCCCATCTTTTGCGCCTTCAAGATACAAAGCAATTGATTTTGTATTGCTGTCAACAGAAAATATTTCCAGCAAATCCGTTTCATTTACGTCAATTTGATTCCCAAGACTGACAGTTGCGGCAATTCCCCAGCCTTCTTCTTCTGCCCAACCAGCCAAAGTGGCTGCAACGGTTCCACTTTGCGAGATTATCGCCATGCTTCCAGGTGATGTGATGACCGGCCAGGAGGCACATAATTTATTGGGAATATAATTCACACCCTGGCAATTGGGACCAATAATCCGTATTCCCGTCTCGGCTACAATATCCAGCAATTCCTTTTCAAGGTCCTGCCGTCCAGCCTCACGAAAACCACCACTGATGATAATTGCAGCTCCTGCACCTTTGGCGACTGCCTGGCGAAGAACACCAGAAACTAATGTGGCTGGTACCACAATTACAACCAGGTCAAGTGTGTCAGGTATGTCGTCAATGGATGCATATACAGGTAAGTCCAGGATGGTTTTTTCGCGTGGATTTACTGGATAAATCCTGCCTGTATAGCCAGCGGCAAGAAGGTTTGCCAGAATGACATGGCCAAGCTTTTCTGGATTAACAGAAGCCCCAACAACAGCAACCGATCTGGCAGTAAAAAAGTACTGGATATTATTCCCTGCGTCGATTGCATCCGTCATTTGACTAAACTTCCTTTGTAGAGGGTTTGGGTTTTGCGTTTATTTTAGCCCGCTGGACCAATACAACGCCAAAAAGAATCAGAGCAATACTCAGAACATACAATAAATTCATTTTCTCACCCAGGAACAACCAGGCGAGCAGGGGGGCAAATGCCACCTGAAGAGAGCTTAATGTTCCTGCGCTGGCAACGGATGTGAATAGCATTGCCGTAATAACACCGACAAGGGCAACCGTGTTGAAAAGACCTGCAGTTAAAACACTGAAAACTAAATCTCTTGGAGATGTCCAATAGAGGTTCATTTTGCCTGTGATCAGGAAGTAAATATTCAATATTAATAGGCTGGTAACCAGGGAAACTGCAAGAGCTTGAAACCGATCAACTTTATTGCGCATAGCATAAGTAATGAGTACGCCACCCAAAGCCCAACAAAAAGCGGTTATTAACGCCAGTGGAACTGCTGCAAGCCAGGTTTCCGGCAGCGTGACATTCGAATTTTGACCGATCCGTAGCACAAAAACGCCGGCAATGCTAATCAACATTCCAAAGAGCATCCTTCTATTTAACAACTCATGCAAAACTATCCCGGCGATTATCGCACTCCATAATACATTGGTGCCCAGCAGGGGGGTTGTAACGAGAACCCCACCAGTTTTGAACGCATTGAACAATAATGTATTGCCAATAACAAAAGTTAATACCCCGTGTCCGATAATTGCCAGAAAGAATTTCCAACTGCTGAATACCGAAACGGCTTCAGGATTACGTTTTTTTGCAGAAAAGCTCATTATTATGGCAAAAACCATTACCGGTGTGGCTCGCAGAATTACTCCCAGGACGGGATCAATTCCTTTGCCGCTCACTGCCCGTGATGCAAAGATATTATCTGCAGCGTATGCAAGTGCAGCGATAAGTGCCCACACTTCGCCTTTACCAAAATGGACCTGCTTTGGATGTGTTAAAACTTCAATAGACAAGAAATTCACCTCTAATTAGTAGGCAAAAAGATGACCAGTAAACAAATGAAAACCAACTCCAGCAACCAGGCTGGCTATAACCAGCAGTGTCCATAATGATAACCAGAGAACTCCACCGGTGTTCCAATGGAATTGATTCAGATAGGTGCGATCTTTATAAGCACCGAAGGCTTTGCTGTCCAATGCAAAGGCGGTAATCTGTGCTTTTCTCAAACTTCGGAGAAGAACTGCTACTAGAAAGGTTTTATATTGATTTAAAAGTCCCTTAATGCTTTTGTCTCGTCTGAGACCTCTCAATTTTTGTGCATCAGAAATATATCCCATCTCATCAGAGAGAATAGGGATATAGTTCAATCCAACAAATATTGTGAACGCAATCCTGTAAGGTAAACCGAGCCGGACAAGACCGGTAACAAAATCCCGTGGATTGGTTGCCCAAACAAACAGCATGGATGATAACATAATATTTAATATTCTGGCTGCTGATGCACCCCTGACGATCAAACCTTCCTCATAATAGGTAAAAGGTCCAACCGAAAACAGCGGGTTAATTCCCTTATAAAAGAATCCGCCAATCAGGAAAAGTGAAGCTAAGACAAGCAAAATGGATAACGCACCAATTATCCGTTTATGTCCAACCTTTGCTAAAAATATGGCAGTTAATAGAATAACTCCAAAGAGAATGAGGTTGTACTCTGGGGGGAATACAAAGACCAAAACTGCTACGCAAAATAACCAGAAAAATTTACTAAGCGCATCAAACCGGGCAAAAATCGAGGGGATTCGCGCGTATTGAAACATGAATTACCTGACCTTTACTGCTTCCATAAAGTTGGCTGTGGAAATTATTCCTGGTGGAATATTGTGACCTGCACTGCGCAACTGTCGCAGAACTGCGCATAGAGGCGGTTCTTTAAGGGCTGCTTTTTGTAACAAATCGGGCATTTCAAACAGCACTTCAGGTTTTCCGAAAAACTCATTTACACCAAAACTTAGGAGGAGTACCTTGCTGGCATACTCTGCAACCAACCGCATATCGTGTGAAATCATGATGATGCTGGTGCCAGTTTTCCGTAAATCATTTAGCCTTTGCATTAAAGCTGATATTCGCTGCCGGTCTTGCCCGTAAGTTGGTTCATCCAAGATTAACAGATCAGGTTTGGTACTAAGCATACATGCCACACTTACTGTGCGCATTTCACCACCACTCAGCATAAGTGGACTTACTTTTTCCTTGCCTTGCAATTGGCACCGATCGATGAGCAATTCAACTCGTTCTTTTACCAGGCTTTCTTCATAGCCGGCTGAACGCATGTTGAAAGCAATTTCGTCAAAAACAGATTGTCCCTGGGCAACAAATTGGTGCTCAGGATACTGAAATACATAGGCTGCCCGAGATGCTATTTCGACCAACGGTGTAGTTCGCACGTCCAGGCCACAAACATGAATAGTTCCAATTTTAGGTTTCAATAAACCCACAAGTTGCTTTACCAGCGTGGTCTTGCCAGAACCATTATTCCCGACAATTGCAAGCATCTCTCCTTTTTCCATTTCGAATGAAACACCCTTTAGGATTTCTGGTCCTTTACCGTATGAAAAGTGAACATTGCTGACTTCAACAATGTTTTCCTTTCCACTGTTAGGAACTTCTTCTATCGTTGGTTTCGTTTCATGTATCGAAATATTCCCTTTTTCAATCAGTGCCCCCATCCATTGAGCTGCCTGATCAGTTGTCAGTGGAATGGTTTCGTCATTGTTTGTCAAGCCTGCATCGTGCAGCCTGACGGCAATTTCCACCACCTGAGGCAATTCAACACCCAGTGAATCCATTATTTCGCGCCCGTATTTGAACACATCTCGTGGGGTTCCGTCGTAGGCGATGGAACCTTTTTGTGTCATAACAATGATTCGATCTGCTAAAAATACCAGGTCATCCAAACGATTTTCAATGACGATGCAAGTTGCAGATTCGTTGGAAACAAGATTGCGGATTACCTGAAATACCTCCATGCTGCCGATTGGGTCGAGATTTGCAGTTGGCATGTCAAAGACCAATAATTTAGGCTGCATTGAAAGAACGGATGCAATATTGACCTTCTGCTTTTGACCACCGGATAATTCAAAGACCAATTCATATTTGAATCGTTTCAGAGATATAAGATCCAACAGACTGTTCACCCGTTTTTCAAGTTCATCACGTGCGACCTGTAAATTCTCTGGTCCAAAGGCGATTTCATCTTCAAGAAATAAAGTACATAATTGGCCTTCAGGGTCTTGAAAGACTAATCCAACATCGCGTGACATTTGTGGGGTAGTAACAATCCGAGGGTCTTGTCCGCAAACTTCAATTTCGCCAGTAATTGTTGCAGGAGAAGAATAGGGAATCAATCCATTCAGCACCTGTGCAAGCGTGGATTTTCCACAGCCTGTTGGACCGCAAAGCAGGATCAATTCACCTTTTCCGATTTCAAGGTTGATGTTGTTCAAAACTGCGCTATCTGTCTCATCATAAGTGACTGACAGATTATGGATGCTTACTAAGGGCGTAGATGAGGGCACCAATATGCTCCTTTGAGAGCCTATGAAGATTGTTTGGCGATTAAAAGCTCTTGAGTAACCCGGTTTTCTTGAGTAATTCACCCAGGATTTTACCGAGGAAGCCTGCCTCAACTCCACTGGCGGTTGATGCAATTAGACCGCTCAGAATCAATTGTCCGATTGGCATAAATTGATATAAACCGAACGCAAAGACAACCACCACATAATTTAACAAACCGTCTACAAATGCAGCCAGGAAACATGCAAGCCAGCCCCAGTTCTTGTATTTAAACAGGAAAAATACAAGTTCTGTTCCTAAGCCGTGTGCCACACCAAATGCAACTGCCCACAAGCCGGCTGGATTGCCAGCGAGAAACTGTACCAGACCGTTTATCAGTCCAGCCAGGAGAGCGGCACCTGGTTTGCGTACAACATAGGAGGCCAGTAATGTCACAATTCCGAATGGAGCGAAAAACAACGCTGCCATTGGGTTTACGGCATTGATTCCTGTGTAAACGATTCCAATCAGGTTGTTCACGATTCCAAATACAACTCCAAGAATCGCGATGAATACAAGTTCGACAGTGGTAAAACTAAACTTTGGTTTGTCAGCCATGCTGTTTCTCCTTTTGAGACACGGAAAGATTGTTTAGTACCAGTCTAAAGGTTGAGGGGGTAACGGTAAAAGTACTGCCAAATGCAATCTTAACCACCTCCTTGTACAGCAAATTCCACTTCAGTCTTCACTTGCAGAAAATTCAAGAAAAGTGCTGGTTATGCCTCCTTTCTAGGATGGACAGTAAGATTGATTAACGATTGCACCGGCGACACGATCTGGGGTTGCGGGCAAACGGTAAATCCGAACCTGAATTGCATCATGGATTGCATTAATAATGGCTGGCGCACTAGGTACAGCGGCTGCTTCTGCAATACCCTTTGCTCCAAAAGGTCCATTTGGTTCCGGATCTTCGATTAGAATTACTTCAACCGAAGGTGAATGCAAAATGGTTGGTATGCCTATTTTGGCTAATGTGTCTGTGGCAAGATATCCTTTGTCCAGGATAAGTTCTTCGGATAGGGCATACCCCATTCCCATAATGCAGCTGCCTTCAATTTGACCCCTGGCTCCCATTGGATTGATAGTTTTTCCAACGTCATGGACAGCAATCATTTTTCTTACATTTACCTCACCAGATGCTGGATCAACGTCAACGATTGCTGCCTGGGTGGCATAACTGAAAGTAACAAACTTGGAGTTTTCACCTTCAGCATTGGATTCAAGCGGATAGGTTTTTGGAGGATTATAGACGTGGCTGACAGAAAGTATTCTGCCTTCTTTTTGCAATTTATCCGCTAGTGTTTTTAGGTCTGAGGCACTAATTGAAGAATTATTTCCTAGTTCTTGGGTTAATAACTCCAGAAACATTGGAGCAGCTTCTTTAACCGCATTACCAGACATGAAAGTGGTTCGGGAAGCGCTGGTAATGCCGCCATCGGGTGTTGATCCCGTATCACAGGCAAACACTTCTATCAACTCATAGGGGACTTTCAATGCATCTGCAGCAATCTGCGCAATGGTGGTATCGGATCCTTGCCCTAGTTCTGCCCCACCAAATTTAATATTTATCTTGCCTGTAGGGAGTAATTCAATCACAACTCCAGTTGGCTCTGGTAAACCAAGACCCAATCCAACGTTTTTATAACTACTTGCAACTCCAATCCCACGTTTAATGCCAGGAAGCGGGGGTGGCAGCTCAGCCAATGCTTTCTCAACCGCCTTTTCTGCAACAGAAATTGTTTGTAAAAACGGCACACTAGTTTTAAGCACCTGTCTGGAGGCGGTGGTACTGCCGATTTTTAGCCCATTTCTGCGACGAATTTCAAATGGACTAATTTTCAGCAGTTCTGCAACTTCATCCAGGATACATTCAATCGCAAAGGCAGACTGAGGAATTCCAAATCCGCGCATGGCTCCGCATGGGAGGTTATTCGTATAGACAGAGAGACCATTTATGCGGATGTTGGGAATTTCATATGGTCCTGTGGCAAAAAGAGTTGCCTGGTCAAGCACTGGTATTCCGGCACTGGAATAAGCACCCGTATCAGCCAGTATCTCGCATTCCAGGGCGTTGATTCTTCCATCAGCCTTACAGCCGATTTTCAATTTATGCTGCATCGGATGGCGCTTGGAGTGCATGCGGAGACTTTCCTGCCGTGTCAGAACCATCCTTACAGGTTTCTTTGCCTTATATGCTGCCAGAGCCAGGTAGGGGTGCAGACTCATATCATTGCGAGCACCAAAAGCACCACCGGGCGAGATGTGTACCAGGCGTACTTTTTCTGGAGGTAGACCCATGACCGAAGCAACATTATAGGAATGAATGGTAATTGCCTGGCTTGCCATGTAGACAGTAACGCCTTTTTGCTCATCCCATTCTGCAAAACCAGCCTCTGGTTCAAGGTATGCATGTTCAGCAAAAGGTGAAAAGTATTCACGTTCCAGAATAATAGCTGAAGCAAGCAGTTCCTTATCTACATCTCCACGTTCTACATGGGTACCATACATGACGTTTGAGGGTTCGGTACCGGGACGGGGTGCATGTAGAATGGGAGCACCAGGAGCAAGTGCTTCGGCTGGAGTAAAAACCCCTTTATGGAGTTCGTATTCCACGAGAACCGCTTTTGCAGCCTTTCTGGCTGCCTTTTCGTTATCCGCGATAACCAGCGCAAGGATATCGCTGATGCATCGAGCATTTTCACCAACTGGTACCAAAACAGGTTGATCGGGAATGATGATTCCCTGCATATTTTTGCCAGGGATATCCTCTGCGGTTATGCTGGTAACAAAACCAGGTTGTGCTTTTGCAGCATCGAAATTGATGGATTTAATGGTCGCACTTGGGTGTTCACTGAAAACCGGTACAGCAAATAATGCACCTTCAGGGTAGTAGTCTGCACCATAACGAAAAGTGCCGCACACTTTGCTGACACCATCCCGCCGGATAAGAGATTTACCAATAACAGGCTGCGAATCAGCCTGGGGAATAGTAATATCAACCTTATTCCTTATTGCAGCACCGGCGGTTTGAACCGCCTTGATAATCGTGTCGTATCCTGTGCAACGGCACAAGTGTCCGTTAAATTCCTGGCGGATCGTTTCTTCATCCGGATCTGGATTTTTCTCCAGCAATGCTTTTGCTGCCAAAATCATACCCGGTGTGCAGAAACCACACTGTACCGCACCTTCAACCAGGAATGCTTTTTGAATGACCCCGGGTTCTTCATTTTTTGATTCAGAGACACCTTCAATTGTTACTACTTCACAGCCATTTGCTTTGATTGCTGGAGTTATGCAAGAAGCGACAGGTTTATCGTTCAAAAGAACCGTACATGCGCCGCATTCCCCAACACCACAACCAATTTTTACACCTGTAAGATGAAGAAGTTCACGTAAAACTTCTGATAACATTACATCTGGATCAACATCAGCCTGTACATGTGCGCCATTAACAATGAATTCGATGTGCGCCATGGTTATCGATTCCTTTCCTGAATATTACCAAGAGCCTGTTGAAGCGTGCTCTCAACAAGAACATTGACCAGGTTTTCGCGATATAGTTTTGAGCAGCGCAGCAAACTATCGTGTGGTTTGGATTCACTCCGGGCAACTTCAGCTGCTTGAGAGAATACTTCCATTACAGGTTTTTTGCCGGCAAGAAAGTTTTCTGTCTCAAGTGCCCGAAAGGGTGCCATTGCAACTGGTCCAAGTGCTAGTGATGCATGGGTAATTAAACCGTCCTGCACGCGTAGTACAGTTGCTGAACATAGCACAGGTAATGCAATTGACTTGCATTTACCCAGTCTGCGGTATGCTGAACCAGAAAATTCGTCTGGTAATTTCAAGCGAAACCTGGAAATAACCTGGGATGTTGAATCAACTGTTGAAATACCGGGTCTTTCGTATAGCGACGGTATTTTTGCCCAGGTTGTGCCTTTTTCCGTTACCAGTTCTGCTTCCGCATCCAAAGCAGTTAGTGCCAGTGCTGTATCTGCTGCCGGTTGAGCGTTAATGACATTCCCGCCTATTGTGCCTGCATTGCGAACTTGTGGGGAACCAACCTCATCTGCGGCTAGCGAAAGACAACTAGCGTGTTTCTTTACAAGAGACGAGCGAGGCAATTTCAGCATGAGTGACTGCCGCGCCGATGTAGATGTACTCAGAATCGAGCTCAATTTGTTTCATAGCATCAATGTGAGTGATATCTACCAGTATTTGTGGAGACTTTTCACCAGAATCCATCTGCAGCACGAGGTCAGTACCGCCTGCAATAATGCGGGCTTGACCCTTATGAGATGCGAGCATCTTCAATGCTTCAGAAACACTGACCGGAACCAGATAATCAGTTACCATTGGAATAGGTTTCCCAAAAGTTAAACACCATTCTCAAGATATTCATACAGTCGTTTTACATCCCATTTTGGGTCAATACCCAATTTCTCAAGTGAACGACCCTCTGCCCGGAAATCGCGGTCAAGTAATCCGCTGGAAATATCCACCAAGGCATCACTTATCGGTGTTGGAACACCGAGCATGCGTCCCAGTTCGCCATAGGTATATAAGCCGTGTGGAATATCTTCAGTCAAATGCCTGGTGTTGAGCTTGAATGGACCTTCGCATATCTCCAGTTTCTCTGTATGAATGGCGTCATATAAAGGCAAGACACCATCATTTTCCCGACCAGCCGGATTCCAGCCGACATGGAGTATTTCTTCTTCAAGTGTATAGGCTTTGATCCCCAAGAGCTTCAGAGAGTCGCCATCCGCTCCCGGTCGATCAATTTGATTAGATTCACAACAGCCGGCGTATTGGCTGTTTTATCAAACAGGTAGAAAGTTGGGTCACCCAAGTTCGATCCGGGCCGCATTGCAAATCATGGGAGGGGTATGCGTGATGGCATTGTAGTCAACCAGGATGGATTCCAAAACATTGGCTGCCGGGCGGATGGAATAGGATGGGAAAGCAACTTGAGAGCACGTTAACTACCCGGTCCAGTTTTTATGCCTGGGAAGGATGCGGCGATTAATTCCATCACACGGGCTTCAATTCTTACCAGAGTTGGACCCATGCGGGTGGCTCCATATGGCAGGGTATTGGTATCACCCAATGGCGACATCTGCAGTGACACCCATGTCATGAAATACTTTGCCATAAATGAGACAGGCGCCACCTTTTCCCCACATCACAATCGTTTGTCCATCCTCAACAAAGGGGGCGCAAAGTTTTGCAAAGGTTTCATGGGCAAATGCTGGTACAGGGTTGAATACCAATTCTGCACCTTTCATCGCTTCGGCGATATCTGTTGTGACTGTATCAATTTTGGCATAACCTTCATCTATTATTTCCAGACCGCCGCGTTCTTTAATTGGCTTCAAAGTTCTCCGCAAATTGAGGCAGTTCGAATAAAGCCACAGAATGCCCTCGCAAGGACAAGATCTCGCTGCGGCCGCACACCCGCCATTCCCTGCACCTAAAATTGCTATTCTAGCCATGTAATTACTCCTCTTTATGACTTATGCGATGATTGCTTCGTGACCGCGCAGTTGTTCAGTTGTTGCATCATTTACCATATTGTTTTCGATGACAACCCCATATATTTCCTGGGCTACTTGAGATGAAATATATCCATTGTGAGACATCGTCCAACACCTTTTCAGGAATCACGATCCAATGGACTCCCCAGCCGCCGCCGCCTGATGAATAAACAGTATAGATATCTCCTTTTTAACTGGCGCATTCCTTTTGCAGGCAATACATCCTCTTTTGCGGTGCCTTCATTGACATACAACCGATTGGTGCTGCCGGGCAGCCCACCAAACAGACCAAACGGGGGGTTGACCATGCCGTCTCCAAAGATCGCCAGGAATGGCGCTTCATCGTAGAAACGGATCGAATATTTGACGCCCAGACCGCCCCGAATTTCCCGGCCCACCTGAATCGGCATGAAATTCGTGACATTGCGTAATATGAGGCATATCCATTTCATTTGTCTCGATATTTGGTGCGGTAAGCCCGCCCAGGTCGATACCATCACCGATATATCCTGGCCCATCCTGGAAAGGCATGGCGCCTCCGCCGCCCATCCCGCAGAAGGCATAACCCACATAGAAATTGCCTGAGCGAGGATCAATGCCGGAAATGGCAGGGCCGCACCAGCGGTTCCACGCTGCCGGAGCCAGTTCTGGGAGTGCTTTGGAAAGCGCCATATACATCGCCTCTAAAATGGCACAGGCTGTGTCGAGCGTGCAGCTGGCTACCGGTGCGGGTGGGAGCGGGTTCACGATGGAACCGACTGGTGCTTGAATGTGAATCGGCTGCATAGGCGCCTTCATTATGAGGAACTTCCTGGCTTACACAGGTAAAAACAGAAACATAGACCGAGGTGCAGGAATTGGCAAATGGGCTGTTTATAAAACCGGTTGCCTGCGGATCTGTTCCATCAAAATCTACCCACAGCTCATCGCCTTCTACTTTCACATTTCTACTTTGATCCGGATATTCTTTGCCTTGAAACCATCTCCATCCAGGAAAGCCTGCCCTTCATAGATCCCATCCGGTATCTTTTCGATTTCTGCCCGCATCATCATTTCGGCATATTTTTGAATGGCTTCGAGGATTTCCTTCAATCGGACAGCCGAATTCTTCGGCCATTTCAATAAGCGACGTTCAGCAACATTGCAGGATGCTACCTGGGCCCGGATATCGCTTTCAAAAAGATCAGGCATGCGCGTATTGATCTTTAGCAGATCCAGGATACGGCTGGATGGGCTGGTTATTTTCAAAGATACGAAAGGCGGAATGCGGATGCCTTCATGGAAAATCTCTGTTGCTTCAGGGCTGTAGCTTCCTGCGACCATTCCGCCCATATCGAGGTGATGAGCCCGATTGATGGCCATAAATAACAGTTCGCCCTCAAAATAAACCGGTTTGACCACAGTCACATCCGCAAGGTGGGTGCCGCCCTCATAGGGATCATTGATCAGGTATACATCACCAGGCTGCATTACGTCGCGGTATTTGTTGACGATTGCCTGTGCTGCCATCATGGATGATGCCGTATGAGAAGGAACGCCGTCCACCTGGGCCACAATTCGCGGAACCCAGTCACAGATCGCGCAGGAGAAGTCATGCACTTCTGCAAAGATGGGTGAGCGGGAGGTACGCGTCATGGTGATGCCCATTTCTTTATTGATCGTGCCAAGCCGGTGAAAAACTACCGACATCGTGATGGGATCAACCTAATTGGCCATATTACTTTCTCCTCCACCAAATATTCATCTGGTTAAGATTTAATTTTTTCCCATTGACTTCGATAATTGCATTTCCGAGCCGATCAATGCTAGCCATGTCATCTGGGTTAACCACAATGGTGGTGGTTACTTCTTCAATAATGGCAGGACCTCGATATTTCGGTTGCCTGCTATTAACTTGCTGCCATCATAAATTGTCGTTTCAACCCAGCCACCAATTCCTCTCCAAAATAGACCATGCGAGGTTGTTTCATCGCAGCAGAGGCATCCCCTCCACCAGCTGGCCAACTTTTCAGTGCGGTTTTAGCGATCCTGCCGATGCCAGTCACACGTACGTTGATCGATTCCAGCGGACTGTCTGGTTCACTGTACATAAACAGCCTTTCATGCGCGGCATGGAAACGATTCGATTTCTGCCAACGCATAGCATCGTCTATTTTTCCAGCCGGGATGATGACTGGAGACCTCATGGTGCTGCCCCAGGTACCTCAGATCAATGCCCCGTTCAATTAGAATGTGGCTGGCAGGAAAGCCTTCATGCCAGGAGTGTTTTGCGAGCATCCGCTTCCATGGCATTGAAAACATCGTTGACTCATGGCAAAATCCAATTGATCAAGCGGCTTCCACATGGTGCGGACATAATCATGTTTTAGATCACTCTCCAGCATGCCCATCGCGCAGAATACTGAAGCTGTCTTGGGGACAATCACCTTTGGAATGCCGACATTCTCCGCGATTTTTGAGCCATGGAATGCACCAGCGCCGCCCGCTGCCACCAGGGCAAAATCACGCGGGTCGTGACCTTTTTCTACACTGACAACTTTCGTGGCGTCTGCCATGTTGGTATTGACAAGCGGTATAAATGCCATATGCTGCTTCAACGGTATCAATCCCAAAGGGTCGGCAATTTCAGTTTTACATAACATCCAATGATGCCTGTTTATCGACGAACTCGCCGCCAAGGTAAAAGTCAGGGTTGATATAACCCAGGGCAACATTGGCATCCGTTGTTGGGCTTTTACCACCACGACCGTAACATGCCGGTCCTGGAAATGCGCCGGCAGATTGTGGACCAACTTTTAACATTTTCCCCTGGTCCAAATAGCCAGTCGAGCCGCCGCCTGCCCCAATGGTATGGATATCAATCATCGGAAGAGCGATACGGTACCGTGCAATTTCACCTTCCGTCGTCATCGAATAGGTGCCATCATTGATCAGGCTGACGTCATAGCTGGTGCCTCCCATATCCATGACAATCAAATTGGGCATATCCAACTGGTGGGCAAAGAACATTCCGCCAACAGCACCTGCCGAAGGACCGGATAACAAAGTCGATGCACCGTGTTCGATGCCATAACTGGCGGACATGATGCCGCCATTGGATTGTGTGATCAGTACTTCATGGTTAAAACCGGCTTCAGCAAGTTTCTTTTGCAATTTATCAGGTACTTCCCAGTACTGGTCCAACATAGGCATTGACTGCAGTTGTAGAGGTTCGTTCATATTCACGGATCTGGGGAAGGATATCAGAGGAGATGGATACATAGCATTCCGGATATTCTTCAAGAATAATTTCGCGTATCCGTAACTTCATGGACGGGATTGATAAATGAAAACAGCGTGCAGACAGCGATGGCATTGCACACCTTCGGCTTTAAACTCGTTGGTAACATTCGCGCATTTCTGCTTCATCAAGGGGAGTGATCATTTTCCCGGAATAATCCAATCGTTCAGTAACCCCAAGCCGTAAATCCCGGGGAATGATGGGTTGTGGAGATGCCAGTGAAAGATCCCAGATATTTTCCTTATGCGCCCGCCGCATTTCCAGTGAATCACGAAAACCATGGGTCGTGATCAGCCCTGTTTTTGCGCCGTTATATTGCAGCATTGTATTGGTTGCAACGGTCGTTCCATGCACAAGCAGGAGATCCACTTTGCCCATAAAATCGTGAAAGTCAAGTTCAAAGAATTTGGCTGCTTTCTTGAGACAATCAAACATCCCAATGGATGAATCTGCAGGTGTGGATGGAGATTTAAATATTTGCATATCCCCAAGGTTGGATATGACGACACCATCCGTGAATGTTCCGCCAATATCAATGCCTACCCGGTATGTGACATCGCTCATATATTGCTCCTGATTTTTTCCAGAGTTTGTTGGTTTCTTCAACAGTTTTTCGTTGGATTTCATCTTCATCCACATTTACCAATATATGGTTATCGACGACAATTTTGCCATCCACGATAACAGTTTCCACAGCGGTTCCATCCACATCATTGATCAATGTGTCGTAGAAGAGTTGGGGCAGTAGCGGAGACGGCTGAATGGGGTCGATGATGATCACATCCGCTTTTTTGCCAACTTCCAATGAACCGATTTCATTTTCCATTTGAATGGCTTTTGCAGCAATGGTTGTCGAAAGGTCGATGGCCTGGAAGGCTGGAATGACGCCTGGGTTATGGTGGTGTACTTTATGAAGCAGATATGCCATTCGGATATACTGGAATAAATCGAGGGTAAAGAAGCAGTCATGCCCAATACTGACAGTAATGCCTGCATTCAACATTTCCACAATCGGGGCGATCCCATTACCGCCCAGCATGTTGCTCATTGGTGTATGGGAGACTTTTACATCAAATTCTTTCCAGATGGCAATTTCTTCTGGGGTCATGTGAATGCAGTGGACTGCCAGCACATCCGGTCCTAAGAAATCCGGTATCCCTCAATACAAATGGAGCAGTTCGTCCATACTTTTCCACCACCATGGGTGGGGGAATTTCTGCAACATGGATGATTATACCAGCACCCAGATCGGTTGCAATGCCGCTGACTTCGCGTAATAAATCTTCAGCTGGTAGTAAAGACAGTATGCACAGCCATCCGTCCGGATACACGGCTGTTTCATCATCCTTTTGCTGTTTGAAGAAACGTACATTTTCAGTTAATGCCTGCCCGTGCATTCTCTTTGGAAATCCGTTCAGTGACTTCATAGCAAATAACAGCCCGACTTCCTAGCTTTAGCACTGCGTCTGCAGACACATCCAGGCAGCCGTCCACGACGCTGGTGCCTCGACCATATCACAACGGTGGTTGTGCCGGTTTTGAGCATTTTCCCAGCAGCCCATAGGGAAGACCAGTAAATACTGTCGTGAGTGGTTTGCTTCTTCAATATCCGGCCACCACCACTTTGTTAACAAGTCCATAAAGGAGCGGAACTTGGAATAATCAACTGGCATGTTGTGACCAACTACACTTGGCATATGGGTGTGGGTGCAGATCAAGCCAGGCATAACAATTTTGCCTGCAGCATCAATCACCTTCGCTGCACTATGTGTTTTCATTACCTCTGCTGTTGGTCCAACGGCAACAATTCTGTTGCCGGTGATTGCAATAGCACCATCAGGGTATACCCGTCTTTCAGCATCCTGGGTTCCAATTAACGCGCCTTTAATCAATATGTCTGCCATTGGGTCTTCCTCCTAATTGAAATAGGTAAGCCGAATTGCATTGAAATTACACGCATAACGACACAAGCCACACCCATAACATTTATCAGGGATAAGGTGAGCCTTGTGATCATCACCCATATAAAGTGCATCATAAACACAAGATATTACACAGCGATTACAACCGGTACACAAATCGGGATCAATTACTGGAAGCTGCGGTTTGGTAATGGCTATTAATCCACGGGCTTTACGGGCTTCTATTTTTTTCAAAGTAAGTCCAATAAAATCCTGTACATCGTCATAGCCATGACTTTCAACCCACTTATCAATACCTTCAATGATTTTTTGAAACTGTCGGGTACCTTTTAAGTGACCAGCAGTGACAACACCAACATAAGTTGCCCCTGCCATAAAATATTCAATTGCGTCCTCGGGACGGGAAATCCCACCAACACCAATCAATGGAATATGAACATTTTGTGCCATTTCCATGATCATGCGTAATGCAATCGGTTTTAAAGCTGCCCCAGTTAGTCCTCCGACCCCGCGCGGACCACCCAGGGCAGGTTCACCTGTTTCAATATCAATTTTCAATGGCAGGACCAAAAGCATCCGCACAAGCAATTGCATCGACACCTGCTGCTTCAGCAGCCAGTGCCCATTCCACGACATTGGTATGAAAAAGCGCACTAAACTTGGCAATGATGGGTACATTTACTGCTGCTTTTACAGCCTTGATGTTGGCAACATAAGGTGCAACATCATGTACTTCAGGGGGAGGCATTGTTAAACCCGGATACATGGCTTCCAGTATTTCACCCATGTGCGGGCAAACCGTTGGCATTTCGATCATATCTGCACCGGCAGCAACTGCCCGACTGGCAAGGTCGGCTGCTTCGGCTGGATTTAATCCGGCAACGGAGGCAATGATCGGGATACCTGCTTTTCTTGCGAGAGGAAGTTCTTTTTCAAACCACTGCTGGCTGGAAGGGTTGTTCCGAAAACGCTATTGATAAATCCACCTTCAACCATCGAAAAACAAGGGCGCACATCTTCGACCGCATTCGCCACAATTGTTTTGGTTACAATTGCTGCTACTCCGGTAGTGCTGGCATTAATAATCGTCTCTCCGTCAGCTCCGTGACATCCAGCAGCAATGATTACACGGTTTTTTAACGGTACTCCAGCAATATTCAGCGTTGCTTTCGCCATATGCAAACTCCTCGTTTATATCTGGAGAGCGATCAATTTAATCGCTCTCCCGATATTCTTGGTGCACTTAAGCGCCTAAGGTTAGCGCTAAAACTGCTTTTTGTGCGTGCAGTCGATTTTCAGCTTCATCTTGAATAAGCGAATTGGGTCCGTAAATGACATCTGCGGTGACTTCATGTCCAACAGCGGCAGGCATGCAGTGCATAAATTTTGCATGCGGTTTTGCCAGGTCCATGATTTCAGAATTGACTTTCCACTTTTTAAATCGTTCTGGTTCCTTGTTGTGCGCAGTGGGGGCTTGCCAGTTATTTTGCGGTGAACCTGCTCTGAAAGCATCTGGCATTACATAACAGTAGGCATTGATAAAATCTGCATCCTTTGCAGCCTTTTTAAGGTCATGGGAGATTTCCAGGCTGGCTCCGTTTTCTGATGCAAACCCAAATGCACGGTCAATAATGTCCTGGGGTGGGGTATATTCTTCAGGGCATGCCAGCACAAATTGGAAGTTGGGTAAACGTGAAGCCAGGTAGAGACTGGAGACAACCAATCCCATGGGTGGATTGTATTCATGATATGCCCAGGTTAGAACATATTTGACATTGTCAAAACGACCTTTCTTTTCAAGCACAGTTTGAAAATCAGCCAACGCCTGGAAAGGGTGTTCATAATCGGTGGAAGCATTTAAAACGGGGATGGTGAGCAAATCGGCAGCTTCCTCCAGAGTGGATTGTGCCAGCAGACGTGCGATAAGTCCATCAAAGTAACGGTCCATTACCCGACAGGTATCTCCCCAGCTCTCCACACCAGAATCTGACCAGACTTTACCACCACTTAAATCTTCCGCAGCACCACCCATTTGCTGCATGGCACGCCAGAAGGACATTCTGGTGCGAGAAGAAGGGGTTTCAAATATCATGGCAGCAGCTTTGCCGCGTAAAATATGGTCCTGGAATTCACCACGTGATATGCCGCGTTTCAGCTCAATCGCTGTCTGCAACATAACATCAATTTCTTCTCTCGAAAAATCAGCCAACGAAAGTACGTCGCGTCCTTTCAAACTTAAAGCACCCACAGTAACCTCCTTATGATTGAGATGATTGGTTTTACTTTATTCCACCTTCCATCGGTGGTAAAAATGCAAGCGAGTCGTTCGGATAAATAATTTCATCCAGCTCTTGAAGGCTTTGGACATGTTTGCGGTTTTTTAATAACAATGTTAAAGGACCGGTTATTTGTAAATCCAGCAGCGGTTTTAATACCTGCTCGGTAAATTCTGGTTTTACTTCGAGTTGAAGTGCATATCAAGGCTTCACGAAGCGACCTGTTTTCCTCTACATCTAAAAATACTTCTTTCGTGCCCGCTAACACTCGCAACATTCCAGAGAACCGGATGTGCAATTGCATGGATCAGCTCTTTAACCCAAGCGTTTCTAAACGTTCGGAGGTCGGTATGCCTTCTGCGTCCCAACCCCTGAATGCATAGTAATCAGTTAGCAATGTTTCAAAGTCTGCATGGGTAAGAGGTTTATAACCTTCTGGAAAATCAAGTGGTACTTTGAAGCAGATTTCCGGAAGGGCGTCCTGTGTGGCATCAATTCCAGCTGCAAGATTATACAGACGCTCCATGTTCCAGATTGCTTCACCCATCAATTCAAATTTTTCAGCGGTGTAATCCATTCCGCTGGCATTATTGAGCAAGTCGACAAAGTTCTCAGATTTCAAAACAAATTCAGCAAAGCGGCAGGATACCAACGTGAAGGTGGCATTAACACGATTTTGAATTTCAGCAACCAGGGCTGCTCTGCCGTCATTGGAGTCCATTGGTATGAATTCCATAATTTCAACACCGATGGGAGCACGTTTATGACAGGCACCTCTATTTGAGGTGGCAAACGTGGTTGCAATGCCGCGCATTCGTTCCGGCATCCAGGCAGCGAATTCCATACCTTTCACCTGGAGCGCAAATTGCTCTGAACCATGACCGATTATTTCGCTGGCTCGTTTTACACCTTCAGCGAGAATGTCGCCAATTCCTTCACGTGCAGCAATCATGTCAATCAAGCAAATCGTGGCATCCGGATTGCCAAATTCAAGCGTGTAGCCATCGCCTAAAATATTCTTATCCCAAATTCCACGATCGACACATTCCATTGCGAAAGCAACATTAACACCAAGCGATAATGTGTCCATTCCCAATTGCTCAGCTTGATCATTTGCATAAAGCAGCATGTCGCTGTCATCATTGAAGCAGAGGGAGCCGATCGAGTACATGGTTTCATATTCAGGACCACGTGTCCAGATGGTTCCCCATTTTGTCTGCGCAGGTTTTCGAACCATGCCACAATGTATTAGGCAACCCTGGCATGCAATTGGACGTGATTTATATTTTTGCATGAATGCTTCACCGCCAATTTTTTCTGCATGCTCAAAGGAAGTATATTTGTGGTGCCTGGTTGCCAGTACATGTTTTTCATTGATCAAAGCCATGCCGGAACCGGTGCCGATTTTTCCAAAGCCACCCAACAGACTCCAGGGGTGAGAAAGGTCTTCCCGGTAGGCATCATAGACCCGGTTGATAGCCTGTTCAAATCCCTTTGGATTTGCGACTTTGATGTCTTTTTCACCTGCAACACCCAGGACTTTAAGATTTTTGGAGCCAAACACCGCACCAGCACCGCCACGCCCAAAAGCACGAGTTTCGGATATTGCAGCAGCATAACGAATGAGGTTTTCACCTGCCAGACCAATACCGACCGTATGTAAATCAGCACGTCCACTGGCTTTCTTAACCAGTTTTTCTGCTTTGCTGACCGGCATTCCTTTAAATTCTGGGCAGTCCACAAAATTTACCTTACCCGGGGTAACAGTGACATATACTAACTGGTCGGCTTTTCCTTCAATGATAATAATGTCGTAACCGGCGGATTTCACTGCAGCAGCGAAGTGACCACCAGCATAGGTATTTATTACACCGCCAGTTAGGGGTGATTTAGTAACGATGCACGTCTGAGCAAATAATGGCGCTATTGTCCCCGATAAGGCACCCGTGCAGATATATATTTTGTTCTCAGGGCTCAATGCATCCGTGGTGGGAGGAACCTCATGTGTCAATAATTTTGTTCCAAAACCCATACCGCCGACCCATTTATTGATTAAATTATCGCCGATTGGCTCTTCCTGAAAGGTTCGGTTGGTCAGATTTATTCTTAGAAGTTTCTTGTTATAACATTCATACATAGTTTCTGCCTCCTTTCCCTATTCTTCAATACTAAGAGCACCTGCGAAGCACTCTGCAACACATAAATATTTGCCTTCGCAAGTATCACATTTAACGGCGATATTATCTAACGGATCCAGCCAAACACCATCATACGGGCAGGCGTCCACACAATTCCCACAGCCGATGCAAAGGTCATATTGGATTTTTACAGAATTTTCAGAGGTGAATACCATTGCTTCAGTCGGACAGGCGGGTAAACAATCCGGTTCTTTGCACTGGCTGCAAATGCGGGCACCAGGTAAATCTGGCCATTGAGTTAATATTCGGATACCGGATTTATTCGAATTGTAGACTTGAAAATGCACAAAGGAACATTTAAGTTCGCAGGTTCTACATTCTGTACATTTATTCAAATCTATCAGGAGACGTTTTGCCATTTGCACTCCTTAACTGTTGAATGGAACACCCAGGCGGGTTAACTCTTCTTTAACCCTGTCGTAACAGGCTTGATGGTCAGCAGTGGGGGTTAATTTATCGATATCGTATAGCTGCTCGAAAGGTGCACCCTTTGGAGCAGTTTCAAGCGTCATTGTGTCTTTATATTTCGCGAACAATTGCTCAACAATGCCTGCAGCCTGTGCCCTGGTTAGTCTGGCAGCAGCATGCCCTACCTCAGCGAATAAGCGCCCCATAAGTGGGCTGACATTATTGAAACCTAAAGGTTCCGCGGGACGGGGACCACTCATATTGCTGCCGCTGGTTACCACAGACAATGCCAGTGCAGAAAATTCGTAAGCATATTGGTCAGAACCGGCGCGCCCAGCAGTTGTGTGTGAAGTGGTAGTAATAATATTGCTATTGCGGTTGGTAGCCTGATTTGCCAAGGAACCGAGGAAAAGCGAGTGATTGTTGGTTTGGGTTTTATACTTGATGTGTTGGGGTCCAATATGGCAAATTTCTGCGCCAAGAAGGACTGATGCAATAAAAGATGCAACAGCAACAATTGCGGTCCCATCTGGGCCTCCACCATATCCACCAACGAGCGGTGTGTGTGCCATGTAGATTGGTGCGCCGTAAGCCAGGTAATAGCCCAGGCGACCCATGGTGACATCATCCACCTGTAATTCCGAAAGCAGTACCATGGCTCGCGGATCAGTTTTACGCAGTCCATATTCTTCATTGGTACAGGCAATTTCATTGAGCGCCATAACAGAGTGACCAACGATTGCCATACCTGGTCTGGCAGCACGGCGAACGGCTTCACGAGCCCATTCCCCGTATAAAACTGCAGCCCGACTGGATAAACCGGAGTTTGGGCGAATCATCAAACCATCCAGCTCTTTTAGATATCCAGGCAGGAACAGGCAGTCAATTATTCGTTCTTGGGCGAAGGCTTCGTTCAACTTGATGAACATGCTTTCATGCGTGTCTGCATTGAAAGGACCACTCATGATAAATGGCGGGCGGGGGTCCTCAACGCCGCGATGGTATGCAGTGGTCTGGTCTTTTCCATCACCCATGTGCACCTGGCGGGGTACGTACCGCAATGCATCTTCAATTTCATCTTTTGTAAATTGAATTACACGCCGGCTGTTCATGGAGAATAGTCCAGCACGTAAAATCAGTTCTTTTCCTGCTTCCCAGCATCGATCTGCCAGTTGATCATCCAGGTTGAGTAAACTTTTACCATCCCATTTGACATCGTACTCTTTTTTCAAAGCGAGTACATTTGCAGCAACACGCTGCATGAGATAGTCATTACCTTCCATCAAAACGCCGGTTTCGGCTCGTTTTGCAACTTCCTTGAAGTTCATTTTGACCACTCCTTGGTGTGGGCATCTAACGTGCGTACTGCCTCAATGGCATCGCGAGCATAGGCATTGGCACCAATTTCATCCGCCCATTTTTGCGTGACAGGAGCGCCACCTACAATTACAAAGTATTTGTCCTGCAAGCCCTTGTTTTTCAGCATTTCGAGCACATCACGCTGATATAACATGGTTGTCGATAATAGGGCGGACATGGCAATTACATTTGCTTTTACTTCTTCAGCCGCCTGAATAAAACGGGGTGAAGGCACTTCTACACCAAGGTCATGAACTTCATAACCATTTGCCTGGAACATTGCACCAACCACTGTTTTTCCAATGTCGTGAATATCACCTTCGACTGTTCCAAGTACTACAACACCCTTTGTGGTAACAGTCGCGCCTTTTGCTTTCAAGGCAGCCTCAAGAACCTCCACTCCTGCTTTCATGGCATTGGCAGCCATCACCAATTCGGGCAGAAAGATATCCATTCGCTCGAAGGCTTCTCCAATTTCACGAATTGGATCGGCAAAACCTTTATCCAAGGCAATTGCCGGGTCAAGACCAGCGGCAACTGCTTCATTTGCTGCAGCAACTGCAGCATCGGCGTCATAATTTTCTATTGCTGCATGCATTTTTGCGTAAATGGCTTCTTCTGACACTTTAACCTCCAAAATTTATCGGGATAATTTAAATTAGGAATTTCCAAACAGGGAAAGTTTTTGTCCAATCCCTTTTTCAATTGCCAGCTTATATGCCTGGTAAGACAGGCATAAATCCTCAGTTCCCATTCCAATGGGTGCAAAGAAAATCCGTTCTTCTTTGGTCTCCCGTGCGGGTTTTTCCTTGCAGAGAATTTCACCCAATTCAATCACATCTTCTTCTTTGATCATGCCGTTTTGGATCATTAATGCCACAACCGGTGTAATGCGATGGATTACATGTTCCAATCCGTCAACAATTACTTTGTCAGAATTGAGTACTACCTCAAATTCCTGTTCCTGGTAGGAACCGACTGCAGAAAACAGGCTGCCTTTTTTCATCCAGGCTTCTTTTACAATGGGTTCATCAGCTACGGTAACTGTTACAACGATATCTGCATCCCGTACTGCGGCTTCGGGGGTTGCAACCGCTTCCGTTTCCAAACCTAATTTCTCGTGAACTTCCTGTGCATATTGTTGGGCAGCAGCAAAATTTACATCGTAAGATTTTAACTCTTTAATGTTGGGAACACCTACTTTTAGTGCTTCTATCTGGGTGCGTGCCTGAACTCCAGCACCGATCATGGCGACAACTTCTGAATCTGGACGTGCAAGGTACTTGGCACCAACACCTGTAACGGCACCAGTGCGCATGGCACTTAAAAATGTGCAATCCATCACTGCAACCGGGAAACCTTTTTCTGCATCATTCAGAATATAAAAACCTGTTGCACGGGGCATTCCGTATTTCTTTGGGTTTTGAGGGAAACCTGCAATCCATTTAATACCAAAAGCATCGTAATTCCCGCCAACGTATGCTGGCATTGCATTACAGCGCCCTCGAACCTTCTCATCCATGTCGAGAACTGTTTTGTGCGGCAATAATACTTTCCCCTGGTGATGCAGTATAAAAGCATCTTCCACTGCAGACATTGCTGTCTGCATATTTATTCCAGTAGACCGGATGTCTGCTTGATTGAGAAAAACAAATTCAATATCTGACATTTTGTCCCTTTCGCTTACTTTTTAGTTTCTCGTTCTTCAACTTCGCGAACAATCTTTTCCAGCTCTGCTTCCATGGATGCATCTAATGGGGTCAACCTTGTGCTCAGCAATTATTTTCTGAACCATTTCGTGGGCTTTGTCAGCAACACCTTTTGAGCCTTCCTGTTCCCATTTGTCGCGTGTCATTCTGTCCGCCAGGGGTGGAATAAAATGTTCACTCTTTAAGAATTGCATCGTATGGCGTTGTCCAAGGAAATGTCCACCAGGACCGACCTTGTCAATCACTCCCAGAGCAAGCGAAGTTGCGTCAACATTAATTCCTTCAAGGGTTCTGTACAGGGAGCCGATAATTTCGTCATCAATTACCAGGCTTTCCTTGCTGACGGTGAGTGCGCCTTCCATTGTGCCCGGATAGAAGATTTTGTTTACCCCACCAAGAACTGCCATGGTGAGTGACATGGATTTTTCGTAACCTGCTTGAATATCCAGCGTTTTTGAATCAGTTGCGGAGGCGGTTCCACGGCAGGGAATGTTATAAAAGTGGGCTATTTGTGCACTTGCAACATTGATCAAACCCATTTCAATTGCACCAATTGCTATTCGTCCAACTTTCATGTCCATAATCGAGCCGCATGTGCCATACCAGACCGGATTGCCTGGATTAGCCAGCTGAATGATCGTGATTCCACTGATAACATCTGCGGTTTGCTGTGCCAGTAAACCTGCCAGGGTAACTGGAGAGGTAGCGCCGGCTTGTGGTTCGCTGGTGACATCAATGGGTAAACCATAACTGGCGAACAACAACGCGCCATCCATCTGGTCACGGTCGTGATGTAAAGGAGCAACCGGGTTATCTGTTGTGAAAGTGTAGGGTTTCTTTCGTAATTCACTCTCCCCGCCAGCAATCACTGCCACCATCCGTAAACAGTCCTCTGCGAGTATTTTTTCACGGGAAGTCGCTTTAATCACTTTACTCGAGTTTCGCACTGATTGCAGATAACCGTGTACATGGGTTGCCCGGATAGTCACACCATCAATCTGGGGCATAATTGCGCCGGAATGGAGAAGATGGTAGTGGGGGAGGGCATCAGAAATCTTTATCAGGTGTCCTACATCTTCCAGTGTTGTCCGATGCGTTTTCCCTGTTTTAAAATCATAACAATTTAAGCGACCAATCATGGGTTCATAATGCAAAGCCCGAGTGGAAACGTGCACGTTATTGGCTGGATTACGGGCATAGACGGTGAAAGAAGAAGGTGCCCTGCTGAGCGCATCTTCGACAATAAAACCAGGTATTCGGCACCGCATAGTTTCATCATCCACCACAGCGCCTGCCTGACGCAATAGAGCACGGGCGGTTGTAGATTTCACCAACACGCCTGTGTTCCAAAGTATTTCCAGTGCTCCCTGATGAATTTGGTAGATTTGTTCATCGGAGAGAACTTTCAAAACTGGCTGAAATGTCATGGAAAAAATACCTCCTGCTCAATGTGTAAGTAGCCGAACTATCGCTACGAAAAACCAATTTGTCCGGCTTCACTAATTTTTCTAAATGAAAAAATTAGAAAAGGGGGTGAGCCGGAGGAATGAGTGCAGTGTCAGCTGGAACGCTTTCAGAAATTTCACGCAAATTGTCTTCGATCCGTTCTTTCTCACGCAAAATATCTACCAGTCGTTCACCAACTTCACAAATGTGCTTTCTGATTTCACTTCGTGCCAATTCAGGAAGCCGCTTTTCAATTGCATCCACAATGGGGGAGTGCGAATATGCTGCTTCCTCAAGTGATGGAAAGAGAGAGTAAATTGCTTTAGTAGCCTGGATAAACAGATGGGTTTGACCACTCAGGCGGTCAAGCGTATCTTTGAGAAGGTGATGCTGGGAATAGGTGTATAAAGTTTTATGGAATTCCAGGTCTGTTTCGACCAGTGAAGTGATATCATTTGCTTGCGCATAGAGATACATCGTATTAATTAATTCACGAAGCCTGGCAATATCCTCTGCAGATGCATTTATAACAGCCAATTCAACAGCATATTCTTCAAGCATTGAGCGAAGAGTATATAACTCGTTTACCCTGTCGGCCGTTAATGCCCTTACAAAAGTCCCCCGATATGGAATATTTATGACAATACCAGAATTTTCAAGCTCCCGAATGACTTCCCTTACCAAGCCGCGACTAACTCCAAGCCATTCTGCCAGCTCAAACTCAGTAATTTTCTGTCCATCAATAAGTTCACCATTGATGATGGCTTGTTTGAGTCGCTCGATGACGACATCACGCAAAGAAAGTCGCTTAAAATTTGCTTGCGATCCATTGGTATTATTGCGTAGGGGATTGGGTTTGAAGCCCTGAATCATCTTTTGGCCGAGAAAACCTTATTTTTGGTTGAATTCGTCCACTGATATTGTATAATTGTAATACAATAATACAATACTGTAAGTTAATTTACAAGTAGCAATTTTTTGAAGAGTGTATATTTCAAGAACATCGATTTATTAGCGCATTGACAAATGTCGATTAAGTCCGGATAATAGAAACGTATGTTTACTGGCAAAAATGATGTGGATATTCTCTGAATAAAGGTAAAGGTGCCATGGTTGAAACCCTTGAAATAAAAATCATCAATAAAGTAGGATTACACGCTCGCCCGGCAGTATGTTTTGTTAAAAAGGTGCAAAGTTTTCAATCGCAAGTCTTTATAGAAAATATTACCAAGAAATCCGAAAAAGTAAACGCCAAATCTTTTGTAAAAATCCTGTCAATTGCCATCGATCGGGATAATATTATACGCATCACTGCCGAAGGGGATGATGCCGCAGAAACAATCACGGGTCTGAAAGAACTTATCGAAAACAACTTTGGCGAACCGCTAGGAGATTAACTTCATGAAAACTTACCAGGGAGTTGGTATTTCTGCCGGTATTGCAATTGGTCCCATTTTTAGATATGAAACCGAAAAAATAATTGTTCAACTTGCTACCGCCTGTGATCCCGATGACGAAAATAAGCGCTTACAGGCAGCATTGAAGGAAGCCAACACTGAACTGGAAAGTTTGTTAGAGAAAGCACGCTCAGATTTACATACTGGTTCAAATGAAGCGGAAATATTTGAAGCACACGCCATGCTTTTGAGTGATCCAGATTTACTGGATCAGGTTCATGTTTCCATTTACGAGAAAAAATATACTGCTGAATATGCCTGGTATGAGGCTACTGAGTATTATGCAGGTGTAATTGCTGCCATGGACTCGGAATACCTGGCTGCACGAAGTGCAGACATAAAAGATGTTTCCCAGCGAGTTTTGCGTATTTTAGTCGGTGATAACGATACGGCATGTAAAAATATTGCCATTCCATCCATTGTTGTGGCAAATGAGCTTACGCCATCAGATACTGTGTCTTTTGACAAAGCAAAAGTTTTGGCTTTTTGTACCATTTCGGGTGGTCCAACTTCTCATGTTGCCATTCTTTCAAAAGCATTGGGTATTCCAGCAATTGTTGGAATTGGTCCCTGGATGGATGACTTGCAGCCAGGCACAGAAGCAATAGTGGATGGCTTTACAGGTAAGATGTTCCTTGAACCGGACGAAGCCAGCATTACGAAATTTAGAAAAACTGCTGTGTTGTACGAAGAGAAGTTTAATAAAGCACTGGAGACTACTCTCGAAGACGCAGTAACAAAAGATGGTAAACGGATTGAAGTCGTTTCGAATATTGGTGGAGTGGAAGATGCCAGGAGCGCTGTTCAATTTGGCGCTGAAGGTGTCGGGTTGCTGCGAACGGAATTTATTTTTTTGGAGCGGGAAACTGCACCTTCAGAAGAAGAACAGGTGGAAATTTACACCGAGATTTTTGCTCACTTTGGCAAAAAACCAATTGTTACGCGAACCCTTGATATTGGCGGTGATAAACCCGCCAATTATTTAAAAATTCCACAGGAAATGAACCCTTTTTTGGGTTTACGAGGAACACGCCTGGCGCTTGCGCGCCCAGAGATATTTCGGACACAATTGCGTGCCTTAATGCGGGCTGGTATTGGTTACAACCTGAAAGTCATGTTCCCCATGGTGGGTACTGTACAGGAAGTTCGCCAGGTTATGACCCATGTCAGTGAAGTCAAAATTGAACTCAACCAGGAAAGCCTACCTTTTGAGAACAATATTGAATGGGGAATAATGATAGAGATTCCATCGGCTGCAGTAATGGCTGATGCACTCTCGAAAGAAGTAGATTTCTTCAGCATCGGTACGAATGACCTCTCCCAGTACACTTTGGCTGCTGATCGTGGAAATACTTCTGTGGTTGGTGTGGCTGATGCGCTTGATCCATCAGTATTACGGTTGATAAAGATGGTAGTTGATGCTGCTCATGCCAATAAACGCTGGGTGGGGTTGTGCGGTGAATTAGCTGGTGATGGCCTGGCAACACCCGTATTACTTGGCCTGGGAATTGACGAGTTCAGTATGAATCCACGTGCAATCCCTCTGGTAAAGCAAGCAATTCGAAAATTTACTAGAAAAGCAGCGCAAGAAATCGCCCTTCATGCAATTACCTTGCCTACCGCAAGTGATGTACGCTATTATTTGAAAAGCTTTTTGTAGAAATGGTGAAATTGAAATGACGGATTTTTGTATCATCTTTGTTGCAAAGAATTTTGACAATTCAGTTCATTATTATCGTGACCAGTTGGGGTTTACAGTCTGCCATGAATGGAATAAGGGTCCGGGCAACAGGGGGAGCGTATTTCGTGTAGGTGACGGAAAGATTGAAATTCTGGAACTGAAGAGCGGAATGGAATATAAGCAACCGCAAAATTTTGAAATTTCCATGGAAGTCGAAAATGTGGATGACTTTTATAAAAAAGTGCAGTCCAACGGATTGCCAATTCGAGGGCAATTGGCTGATAAACCCTGGGGACAGAGAGCATTTTCTCTGTCAGACCCTGACGATATTAAATTAATTTTCTATACCTGTTTATAAATAGTTCTGAACCTTAACAATAGCACAGGGGTCTTGACAAAGACCCCAAATATCACTAGAATAATTATTGTGTATAACTGGTAATTACCAGTTATCGATAACTCAAATTGAGAAACATTTGTGAATATCGATAGAAATTCCCCCATACCATTACATTCTCAACTGGCAGCCCTATTAAAAACACAAATTGCTGCGGGTGTTTACGTCCCTGGACTAAGTTTACCTTCAGAACGTGACTTATGTGAGGAGTACGCTATCAGCCGCACAACTGTGCGCGAAACATTACATCAGCTCGAGCGTGAAGGTCTTGTACAAAAAATTGCCGGCCGAGGAGTATTTTTAACTGAACCAAATCGCAAGTTGGCAATTCGAGTTTCACTCAGTGGTTTTTCAGCAGATATTAAACGGGAAGGTGGCTTTCCATCCAGCAGTCTTGTGAGTGCGAATTTTATGCAGAAGCCTTCACAGGAGTTAGTTAAGGCGATGCACCTCGAACCTACCGATGAAGTCGTAAAAATTGTAAGACTTCGTTATAACAACAACATTCCTTTAGCCTTGCATACAGTTTTTCTAAATCATCGTTTATGCTTGCACATTCTTGACCATAACTTTTCGCATGACTTCTTGTTTAACGATATTAAGTGAAAAATATGGCATTAAACTGGTACGTGCTGAAGAACAAATATTTGCCAAACTTGCCGATCAAGATGAATTGAAGATGCTTTCACTTACATATCCATCTGCAGTTTTAATAAGCGAACGGACAACTTACAATGAACTGGATGAAGTTGTCGAATTTTCGCAAGCCACTTATTGTGGCGATTCTTATCGAATGGTTGTAAATCTTGATGCACAAAGTAATTAACTAAAATGAGGATAAATAATGATTAATGTAGTATTGGTTTCACACGGCGAATTTAGTTCTCAATTAATTAAATCCGCCGAAATGATTGCAGGAGAAGCAGAGGGAGTTTATTCTGTTTGCCTATTTCCTGGAGAAACCCCCGAAGATTTTGAGAATAAGCTCAATATTGTTTTAGAAAAAATTGGTGATGAAGAAACATTAACATTAATGGATATTTTCAGTGGTACTCCCTATAATGTATCTGTCAAACAGATTTTGCGCGATAATGTAGAATGTATTACCGGTGTCAATCTTCCCATGTTTATTGAATTATTAATGTCTCGTGAAGACAGCTCACTTTCAGAATTAGCAGAACTGGCAGTTCAGGCAGGAATAGATTCTATTAAAAACCTGAAACCGTTGTTTAAACCTGCGTAATTGGAAATAGCGGCAGATTTACCGCCGTTTTATCATTGAAAAGGAGGTGATTATTATCAGCAACTGGGGCTTAGTAAGAATTGATGATCGTCTGATCCATGGGCAGGTTATTGCTGTATGGTGCAGGCATAAATCCTTTAAGCGGATTGTCGTACTTGATGATAATGTTGCAAAAGATGCCTTTATGCAGCAAGTTTTACGTCTGGCAGCACCGACCGGAATAACCGTTGAAGCCATGGAAATTGTGGCAAGCGTTCCAGTATTAAACGCAATCCCCAACAAAGAAGCCGTGATGCTCCTGATGAAAACCCCGCTAACTGCCAAGAGACTAAAAGATGCCGGTTTGGATTACACCGAACTCAATATTGGCGGAATTGGTATGGGACCAGGAAGAAAAAATGTCTTTAAGAATATTTCCATGTCAGAAGACGAGAAGGCAGTTCTCCGAGAGCTGACAGACGCAGGGGTAAACATAACCCTGTTAACCGTGCCAGGTGAAAAATCAAAGGCATTCAAAGACATTTCGTAATCGTCCTTTTGGAAAGCGAAAAGGAGGTGGTTTTTAAAACATACAAACTTATTAGTGTCCTCAAACCACAGTCTGCGAAATTAAAAACCATAAGGAGAGAGCACAAATGAAGAATAACAAGAAACAAATTGGTATAGCCATGATTATTAGTGTCATCTTGTTGGCTGTCAGCTATTTTGCTGTAAAAGCTGCACCCGCTGCACAAGATGCACCTCCTAAAGTAAGCTTATTAATGGCTATCATCGTCGGTTTGCTGTACTATTTGGCAAATTCACCATGGTTGGCAAATATTGGATTTGCCGGTTTCTATCGTCCATTGGTAGCAGGTTTGCTGGTTGGATTGGTAATGGGTCGTCCAGCAGAAGGTGTTGCCATTGGCGCAAATATCAATGTCCTGTACCTGGGATGGATTTCTGCAGGCGGTTCTCTGCCTGGCGATCCAGCACTTGCCGGGTATCTTGGTACAGCATTGGCATTAGGTGCTGGTCTTGATGTTCAGGCTGCTTTAGCACTGGCTGCTCCACTTGGTCTTCTGGGTGGCTTAACCTGGTCGCTGCGTATGTCTGCCTGTTCCATTATCCCTCACTGGGCAGATGCCAAAGCTGAAAAAGCAGATATTTGGGGCGTTGCCAGATCCAACTATATTTACTCACAGCCATTCCTGTTCCTTCTTTATGGCGTGCCTGTGATGTTGGCAGCCTACCTCGGTGCCCCTGCAGTTGCTGCAGGTTTGGGTTGGATTGCACAACATGCCATCTGGGTTATGAGTGGTTTATTTGTTGCCAGCGGTATGCTTGCTGCACTCGGTATTGCCCTCAACCTCAAGTTCTTGCTCCAGGGTGATGTCTGGCCGTATTTCTTTGTCGGCTATGTTGTCACTTCCATGATGACCGGTGGCGTTAACCTGCTCATGATGGCCATCATTGGTTTTGGTCTCGCATTCGTCCATGTTCTTTTCACCCAGGGTGGAAAGAAGGAGGAAGCCGAAGTGGCTGCAGATGTTGTGGCACGAACTTCGCCTGGATTGCTGACTAAAAAAGATGTCTTCGCATCCTGGTGGAGATGGTTGTTCTTCTCACATGCTACCTACAACTGGGAACGTATGCAAGGCATGGGTTTTGCCCACAGTATGACCCCCATTATCGCAAAACTTTACAAGACCAAAGAAGACATTTCGGCTGCACTCAATCGTCACCTGATCTTCTTCAACACCCAACCTGATTTTGGTGGTGTAATTCATGGTATCGTCATCGCCATGGAAGAGGAACGTGCTGCTGGTGCTGATATCACTGATGAAGCCATTAACGGTGTCAAAGTCGGCTTGATGGGTCCATTTGCTGGTATTGGTGACACAATCCAACAGGGTATTGTTATCCCATTAGGTCTGGCAATCGGTATGAGCATCGCTACTGGTGGTCAACTGGGAACAGCAACTCGTGGCAATGCACTTGGTCCAATCTTCTTCTTGATTGTGGTCGCTGCATGGGCTTGGGGTTTTGGCTGGTGGATTTATTACCAGGGCTACAAACAGGGTCAATCAGCAGTTACCAATATTCTTGCCAGCAACCAGTTGAATAAACTGATCACCGGTGCAAGTGTTCTCGGTAACTTCATTATGGGCGCTTTGGCTGTCAGCTTTGTCAAATTGTCCACGCCAGTTGTCTTTGGTGTCAGTGGTACGAATTTCCAAGTTCAAAGCATTCTTAACCAGATTATGCCGAACCTGCTGCCTTTACTGCTGGTTATTGCTGTCTGGTACCTGATTGCTAAGAAACATGTTTCCCCAACCTTGATCATGGTTGTTATCATTGTTGTAGGTATCCTCGGCGCAGCCCCGATTTTCTGGGGTCTGGATGGTGCCGGGCAGGCTATCCGTGTTGGTTTGTTAGGATAGCAATTTAGAACGTTTTTAACTTATAATAGATAAAGGCCCAGCTGGCCATATTAGTTGGGCCTTTATTTACGCCTGATGGCGAAAATTAAAGATAGATGAGAGTAGAAGGAGTTACGAATGGCTGATTTAAAGTTACATAGATGGAACAGAATTTTCAACAAAGATGGCAAGACAGTTATTTTTGCCATGGATCATGCCGGTGCATTTGGTATGATGGACGGTCTGGAAAAACCGGGTGAGGTTGTCAAGCGTGTGGCGGACGGCGGAGCCGATGCGATTTTAACCACCTTCGGTATTGTCAAAAATTTCAGCAATGAAATTGGCAAAATGGGTATCGTCTTGCGTGTAGATGGTGGCTCTTCCAAACTCGCAAAAGTTCCAGGTCCCGGCTCATTAACGTTGGATGCCTACGATGCGCTGCGGGTCGGTGCTGATGCAGTTGGTGTTATGGGACTTCCTGGTTCTCAGTTTGAGGGCAGCCAGCTTTCATATCTTGCCGAATTGATTTCTCAGTGTACTGAATGGAATATTCCAGTCATGGCTGAAGCATTACCGGCTGGTTTTGAAAACCCAAAAGAATGGTGGACACCCGAGAATCTTGGTCACGCCAATCGAATTTGCGCAGAAATGGGTGTAGATTTCCTTAAAACCACCTATAGCGGAACTCCTGATTCCTTCAAGAAAATCATGGATCAGCTCTATATCCCAGTGGTAGTATTGGGTGGCAGTAAGGGTAATGATGTTCGCGACCTTCTCGAAAACATCTACAATTCCATTCAAGTAGGTGCAAATGGTGTTGCTGTTGGTAGAAATATTTACCAGAGCGAGCATCCAGAGAAAGTTACTGCAGCGATTGTTGCAATTGTTCACAGCGGCGCCACCGTTGATGAAGCAATGAAATTCTTAAAAATAATTTCGGTTAGAAGAGAAGAGGGCAACACATGGCTGGAACTTATAAACGATCTGTATTTACCGGTCCAGGTGAAATTCGCATCGACACTGTTGCGATTCCGGAACCCGGACCTTACCAGGCAGTGGTCAAAGTAAAATCTTGCGCCATCTGTACCTGGGAACAACGCATGTTCACTGGTGAAGAAAAATATTATCCTCTCTCTGGTGGGCATGAGGTTTCTGGTGAGCTGGTTGCCGTTGGACCCTTCGTTCACACCGATGCCAAACCAGGGGACAGGGTTGTTGCTGCAACACTGAACCGCTGCGGTTATTGCGAATCCTGTCGTAAAGGTTTGGACAGCAATTGCGATAATTCATTTAAGCCACAACGAAATATGGATGTACCGGGTCCATCAGGTCTATCAGAATACGTCTTAATTCAAGACTATATGCTCTATAAAGGCAGCAACGATGTTTCATTTGATGAACAAGCATTGACTGAACCTTTAGCATGTGTCATTCGAAGTGTACATAAAGCCCAAGTACGGTTAAGTGAAAATGTTGTTGTCGTTGGCGCTGGTATTATGGGTTTATTGCACCTGACGATAGCAAAGAAATTTGGAGCGCGGGTCATCGTGAGTGAACCTAATCCAGTACGGGCAAAATTTGCGAAGGATTTAGGCGCAGATGTTGTGATTGATCCGACAAAAGAACCATTTGTTGACCAGGTAAAAGGATTGACAGGTGGTAGAGGCGCGGATGCGATCTTCTGCGCAGTAAGTATCGCTGGAGCTGTTGAAACAGCTATGGACGCTGCAGCTAAAGGCGGCAGGGTAATGGTTTATGCCAGTATTCATCCACGTGGAACGAAGATTTCGGTAGACCCGAATATCTTCCATAATAAAGAAGTTACACTTACTGGTACAGTCAGCCAGAGCCGACAGGACATTCAGGAAGCAATTAGAATGATTTCGTTGGGTCTGGTGGACTTGAAACCGTTTATTTCCAAAACTTTCCCATTTGATAAATTGGAAGATGCGATCAAATCTGCATTACAGCCAGATACGTATCGTGTTCTTGTAAATATGTAAACATTACAAAGTAGACAATAAAAAACCGCAGAAATCTGCGGTTTTTTATTATTAATGCTATTTTGTATTCGGGCATTTAGAGAAATTATGGTTCTATGGCATTCAAATAGCCTTTATCAAGCTCATCGTCAGAAAGGTGTGCATAACGCTGAGTCACAGCAATATTCTTGTGCCTGGCAAGTTCTTGGGCTAATTTGAGGTTTCCAGAGGCTTTCAGAACACGGGTAACAAAGTAGTGCCTGAAAGAGTGGGGGGTTATGCGTCCAACAGAATCAGCACCCTAATACTTCTTCTACGCGTTGATTTACTATATTCCTGCCTGTAGCAGTAGTAACTGGTTTAACTTTTTTGCCTGCTCCCAAATCATGACGAGCAAAGAGGGGGAGGGAGCTGAGAGGTCTGCCGCTTGCTCCATCCAGGGTACTGCGTGCGCGTAGATAATCTTTGAGTGCGTTCAGTGAGCGTTTGGAGAACCGTACAACAGCCTGCCTGTCGCCTTTTCCTATGACAATTGCACGACCTTCGTTCCAATCCAGATCGCCGCGGCGCATACCACAGGCTTCATGGACACGTAAACCAGTATCAGCCAGTGTATACAGAAACGCCCGATCCCTGTAAATTGCGCAGCTTTTCCTGCTCATTTTCAGAGGTGGCAGTCAATATTTTCTCTGCATATTCAAGTACTTTATCTATATCATTCTGAGGAAATTGCGGCAGCCGCACACCAGGACGACGTGCACGCTGGCGAATGATAAGACGAATACGTGGCTGGTTGATAACCGCCATGTTATCCCCGGCCAGGAAATCGTAGAAGCCTACAAGTGCTGTCAAGTACAAGCGTTCCGTAGAAGGAGCATAATCTTTTAACCTGCTGGCAAACCAGGCGACTGCTTCTTCAGTCAGTGAAGATACAGGCGTTTCCTCTGGATTTATGCCGTGCTGAGGAAGCATCAGCAGGAAGAGGGACAAGCCGTTGGCATACGTGCTGGCTGTATTTGCACTGCGCGAAGAATTGACTGTATGAATATAACGCTGGACAGCATCTAATATTGTAATATTTATATCATTTATTGTATTCACTGGATTCTCCACAATATACCTCCGATAGGGGGAAAATTACTCTATTTATTTTACCATATTGTTTTCCATAATGGTACTTATCAAAATCATAAAGAAATTATTATTATATTATGCATTTTCTACACTCCCCCATTTATTGTTGGCACATATTTTGGACGCACATAGAGTGAAATTGTATAATATATATTTTGTCAAATAAGGTTGCACTCCTTTGATTTTTCAACTACTTCTGGACTGACCCTCGTTCTGACTCACCCGATTTGCTTACAGCGCTATGTTGAATGCATTTTACCTGGCGCTTGGTTATGCAAGGTTGCGACAATCATCATCACTCCCTATGTAAGTGTTATGACAATAGAAATTCAAGGATGACAAACTGTCAGATATCCAGAGCCCCCATGCTACATAGTGCTTATTCTGAACGTCCTGCGTATATTAGTAAAATGAAATGGGCTCAAGTATTAATAAACGCAAATATGTAACAATACTATGCGCAACAGAACATATTGACATTCTCTACAATAAAATGGTGTATTATTATGCGAGCATGTGCCATTTACATAGGTTTACATTGTCGAATTCTTAACAAGAAGGATCGCAATAATGGCTGAAATAACCTTACAATACGGCTCGAGTCACATTGCAGCAGCTCTCCCTGATACTTTTGAATATGATTGGATTACTCCCCCTGCTGTATCCGGTATTGCTGATGCATTGCAGCATGTCAGCAATGCCTTAAAGCATCCCCTCGGCACCATTAACAGCCAAAAACTGGATAAAAATACTAAAGTTGCTATTGCAATTAGCGATAAAACCCGACCAGTCCCCCACCCTATCCTGCTCCCGCCATTGTTGGAATGGCTTCGATCATTCGGTGTAATCCCTGAAAATATTCAATTCATTATTTCATCGGGCACGCATGTCCCCATGTCACATGATGAATTCTCCCTTGTTTTACCCCCTGAAATACTCGCTAACTACCACATCAGCAGCCACAATTGTTTCGACCGGGAAAATCTCATTTTCCTTGGTAATACAACCACTAACAAAACACCGGTGTGGTTAAATTCAGATTTTTATCATGCAGATTATCGAATTGTTGCAGGCAGCATTGAGCCGCACCACTTTATGGGCTTCTCAGGCGGCGCGAAAACTGCAGCCATTGGGCTGACTGGAATGGAAACAATTCAGATCAACCATGCACTGCTGGTCCATCCAGGCTGCATAACGGCAAACATTCTGGATAATCCCATGCGGATGGATGTGGAAGAAATCGGTGCACTGATTGGCATTGATTTAGCCGTTAATGCAATATTAAACCAGCAACGCGAAATTGTTCAGGTTTTAGCCGGTTCACCCCAGGAGGTTTTCGCTGCTGGCGTGAATATAAGTAAGTCTGTCAGCATGGCAGGTATACCCCATCTTTATGACATGGCTATTGCATCTGCTGGTGGTTTTCCCAAAGATATCAACTTTTATCAAGCCCAAAAAGCAATGACTCATGCTGCCATGTGTTTACGGGATGGCGGCATCCTCATTCTTGCTGCAGAATGCCGTGAAGGTGCAGGCAGCCAGGGTTTCGTGGATTTTATGCAAGGAACAAGTTCCTCTTCCGATGTACTCTCGAAATGGAGAAATTCACCTTTTAGAATTGGACCTCATAAAGCATTTCTGACTGCAAGAATATTAGAACGAATACAAGTAATTCTCATTTCAGAGCTGCCTGCTGAGGTCGTTAAGTCTGGCATATGATCTCTGCCGTATCTCTTGCTGAAGCCATCGCAATAGGTAAACAGAAACTTACAGCCGGAAGTCCCGTAGCGATTATTCCCAAAGCAGTAAACACAATTCCTATTCTTGCTCAGGCGTAACCCGGATAGCCTGATGTTGTTATAATGCAATAGCGTTATAATATACTTGAAATTAATATGGAGACAAAATGACCGAAACTACTCGTCCCCCAGGAAAAACAACTATTGCACCGGATGTGCTCACTTCTATTGCCCGCTTAACCACTTTGAGCACTCCAGGTGTTTCACGTTTAGCGCCAATACCTACTAGCGTAGACCGATTATTTGTTAAAAATGCCAACGAAGGTGTACTGGTTACCGTTGAAGATAACCTGGTGAACATCGAAATTCATGTAATCATAACCAGGGATAATAACATTCGTACCGTCTGCCGTGAAATTCAAAGCCAGGTTGCCAGGGCTGTTTCGGAGATGGTGGGAATGCAGATTGGAAAAATCAATATCCACGTTGAAGATATCGATTACCAGGGATAAATTGCAAATCACACCATGAAATCTCGCACAAAAGCGCGAAGCATAGCACTACAAGTACTTTACGAAGTTGATATCACGGGACATCCTGTTGGAGAGGTTTTCGAAAACAGGATCAAGGAAGACCCGATGGAAGATAACCTGACGCATTTTGCTCTGCAAATTGTTCAAGGTGTTCTTCCACTTGCGCAGCGATTGGATGATTTAATTGCCCATCATGCACCCGAATGGCCATTGGACCAGGTAGCAATTATTGACCGGAACATCTTGCGAATAGCCCTTTGGGAATTTGGGGCAGAAAACTGTACACCAGTTAAAAGTAGCAATTAATGAAGCAGTTGAGCTTGCAAAGTTGTTTGGATCTGATAGTACTCCCCGCTTTATAAATGGGGTTTTAGGGGCACTGGCTTCTCAGGAAAATGAGATACAACAGGCATTTCGTAAGACAAGGCTGGAAAAATCATAACCTGCAGGCGAGCGAGAACTATGCTGCGTAGAACACCTTCATATTCATCACACAAAATTCTCATCTCTGTCATGCTTCTAGTGTCGATCGTGCTCTCAAGCTGTAATTTGCAAGAATTCGTCTACCCAAATCCAGTTGATCAGACAACTAATCCCACTGTACCAAACCTGCCCCAGACAGAAGTGGAATTTAGCGTTCTTGTACCTGAGACTACCCCAGGTGATGCCGAAATCCTGGTGGATATTCTGGACGAAGTTACTGGATTGTCCTTCAATCCCAAGCGTTACACGCTCAGCAAGGTTACCGAAAGACTGTACTCAGGGCGAATACCCCTCTCTGTCGGCTCAATTGCGAAATATCGATATTTATTAAAAATCAACGCCGCCTGTTGCGGAATTAACACCCCTTGGTGTGAAAGTGCGTTACCGTTTGGTACAAATTCAACCTGAATCGCAAGTCAAGGATATGGTCAGCCAATGGGAAAACCAACCTGTAGTGGTGCCGGCAGGAAGAATACAAGGCGTGGTCTATGATTTCGTTAGCCAGGCACCTGCATCAAATGTGATGGTATCAATCGCAGGCATCAGTACCATAACGTCCAGTGATGGTTCATATACGCTGGATGGCGTACCCGTTGGTACGTACAACCTGGTGGCTTACAGCCTGGATGGCAGTTATAAAACCTTTCAACAAGAGGCAATGATTGCAGCAGATTTAACTACTCCAGCCACCTTGCAGCTAGAACCAACCAGGCTGGTTAAAAGTAACTTTTATCGTAACTCCTCCACAACTTTCAACTGCGAGTACTCACCCCATTCGTCTCCTCGGAAATCTATTGCAGCTTGGTAATACCTTTGCGGATTTGCAAGGCGGGGTTTCTGCACTTGCAGTCCGTGCACCCCAGTTAACCACCCGTTCGGATGGAACGTATATTCTGGAGATGCAATTACCCGGCAGGGATTTATATCAGTTATAAATACAGTCTCGGTGACGGTTTTTGGAATGCAGAACATGGGCTGCTTGGGGAGTTTCGCATTCGAGAACTGATTGTTCCCGAGGAAGATGCCACCTTTTATGAATCCATTGATTCTTGGGAAGCCAGTGGTGCAAAACCGGTTCACTTCTACCTCACAGTCCCACAAAATACGCCGGTGTCTGAACATGTTTCGATCCAACTTAATCCATTTGGATGGATGGAACCGCTAACAGCCTGGCCGATGGGGGATAACAAGTGGGAATATACATTGTACAGTCCGATGAACCTGGTTGGCGAAGTTGCATTTCGAATTTGCCGCAACGAGCAATGTGATTATGCTCTGGACCTGGCTGCGGTTACCTCAACGGATGCCAATAATGTATTTACTCCTTCCCTTATTGAACAGGATATTTACTATGAAGTAGAGGAATGGGCTTACCTAAAGTCGCCTGATGAACCCACTCCAGTCGTAACAACAACAATCACAAAAAAGTCCGATGGGTTTATAACTGGTGTTGAATTAACTCGCTTTACAAACCCATCATGGATGTCATCTTATCCTTCCACACTGCAAAATATTTCTGATCTGGGTGCCAATTGGGTAATTATTTCTCCCACCTGGACCGTTATCAACAATTCGCCACCGGTAATCATCCAAAAACCAGGTACAGACCTTTTGCAGCCTGACACATCAGTTCAAATAAGTGAAGCGGCAGGCAGGGGTTTAAAAGTTGCAGTTTATCCGAGGCTCAATTTTCCAAATGGCGTTTCCTCCTGGTGGTCTAACGGTACGTGTGACCAAGATTGGTGGCAAACCTGGTTTGATCGATATTCCGCGTTTATTCTCCATCATGCCAGCCTGGCAGAAAAAAATGGTGCCAGCGCACTAATTCTTGGTGGAACAGAGATTATTCCTGCATTGCCCCTGGGTAAATTATTTGATGGTGCTGAGTCCGGAGTTCCATTAGATGCTGAAGCACGTTGGCTGGCATTGCTTGGCGAGGTTCATTCACGGTTTTCAGGAAGTGTTGGTTGGGTTGTGCCATATCCATACCTCTTTGATCGCACCCCTTCGTTCGTTAACCAGGTTGATTGGCTATATTTATTATGGGCAGCACCTATTACCGCTTCCGATAACCCTGTTCAGGCGGAAATGACAGTTGAAATTACCCGACTTTTAGAACAGGACATCAAGATACTCAAGGAAGATACCGGTAAACCTGTTGTTCTTGGTCTGCAAATTGCTGCTGCCAATGGCTCAGCTTCAAATTGTATATCTGCATCAGAAGGTTGTCTGCAGGTAAACTGGGAAAAAACCAGTGTTTATACAGATCCTGCCTGCCCCATTGACCTTTTGGAACAGGTGGAAATCTATAATGCATTTTTTATCGCACTTAATCAGATTTCATGGTTGGATGGAATTGTAAGCCGGGGTTATTATCCCCCTGCCAATCTGCAGGATTGCTCCCCCTCAATTCACGGAAAACCAGCAGCAGATGTGCTATGGTATTGGTATCCACGCCTTATTGGCGTGAAGTAATATTAATAATTGTATCGTGGAGGTAACCATGCAAATTCATGGAATGCCCAGTCCATTTGGATTGGAGCAACATGGTCTGGAAAGAGCCGCAAGAGTTTTCTGGAATTTGAAACCCGCTCAACTAGTTGAGGAGATAATCCAGCGAAAAGAGGGACAGTTATCGGACAAAGGGGAAGTATTTATATTTACAGGTAAGTACACAGGCCGCAACCCGGATGCCAAGTACATTGTTGAGAATAGCGCAACAGAAAACATGCCCGTATGCTGGGAGTCAAACAAGCGCATGTCGCCTGCTACTTTTGCGCATCTGCGGGATCGGTTTAGCGAACACCTGGTTGGAAAAGACCTTTTTATTCAAGATTTAGCAGTCGGGGCAGACTCTGATTTTAAGTATTCTTTACGTGTAATTTCGGAAACAGCCTGGGGTGCACTGTTTGCCAGCAACTTATTTATCCGCCCACCACTAATTAAAGCCAATCTATCTGCGCCTGAGATAACTGTAATTCATTGCCCAGATTTTCAAGCCACACCTGCAATAGATGGGACCAATTCGGAAGTCGTAATTGCATTGGATTTTTCAAATAATTTAATCCTTATTGGTGGAACTGGTTACGCGGGGAATTTAAGAAGTCAGTTTTCACAATAATGAATTTTGTGATGCCTGCCAGGAATGTTTTACCCATGCATTGTGCCGCAAACCAGGATTTTGACGGGAACACCGCTCTGTTTTTTGGTCTTTCCGGCACGGGGAAAACAACGCTTTCCAATGACAAGGGTTACAGGTTAATCGGGGATGACGAACATGGTTGGACGGATAGCGGGATTTTTAATTTTGAGGGTGGCTGTTACGCAAAAACCGTACATTTATCCAAAAAAAAGGAACCACATATCTGGGAAGGTGTTCGCAGGTTTGGAACACTTCTAGAGAATGTAACATACGATCAAACCACCCATGTGCCAGACTTCAATGACACATACCATTACCGAAAATACCCGTGCTGCCTTCTCGTATGAAGGACTTAACTTCGTGAAACGTTCAGGAAAAGGGATACCTCCAAAAAATATATTCTTTTTATCTGCGGATGCATTTGGTTTATTGCCTCCAATTTCCAAATTAACCGAAGAACAGGCGGGTATTTACTTTCTATTAGGGTATACGGCAAAAGTGGCTGGCACAGAAGAAGGCTTAAGCATGGAACCGAGGAAAACATTTTCTACCTGTTTTGCTGCACCGTTCCTTCCCCTGCTGCCGCGTGTGTACGCCAGGATGTTGAAGGAGAAAATATCCCGGTATCAGTCAAATGTCTGGCTGGTTAATACCGGCTGGACTGGTGGTCCTTATGGAATTGGACAGAGAATATCACTCGCTTACACGCGTAATTTAATCCACGCGGTCCTTAATGGTTCATTAACAAGTGGAAAATTTGAGGTTGACCCCTATTTTGGACTGAATATTCCTGCTTTTTGTGAAAACGTACCCCACGAAATTCTCAATCCAATAAACACCTGGAAGGATAAAAAAGGATACACAAGGCAGGCAACCATACTGAACCAGTCATTTTTGGATACCTATGCGCAAATGGCTTAATCTTATACAACAAACAACAGAAAAGCTGCACCTGCAACTAAAAATGGTGCATAAGGAAGCGGTGTAAAGACTTTATACTTTCCAGCAAATTGCGAAATTCCAAGATAAACCAGGCTGCCAAATCCCCCCAATACTATTCCGAGCAGTAATCCTGCAATAATACCCGGATACCCCAGGATTAACCCAAGTACTCCGGATAAATTCACATCTCCAAAACCTAATGCATCTTCGTCGATTGGCTCAGTGCGTTTTCGGTTTATTAATTTATAAAGAGCTTTCCCAGGAAATATAAGAGCAGCATAATACCAAAACCAGCGACGAAACCCAACAAAGTGCTTATCCAACCATGATAAACAAACCCAAAAACTGCACCCAGTAAAATACCCGCAATGACAACTGGAAAAAGCACTGCACGATATTCCAGGTCAATAACTGCAACTAGGACAAAATAACAGAAAACCAATCCTTTTAAGAGAACATCAAATATGGGTGTTGTTGTAATTGCTGGATTGGAACCGACCGAGTTAGGAAAGAGCCATAGGAAGCAGGATTCCGAGAGGAACAAAGATATAGACAATCCAGATTCGGTACTTGGGAGATTTATTGCAGACTTTGCATTTTTGAAACAACAAATAAACCTTCCAGGTAACTTTTTCTCCACAATGCAGGCATAACGGTTGGGAAAAGCGCCGAGTAATTGGCAGTACATCTGCAAGATAATTAATAAGCCCATGCAATTAATAAAACCGGAAACTATTATTATAAAAAAAGATAAGGTAGCCATATTTAATATTTTATCCGTTGTCCATAGTATTTTTATCGTAAAAACTTATCCAACTGAGAATCATTTCTTGTGTAACTTTCATTTGTGCACCACCTCTGACTGTCGTCGATAGTCCAGCGGCAATATTTGCCCACATGATGCATTGTTTTTTGGGATTCTTTCTACACCATGCTGCCAGGTAACCTGCATTAAAACAATCCCCTGCACCAGTTGTGTCAATTGCATCCACTGGTATGGCTGGAATTGCGATATGTGCACCATTTTCTCCATAGAGCGCGCCATTTTTGCCATTCTTGATTATCACACAAGAGCAGTATTGCGATAACCGATCAAATGCATCATGTATTTCAGTTTCACCTGAAAGCTGGCATGCCTCCTCGTCGTTTACCAGGAAGATATCGATATTCTTCAACGCTCTTTTAACATTTCTTTGTTTGAGACTGTATTTTTCTGCGCCATTTCCGTCCACTACAACTTTCATTTTTCTAAATTTTGCTATTCTGACCCCAAAATCAAATACCGATCCAAATAACGTACCTGGCATGTAGACAACCTTTGCTTTGGCAAATAGTAATCCCTTCAAGCCTGCCGGAAGAGAATGATTTATATCCATAAAGCTAAAAAATGACCTGTTTTGATTATCTGAAAGCGAAACGGATATTCTTTTTATCTCTTTTGGATGAATACTTGAAAATCGGAGATCTACCCCTTCCAATTTTGCATTTTCATAAACATAGCTGCTGATTACATCGCTCCCAAAATCAGTCGCCCATGTTACATTTAACCCAAGGCGCTGCATTGCGATGGGAGTAGTGTACCCGCCTCCAGGAAGAACCTGAACTCCACTCGCATGAACTAGGTTGCTTTGCAGGAAATCAGCATCAAGTCCTGTAAGAATTACATCAAGACATGCATCTCCTACGGCAAGAACATCAAAACTTGCATTTATCAATTCAGGTTTTACCCCAGTTGTGGATAAAAGTCCGGATAAACGGAAATATACTCGTCTAATATCTTTCTGGCATATTTTTCATCCATTACCAATGGATGTATTGTGAGTGCCATTAAACACTTTGAATACGAGTTTTTCTGTATGCCTTCAATTACCAGGCGTTCATATTGTTTCACTTGCTTCATCAATGCCAGGCAATGCTCTGGAATTTCTCCAACTTCCAGGCGGGTGATATTACCACGATCAATTTGAACGGGTATTTCAACGACGGCATCGGCAGCCATTCCAGCAATTGAACCGTCATTTTGCAGGTTTACAATTGCTTTTACTTTCGAGGTCAATAAACCCTCAATTACATTCAAAGCCACATTGGCATAGCCCATGTGAGTATCTGCATCCAATGATTTGACTTCATACTTTAATTGCTCTTTTGCATTGTGCATGTATGTGTTGGTGCGCTCATCCAAATAAGTCCAATATGCTTCCCACATCTCACCAACTCTCTTTTCCTGTTGCAATGTTTTCAGCTCAGTGGTCAGGCGTTCGTTCAATTCGGTCAGGTATTCTCCCCTTGTTTGTCCTTCTTTTAGAATTAAATCGACTGCAGTAGTTCGATAGTAATAATAATATAGATACTCATTAGGAATCATGCCCAGACTTTTTACCAATTGCCCACTGAATGGCAATCCGGGTAAAGACATGGTTGGTTTTAATTGATTAAGAAATACAGGCAAGATATCCTGCCCATTAATTAATATCTTTCTTACCCAACCCAAATAATTCAGCCCAAAATAATCTAATTCAATTTCTTTTTCTTCTACACCCAAATATCTCGCTGCAAATAACCGAATGGACTCGGGTCCATCGCAAATACCGATAACTTTTTCCCACTTCCCCAAATGGATTATGGCTTCGGTTAGTAACCCGGATGGATTGGCAAAATTAATAATCCAGGCATTTGGACACACAATTCTCATTTGCTCCAAATATTCGAGCATTACCGGAATTGTACGCATTGCCATGGAAAATCCGCCTGGTCCAGTAGTTTCCTGTCCAAGAACTCCATACTTCAATGCGATACGTTCGTCTTGAACCCTGCTTTCCATCCCCCCCACCCGAAAAGTTGTGATAACAAAATCAGCGTCTCGTAATGCATTGGTAGAATTATCTTCTATCTTGATAGTAGAGCGAAGCGCTTCATCCGGGATAGCATATCTCAGCAATTCCCCCACCAGGCATTGCCTGTCTTTGTCAATATCATATAAGGCGATATTATCTATTCCCAATCCAAGCAGTTTTTTATAAACGCTTTTTAACAGCAATGGTGTTCTAAACCCACCTGCACCTAGAATTGTCAGTTTCATGTGAACCTCTGCGTTTTATGATCTGAATGAGTATAAACTAGAATTTATCTTCGTACAACTGGCATATAACTGAATATATTTTCTATAAATTCGAGTAAAATAACCATTAACCTGGTGATACATGGCTACTCAAATTGATGCAATGGATAAACTAATCAAAATCTTGCAGGCAGATTCCTCATTGCATGATTCATCGGTTCAATGGGTCAGTCAGCCGCCACGACAGTCAATCTTTTCGGACTTTCCATCGAATTGTCACCCTGCTCTGGTAAATTCTCTGATACGAAACGGAATTACGCAGCTTTATTTGCATCAACAGGTCTCATGGGATGCCATTGAGCAGGGTAAAAATATAGTAATTACAACCGGTACTGCAAGCGGCAAGTCTTTATGCTATCAAATGCCAATATTAAATACCGCCTTGAATTCCTCATCGGCAACAATGCTTTTTTTATTCCCAACAAAAGCCCTCGCCCAGGATCAGCTTCAATCTTTACAAAAATATATAAGTCCTATCGAAATTGCAGCACAAAACGACCTGGATATTCCAACATTAATTCCTGGTATTTATGACGGAGATACCCCCGCTTCCCAGCGTCACATGGTAAGGAATAAAACCCGCCTTCTAATTTCCAATCCCGATATGATGAATGTGGCAATGCTGCCGCATCATACTTTATGGGAGAAATTTTTCAGTAACTTACGCTTTATTGTTCTGGACGAAATTCATATTTACAGAGGTGTGTTTGGCGCACATCTGGTGAATTTGCTCCGAAGATTGAAGCGAATCTGTGCTTTTTATGGTACAAAGCCGCAGTTTATCATGACATCCGCTACCATTGCAAATCCAGAAGAACATGCCAAGGACATTAATTGAAGATGAAGTGGTTTGGGTTCAAGAAAATGGTTCTCCGCAGGGAAAACGGCATTTTGTAATGGTCAACCCTCCGATCATTCATCCTGAACTGGGATCTACGACAGAATCCAACTGTGGAATGTATTCAATTAACCTCGGATTTGCTAGCTTTCAATCTGCAAACTTTGATTTTTTTACGCACCCGCAGGGCTGTGGAGCTTCTTTATAAACAATTATTAGAAAAATTCCCTGATGTTAACATCCAATCCTACCGTAGCGGGTATCTTCCTGCTGAGCGAAGAAAGATTGAAGGTCAGCTGCGTTCAGGCGAAACACGGGTGGTAGTTGCAACCAATGCATTGGAACTTGGTATCGATATTGGCGGAATTAATTGTGTAATCCTGGTTGGTTATCCAGGAACCATTGCAGCCACTATTCAGCAAGCAGGTCGGGCTGGAAGAACATGTGATACAGCCATGGCGGTATTAATTGCTTCACAAAATCCACTTGATCAGTTTTTAATGAAACATCCTGATTATTTATTGGGTCGACCTCCAGAACAAGCGAGATGTGACCCCAATAATCTCCTGATTCTATTGGCACATTTACGTTGTGCCACATTTGAGTTACCTTTTCAAGATGGAGAGGGTTTTGGAAGTGCATCAAATACCCTCGTACAGGGCTTATTAATGTTTTTAGTCGGCGATAACCAGGTACATCATTCAGAGAATAGTTTTTTCTGGGCTGCGGATAAGTACCCTGCAGATACATTGAACCTGCGAACGACTGCTGGTAACGTAATCAGTCTTAAATCCGTATCCGATGAGCGTATTTCAACTATAGGTTCAGTCGATGCTCCGAGTGCATTGTGGATGGTACACCCCGATGCGGTCTATCTTCATCAAGGTGATAGTTATATTGTTAGAAAACTTGATTTGGAAAACGGTCAGGCGCTCCTTGAACCTGCCAACGTCGATTATTATACAGAACCACGCAATGAAACAGAGGTTATTTTTGCCAATTCTATCCAGGTAATGCGACATTCAGGAGTTACCCATAATTACGGTGACATTCGTTTGAGCAGCAAAGTTGTTGGATATAAAAAAATACAGTGGTCAACTCAGGAGATATTATCGAACTCATGATCTTGATTTACCACCAAACACATTGGATACAACCGGTTACTGGTTTTCCCTGGATCAAACCATAGTAGAGAAGTTGCGAGAGGTTGACGCCTGGAAAAGTGATAAGAATGATTATGGAAAAGATTGGGAGAAAATCCGAAGGTCCATTTTGCACAGGGATGGTTTTCGCTGCTCATTATGCGGAACTGTGGGCACCCAGGAATCCCTGCATGTACATCACAAAAACCCATTTCGCACCTTTACATCGCCTTCAGAAGCCAATAAACCTACTAATTTGATTACTCTCTGTCCAACCTGTCACCACCGGGTCGAGGTAGTAGTGCGAACTCGCAGCGGTTTATCTGGTTTACGATATGTACTCCTAAATCTTGCTCCTTTATTTGTAATGTGTGACCCAACTGATTTGGGTTCTTTATCGGATCCCAAAGCATTATTCTCTGATGGACTGGCTTCGGTTATGATTTATGATCAGGCACCCGGTGGAATTGGGCTTTCACAGGCTTTATATCAATCAAGAACCCAATTACTCGAAAATTGTCTTGAATTGGTAAAGCAGTGCAATTGTGAAAACGGTTGCCCTGGTTGTATTGGACCAGCCGGTGAAAATGGAGTAGGTGGAAAACCTGAAACCCTCACATTACTTGAAGCAATTGTGGAATCTTAATGGATGATTTTCAGTCTCTGTTAAAATAAGCTGGAAGGTCTCGGTGTAAAACCGGGTGCCAGGAGTATTCCTGCACCAAATTCCAGGCAAAAAATACCAGCAATAGAGGAACTATTACCAGGTGAATTTGAACACACACACCTGGGAGATGTTTTCAAAGTAATAACCCGCTATCCATTTCCTTATCATCACGGCAAACCACAATTGATTCCACCCAGCTCATTTCAAACTGTTTGGAAGTGGGCAAAATTGGAAGGTAGTAGGCTCCCTGCAATCGAAGAAATCCTGTTTTTGGATACAGAAACCAGCGGATTGGCGGGTGGAACGGGAACATTCGCATTTATGATCGGACTTGGATCCTTTCAATCGGATGGTTTCGAAGTCACCCAGTTATTTATGCGCGACCCATCTGAAGAACAAGCATTACTGGCAGTGTTGGCAAGGTTAACAACAAAATATTCAACAGTGGTTACATATAATGGAAAAAGTTTCGATTTGCCTTTATTGCGAAGCCGTCACATACAAAATCGTTTTCCCATAAATTCAATAAACTGGATGCATATTGATTTACTGCATTTAGTCCGTCAGGTCTGGAAATACAGCCAGAAATCGCGCACATTAAAGGACATGGAAGTAAATGTATTGCAATATCAAAGAAGCCAGGACGAAGTCCCAGGTTGGCTGGTACCGCAGCTATATTTTGAATACTTGCAAACACGAAATCCTCAACCCCTGGTTGGCGTGTTTTATCACAATGCAGTTGATATAGTTTCTCTTGCAGCCTTGTTTTGTCTGGCAAGTGAAATCCTCGAAAATCCATTTAGAATCAAATCTGAATTCACAAAAAATACAGATGCAATTGCCTTGGCGCGAATTTTCGAAAATTTGTCTGTTCCAGAAATTGCGTCCGTTTTGTATTCAAACGGGATCAAAAATGGTTTACCCGCTGAATTGGAAATTTCATCTTTACTGCGTTACGCTGAGTTGTGTAAACGAAACCAGCACATTGCGGATGCTTTAAGCCTGTGGACTGAAGCTGCCCAAAACGGAAGCCTTGAAGCCTGTGTAGAGATAGCCAAACACTACGAACATAATGAACGCGATTACACCCGCGCCCTTGAATTCACCTTGCTGGCTCAAACAAACATTCCTAAAAATGCCATATATTCAACCAGACGGCTGATGTCCGAGCTCACTTCACGATTGATGCGTCTTCAGAAAAAAATTAGCGAATGCGGACAGCAAGGAAAAAACAGATGTCAAGTGATGATGCAATCCGATGGAATTACAGGTACTCATTTGAACCGGATTACCATACCAAATCCGCACACTCCTTGTTAGAAAATCATCTAACCCTTTTACCAAAATCTGGAATCGCCCTGGACATTGCTGCAGGTCTGGGACGTGATGCAGCAATTTTGGAAAAACAAGGATTAATTGTATTTGGGATTGATGTTTCCCTTACTGCATTGCAAAAGGCAAAGAAAATGATGTCCAGACTTGCGGTTGTTCGTTGCAGACCTTGAAGCATATCCATTACCAGATATGCATTATGATGTGTTACTCAATTTTTATTATTTTCAGCCAGACTTAATTCCATCCATGTGCAAGTATCTCAAACCGGGTGGAATACTGTTTTTTGAAACGTTTACAACTCCCATGTTGGAAATAAAACCAACCATCAATCAGGCACATCTTGTGAATCCAAAGGAATTCTTGCATTTGTTTCCAGATTTTGATGTACTATATTATTATGATGGCTGGAGTACAGAAAATTCTAATAAAGATAAGTGTCACGTACAATTAATCGCACGGAAAGTAAAATAATATGAATTCAAATCCTAATATGGTGGAAATCTATTCAGCGCAGGGCATGCTTGAAGCAGAAATGATAAAACTATACCTGCAATCGTATGAAATTGAGGCAACGATTTCTCAAGAATCTGCAGGTATTGTGTACGGCTTTACTATCGGTTCTCTTGGAGCCGCACATATCTATGTTCGTGAGGAAGATGCTCCCCGGGCTACTCAACTAATGGATTCAATGCTCAGCAATGCTGGAGATGAAACCGATACTGTTGATCAATAGGATTTCAATTTCTATCTTATACAAATCCCCTGACTCAAATCCTGTTAGAGACATACTCGCTTTGCTACTATTCATTTGTTTTCGTCGATGGTTAACGCTTTTTGATAATCAGTTGGCGTGTCAATATCAGACAGCACAGAGGCATTGTCTACCGATAAATAATGAATTTCTTGTTGATGATTCTTTAAAAAGTCACGCATTGTCATCGGTGATTGCATTGAAAGAATCTCATCCCAAAGTGCTCTGGCAACCAGCCAGGGATGACCCCGCCTATTTGCATAACTGGGTACAATTAATCTATATTCGGGTTTCTCCCTGAAAGTAGTAAGGATATTTTCAACCACTTCGCTTTCAATTTGCGGTTGGTCGCCAAGTACGATTAGTACCGCATTACAATTTACAGGTGCTTGCTGTAAACCTGCCTGAATAGAATGTAACATTTCTCCATTCTCAAAATTTGCATTAAATACATGAGAAATTGAATCGCCACGTGTTAATTCTTCTATCTTTTTTTATCACGACCTGTTACAATAATTATTTCTGCAATTTCCGTAGCCGCCACCTGGTCAACAACCTGCTGGATAATTGTCTTCTTTTGCCAGGGTAAAAGTAATTTATTTTCCCCCATTCTGGAGGAAAGTCCCGCTGCTAAAACAATTGCTGCTACATATTGATGAATGTCATTCATCATGATTTCCCCTTGTTAATTCCAAATAATCGTTTTCAGTGTCAATATCCATAAATGCTTCAGGATGATTCCATTCGACAAATTTCACTCTAAATTCCGGAAATATGCTTCTTCCACCGATGTCGCCAGTCAAATTTCTCAACCTTATAAAAGTAGAATGTGCAAATAGAACCGGGTTGCCTTTAACATTCTGACAAACAGGCACGACGATATCCGAGGAAGCACGATCAAAATTTTCGATTACATGCTGTATCAATGGAACAGAAACCTTGGGTTGATCACCAACGAAAAACATGACCGCCTGGATATTTTTATTGAGAGCGTTCATACCCGCTTTAATCGAAGTACTTTGCCCCAAAGCCCAGTCATTATTAATGATATGCTCGAATGGAAAATCTGCCAGTGCTTGATAAATTGGGTCAGGATTCTTGCCTGTAACAACAACTACCTGGCTAAATCCACAGTCTGCAATTGTTTTTCCAACATGCCAAATTAATGGCTTGTTCTTCCAGGGTAATAATAATTTTGCTTGACCAAAGCGGTTTGATGCGCCTGCCGCCAGTAGAATTGCTGCAATATTCTTCAGTCAAGTCCTCCAATACCTGTCAAAACTCGCTCTGCGGTTAATGGAAAAGTATCAAACCAAACTCCGGTTGCCTCATGCAGTGCGTCGACAATAGCCGGTGCCAGCGGTAAATATGGCATCTCAGCCATGCCCCTGGCTCCCCAGGGACCAATCGGATCTTCGTATTCCAAAATTAGAGAATCTACATTCCCGGGGATATCCAAAACTGTAGGGATCAGGTAAGTGGATAGCTTGGTAGTTTTTGGAATCCCATTTTCTTGAATAAAGTTTTCCAATATGACATAACCCGCAGCTTGAATTACTGCCCCTTCAATCTGACCTTTCACCAGTAAAGGATTGACAGCATGACCCACATCATCAGCGCAGATGACATTTAATATCTTAATCTGTCCGGTTTCTGTGTCAACTTCCAGTTCGACGGCTTCTGCAACATATCCATAGGCAAAATTGGGTTCAGATTTTCCTGTCTCTGGTGCAAATGGTGTAGTTTTGGGTGGTCTGTATTGATATTCAGCGATTGCCGGACGTTCCTCGTTCTGCCATTTTATTAATGCCTGTTCTGCCGCACCCTTAATGGAATTCCCTGCCATAAATGTCAGGCGGCTGGCAGAAGCACTGCCGGAATTTGGCGTAAAACCCGTATCTGAAGCAACCAGTTCGACTTTTTCAATGGCAATCCCCAAGGCGTCTGCAGCCATTTGCTTGAAATACCGTATGTGAACCTTGTCCGACATCCGCTCCAGAGTGGTACAAAATGGCTTTCTGGATTTCCGTTTGCCCGTGCAGCTCAATTTTCGCCTGGCATTGCTCAGGTGCTCCAAAAGAAAAACCAATATTTTTAAATGCACAGGAGAACCCAAGACCGTGTTTTAGAGGTGAGTTTTCTCCAAATTGTTTGGATAGCGGTTTTACCCATTTTCCATCAGTTTTCGACCATCCCGCTTTCAATGCGCATTGTTCGATTACCTTGTCAATTGTCACGCCTTTCGGTAGAGGTGTACCAACTGACAATAAAGAACCTTCTTTTAGAATATTGATATTCCTAATTTCAACCGGGTCCATATTCAATGCTTCTGCCAGTTTGTTCATCTGACTTTCAGCCGCAAAGGCTCCTTGTGGACCCCCAAACCCTCGAAATGCACCATTTGGAATATTGTTTGTATAAACTGCATACGTATCCACACTGACATTGGGTATCTCATAAGGACCAGTGCACATTAAACGTGGCATTTCCAAGCACTTTGGTTGATGTGTAAATATATGCACCGCCATCAGCGATTGCCTCTACCTGTGCTGCAATCACCTTGCCTTCCGAGTTGCACCCCATTTACACTTCAACGTATACGGATGCCGTTTATGATGCCCGAACATGGACTCTTCCCGGCTCCAGATTATCTTTACTGGCCGCTTGATACCACGCTGGGATAAGCGCCAAGTTGCCAGTGCAAGCACAATCTGAACGGACATATCTTCGCGCCCGCCAAAAGCCCCGCCAATTGCAGGATAAATGACCCTGATTTGCTCTTCCGGTAATCCCAGGGCATGTGCAATTTGCTCACGGTCTTCATGCGTCCATTGACCTGCTACAACTACTGTAATACGTCCTTCGTCATCAATGTATGAAATGCCAGCTTCTGGCTGCAGAAACACATGCTCCTGGGCAGGAGTGGAGTACTCACCCTCTATAATGACATCTGCTTTCGAAAATCCATCCTCGATGTCACCTTTTCGGATTCGATAATGACAAAAAACGTTTGATCCAAGATCAGGATGTAATAAAACAGACGGATTTTCCATGGCAGAATGGTGATCTGCCACTACAGGAAGGTCTTCATAACCTGACTTCAATCATCTGGCAGGCATGTTTGGCAATCTCTTCGGTTTCAGCAATTACCAGGGCAACTTGGTCACCCACAAATCGCACTCGATCGGTATATGGCTTTGCGGAACCAGGTCCGCATAATACCGGTTGATCTTTGACGATTAATCCATATTCGTTATTTGGAACATCCTTGGCGGTAAAAACAGCAACCACACCTTTTGTGTTTTCTGCTGCTGAGGTATCAATAGATAATTATTCTTGCATGTGGACGATGCGCAAATAAAATCTTCATATACACTTGATCAGGATAATTAATATCGCCTGGATACTTTGCCAAGCCGGTTACTTTATCTTGGGCATCGATTTTTTCAATTGATTTACCTATGTAATTCATTTACACCTCAGAAATTCTGCAAAGTTCATTTACCGTTTGTAGTTTTTTCCTCGATATTTCACGTTGGGTACATCCAGAGGTCCATATTTTGTTGGAACAATCATCGAATACAAGAAAAATGTTATTGCAGAAAATATGGCTGCCAGGATAAATATAAAAACCACAACCAGTATCGCTTTTACCAAAATTAGTGGATCTGAAACATTTTTCATTATCAATTCCTTTGGAATTGATACCCATCGATTTTGAGCATTATATTGCAGTACGAGCATAGCTGCGTAATATGCCATTATCGGGGTGATGATTACCAAGCCGAAACCTATTCCTCGCCAGATTGGATGAACATCTGGTTTTAGGGTACGGGTATCTGCAACTTCATGATGACCAGCGTATTTGTTTGGCATTAATTTGTCCCTCCACTTGCTGCTTTATCAATAGCCTGAAGTATAGAATAATAACCTGTGCACCGGCACAAATTCCCAGTTATTGCCTGTTTCACTTCATCTGCATCAGGGTGCTTCTTTTCTTCCAGTAACATTGCAGCAGAGATTAAAAAGCCCGGTGTGCAATATCCACATTGAACAGCACCTGTTTCAATAAATGCCTTCTGAACTGGATGCAACGTATTGTCAACAGCTAATCCCTCGATAGTACGTATGTTTGCTCCACTTGCACGCTGTGCTGGAACCATGCAGCTCATAACAGCCATATTATCCATAATCACTGTACATGCACCGCATTCTCCCTCTGCACAGCCTTCTTTGGTTCCAGTTAACAAGCCATCTTCGCGTAAAAGGCGCAATAAGTTTTTACTATTTTGGGGTTTATATGCAATTCTCTGGTTATTAACAGTAAGTGTAATTTCGTCTTCATTGTGAAGAATTTCGGTTTTGTTAATAGTTGGAACATGATTATTAACGTATTTTCGCAACAACACTGGTTTTACCGGTAGAATTTTCCGATTACTACCGTCTGCTATCGACTGAATTGACCTTTTTGCAATGACTTCAACCATCTTTTTTCGATAGGCTGCACTTGCCCGAACGTCCGAAATCGGTTTGGCATCTGCAGCGCATAACTTTGCTGTATTGTTGATCACGTCGTTCGTAAGTTTCTTGCCTCTAATGTAGTCTTCAGCCTGTGTTGCATGAATAATAGTAGGTGCTACAGCACCCATTGTAATGCTCGCTTCTTCTATAATTTCATCATTCATCCGTAGAATAACGGTAATGTTTACCAGTGAAATGGCTTGTGCGTTTCGAAGTGCATATTTATAAAACATACCCCTGGATTGGGATGGTAACGCTGGAAATTGTATTTCAATGACCATCTCATCGCTTTTAAGTACCGTTTTCCGAACACCCAAATAAAAATCTTGCAAGGGAACAATTCTTTTCCCACTTGAGCTTTGGATAACAACAGAAGCATTCAATGCCATCAATGGCGAAATGGAGTCATTTGCTGGAGACGCCGTTACCAGATTACCCGCAATGGTACCTGTATTTCGGATTTGTGGCGAACCAACCTGCCAACAAGCCAGGGCAAGAGGAAGAGCGAATTCACGTATTATCTTCGATCCAACACAATCGTTGTGGGTAACATTTAAACCCAGGTGAATTACACCGTCTTCATCCAATGTTATCGATTTTGTATCTGGTATTCGGCTGACATCCACCAACACCTGGATTCCTTTTCTTAATCCACCCTCCAGTTCCAGCATTAAATCAGTTCCACCTGAAACAATTCGCGCAAATTCCTGCCTTGCCTTTAGTATTTCAAGAACATCTTCGATATTAGCTGCATTTACATATTCTCCCCATAAATCAGATTCTGCCATTAGTGCTCCTCCATTCTCTTCCCTGTTCCGTTATTTTGGAGCATGAGAATTTCTGCCATGATGCTGACGGCTATTTCTTCAGGAGTTTCTGCCTGTATTTCCAAACCGATGGGAGAATGAACTCGTTTAAGCTCTTCTTCTGCGATTTCGTTGTCCAAGTAATTGTTTCCGCGTTACAGCCCATCTTCTCTTTGACCCAATTACGCCAATATATGCTGGTTGAGTTTTTAATAATTCTGGCAATCCAGATACGTCAACATCCGATCCCCGTGTGGTAAGGATGATATATGTGAATCGGTCGATTGGGTACTTTGTCGGAATACTTGCCATATCTACTGGGAGATAATTCGTCTGCATTTGGTATATTTTCTGAATTACAATATTCAGATCTATCATCGGAAATGACTATACGCATTTTTAGCCATTTGCCAAGATATGCAAGTGCTTTTCCTACATGACCTGCGCCAATGATAAGTAGTGTCGGTTTTGGTATTATCGGTTCAATATACACTTCCACCTGCCCTCCACAAACTCCCGGATCCCCTTTTCCAGGATCCACCATTTTGTAATGCAAATACCGGGTTTTCCCATCCATGAATGGATGCTTTTGCTTCTTCAATAACACGATTCTCAACTTCCCCGCCACCCACGGATCCCAAAATTCTTCCATCGTCATAATATAACAGTTTACTACCCTCATGCCTGGGTGTTGAACCGGATGTGCGAATGATGGTGCATAAAGCTCCAGCCTTGCCACTATTTTCCAATTCAATAACATTATTATAAATTGATGCCATCTATGCCTCCAGCATTCCCAATACTGCTGGCAGTAATTGTTTCTTGCGGGATACTACGCCTTCAGCTAAATAGGTATTGTCCGGCTGAATTAAGTATGGCAGTTCTTCTAATACGGGTGGTCCATTGACGACCAACAATCTGCTAGAACCTCGCACAACATCTGTAACCATTAGCATGGCAAAATCCAAACTTCGATTTTCCCGCAAATCCAGCAGTGCATTTCGCAATTCTTCTGCATGTTCGGTTAATTCATTCAAATCCGAAACTTCTGCCTGGGCAATGGCAAATTCATACCCGCCACCCGAATAAACCTTCAAATCATTACTGATAATTTCAAATGGTGTCCTGACACGAAATACCAGTTCCAGCAGCAAGTATCTGGTTTCCATAGGATTGAATTGATTTTTCTCAAGCACACTGCCAATTACAAAAGCCCATCGTGCCAATTTATCAGCAGCTTTTTTGTCCCGATCTGTTGTTGTAGGTGATTTTAGAATCAAAGTATCAGATAGTAGACCAGCCAGCATAATTCCTGCCAGTCCTGGAGGTGCACTTAAGCCAGCTTCAGAAATCCTCTCAGTTACCAATGTACTTGTGCTGCCAACGATATCGACGCTGAATCTTATTGGAAGTCTGGTCCAGGGATTACCCAACCTGTGATGATCCAATATTTCAATTAATTCCGCTTCTTCAAGCGAAGCAATTGCCTGCGAAACTTCATTATGGTCCACCAAAACCAATTTTAACCGTGGAGGGTTAAGCAAGTCTCGCTGTTTGCAAATCCCCAAATAATGATTGTTTTCATCAACAACCCAAAACTCATCCCCTTCAACTCTCAAAACACGGCTTAAGAACATCACGAATTCGGGTAGTGCCGTTAAATTTGGGTACTTGCAAATCTGCAGCGTCTTTACATGGAAAATCCAGTATTTCAGAGATTTGTATCCCTGCTTTTTGAGGGTTTGGTCCAACCAATCCGTTTAAAAATTCAAATAGGCTTTTTCCGTTAATCAAACCGAATGGAGTACCGTTTTCATTAAGTACCGGAGCCACTCCACCAGTTTTACTGGCTATTTCCCAGGCAGTTTTTAATGGCTGCAGTAGAGTTGTTGTGTCGTATCTTCGCATGACTGATTTAAAACGAGGCGAAGCATCAGCCAGTAAAGTTGGGCTATCCAATTTCAAGTGCTTTAAAACCCAGTTTGTCTGGGGATTTGTCGCCCCAGCCCTGCCAGCAATGGCATCTATTCCATCTCTTTCGTGTAAAAGCCAGGCATATCCCATTGCGGAGGCAATTGAGTCTGTATCCGGATTTACGTGTCCAACAACATGCACTTGCGAATTAGTCATCCTGCTTGCCTTCAATTCTTTTTGACATTCAATGCATTCCAAACTCTGACTGGAGTAGCAGGATTTTGCATCAATTCAGCCCCACATGCATTGTATATTGCATTCGCTACTGCAGGTGCAACACCATCCATGGGTATTTCTGCAACTGCTTTTACACCAAATGGATGAGAGGGTTCGAATCGTCTGAATAAAAATTGTGGTCAGCTCAGGCATTTCATTTGCACTAAAAATGTGATAATCCACGAGGTCTGTTTCAAATGCCCTACCCTTTTCGTCATAACTCATTTCCTCACAAACGGCATATCCCAACGCTTGCGTCATCCCGCCTTCAATCTGCCCAGAAGCAGTTAACGGATTAATGATGACACCTCCATCAACAGCCATTAGCAGATTATCAACAACAACCTGCCCTGTAATTGTATCCACGGTCACTTCAGCAAATTGAACAGCAAACGGTGGTGGTGAAACGGGTGATACATATGATGCCACTCCCATAATCTGTTCCTGGTCAAAATGATGTAAGGTGGAATGGCCAATTTCGCTTAAAGTCACAGTTTTTCCATTTGGAGCGATTGCTGAACGATTTGCAAGACGAATATCATCTGATGTATAGCTGGTTTTTGAAGATTCATTAATTATCTTTGCTGCCCGCTCTTTTAATTCGATTGCAGCCTTTTGAGCAGCAAGACGCTGCGTACCGGAAATATAGGTTGTACTCGAAGCATAAGCTCCCTTATCAAAAGGAGTAAAGTCGGTGTCGGATGAATAAACAATCAAATCTTCAATTGTTATTCCCAAAACCTCAGCTGCCATTTGCGCCAGAACAGTATCTGACCCTGTTCCAAGATCTGTCGCACCAACCAACAGGTTGAATGAACCGTCATCATTCATTTTGATACTTGCGCCACCCATATCCAGGTATGGAATTGCTGTTCCTTGCATGGCAAAAGCTACACCAATTCCGCGGCGCAAGTGAGGTTTTCCATCGACACTCCGCCATTGGCTGATTGCCAAATTTTTGTTCCCAACCAACTATTTTCTTGCCCTGTGCTGCACATTCTTCCAATCCAACCGTATGGATTATTTCAGGTTTAGGCTCGCGCCCTTCACTCCAGGCAGTACTGAATGGATGAATTTCTCCTGGCCGCAAAGCATTTTTCAGCCTGAAATTCAATCGGGTCAAGTCCCAAATCGCTCGCAATTTTTTCCATTTGCCTTTCCACTGGCCAATAGCCTTGCGGAACTCCATACCCTCTGAAAGCACCAGCCGGGGGTGTGTTGGTATAAACTATATCTGCATAAAAACGAATATTGGGGTTTTGCCGGTACTTTCCATCGCCAACATACAATGCCATGGCTTTATGCCCGGTATTACCTGTAACCGTTAATGCATGGCAACCATAGGCTCCGGTATCCGTCAAACAGTACATTTCATTGGCGGTAATCGTGCCATCATTCTTGACCCCGGTTTTTAGTCGAAATTTCATCGGATGCCTGGATCGGGCAGCAATAAATTCTTCTTCCCGAGTATATTCAAATCGTACAGGTCTTCTGGTAGCAATGGTCAAATGTGCGGCAACATCTTCAATCAAGACTTCCTGTTTCCCGCCAAAACCACCACCAATCCGTGGTTTTATTACCCGGATGCGTTTTACTGGAAGACCCAGTACCGGTGCGAGAATTCTGCGAACATGAAAAGGTACCTGGGTGCTCGTGCGAATGACCAGGCGGTCATCTTCATCCCAATAGGTGACGACAACATGCGGTTCAATATGAGCTTGTTGTACTTTCGGAACTTCATATTCCTCTTCAAAAATATTATCTGCTTCACCAAATCCCTGGTCCAACATCGCCAATATCGATCCGAATTTGGGCTGCAATATTCTTCGTTGGGTTAGAATCCGCAAAATTCACATATTCCGGTTCATCATGCAAAATTGGAGCATCCGGTAGCATGGATTTACTAGAATTCAACAATAACGGTAGTTCCTCATACTCAACCTCAATCAATTCAAGGGCTTTTGTTGCAATTTCTTCTGTTTCTGCTGCCACAAATGCTACTCGGTCACCCACAAAACGCACTTTTTTATCAAGTGAAAATGCATCCAATGGTCCGGGCATTGGGTCGGATTGTCCTGCAGTGGAATAAACGACCCTGGGTATATCCTGCCAGGTTAAAACAGCAACAACTCCAGGTAAGGCTTTTGCTTTCGAGGTGTCAATTCGCTTTATGATGGCGTGTGCAACTGGACTATGCAGAACTTTTGCTGTTAGCATTCCTCGCTGCTCCATATCGTCTGTGAAGGCTGGTTTTCCCTGTACCAGTTTTATTGCATCAACTTTTTGCTCGGGTTTTCCAACAACTGCGAGAGGAGCATTATCCGGCGCAACCCAAATCTTGGGTACTACTCTGGTTTGAACCTGGTCACTACCGCTTTCACATGGAAATTCACCATCATCCGACCTTTCGATAGGCTGTAACCATTCGTCTGGTACTTCCAACCCTTCGGGATTGATGGGTTCCACACTTTCACCACGCATTACTGCCGCAGCGCGCATCACTGCCTGGACAGGTTTTAAATATCCCGTGCACCGGCAAAGGACTCCCGAAATTGCTTCCCTTACCATCTCTTCCGAGGGATTTTTTTCTTTATCCAGTAGAGATTTAGCAGCCAAAACAAATGCAGGAGTGCAATAGCCGCATTGAACTGCTCCCACCTCAACAAATGCCTGCTGAATGGGATGCAAGCCCTTTGTACCAGCCCAGCCTTTTACCGGATGCTCCCCTAAATTTTCAATCGTTTCAATAGAATGACCATCCGCCTGTGCTGCCAACATCGTGCAAGAATTTACAGGCTTCCCGTCCAATAATATTGTGCAGGCTCCACACTCACCGTTATCGCACCCACCTGATTTTGCACCATAAAATCCTTCTCTTCGAAGAATGGCTAATAATGTATTTCCAGGTTCAATTACCCAATTCACAAGTTTTCCGTTTAAAGTAAGTTGAATTTCCATAATTTCTCCTCAACCAAGCCCATTATATTTCTTGTGTCAGGCGGTGAACCATTTCAGGAATAGCGCTGGACAGATATGTGCCATTTTTATGATTAACAAGAAGTGTTTTACACATATGTTCGGTTGCTTCAAGTGCCCCTGAGTTTGTCGGACCATCCAGTACCAAAAGCGGCACTTCTTCACGCAATACACCAACTACAATGCGCGTGCGTCCGCTTTTCCATTTTCCAATTGCAATGCTCGCCATTGGATAATCTTGTGGTGTACGCTGCCAAAAACTGAATACCAAGGTGAACCTGCAAATTGATTACTATCTTTTCAAGCAGAATGCCTGGATTTGCCTGCTTGCGCATGGGCATCCACTCTCCTAACAAAACTTCGACATTATTAGGGAGCCAGGTTATCTTCGCGTCGATTGCCGAGAGGGCAGTTAAATAAGGGAGAACATCCATCTGCAGAGATAATGGTTCCACCAATTGTTGCCATGCGCCGCATATTAATATTAATTTCACGTGTAATGGCAAGTTTTAGGGCGGCATGCAGGTCATCTTGTTCAACCAGCGTCTGAAGTGTGCTTGCTGATCCGATGGATAAGATGTCGCCCGTTTTATTGATCGTATCTAAGCCAACTTGCTGTAAATCCACAACTGCAATTTCATCATTTCTGTGTTTTCGGCTTAAAACAGTTCCACCACCCAATGGCAAAGTTATTGGTTCTTTTCTTTGCAAATATTGCAAGGCTTCATCAATGGTTGAGGGTCGTAAATACTCAATAATCATTTCTACCTCCAAGCAATTCCGGCATTTAGCTGCTAAAAGTATCAATCAACAGTTTGACATCTCCACCAACTGGATACAAAATAGGTGTCGTGCAGCCATTTTTCCGATACTCTTCAACTTTCAGCCTTGCATCTTCGGGTGTGCCAGAGGCAGTGATCCGATAAATCAGTTCATCAGGAACTAAATGTTTCGCTTTTTGAATTTGCTCATGGGTGGCAGGCCAACCCAAAATGGATTGAATTTCTGCACAATGTCCATAGAAACACCGGATGCCTTTGCGATATGGGGTTGCTGTGCCAGATATTGGGTCAATAACTCTCGAGTTGTATCAATGGCTTTTTCCTGGTCATGGTCAACAGAACAAACAACCAGTTGCGGACGGTCAATATCTTCAACCCTTCGCCCGGATTTCTTTGCACCTTGATCCAAAAGTTCCAGTGCCCGGATGTTATATTCGGGTGGTACGCAATAATTTAAAACCACACCATCGCATATTTCACCGGTAAGCTCCATCATCTGGTCACCAGTTGCGCCAATGTAAACGGGCACATTCGCGGGTTCACGCCTGCCATGTACAACATCCAGTTCAATGCCGTCAACATGAATAAACTCACCATGAAACGTCACACGTTCCATATTCAATAGCCTTTTAAGTACCAGAACTGTTTCTTTCATCGCAGTCAGTGGTTTGGAACGTGTAATCCCTACATTTTTCGCAAGCGGATCCCACCAGGCACCGATACCGCATATTATTCTATCCGGAGCCAGGTCATCCAAAGTCAGAAATGTTGCAGCCAAAAGCCCAATATTCCTTGTCCAGTTATTAATCACCCCAGAACCAATTTTAATTTTTTGTGTTACTGCCGCATACGCAGCCATCGGAACAATAGCGTCTCTAACCAGCCGGCTTTCAGCCTGCCAGACGGCATCAAATCCTTTTTCTTCTGCATACCGTACATAATCCAATCCAACTCGCAAATCGTGTGCATCCTGTAAATATAATGCGGCAGTTTTTTTCATCCTTATGCTCCTTTATGAAGTATAACTTCCTGTAAATGGTTAATTTGTGGAATCGATTCGGAAAACTCAGGGTGCATCTGAAGTAAATTAATCAGATCAGATTCAGTATCCAAATCCAATTCCAATCTGGTTGAATTAAAACTTGTGACATTCAATCCGGCTGTTTCCGCAGCTCGGACATGTTTTTTATATGAGCATCGACCATATTGAAAAGGTATTGCTCCGACAGGTTTACAAGAAAATATGTTTGTACCAATTTTATTCCTGTCATGAACAATAATCAGTCCCTCTTTATCCTTTCGTAATAACAGAAATGATTCCATATCCTCGATAGATATCAGTGGCAAATCTGCTGGGATAACAGTTAATACTTTCTGCATCCAGTAATAATGGGAAACTTTATTGCCTTTCGAAGAGACCGGTTTAATCCAAATGGTGGATTTTCGAGTAATGCATGAAACGAAAAACTCTCAGCCAATTCCAGGGCTTCCGAACCTTTACTTACGACAAGTACATTCTTTTTCCATCCAGATTTGCTGATTACCTGCAGCGTGTGACTCAATAATGCATAATTTAATTGAAACCGCTCCTCATCACTAAAAACGGTTGCCAATCTGGATTTTCCATATGCAAAAGGTTTTACAGGAACACATATCCAATGCTTCATTTTAGAAATCCACTAATATCTTCTCGCAAAATGTTAATACTTCTTTTGCCAATCGTTTTCTGTCATCAATGGTTTTCATAAGTGTATTGGTTACCATTGTTTTTATATTCAAGTTTCGCACATCCTTTTCCAATTCACAATCAACAAAATCAATGACAAATCCCTGCAATAAGTCTCCATAATGCATTGCAACTGACGAGGCGCTCGATTCAAATCCCAATTCTTCAAACATCTTGGCGGCTGGACCCTTCACTGCCTGTCCGCCTATTATGGGTGACACAGCAACTACTGGTTTACTTTTTAACGCAGGCAAAATACCAGGAATTGCCAATATCGGTCCTATGCTAACCCATGGATTTGATGGACAAATTATAACGACATCAGAATCAGTAATAGCTTCGACCACACCTGGCGCAGGTTTCGCATTATCTACACCATCAAATTTGAATCCACTCACTTCAGGTTCGCATCTACGTCTGACGAAATAATCCTGGAAAGCCAGGTCACCCTCATGGTTCGTTTTTACGATGGTACTGACCGTTTGATCACTCATTGGTAGTACCGATACATCAATTTTCCAGGCTATGCAAAAATCTTTCACAATGCAGGTAAGGGTTTCACCCTTTGCTAGTCTTCTGGTCCGCTCTAGGTGAGTTGAAATATCCTTATCTCCCAATCTAAACCAGTCGGGTCCTCCTAAAAGTATTACATTCTCCAAAATCGTCCAACTCTCGTTTGCCCTTCCCCATCCAGTTTCATTATTTGCCAAACCTGCCAGTGTGTAGCAAACCGTATCCAAATCCGGGCAAATTTTTAAACCGAGATGCTCGAAATCGTCCCCGGTATTGACAACAATCGAGAAATTCTCTGGAGGGAGATTTCTGGTAATGCCATCTGCCAGCTTTGCTCCACCAACTCCTCCTGCTAATGCTACAACTTTCAAGAATTATCCTTTCAACAACGAAAATTCGGCTTTTATGCCTTCTTCATTGTCCGTTTGGTAAATAATTTCTACTTTATTTACATTAAATCGAATGTCCAATTTTCTTGTATAAAGATCCTCAATCACACAAGTTGCATTTTCTAATGAAAAACCCTGATGAACCAGTGTGATATGTGGCAGCCAATTCTCAGGAGAATACAATATGCTTATCTGGTTTCCAAAACCCTTACATAATTCCCATAACTCTTGATGTTTTTCCAGCAAATCCCGTGTCTTTATTATGGGAAGGTATAAAGCAGGATTCTCTCCAGTAAACAAGCCCAAACCTGCAGTTTTTACACTAAATTCTTTCCAGGTTGACACCAATGCGGATATGGCTGGCACCAATTGTGTAAATCATAATCGGATGCAATTTGCCAAGAAAAATGCGGTATCGGAATCGAATCGATACCAAAACTTCTTGCACCTGGTTTCCAACAACTCCCAAAGCAGTTTGCTTTCTGGATTTTGATCCAAATTAAGAAGGGACGCGATTGCCAGCATTATCGAAACAAATCCTCATTTTCTGGGCGCAGAAGTTCAGTTACACTGCCTTCTCTTAGCGCATAAGGAAATCCTCTTGCATGAACAACTGGTGTGCCCTCATCGGCCTGTCCCATCATTAAGATGCTCCGGCTGCCAGTTCATCGCCTGCAGCCACTTGGGTAATTTTCAACTTATATCCAAATAAGTCAGGTTTACCGCGTAAATCAACCAGTCCAGGCATTCCAGAAATTCCAATGGCTGTGCCAAGTGTGCCATTGCGCCATGCGCGACCATGGGAATCAATAATCATAACTCCAATACTAACATTTAACTTCGATTCAATCGTTGATCGAATTCTTTTTGCGCGAGGCATCCGGATCTTTGGGTAATAGAAGCATCCACTCTTCCGGATCCCCAGATTCACCTAAAACATTTGAATGGTCAATTCCTGCATTTGCACAAACAAATCCCAATTTATGTTCAACAATTAATACATTCGTTCGGTAACGCAAGACCTTCGTTGCTTTCTTCCAATACAAGCTCAACCAACCTGGGGTCTTTTCCAGTTTTCGCTGCCCATTTCTCTGCTTGTGCAGATACAGATACATCATTCAGATTAACCAACCTGCCCTCAGATTTTGAGACAACCTTCTGCGCCAATACAAAAATATCACCACTTTCAATAGTACATGCCAGTATCAGCGGTTGTTCTGAGTATCAACTCACCAATATCATCTCCTGGCTTCACCAAGGGAAAATTTGGCACAGAGGTTATGGTAAGTTTCATTTTATTTCCTGGCGGTTTACACCTGTTATTCTGATACCCGATGCTTCAATACCAAATTGCTTGATTAATTCCAATCAGGATGGATGTCAATCCTTCTACAACAACTGCGTTCTCTATCGGACCAGCATCCCAGCCAATCAAATCTGCTTCTTCAATTAAGTTTAATACAACTTCTCGGGCAGCCTTGCTTGTGCCGCTAACCAGGACATCACAATCAACTTTTTCATTATTCAATAAATTTTCGTAGGAGATGTTTTGAAACGCAGCCACAACTTCAACATCTTCACCCAGAATCTTATGTGCTTGCATAGCTGCACTACCCTCTGGCGGCATTTGGACTTTCGTCACTTTCGGTGGAACCAGTGGCACGGTTACATCAATTAATATCTTTCCCTTCAAATCATTCTTCAACTTTCCAAGCATATCACTATGCGCACTAAATGGAACTGTTAAAACAACCAGGTCACTCTTCTGTGCCGCTTCAGAATTCGTCATTCCAACGACGTCAACGCTTTCCAACATATCCTGCACTTCTTGAGCAGCTGCTTGCGCCTTTTCGATCTGTCGTGATCCAATAATAATTTCATATCCTGCTCTACCCCATCGAAATGCCAGTCCTTTTCCTTCTTTTCCTGTACCACCCAAAATTCCAATCGTCTTTACAACAATAACCGGTTCGTCTGTCACATTTCCTCCGAATAGTCGTTATGCAAATTGTGCCTGGTATCTTTTCCATAATGCAGGTGCGCCATTTTCGCGCCTCCGCAAATATTTTCTCTTCATCCACCGAAAGAATTTGTCGATCCTTCATCAGAATGTTTCCATCAACGATTGTAGTGGTTACCATGCTTTCATGAAAACCAAACAAAATATGCCAGGGAAGATTGCCCTCGGTCAGTGGAGTAAATGGATGATAATCAACAAAAATCAGGTCTGCTTTTGCCCCGGTCTACAAGTTTCCCAATCGATTCTCCACCAAACTGCTGTGTTGCCAGGGCTGCATTGTTATAAATTGCCATTTGTTGCAACGGCATATCCGCCCATCCGTCGTGGGTCCAGATTCCAAAGTTTATGTGCAAGGTAGCGGTTTTCCATTCTTCCCACATGGCATTTGAAAAACCATCATTTCCAAGACATACTTTGATACCCATTCGCAACATCGATTCGGCTTGTGAAATTCCGACCGCATTATTCATATTCGATCGTGGTTGATGGGTTACCCATGTACCGGTGTCAGCTAAGTATTTCCATTTCTTGCCCATCAACATGGACAGCATGAACTGCAATTGACCGTGGTCCGAGTATCCCATGTTTTTCCAATCTATCAACAACTCGCAATCCAGTTTTTTCAGAGTATCATATTGGTCAACTGAATGCTCAGCAACATGAATATGAAATCCGACATCCTCCGGGCAGGTATTGCGGCACATATCAAGTGTTTCTTCTGAAAGCGTCAAGCTGGCATGCAATCCAAATGTTGCAGCCAATCTTCCGCCTGCTGGTTTATCCTTTTTCACATACTGAATATGTGAAATATTTTCTTCAATTCCTTCTCTTGTTTTTTCTTTTCCATCCCGATCAGTCACTTCATAGCATAAAGACGCCCGAATACCTGTAGTTTCAACAACTTTCGCAATTTCAGATCAAGGAACCCCTGACGGCATTTTGTGAAGCATGGTGATCCATCAAAGTAGTAGTTCCATGTCGAATGGCATCCAGAATACAAACATAGGCTGAATACTTCACATCTTCCAGTGTCAAAGACCTATCCAGTGGCCACCAAAGTTTTTCCAGTATTTCGGAAAACTATCAGGTGCCGCTCCTGGAATTGCCATACCCCGTGCATATGCACCATAAAAATGGGTGTGAGCACAGATATTTCCAGGCATAACAAACTGCCCTCTGGCATCTACCATTTCTTCAAGCGGATACTTTTGCAGCATTTCGCTTTGATTGCCAATTTCCTTAATCAAACCATTCTGAATCAAAACAGCCTTACCTTCCAGAATTCGGTTTGGTTCTTCCCAGGTTATAAGCGTTGCCGTTAATAATCAGCATAATTACTCTCCAGAGCTTATTCCGTTTATCTCTCTTGGCGATAAATTCTTGATCCACCGGCAATGATCGAATTCGAACTCCGACTGCATTGTAAATGGCGTTGGTAATTGCTGGAGTTGTTGGAATGCTTACAATCTCACCAACCCCTTTTGCTCCAAAAGGTCCATTTTCAGTCGGATGCTCGACAACAATGGAAGTTATTTCAGGAGTTTGTGCGATAGAAGGAATTCGATATCGTGCCAGTCTGTCGGTTATTACATAACCATCCTTGACAATAAATTGCTCTGTGAGGGCATTTCCCAATCCCATCATTACCCCACCCTCAACCTGACCCTGTAATCCAAGCGGGTTAATGGCAGTTCCAACATCATTTGCAGAGATTATTCTCAAAACCTCCACTTCACCTGTAATTGTATTTACTTCTACTTCAGCAGCCTGGGTTGCGTAGGAGTAAATAAAGTGCATATCGCCTCCTTCGCCAAGAGGTTTTGTAACAGGAGCCCAGTACTCATGGCTGGCAGTTAATAACCTGCCCTCATTTTGCATGATTCTGTGCAATTTCCCCAAATGTCAATTGTTATTTTCTCCAACCTGTGCCAGTCCTTCAACAAATTTTACTTCGTCAGGGTTGGTATCAAAATGCTCTGCAAGTACACTTGTCATTGCCTCTTTAAGTGCATCTGCAGCACCTTTAACTGCATTCCCTGTTACATAAGTCTGTCGTGAGGCAGTTGTCGGTCCACCGTCCGGTGTTTTATCCGTATCAGATAGATAAACTCGCACCTGTTTTGCAGGTACTCCCAATTCTTCGGCTGCAATAAGCTGTAAAACGGTTACCAATCCCTGCCCTAACTCAGCGGATGAGGTGCGAACTTCGACCATTCCATCCAGGAAAAGTTCTGCTTCTGCACCTGCTTTATCAGGTGCTCCACCTCCCAAGTCCGGTATTCTTAAAAGCAACTGCCAATCCCCACGCTCTTTTCAAATGGGGAAAATCCTGGGACTACACGAGAACGAAATGGTTCATCTCCAGCAATTCTCTTCATTTCTGTCCATGTTTTTTCAAGACTTTCAACCAGTCCAACACTGTCCCGAAGTAATTGACCGGTATTTGTGATACTGCCCACTCTTAATGCATTCTTTAATCGTTAGCTCGACTGGGTGAATATTAAGTATCTCAGCCAGCTCATCCATAACGGATTCGATAGCAAATGCAGATTGGGTTACACCAAAACCTCGAAATGCACCGGCTGGTGGATTATTGGTGTACATGGCATAACAATCCGCTTTCACATTGGGTATTTCGTACGGACCAGTAGAATGGGTCGTTGCTCGCGTCATAACTTTATCGCCAAGCGATGCATAAGCTCCCGTATCACCATATAGTTCAGTTTCAGCGGCAACCAAACGACCATCTCTCATGGCACCAATTTTTACCCTTATCTGGGTCGCATGCCTTTTTGGATGAACTACAAGTAATTCATGCCTGTCATAAAGAATTTTTACCGGTCGATTTGTTTTCCATGCTAAAAGTGCAGCATGAATTTGCCCAACAATATCTTCTTTTCCACCAAAACCACCACCTATTAACATACCCCTGATGCGAACATTTTCTTCAGGCACGTTAAGAACAGCAGCTACCTGGCTGCGATCTGCATAAGGGATTTGTGAGCCAACAGAAATTTCAAATCGTCCATCTTCAGTAATTCGGGCAATGCTGCACTCCGGCTCAATGAACGCATGATCGGTGGAAGGGGTATGGAATGTCCTCTCCAAAACAATATCGGATTCGGCAAATCCTTTTTCCATATTCCCTTTTCGCACTTTTAATGTGCTTTAAGCAAATTGCCAGTTTCGTGTATTTTTATTGCATCCGGTTGGTTAGCCTGAACTGCGCTCGAAATCACAGGCAGTTTCTCATAATCAATTTCAATCAAATCCAAGGCATTCCTTACAGCCTCCGAATTTTCTCCAGCAACAATTGCAACAGCATCTCCAACATATCGCACCTTTTCGCCAACACCAACGAGCGTAGGCCAATCTGGTATCACCAAACCATGATTGATCTTTCCAGGAATGTCCGCAGCCGTCATAACTGCAACAATTCCCGGTACTTGCCAGGCTTTTGAAACATCCAATCTGGTTACTATTCCATGAGGAACTCCAGCGCGCTTTGTGCCACCTACCAGCATGCCTGGGAATGACACGTCATCTGTAAAGATAGCCCTGCCAGTAACTTTATCCAATGCCTCAGGACGTACATGCGTATGACCAATTTGGTTTCGGGCATTAATGGAATCGGGCACAACCGGAATATTAATGGGTTTGCCAGTACGAACACTCTCGGCTGCTGATAAAATTGCCCGCTCAATGGTCGGGTAACCTCCGCAACGACAGAGGGTATCCTTGAGAGCATAACGAATATCTTCGCTCTTAATATCAGGGTTTTCACCAATTAATGCATAAGCGGTCATAATCTGGCCGGGAATGCAAAAACCGCATTGCACGGCACCATGCTTAATAAAAGCCTCTTGCAATGGATGAAGCGTTTCCTCATCTTCCTTATGCTTGGCTAATCCTTCAATCGTTAGAATTTCCTTGCCATTCGCTCTCACAGCGGGATAAGTGCAAGAAAGTACAGGTTTCCCATTGATTACTACAGTACATGCGCCGCATTCAAATTCGTTGCACCCAATTTTTGTGCCGGTTAATCCAAGCCGCTCCCTGAGCACATCAGCCAGCATCTCGGCAGCACCAATTTGCAGCAAAACTTTTTTTCCATTTACGGTAAATTGAATTTCGTGAATGTCGTTTGCCATCTTAAATTCCATTTCCATACCATTAATCCATCGATGTACAATTCCAGGCTTCCAACAACACATCTTTGAAAAGTTGTGAGCAGAGATGTTGTCGATATTCAGACGTAGCCCGCATCGCACTTGTTCTGAATTTAACACAATCCAATAACACACAGGCTGCCTCATCCAAGGTAGCAGCATCGGGTGTCTTTTCCACCAGGAATTGTTCGGCATTGTATGCCCGGGTCGGAACGGGTCCCCCGGACCAACTGCTATTCAAATCTTGCTGATTTTGTCATTATTTCTTTCCAGCCAGATTGCCAGATTTAGAATCGGTAATGCAACACCTTGTGGACGCATTATTCGCTTAAAACATGATGCCTGGTTTTTTGTAGGTTTAGATATCCAAAAACCTAAAATCACTTCTGGCCATTTTAGGGCAGTTTTTCCAGGACCAAGAAAGAGGTCAACTAGAGGTTTTTGCGTTATACCCTCTGGGCTCAATACCTCAACCATGGCATCCAGGCATAAAAGTGCAATGCTGCCATCAGCAGCCGGAAGGGCATGGGCAACATTTCCTCCCAGTGTGGCAACATTTCGAACTTGCGGACCGCCTATCAGTCTGCAAGCTTCCATGAGCGCTTGAGCATTTTTTTTCGTAAGCGCAGAAGAAGCAATCTCTGACAATGGTACCGCGGCACCAATATAAAAGAGATTTTCTCGTTCTTCAAGGATGCGCATCTCTGGAATGCTGGTTAAATCCACCATCAAATCAGCGCTTGGTTTTATATTTTGCTGTAATTCAAGCAAAATATCGGTACCTCCAGCTAAATAGCGGGAGTTGGGCGGTGCAGATTTTAACACCGCAAGCAGATTATCTATAGAATCGGGAATAGAGATGTTTTTATATATGCTCATAGGATCGGTGGACTGCGGATGGCGGTACTTTTCGAAGGGCTTCTATATATGCCCTACGCCGACCCAGGCATTACCAGGATCGACCACCGAACCCGATAGTTAATTTTAGCATGTTTCAAGTAAAGTACAAGTTGATATTTGTTTCCAGTGTTCGTAAAAATAGCATATAATTCCAATACCAAAATTAAGGAGAAACGATGACGTCGCCACGCAATACCGCGCTTGATTACGCACAAACCCATAAAGATGCATTTCTTATTACGCTCGGTGAATTTGTCAAAATCCCTTCAATTTCAACTGATCCGGAAGAAAAAAAATCCATGCTTTTAGCAGCTGACTGGGTAATTTCCCAATTGGCTGAACTTGGATTTGAAACTCGCCTCATTCCAACAGAAGGACATCCGGTCGTATTTGCTGAACGCACGGTTGATCCTTCTCTGCCGACGGTTCTTATCTATGGGCATTATGATGTTCAACCACCAGACCCTCTGGAGTTGTGGCACTCCCCGGCATTTGAGCCTACGCTACGGGATGATAGTCTGTTTGGCAGAGGTGCATCCGATATGAAGGGGCAGATAGTTGCCTGTATGAGCGCGGTCGAGTTCGCTTCTTAAAACTACCGATTTACAACTCAATTTGAAATGGCTGATTGAAGGTGAAGAGGAAATTGGTTCTCCAAGTTTGGCACCTGTGCTGGAGGAATACAAAGAACTTTTCCAAAGTGATATTGTTTTAAACCCAGATTCAGGCATGATAGCCCCCAATACACCCACAATTACATACGGCCTTCGTGGACTGGCTTACTTTGAATTGCGTGTATACGGTCCAAAAAGCGATTTGCATTCAGGATTATTTGGAGGTGTAGTTCAAAATCCCGCCCAGGTGCTGTGTGACTTAATTGCGGGCATGCACGATGGCATGGGTAAAATCACATTGCCAGATTTTTATGATTCGGTATTACCTTTGGCAGAAAAGGAACGAAAGCAGCTTGCGGAATTGCCACTTAATACCGAAATCTACAAGCAGCAAACGGGTGTTTCGGAATTATGGGGAGAAACCGGATATACACCCACAGAACGGATTGGAGCACGCCCAACACTTGAAATCAATGGGTTATTATCTGGCTTTACTGGACAGGGTTCGAAAACAGTCATACCTGCATGGGCAATGGCAAAAATTTCCATGCGGCTTGTACCCAACCAGGACCCTGCTGAAGTGCAGCGACAACTTGTCGCTTATCTGCAAGCACACGCACCTGATACTGTCCGATGGGAATTAACTCCCATGGCTGGTGCACCTGCTTCTTTATTACAAACGGATATGCCAGCCACAAAGGCACTGGCTGATGCGCTGGAGAGAGCCTGGAATAAAAAACCGGTTTATAAACGTGAAGGCGGCAGTATTCCTATTGTTTACCACATGCAAAATATACTTGGAAGTGATTCGATTTTGAGCGGCTTTGGACTTCCAGAAGATAATGTGCATGCACCTAATGAAAAACTTGACCTTCCTACCTGGTACACGGGTATCAATGCATTGATTCATTTCTTTATCAATATGCAGGAACAGGAAAAATAATACACTGATGCAAGAAAAACAACGTTTACCCAATTATGGTGGGCAGGCGTTAATCGAAGGTGTGCTCATGCGGGGCGGGAATTCGCTTGCAGCTGCTTTTCGGAAGCCTTCTGGCGAAATTATCATTCGTACCGAAAAATTATCTGGAATATATACAGGTGGATTAAGAGATTCCGTTTTTACGTGGCTTAATCCTTCTCTGGGATGCACTTGGTCTTGGAATGCGTTACCTGACATACTCTGCTAATTATCAAACAGGTGAAGAAGACCAAAAAATTGAAGGTGCCACATTATATATAACACTGGCGATATCGCTGTCACTTGGAATCGGATTATTTTTTCTTTTGCCAGCCTTAATTGGACATTGGCTTTCTGTTTGGCTGGATTGGAGCGGATGGCTTGGTAATTTGGTGGAAGGTTTAGTACGGCTGGTTTTCCTCATTCTTTATATTTGGGGTGTAGGGAAAATGCCTGATATTCATCGGGTATTCCAATATCATGGAGCGGAGCATAAAAACCATTAATGCTTTTGAAGCCCACATGGAATTAACGCCCGAAAATTTACTACCAGTTTCCACCCAGCATCCACGATGTGGTACAGCATTTTTACTCACCTTTAAATTATTCTTTCAATTCTCGTTTTTACCATCCTTGGCCCAATGCCTATTCTATGGCGTCTTCTAAGCAGGATTGTTTTATTGCCTGTAATTGCCGGAATGGCTTATGAATACATTCGTTTTACGGCAAATCATTTGAATAACAAGTTGATTCGATGGTTGATTATTCCAAATCTTAGCCTTCAAAGCCTGACTACAGCTGAACCAGATGCCGCCATGTTGGAGGTGTCAATTTCCGCATTTAATGCGATGCTACAGGAAGAAGAAAAACTCTTAAAGTGTGATGAAAACCTGGCATTCCATTGCCTTGGGTGTGTTTCTTGGTCTATTGTGTGCGGGTTTGATAATTCTTATCGCCACCCGTCCACGCGGTGTTCCTTATACTCTTGTGGGTACAAGTACACCCTCCCTGATTACTGTTCATGTAGATGGAGCAGTAATATCGCCTGGAGTCTATCAACTACCCAGATCAAGTCGATTGGTGGATGCAATTGATGTTGCTGGCGGTCTTGCTAAAGATGGCTCCACTGAGAAATTCAACCTCGCAACTCCTCTTGTCGATGGAATTAAAATCCATATCCCGAGAATTGGCGAAACCTTATCGCCAGATATAACCTTCGGAATTATTAATCAAACAACTGGTGATTCCACTCCCTCAAGTACTACCCCCATAAATATTAACACTGCAACAGTAGAACAACTAATTCTTTTACCAGGCATAGGGGTTACCAGGGCAGAAGAGATCATCCAGTACAGGCAAATTAATGGTCCGTTTGTTGTTACAGAGGATCTGCTAATGTCCCCGGGATAGGTGAAACCACGTATAATCAGCTCAAAGATTTAATTTTTGTTGGTCCATAAAGAGGAATTTATTATGCCAATTCGAAAAGATATCGAGAATGCCATTCACGATGCAATGCGAAATCGGGATGAATCCAAATTACGCGTTCTGCGCTTATTGCTCAGTGCAATAAAAATGGCTGATGTCGAAAAAGGTATTCCAATAGATGATGCAACGATATTATCACTTGTTCAAAAAGAGATAAAAATTCGCCTGGATTCAATTAAAGATGCTGAATCAGCAGGTCGCGTTCAGATGATTGAACAAAACCAACAAGAAGCGAAATTATTGGAGAGCTACCTTCCAAAACAATTATCTAGAATCAGAGTTAACAAAAATCGTAGAAGAGACCATGAGCGAAGTGCAAGCACAAAGCCCGGCAGAGATGGGAAGAGTTATGAAAGCACTTATGCCGAAAGTTCAAGGTCAGGCTCCCAATGCGCTCATAAGCCAGATTGTAAGAAAATTACTTGAAAAAACTTCGGAATGATTTTTGAAACTGGAGACACCGAACGTCAGAAAAAAAGAGTAGCATTTTTACGTCTAACTCTTCTTATTTCGATTTCCATTCTTACTTTAATTGCCGTAATTCTCCCAATTATTCTGGATTCAAACGCATATACACTCAATATCGGTGATGTTTCACCCAGATCAATTGAGGCTCCTTACGCTCATAGTTATCAAAGTAAAGTATTGACAGATGAGGCGATTGAAAAATCCCAGCTGGCAATTAATCCGATTTACCTTCCAGCTGATCCTGCCATTTCCCGCAACCAGTTAGAGAAATTGCGATTATCCAATGCTTATATTTCAACTGTTCGGGTTGACAGTTATGCATCACAAGAGCAAAAACTGGAAGATATTAGCAAATTGGCAGATGTAAATATTAGACAAGGCAATTGCAAACTCTATCCTGGAGATGGCAGATAGTCGTTGGGAGGCTATCCAGCAGGAATTGATGTCCATATTGGAACAGGTAATGCGTAATTCCATTCGGGACACGCAGGTCGCAGAAGCTCGCCGTTCTCTTGCCACACTGGTTAGCTATTCATTAACCACCGAGCAAGCTGACATTGTAATCAACCTTGTTAATCCATTTATTGTCCCAAATAGTTTATACAGTGAAGAATTAACAAATGCCGCCCGAAAAAAAGCAGCAGATATGGTTTCCCCTGTAAACCGTTCGTATATATCTGGCGAAATGATTATCCAAAGGGGTCAAATCATTACTCCGGAAATTGAAGAAGCGCTATTTCAATTCGGCATCATTCGTACGAACCCGATTGCTAATCGCATTTGGGCTTCTGTTTCGATAACTCTAATATCCAGTATTTTTGTTGCCATATATTTCTCTCGTCGAAAAATTTCTCCTAGCTTCAATATCATCAGCCTTTTGCTTATCTCAGTATTTTTCTTATTGTTTTTATTTGCAGGAAGATTACTGCTCCCAGGGCATACTGTACTTCCGTATTTCTTTCCTGTTGCAGCATTTGGATTAACAATTGCAGGTTTATTCACAGTTGAACTTGGTCTTATTTTTTCACTTGTACTGGGAATCACCCTTGCATTTGGGATGCCATTCGGACTGGACCTGACGCTTTTTTATTCTATTGCAAGTATGTGCGGCATTCTTGTTCTTGGAAGTGGTCGCAGAGTGACAAGTTTCATCTGGGCAGGTCTGACGATCGGATTTGTGGGTAGTGCAATCTTAATTGCATACCGGTTAATCGAGTTTTCAACCGATTTGATTGGAATAACTTCGCTTGTTGTTGCAATTTTTCTGAGCGGGATAGCCTCAGCCAGCCTTGCACTTCTATTACAATACGTATTAACCCAGATTTTTGGGTTGGCAACACCACTTCATTTGCTTGAGTTAACCCGGTCTGACCATCCACTGCAGCAATATATTCTTCAAAATGCGCCAGGGACCTATCAGCATAGTCTTCAGGTTGCAAATATGGCTGAACAGGCAGCAAAATCGATCGGTGCTGATCCACTTCTTGTGCGAGCAGGCGCTTTATACCACGATGCAGGTAAGGCAACTAATCCACATTTTTTTATTGAAAACCAGGTTGGGAACCAGGAGAATCCCCATAACAATCTTTCTCCACTAGAGAGTTCAAAGATTATTGTCCAACATGTAATCGATGGCATGGCGCTTGCAAAAAAATATCGCTTACCGCCACGGGTACGAAATTTTATTACAGAGCATCATGGCACGACCATTACCCGGTTTCAATACAATAAAGCATGTGAACTTAGCCAGGCAAATGGTGAAAATGTTGAGATTGAGGATTATCGTTATCCAGGACCACGCCCGCAAAGTCGAGAGACTGCCTTGTTAATGCTGGCGGATTGTGCGGAGGCAAAAGCGCGTGCAGACTTGCCAAAGGATGAAACACAACTTCGAGCAGTTATCCGGAAAGCAGTTGACATCAGCCTGCAACAAGGTCAGCTGGATGACACCAACATGACTTTTCTTGACCTAAACCGCACCATAGAATCATTTGTTTTTACGCTGCAAAATACCTATCATCCGCGAATTCGCTATCCAGAAATTGATAATGATACCCATCCTTTATCAATCGAGCGAGGTGCGAATGAAAGTTGATGTTTTTATTCATCCAGATTTTTCTAAGCAAAATTATTCTGAAGAGTGGGTAAGTGAAATTGTAAAATATGTATATGCCACCCATTTTGCTAAAACAAATTGGCAGGTTTCGATATCCTTAGATACGGATGAAGCAGTTCGAAAGTTAAATCGCGAGTTTCGGCAATTAGATGCAACCACGGATGTACTATCATTTGAAGGAAACTATCTTGATGCTGAAACAGGTTTTAATCACATTGGTGACATCATTATTTCCATACCACAAACGATTAAGCAGGCTGAGGCAGCAGGTCATTCGGTAGAAGAAGAACTTGCATTGCTTCTTGTCCATGGTCTGTTGCATTTGGATGGCTACGATCATGCCAATCCAGTTGACAAAGAAAAAATGTGGAAAATACAAAACCAATTATTATCGGAAATGCAGACATTGATCAAAAAATGACCAGATTTCACAATACTCGCATTCTTTCGCTTAAATATGCCTTTTCAGGTCTGGGTCACGTCATTAAAACGCAGAAAAATACACGTATTTATTTGTTTATCAGCATTCTGGTTATCGTGGCAGCATTTCTATTTAGAATTGAATGGTATGAATGGTTAATACTCTATAAGCTCGATTGGACTTGTTTGGTCTGCAGAATGCTTTAACACCGCCGTTGAAGCAGTTGTTGACCTGGCAACATTAGAAGAACATCCCATCGCAAAAATAGCCAAAGACACAGCAGCCGCGGGAGTTTTGGTTCTTGCCATTACAGCAGCAATTGTTGGGATATTAATTTTTGGAAAATATGCATTACGATTGCTCTTTGCAGCAGGAGTGTGACGATGACAACAAGTTTCCTTTTTGGTACAGTGGGTTCACCAATTTCCACTCCCCCGAAACCTGGTGGCAGTGTTGGCGCGATCCAACAGATTGCAATACTTTCGCTGCATGCGTTTGAGCTTGGTTGGGTGCAATCAGTGCGTGTCTCAGAAGAAACATGTCAGTTAATTAATAAAACTGCACTTCAAAATAACGTTAAAACAAGTGTCCACGCTCCGTATTACATCAACCTGAATGCAAATGATGATGAGTGGCCGAAATCCCGTAAACGATTGATGGATGCTGCCCATTACGGAAACCTGGCTGGAGCAACGGACATCATTTTTCACCCAGGGTCTTATTTTGGACAGCCAGCCAAAGAGGTTCTCAAAATAGCTAATAGCCGACTGGCTGAATGTGTTGCTGAACTTGTTAATGCAGGAAATTCGGTCACCTTGCGCCCGGAAACAATGGGGAAATCTGCCATGCTTGGGTCAATTGAAGATACCCTGGCAATGGGAAAAGCGGTTCCAGGTGTATTTCCATGCCTTGATTTTGCCCACTTGCATGCCCGAACCGGGAATGGTACTATGAATACATATGCTGAATGGACGGATTTACTGGAGAAATATGCAAAATCATTAGGAACTAATTCTTTAGCCCATTTGCATATCCATCTTTCAGGTATAGAATACTCAGAAAAAGGTGAACGAAATCACCTTCCCATGCAGGAATCCGATTTTAACTTGATGGAATTGTTTAAAGCACTGCACTCTATCGGGGCAAAAGGCAGAATTCTATGTGAAAGCCCAATCATGGAAGAAGATGCGTTGTATATGCAAAAAGTTTGGCTCGAGTTATCCGGGGAAAGTTTATAAGTATTCTTTAAGATTATGTTCCACCGCATAGGCTGCTGCTTCAGCGCGATTGCTGACACTTAATTTTGATAATATGCTGCTCACATAATTCCGCACGGTACCTTCACCCAAAAATAATTCTTTCGCAATTTCCCGGTTAGTTCTTCCGGATGACACCAAGCCAAGTACATGCTTTTCTTGTTGACTTAAAGATGAAAATGCAGAAGCTTCTTCTTCTCTGACTGCTCTTCTCACTTCTTGAAAAACCCTTTGCGTAACCGCGGGATCCAGTAATGCTTCGCCTCTGCCAACTGCTTCTAAAGCCCTCACAAGATCTTCTCCGCCAATCTGCTTAAGGACATAACCCGAAGCGCCTGCCCTAATGGCATTAAATAACATTTCATCTTCAGCATACGAGGTAAGCATGACAACTTTGGTTTCAGGATAATCCCTGGTGATTAATTCGCATGCTTCTATTCCAGATACCCCCGGCAACCGGATATCCATTAATACGATATCAGGGTTTAACCTGCTCACAAGTTCCATTGCATCTTTAACATTTCCCGCTTCCCCAATTACTTCGAATTGTGTGTTTTGAGCAAGTAATGCTCGTAAGCCAATTCGAACGACTTCATGGTCATCAACAATCACAATCCTCTTTTTAGCCATAATAAACTCCTGTAATCATTATAAACAACCAGAGCATGTTTTACCAGTAAATGGATGACTTCTTGAGATATGCATAATACGAGGTTTACATTTACCAGATAAGTAATTTCTTTTTACTTGTATAATTACAATGAGGTGAAACATGGAGAAAGAGAATATGGTCCGAATTTTATATATTGAAGACGATCCGGAGATGATTGAGCTGGTATCAGTGATGCTCAGTAAAAAGAATTTTGAAATTATAGGTGCAAACGGTGGATATGAAGGCATTCAGATGGTTGAAAAAGAAAAACCGGACCTAATTCTTCTAGATCTTATGATGCCTGATTTGGATGGCTGGGATGTGTTCCATAAAATTAAGGCTAATGAAACCAGTGCAAAAATACCGGTAATTATCATTACTGCAAAAGCACAGGCAATTGATCGCGTTTTAGGCCTGCACATTGCCAAAGTTGATGACTACATTTGTAAGCCTTTTGGACAAAAGGAATTGATTGACAGTATTGAAAAGGTTATTCGATTAAAAAGCGAACAATGCTGGATTAAACTCATGACAAAACACAATTCGAAACACATTACTATGCATTCCAGCAATTCTTCTACAAGTTACAAACCTTAATCTTATATATTGCTCCACTTTCACTTCTAAGTTTCTCGGATTAATGTTTCGAAAGAAACTTGAGAAATACGAAGGACTTGTATTGGATGAGTATCGGGATTCGCGCGTCACTACCACAATTCACATGCTTTTTATGCGTTTCCCGATTGCTGTTTTTTGGATCAATTCAAATATGAAATTAGTATCCAAGACTATTGCCTCGCCCTGGCGACTGGCATATTCCCCTTCTGAACCAGCAAGGTATGTTGTTGAAGCACATCCAGATATTCTGGATTATTTCCATGTCGGTGATACAATCGTTTTCGATGAAACGTAATTTCCTGTTAGCATTACTAATCATTTTCATATGCCAACCTGTGCTTATCCGTTCAAGCACAGACTGAGTTGCCATTGCCAATCTATGTCGTCCAACCCGGTGATACGCTATATAGTATCGCATTTCGTTTTGGAGTTGACATTGATGCCCTCATAGATGCCAATACCATGGATGACCCAAACAGCCTGGATATCGGTGACCAGCTCAGGATTCCGGGATATGAGGGTATTGAAGGCACTATTGAAAGCATTTTAGTTCAGCCAGGTCAAAGTTTTCGTAATTTGACTATTCTTAGCGGTGCAAATCTTGATACATTAGGGAAATTAAGTCACATTACCAGTCCAACAGAGCTATTCATTGGTTCTGAGCTCTTTATCATCAAATCTGCGTCGGAAATTACCAAAACTCCTATTGGGAAAATTTCTGCAAACCAAAGTCTGGATGAATTAGCAATTACAACAGCGACGAATCCCTGGATATTGTCTCTCACCAGCCTGCAAGAATCCGAATCACATTTGATAATGGGTGATACTGTTTTTCTGCCCTCAAACCTGATTGAGGGCACATCCAGTTTTGATTCACCCCTTATTGAGATTTCACCTTTACCTGTCATTCAGGGGAAAACTTTCGCGATTTCAATTATATCTGAGCAGGAAATATCAATCAGGTCTGATCTTAATGGTCAAATGTTGTATTTCTATCCTGATGGTAAGAATAAATATATAGCACTTGCTGGCACATCAGCATTGGATGAACCGGGTATCATACCGCTCTCCATTACAGTTATATGTTGGTACATCCAAAATTTATGACCTGAACCAACAAATATTAGTTCAAAGCGGCAATTACCCACCAGAAAATGTTGTGGGTGTTGACTCATCAACAATTGACCCTGAAACTATAGATGAAGAAAACCAGATACTGAGTAAATTGATAACGAATACGGGCACGAAATACTGGACAACTAATTTTTCCTATCCAGTTGACGAACCTTGCTTTGGTTCCACCTTTGGTCGAAGCAGAACCTATAACGGTGGCGCATATTACTACTATCACACCGGTGTCGATTTTACAGTATGTTCTGCTGACAATTTAAATATCTACGCTGCAGCGCCTGGAAAAGTAATCTTTTCTGAAATCCTCCCAATCAAGGGATTATTTACAATAATTGACCATGGTTGGGGTGTATATTCTGGCTATGCGCATCAATCTGAATCTTTTGTTACTCCTGGAAAGTTTGTTCAGGCTGGTGATTTGATTGGGATTATTGGAAATACCGGACGTTCGGTCGGTCCTCACCTGCATTGGGAAATATGGATAAATGGTATTCCCGTGGATCCCCTGCAATGGGTCACCGAATCAATTTCGAATTTAAAGTAAGGTATAATTATTTTAATAAACCACTAAGTTAAGGTGTGAGCACGCTGGATGAGTACTGCAACAACGATTTCAATTGACTACTGGGAAAATTTCCAACTAACAAATCAAGATATTGAATTTCTTTACAACTATCTGCTGGAAGTCGAAATTCCACTAACTTCCAGTGAATTGCTGACTGCACTTGTTGATAAACGAATTGAGACTGAGAAAGCTGCTTTCGAAAAATCTAAAGCAGGCTTGGGTTTGCCTTACCTCCCGAAATCATCCTATACGGTTGGCGATAGATTGGTATTTCCAGCACTCGATTGGAGTAAGGGGAAAGTTGTAAGTATCCGTCAGGGATTCAATCCAGACATCGCTTCTTTTAAAGTAATGGATGTTGAATTTAGTGATGGTGTTTTTCGTTCCTTTGGCTTTGAACTTTCGGAGCATATTCTCAACCAGACCGTCTCGAATGCAATTACCGAACCGAATTTAGACTCCCAAACTGTACTCGAAACTTATGGTTCTGCACTGATTTTCAAATTGGAAGCATCACTCTCCGAAAGTAAAGAATTGGTTCAGATCGCTGGCAGGTGGTTTCCCCGTGCCTTATTGGTGGATGTAAATATTGGCTACCTAAATCTCGCTGAAGCGCTATTGGATGAACAAAATGGTGGTCCTCTGCCTACTTCTTCAATTTTAAAATCCATTGAGTTACCTACCGATACTAACCTTAAATTAACAGAATTCTCATTAAATTTAGCCTTGCAAGAAGACGAGCGATTTGATGAGGTTGGACCTTCCGGTGAAGTTCTCTGGTTTTTGCACCGGCTTGAACCAAAAGCAGTTCTCACCCAGCCATTACAACTTGCTTTTGGAATGCCTGAATATGATTTTTCATCGACAGCAAATTATTTATCACAATTATCGCCAAATATCATGGACGAGTTGGAACCCCTGCCTTCAAGGGTTGATTCAAAATTTTCCGGTGAAGTTACTCTTGTGGTGATTTACCCTCATTGGCGCTCTGGAACTCTCCCACTTGCGGATAGTATTGCCAGGTTAATTCCAAGTGCTTATAAATCTCCACGGGTATTATTTACATTCGTTGATGGTAACAACGGCAAGAAATTTGGCGGTTGGGTAGTACGCTCTTTAAATATGTCTATGGTCTGTCCGATTGGTATCGAGAGAATGAAATTATCCCAGGCAGTTTGATACGAATCACCAAAGGCTCAAACCCGGGTGAGGTAATCATCTTCGCAGAGAAAAAGCGTCCATCAAAAGAATACATTCACACCACGCTGGTAGGTGCAGATGGCGGTGTTGTATTCGCTGTTCTTAAGCAAAATGTGTCAACAATAATTGACGAGCGTATGGCAATTGCAATACCCGATCCAGAAGCGCTTGATAAAAGCTGGCAGCAGGCACGTGGCGGTAAACCTGCCCTTGAGAAAACCATCCACCTCGTCATGAATGACATGATTAAGTTAAATCCACAAGGCAATGTACATGCCGAAGAATTATATGCAGCCATAAATACCCTACGTCGATGCCCTCCCGCGCTAATGCTGTCTATTCTTCTCGAGAATTCATGGGCAAAGCATCTTGGAGATTTGTATTTCAAACTTGAAGAAACGGGTAAATCTGGAGGGTACGATGAGTGATGTGGGACGCTTTAGTATGGTCAAACCGTCATTGACTACCCCTTTCCATATTGATTTTGATTGGTGGCGCGAAAACGATAATAATTGGAAAGTTTATTTACAAAATTACTTATGCCAGGATCATTTGGCTGCTTTTCAGGGGTATGACGAAAATCTAAAGATAGATTGGGTTGATGCGCAGACAGCTGAAGTTAAGCAGATCGATGGTCTTTTGCATATCTTAATTAACCATTGTGCACTTCAACCTGACTTTATCAGCGATTTCGGTACTGTAGTCGATTTTGTATTTAAACTTTTATTAACGAATGGCAACAAACCAATGTCGTCTAACGAAATTGGCACAAAAATAAACCGTTCACCGGATATAATCCTTAGAACCTTGTCTGGTCCAAAAGTTTATCGGGGAATTCGCCCCCACCAGTAATTTATGCCCCCGTAGCTCAATGGATAGAGCACCAGACTTCTAATCTGATGGTTGTGAGTTCGAATCTCACCGGGGGTGCTGAAGTCTTCAACGCCAATACCCTCCCAAAAACTGATGAAAAACATAACCATTCGTGATTTTATTTTTCCACAGGACTATGCAACCGTTTTATCACTTTGGCAAACCGCAGGTAAAGGTATCCATATAGCCAGATCGGATGAAATAAATGAAATTGCGAAAAAGCTCACTCGTGATCCAGATCTTTTTCTTGTGGCAGAAGCAGATGGTTTGATTATTGGTGCAGTGTTGGGTGGTTTTGATGGACGACGCGGCATCATGTATCATCTGGCAGTTAGTGAACCATTTCGTAGCAGAGGAGTTGCATCATCCTTAACAAAAGAACTTGAGCATCGATTTCAGCAAAAGGGTTGTTTAAAAATCTATCTATTGGTATATGAAGATAATCTCCAGGCGATCCAGTTCTACGAAAAGCGTGAGTATTACAAAATGGACCTCCTAATCTATGGTAAGGATTTACTATGATCAGGATTGGCATATTAATCATTTCAGATCGTTCTTCCAGGGGTGAAAGGATTGACATTACGGGTCCTGAACTTCGGAATCTTCTTAATTCGACAGAATATTCGGTAACACTATATGAGGTTATCCCGGACGAATTTGGAGAAATTGCTGGCAGGCTTTCCAAGTGGTCAGACGAGAAATTAGTGGATATTATACTTACCAGTGGAGGAACAGGTTTTTCTACCCGGGATATCACCCCCGAAGCGACCCAATCCATTCTTGAGAAATCTGTGCCAGGCATAAGTGAAGCAATTCGCTACCAAAGCATGCAAGTTACACCGCATGCGATGCTGTCCCGTGCTATTTCTGGCATTCGAAAACAAACATTGATTATCAATCTTCCAGGCAACCCTCGAGGTGCAGTTGAAAGCCTGGAATTGGTGCTGCCAGTTTTATCACATGCAGTTGCTTTGCTTCACGATTTCCCAGATGCAGAAAAGGGTCATCAACATTCGAAGTAGTTACTTCTCTAAACTACTTGTGGGATGTATTTGCGGTTTTCCAGTTCTAAAAATTAGAAAAATTGTCATAACTATTAATAGCGTAAAGCCGCTAATTATCGCGCCAAGAAAATAACTTAAAGGTTGATAGTCGAATTGAATTTCATGCTTTCCAGAAGGTACTTTAACTACCTTAAAAACTCCAAATCCACGATATACATTTGTATCCACTCCATCTACAGTTGCCTTCCATCCTGGATACCATGTGTCACTAAGCAGCATCCAGCCGTCTGAACTGGTATTAATCATTATTTTGATGGAATTTGGCAGATCTGAAGTTACTTCGAACTCATACTCTCCATATTCACAATTCACAGGTTGAGGTATTTTTGATTCAATTTCAATAACCACAGTCTCAATTGTATCCGGGGAGGTTACCTGCTTCATAATTCGTCTCGAATTTTCCAAAGCTGCATCAGCATTGAATGCCTGTAAAGCACACGGAAACCACCATACTCTTTTTCCACCCTTAAATTCATCAAACCTAATTCCTTCTGGTTGAGTGATATCAGCAGATACAACGCTTGTAACATTCATTACTTTTAACCAATTATTCTGTTCGGCAGGATCCATCAAATAAATTGCAGAAATTAAATTTGCGAACTGTGCGGGGAGTAAGGGATCAAAATTGTTAACAATTTCTGTTTTTGAAAAAATATTTGTGTTGGGAAGTAATCCGCTTAGCATTTTTTGTGGATCATCTATCGGTCGATAATCTTCAAAACGGAAATATCTGGAGAATTTCAGGCTATATTCAGCTTCAGGTTCAATAAATACTCTTCCATTACCATTACTCTTGTTGTCAGGAATCTGTTGAATTGAGGAGAAACTCTTTGCTGGTATTGTTGGATTTAGCAGCCAACCACTACCGAACAAATCCAGGATGATAATGAGCATTGCAGCTGATTCCCAAACAGACATCATCTTTTGATTTTCAAATTTCTGCTTAATTAATGTCATAAGTCCGAATAATAATGCCAGGATTCCAAAAACGATTGAAGCCCTAACAAAACTATCTCGTAAATTTGGTAATACGACTGAAGCAATTAACGCAGTCGTTAAGTATTGAAGCACTACCCGCAGTTCCAAGCCGCAACCAATACAATCCCCTACCACTAGGCGTTTTCCATCTATTTGTCCCAATCGCAGCAAGCAGACATAATCCCATGTGGGACCAAATCAAATACCTGGCTGGGGCATTGAACATGTCAAAAGTGGGTATATATTTAAATAGAAATGGAAAAATGGGTGTATTTTTCCCCAATGCAAAAATAAATCCTATAATCACCATTATCCAGAGAAACTGACTATATCTAGTTTCGTTTCCCATCCTGGTATTTATTAATTTTCGGAATACCAGCCCAAGTGAGCTAATGGCAAGGAACAATGGGAAAATGCCAATATATAAAGCGTCTTCCCAATAACTGGCGTAGCCTTGGTAATCTCCATATCCTGGATTTCCAAAAAAGTCTGGGGCAAAAATGGTGATAAATCGCCAAGGCCAGTACGAATACGTCAATCCCCCATCAAAGGAGACAGCATTTGCACGTTGTGAATGGATTAATAATTCTAAGGTTGGTAGCAACTGTATAGAGCAAATTAATACTGCTATTGCAATAACTCCACCATAATTCGCCAAAGCGGTAAATATGGTTTGGCTGCCCCTATTTACCCAGGATGTGACAATCACCCACCCCATAGCTAAACAACAACATATACCAGCACAACTGGGCATGACCGGCAAGTAATGCCATACTGATAACTAAAATACTCGCAAATGGAAATTTTCGTAACAACCAGAATTTATTGCCATTTTCAATATCGTGTGTCAAACTTACCAGCATCCAGGGAAACCATGCACCAACCCAAATCATTGGAAAAAATCCTGCTCTTGCAATAAAGTACCCGCCCAAACTGTAAGCCAATCCAGCACTTACCAAGCCAATGGTGTTATCTGTGAACCGCTTTGCCAATATTGCCATACCAAGTGCAGAAAAAGCCCCATGAACTGCAAGCAAGAGCGTGAAGCCCCAGGCAATCCCTGCCTTTCCAGATACCAAACCCAGAATGAATAAGATCCAGCTGGGTGGATAAAAGAATGCGGTTTGATAATTTGCCATTAATGGGGTTCCCATACCATTATAAGAATTCCACAAAGGAATAATGCCGTCTTGAAGTTGTTCCAAAGCCAAACTTCGCCATGGAATGAATTGCAAAGCCGGAGCACCCCAATATAATGACTGATTCGTAATCAAAGGAACTGACCAGAATATAATTGGTACAAGGATAACAATTATTACAACTTCCCGGGGTAACCCAATCCACTTTTTCATTGACTTATTACCTGAAATACGGAATAGTCACCTGATTGATAAACTGGCTTCAGGTAATCATTCGCATATGGATTACATAACCCTATTTTTTGTTCCACAGGACCCCATACAACATAGGAAACCTTGTATTTTTTAAGTAAGTGTATCTCTTCTTGCTCCGTATATTTACATGAATAGAATTTTTGGATGTTCAAATTTGTTTCTTTTCCTTCTATACTTTCAGGTCCATGTCCGGTGACAACCCTTAACCGAAGCCCATGCAGGTAAGGGATTTGATAATTCATAGGATGCCAGAACTACATCATTTGAGGAGGTGACTGAATCGATGAACCCAAATAAATCGACCTCTTCATTGGTACGAAATATTGGAATCTGGGGACTTAATGCGTTTCGAAAACCATCCGAAAGAATGATTACTGAACTCAACGAAAACAAAATTGCGAAACCGATCAAGTATTTTTTACCCAAATTCCACTTCTCAACGACAATCGCAACCAGAATTACAATTGCGACCCATACTCCCTCTGCCAGTCTTCTCTGAATATTTAACTGGTGCATATATCAATATTGGCAGAATAAGTATCCAGGAGAGAAGAAATGGCTGCCAATTTATCTTTCGTTTTACCATCCACATAACTGCAAAAACAATAAACGGGATTGCCCAACCATATGCCAGCAAATAATCGATCAACGGGGGTGAAGTAATGATATTTTGCTCTTCCCATAGCTGCACAAATGGATTTGAACTGTAAGTGATTAAAATATACAAAATAAATGGAACTGCGACAATACAAATCCAAAAAAACTTTGTTCTCATTTGGCTATAAGCAGATTCAAAAGCCAACTTGAAATTTCTGAGATTTATCCAATTTTGCACAACGAAACCTATTGCAGCCATAACCAATAGCATCAAAGCCAAAACTGCTGTAACAGGTTGTAACAACGCGAGGAATACATAATAAAGTCCAGCCAATTGTATTTTTCGCAATGGATGATTTCCATCAAACACAGCGCACAATACCCCAAAGCAAGCAGGCACGCCCCAATGCAAGGTGTGGTAAGCCATACAGACTAAGAAAACCGAAAGTTTCTGGTGAATAAAACTCTAAAGGCATCCCGTTTGCCCAAAATCGATTGAGACCTAACACAACCAGCCAACCAAATCCGCCACCAATCGAGATGAGGATTGTGCTCAATTTTCTAAAAAATACCTTCTCAATAAATATTGCCGTGAAGTCATACGTGGCAACAATCATTAGGCAGCCAGCGATAAATCGGTAAATGTGAAAAAGTGCGATCAATTGGGCATGTTGACCTTCACCTGCAGTAAGCTTTCCGAGTAAAAGATAAGGGAAAAATGCCAGGACACCTTGTTGTGGAAAATTGGTGTACGGAGTGCGAAAAAGCCAGTCTCCATTTGCCCCTGCCAGCATTTTTGCTATATAGGAATTTCCATCTTCCACACCTAATAAAAATCCGCTAAACTGCCAGTTTTCTCCTTGATTAAATAAAGCCAGTATGTACGGAATGGTTGTTGCCACCATTACAACAACAGCGAAACCCCAAACCCATTTGCGCTCCTGATATTCCATATTAACGGTTTCCTTTATTGAATTGGAACCAGGCTAGCAAAATAAATGTTAGTGCTTGTAATAAAAATCCCAAAAATAGAAGTGTTGGGCGAAATAAGAATGTCACTTCATGGTTTCCACTTGTTAAAGAAACCCCACGGAATAATCCTCCAATTTCGAGTAGAGTTGCAGACTTTCCATCGATTGTTACACGCCAACCAGGATAAAATGGATCTGCCAGTACCAGAACCCCTGGACCTTGGGCGTTAATCGAAATGCGATTGGGTGAATAATATTGTATTTCTGCTGGAGAATATGGCGTTCGTTTGCGTCCAGATTTGTCTCTTGATTGGATCCACGCCCTCGGTCGAAACAATTCAATCCTGTAAATATAGGTATTATCGATTATATTTTCCAGCTATAATCGCCTTGGCAGTGATTGGGTACGCAGATACTATATACGCAACATTTAATAATCCGAGCCTGGAAGAGTCAGGCGTTGCATCAATATTATCCACGTCAGGACTGGCTGTAGCAAAGGCAGGTAAAGTAACACTGTAGCCATTAGAGGTAACACCCGTAGCCCTTTCCATAAAACTGACATACGACATTAACTGCAAGGGATTGATGCCATCCGCTTGCTGCAGTCCTGCCTCAGGAACGATTTCCTGTGGAACACTGTAAGAAGGTGAGTAAATTCGTCCAAACAAAGGGGTTTTTGATTGAATAAAATCAACGGTTACTTTTTGTTGTGCTAGAACGATTTCCTTTTTTTCAAAACGCATCATGCTAAAACTTGTTACGCTTAAATCTGCTACAAGTAAACCAATAATTACAATAAACAGGAACGGTTTTGTTTTATTTATGAGTGAAATGTAAAAAATCAGTAATCCCGATAAAGTAAATACTATCCCTCCCCAAAGGATACCAGGCTTATTGTCTACGCTTATTATGTAAAAGGTTATTGTCATTGAGATTACAAAGACGATTATTGCTGGGACCATCAGTCGTAAATGACTCGAAGTACGAGATGCTTGAAATTGAATTAAGTCATGTAGTCCATTTGCAGAAACCATTGCCATACCAATTCCGACAACCAGTAATGCCCTGGAAGGTACACGCAGCAAATTTAGAATCGGGATATTTGCAAATACATGAAAACCAGGTAAATATGAGCCTAAGGATAAAATACCAAATACTACAACCACCATCAGCCAGAATTTTGTCTTTATCCGTAAACTCTTTAAAACCAAAGCGCTAATAAACATTAAGAATGGAATCGCACCAAAATAACTTACCCACTCTGCGTTTCCCCCAAAATCAGGAAATAAAATACCTAATAATCTGGCGGGAGGTAATGACAGTAGCTAAATTATCAGATGCAGTTAATAATTTTCGGGTACTTAAGCTTGTAAATTGAATGAGCGGTAATAAAAGTGGGCTTGCAAGCAGAATTCCAATCAAACTCTGAATAAATTTTTCAATGAACCAGCGGAAAACTCTGGTCCATCTGATATCCAAACTCTGAATTTTGAAAATTGATAAAAAGGTAGAGTGAATAACTCCACCACATGATCCATCCGTAAACAGCCCAGCGCACATCAGCCAGAATCATTAATCCCGCAAGCAGGCTGGTAATTACGAAATATTTCTTATGAATGTATATGCTTTCCCCTTCGGTGCTCAAAATACAATAGCCAGGGTGTGATACAGACTGCCCAGACCAGGGTTACATGCCCTGCCCCATAATGGGCAATTAATTTTGGCATGAGTAAAAATATGACTGCGCCGGCAAAGGCAGGCAAATCTGATACGCCTGTATATCGCAGGAAAAACAAGACCCCAATTGATCCCACGATAAGATGCAAAATTGTAAGCAAGTTCAATCCAAATGGCGCAGGTAAAGCAATTGCCAGCCAATACGGTGGATACCAGAGAGAAGCCAGGGGATCAGCCGCAAATGGGTAACCCGATAATATTGTATTTGACCAAAGGGGTATTTGCTGGTGGTCATTGATTGTCTTTTGAGTAAAAATCAAATTTGGATAATGGCTGATTGAAAAGTCCGAATACATACCTTGTGCTGGATAAGGAAAACTGTCGATTCCAATAATAAGAAACCAACAAAGGATGATTAACATCGGAATTAATTAACGGTAAGCGTTTATTCATTATCGACAGAAAATACTCTTAATGGTGCCAATTTCTCTTTCCAGGTGAAGAGAAGAAATGTCAAATTGATTACCGATTGCCCGTTCTCTGATCCCCAAAAATCACGTATCCGACCTCGTTCGCTGTAAACCACTTCCGTGCTGCCTCGCCATGGAGTTCTCCCCTATAGTAGTTATTTATTTTCAGTTCCTGTCGGACGGCATCAACAGTTTCAAATGGATGCCCATAAACCACCCGGGTATTTGTTTGCCCTGGTAGAATATTTCCGAGCTGTGGAGAAGCAACAAAAACGCTGTTCGGCGGAATATTTTCGCTTATCCACTGAAATGCTGCAATCTCATCTTTGCTCATGTAATAATGCGGGTCATTGTTTCGCAAGGTACCCGAAATACCCATCAAGAAATATTGCATTTGTAATTGATGAAGCAAAAATGATACCAAAACTTAGCACCCGAAACAGTTTCTCTCGCCCAAGCTTTAATTTTTTCCAACAGCATACCCATCAGTAATACAACGGGAACATAATATCCAAACAAGAACCTGCGTTGTAAGGAAAATGGAAAATAAAGTAAAGCAGCTCCAGCAAATACCCAAATAATTAGTAAAATGTTTTTCTCAGGTTTTTGTCCATTTTTGCGCAAATACCAGATATAAATCAAAGCAAGGATGAGTGCAGGACTAAAAGAAATAACAAAATCCAAAATCGGAGGTGCTTTTGTGATGTTTTGAGCATTCCAGATGGCAAGCACTGGATCGCTTCTTATTGAGACATATTGGTACAACAGATATGCTCCACCACCTATAGTAGTCAGCGCAAATTTAATTAAATCGACTTGTTTTTCTGTAATCCAATGCCATATTTCATAAATCGCTGCAACAACACAAATGATAATCACACCAAATGGCATAATAACGGAAAGTAAAAATGTAAGATCAAATAAAATCATATTCTTAATCCATGATTTTGGGGAATCGTAAATGTAAAAAATCCACAACAATAACGCCATTCCGAGTGGAAAATGAGGATTAGCCAGCGAGGATAAGAATGGATATGCTTCAGAAATTAATAAATCACCTGGCAGATAGTTGAACGGAATCAGCGTCCAACCCATCCCTGAGCCAAACAGGATTACTGCAGCAGTCAATAATTGTATTTTGGGATTCTGAATAACCCGCTTCACCCACATAATGCTCGCTAAAGCCAGACAAAACGCCCCGATAACTCTTGCAGCTTGAAAAACAAACAATATCGAAAAACCGAATAATCTACTCAGATGGCCCCAGGAAAAGATAATATAAGAAAATATATGCGCCATCTCCAGGTTGTGCAGTAAACGGTAGTGTGAATTTCCAGGCACCGTTATACCCTTCCATCATTTTTGCGAGATATGAATTTCCATCGATTGGAGCAATAACGAGCCCATTATAGAGAATATCCTCACTGGCGTAGCTGTATCCAGTCGCCAATGGAAGATTAATCATTATTAAATAAATACAAATTAATATTACCCAAGTTTTTTTCATCATTCGTACCAGTTACATATTTTAGACCAGAATTGGGTAATGTGTAACTTGCCAGACAGACCAGCTGAATCTATAATCAGTCTATGAATCAATCACCTCTTCTATACAAATTGCAACTAACGGATAGTGATATTGACCAGGCAGAATCCCGAATTCAGGCAATAGAAACAATAATATCGTCTGACAGGGAAATTGCCGCAGCAACAGAAGTTTTAAGTTCTACGCGTACGAATGCGCATCTTGCTTCCCATGCAGTCCACGAAGCAGAAGAGGTTGTAAAAGAAATTCGAATAAAAATAGCCACCAGCGAACAATCTCTTTATGGCGGTAAAATCCACAATCCAAAAGAGCTGCAGGATTTGCAAATTGAGATTGCTTTACTCAAAAAACGCCTTTCAGGTGCTGAGGACCACGAATTAGAGAAGATGATGGAACTTGAAGAGGCAGATAAAGCGCTTGAATTGGCAAATTCAAGTTTATCTGAGATAAAAAATCGTAAAGCTACCGAACTGGCATTATTAATGGGTGAGCAGGATACCCTGAGAAGAAAACTGGAAAGGCTGCATAAAGAGCGCGCAGTTACCGTTGGGTCAATTTCACCAGACATTCTCCCAATCTATGAAAATCTTCGTAAGGTAAAGAAAGGAAAAGCAGTTTCAGCCATCGTTGATGGTTCATGCGAAGGTTGTGGCTCCATCATGCGTCCCGCAGAAATGCAAGCCATCCGCTCTTCGAATCAAATTGTTAATTGCGATTCGTGTGGAAGGATTCTCTATTCAGGCTGAAATGCTAAAGTTATTTACTTCTATCGACCTGTTCTCATTTTCCCTCGGTATGATTGCGGGAAGACTTTTAAGTGTTCTCATTTCGCAAATTGCACATATTCAACAAATACGAAAATCAAATCTATCTGTTCAAACTCCAAAGAGAAAATCTGGCAGCAATGCATTAACAATAGCAGAACTGCGCGACCTGGTGCTAAAAAAAGCACAGGCGGAACATCTGCTCAACCCGTTATGTGCACTGGATGATATTCTTATTGAACCGCAGATTATCGGTGTTCCATATCCTCTTCCAGATTTTCCTCTTGAACACCTTCCACTTTCCCTAAGTCTGCTGCCATATGCACCAGATACCCCGCAACTCACAAGCAGATTGCCCTACCCCAAAGTCTCACTTTTTGATGCAATTACTAAAGTAAACTATCTGGCAATTTTAGGTGATTTAGGTACGGGTAAGTCCGTTGCACTAGCCTCTTTTGCTAGTCGACTTGCACAACAAGATGAAACACTTGGCGAATTTCAACATCACCTCCCACTTTATTTTCATGCAATTGACATTTCTCATAATGCCGAAATAGATTCGATTGAATTACTTCTTGGCACGATAGCGCATACATATCCATCAATCGATGAAAAGAAAATACGCGATGTTACTTTACAATCAATTCAACAAAAACAAGCCTTTCTATTACTTGATGGGATGGATGAATTGCCACCTGATGCCTATGCGCAGACGTCTGAATGGCTTGTCTCTTTGCAAAAATCATTACCAGAATTGCCCATTATTATCACTCTCTCGCCAGCAAATATTACATTCCTACATAATTCGACTTTTCAACTCATGGGAATTGCGTGCTGGAAAGAATTGGATTATTTTAGCTGGCTGAAAAAATGGAATACAGTTTGGACACGTTGCAGAATGCAATCATCTCAATTTAGTTCAACCAACCAAATAGTTGAAACCGAGTATCTTGAAAAATGGCTTGAGCAGCCAGAATTCCAAACTCCGTTGGAATGGTCGTTGTTGGTTTGGGGTTGGTTTAGCGGAGATCTCAATGGCAAGACCCTGCCCGAGCTGCTGTTAGCGTATTTAAATCGAATTACTTCTCATGCCTTTTCTCTCGAAAATTGGTCGCATGTTTCTGCAAGCTTGTTATCGGAAAAAGGAATTACTCTTTCTACAAATCAAATCGCTTCAACTTTTTTCCAGGGAGAAAAGACAAATTCTCAACCCAAACAACTAAATGCAAAACAGGTTACCGATCAAACACAGCCAGTGAGTCCAAAAAACACCACAGAGTATTTGCATCAATTGGTTGCGAACGGATTTCTAAGAAAAACAGGTGCAGGCAGTTTTCGCTTTTCTCATTCGATAATGCTCTCTTTTTTGGCAAGCTTTGGTAGATCCGAAGATCATGTCACCACTAAACCAAATTATCCATGTTGGGAAACAGAAACTTTTGCACATGGTTTGGCTGCTATTCGCACCCAGAACCAGGATTGGTTGAATGCACTTCTGAAGTATCCAGAAAATTATTATTTTATTTCCCGCACAACTTCTTATTTACTAAATCTACCCATTGTTCCACAATCCTGGAAAAACACTGCATTTACAAATTGGCAATCTAGAATAATCAATGAAAATTCGCCTTTCAGTTTTCGAGCCCGACTTGCTTCCTGCTTTTTGGTTCGGAAATCGTAAAGTGGCATGCTGACTTTTTTCAGCAACTATTAACCTCACCATCCCCATCAGTGCGAAGGCTGGCATTACTTGGTCTGATACCATATTCCGATTCCTCTCAGATTGTCCAAGAAATTTGCAACCTGCTGAATGACTCTGAATTACAAGTCAGGCAAACAGCAATTCTAGTCCTCAGTACATCGCCAATCCAAAATTCACTGGAAACATTGATGGATATTATGGTTAGCGCGGCTGAGCCAGAACGCTTTGCTGCAGCAGAAGCACTCGCAAACCGCCCCAACGATGGCTTTGATGTCCTCAAGGAAGCCATGCAAGTTGACGACCTGCTCATTCGCAGAGCAGCGATTTTTGGAATAGCACAAATTAACACTGGTTGGAGTAAAGAGCTGTTGGAAACAACATCAGTACAGGATAGTCAATGGGTAGTAAAGAATGCAGCAGTGCAATCGCTTGAAATCCTTAATCGTCCGAATAGATTCATCCCAGTCAATCCTGTCCCACCTTCGGAAGCAGCCTGGTTGCTTGAATTGGCAAGCAGTGAAGGCAGGGGTATACCCGCAGGCAGTTTCCCAGTTGAGTTATTGATCCAAGCATCACATTCAACAAACATACTGTATGCGGCAAATGCACTTCAATATCTTGCAGAAAATGATGAAGAATCAATTATTCAAACGATTCGAGATTGCACTCTCAATGAAAACCCCTATATTGGGGATTATGCATCCTGTCTATTACTGCAAAAAATTCTGAATGGCAAAATCATTTCTGACATTGATTTATACAACGCTGGTTTCATGGATTAATGAAACTAATTTTTCGAAATCTTTCGATAAATTACAAATATCAGCATTTCTATTCCAACGCTGCCTGAATTCTTCGATTCACATCATCCGCTGATATATTATTGATCGTTACTAACTTTATCCGCCCTTTTAGGCCCGCCATAATCTCAATATGAGACTCTGAGATATCCAACAAATTGGCTAAATAACGCATGAGTACCTGGTTAGCTTTTCCATCAACAGGAGGCGCAGCCACCTTAATTTTTATAGTACCATCTTCCATGATGGAAGTTATCTCGGTTTTTGGCGCATTTGGAATAACTCGTATAGTTAGTGCGGTTCCCCGCTGGCTATCATGAAAATGATAATTTCGCTTGATTGTCATTTTTTAAGCAAAACTCGATAAGAGTCTCGTAACAAGATACTCTACCACTTGTAATACAATCACCAGAATTAATGGACTGAAATCCATATTCATAATTGGGGGAATAAATCTGCGTATTGGAGACAATAATGGATCAATAAATTGGTCCAGATTACGTCGTATAGGGTGGAACGGAGACATGAAAAATGACAAAATTGCCTGAATAATTACCGCAAATATAAGTATGCGAAAAATAATGTGAATGATTTGGATGGCTAGTAACATGAGTGCATTATACCGAACATAAATTTAATTATCCACGTTTCCCCATAATTGCGGTTCCTATGCGCAAGAAAGTAGCACCCTCTTCGACCGCGACCTCATAATCCTGGCTGGTGCCCATGGAAAGGTGGGTTATTTCTGGAAAATGATTCTGCAATTTATCGCGAAGATGATTTAGACGTGCGAAATATGGTCTTGAGAGCTCGCCATCTGTATAATATGGCGGCATGGACATCAAACCACGAATCATAATGTTATGCAGCTCACTCATATAACCGACTTGGTCTACCCAAAAATTAAAATTGTCATCATCAACTTTCCAACCAGCTTTACTCCCTTCCTGGCTGGTATTCACTTCCAAAAGTACAGGCATGCTTCTATTGCAGTTTTTGTAATTCCTTGTTAAGTTTCTCAGCGACTTTTAATGCTATCCAGCGAATGGACCATATGGAAATTGACTTGCAACTACTGGTATTTTCCGACTTTGCATATGCCCAATCATATGCCAATTTACAACTGGATTTGACACAAAGTGTAGGATTTTCTCCACAGCAAGTTCGGGGTAATTTTCGCCAAATATACTTAATCCGCATTGAACAGCTGCTTCCACTTTTTCTATTGCTTGCAGTTTTGAAACAACCACCACAGTAATGTCATTTGGATTTCTTTTGGCTTTATTGGCTGCGTTACTAATTTTTTCCTGGATGCGCAGCCATCGCTCCCGAATTTGATCAACAAGATTTGTATCCATATTAATTAGTGCTCAATCAATCCGATCACAGCACCAAAACGCCCAGTTTTACCGTTTTCTGCCCTATGAGAGTACCATTTGGACACATTGCAGGCGGTGCATTCTTCTGCGATTTCGATTTTTCTTATTCCTGCACCGTATAAGAATATGCTTATTTGCCTCCCACAAGTTTAACCATATGCGATTATCTCGTTCAATAATCATAGGGTTAACAGCATCCCCAAAAGCATTTCGAAAACGTTCTTTTACATCCCTTTGAATTTCATAATGGTCAGGACCAATGGATGGACCTATGCCTGCCAGTATATCTCCGGGTTTGCTCCCAAAGTGACTTTGCATTTTTTCAACTGCTTTTTCAGCTATTTTCTTGACAGTGCCCTGCCAGCCCGCATGCACTAATCCGACAACTCCTCGAATCGGATCATAGAGCATAATTGGTACACAATCCGCAAACCGCATGAGCAAAGTTATCTGTAGATTTATTCGTCAGGATTCCATCTGCCCGAAGATGGGGTTCATTAACACCTCTTGGCTGCTCTGGAATCAATATTTCTGTACCATGCACCTGCCATACATCAAAATGACTGGAAACTTCACGCTGGATTGAAGTAAAAATCCGCTTTCGATTCTCAATTACATTGCTGCGTAAATCACCTAATGTTCCTCCAAGGTTCAAACTTGACCATGGTTCCGGGCTCACACCACCATTCCGGGTAAAAATACCATGACAAATAGGATAATTTCCAAAGCTGGAAAATTGAAAGTATTCCAGTCCGTGTGAATTAAAGAACGGCAATTTATACCTCTTTACCCTGCAGTTTTTGTTGCACAGAGGCAATCTTTTTCGACAATATGATGCGGGTATCCCGCATACTTTCTTCAATCATCGGGTACAAATACCATGCAGTCAGGAAGCCAAACAAGCCTCCTGTTATTGTTCGCAAAAGCGGGGTACTTTCTCGTATCATCCAGCCTGGTAAGTTCAGACCAATTAATCCAGGCAATTGGGATCCGCCGTCTAAACCAATGGGTAAAATGCCCAAAAACACCCAAATATACCAGGGAATAACTTTTATTTTTCTGCCTGTAAACATAAAAATAAGTCCAAATAATAGTATGGAGCCATACAGAGCTGTATCTCGTTCACATAATGCGATTTTATAACCCATTTGCTCATTCCCAACAATTTTACGTGCTGCCGCTGGGTCTCTACTGTCATTTCCTGTTACCTCTTCGTATGTGAGGACATTTGGGATGCGAGCCAGTTCCCTGGGATAATACGCCTGTTCGCCAAATAAAAACCAGGAACGAAACGCCATTTGGTGACAGAATGGAGTATATAGTGTGTAAATTGCTTTGGCTGGTTTCTCAAGACCAATTTTATATAATACAGGCGCTAAAAATGGAATGCCAACATACAAAAAGACCAGCAGGTTGAAAAATACCATATAAGACTTACTGAACCAATAAGAAAACTTGTCAAATCCACTTACGCGTATTCCATGGTCAGTTTTTCTTTTATGCTCCCGGTTTTGAGATTTTTCTAGCTGCTCTTGGCGATCACGAGCTGCACCAATTGCAGCAATCAAATCTGTTTTCTCCATTGGTGATGTGACAAGATAAGGTCCAACTTCAATCACAGGGCATTTTTCCATGTACCTGTCACGCACTATTGGATCGTCCATCACGTTAATCTTCACTACCCGATGAGGTATGAGCGGTTGAATGGTATTTAATACCGATTCAATCCTCTCGGTTTCAGGGTCATCTGGTTTAAAATATAACGTTGCCGTAATTAATTTATCTGTCATAAGGTTTCCAATTACAATCCAAAATCGAAGAAATTACCAAGTGCCGCGAACCGTTCATATAATCCTAAAAATAGTAAAAATCCAATGATAACAAGGATTATTCCCATAGCGACTTCAATGAAAATGCATCAACTTTCCATACTTACGAAGTAATTGCGTCACCCATCCGACGGACAATCCAGCCAGGAGAAATGGGATTGCCATTCCCAGTGAATAGGCACTCAACAAGGCAATACTGTCACCGATCGAACCACGTTGCATCGCTAAAGTTAATATTGAACCCAGTACAGGACCAATACAGGGCGACCATCCGGCTGAAAATGAAATTCCCATCAAAAATGAAGATAAATATCCGAGTTCTCTTCCCGAGTTTGCTTGTATTCGGGTGTCGAATTCAAGAAATTTCAGTCGAAGTATTCCGGTCATGTGTAATCCGAAAACTATGACCAGAATTCCACCAAATTTGGTTAACCACACTCTCACTTCTTGCAGCAACCCGCCGAGTAAAGCAAAGGTAACACCAAAGAGAATGAATATCAGGCTAAAACCTGCCACGAACATAATCCCATGCAGGAATGTCCGCAAGGTATTCTTCTTGGCATTCTGCATTATCGACTGCCCGCCCAGGTAACCAATATATGCAGGAACTAGTGCTAATACACAAGGCGAGAGAAATGAAGCGATTCCAGCCAAAAATGATAGACCAATGTTAACTTGCATTACATTCCATTGATAACCTAGACTTCAACGACTTCAACAATTGTTCCACCAGGCATTTCAACAGTGATATCGCCGGATTCAAATGGAACTTCTGGTGTACACCATCGGAATACCCATTTTGAATCATCCGGCCGCATATTTACACAACCATGAGACAATCGTTCACCAAAACCGTTATGCCAGAAGGTTGAATGAAGCGCAACGCCACTACCAGCAAATAAACTTGTCCAGGGTATTCCCACTGTATCCCAGCCTGCACCAGAAGCGCCCCCACTCATGTGTAGAGAAATCAATTTTCGCCAAATCGGATGTGGACCAATGGGAGTACCCCATTCATCCACTCTCTCGCCACTCGAATTATAGATTGCCCCTGTTGAAACAGTACAAAAATACACTTCCCGGCTGCCTTCAAAACAGGAGAGTGTCTGTTGGGCAAGATTTAACTACCACCTTTTTGTCTTCAACATCTGTACTAATTGGTGCAAGTTCCTCTTTGGTAATTGGTCGAAATGCTTCAGCATTAGCATAAAAAATATCGCCATAAGAACCATAAAGTTCATTAACCCGGTACAACACCTGTCCACTTGAATGAACGGTTATTTCGTCTATCCAAACAACTTGACTGTAATACAGTTTTGGCATTGGTACTTCTTTTAACCAGGGAGATTTGGCTGGAGGATTGACCAGGTACAAGTCTACATAAGGAATGGTAACTTCTGCCCACATTCCTGTTCCAATTGCAGTTTGTGGCAAGGTTTCTATTGGAGAATTGGGGAAATTATGGACAGGTTGGAATCCTGGCGAAAAAATATATCCTTCCGGAGTTTCTACCCATTTTTTACTTGTCCGACCTGCAGGTGCATCTCCGATAACTTCCCGCATCCATACCAGGACGGTATCTTCATAGATGGATTTAACAATTTCGCTGTCCGCTGATGGGCTCGGCGGATATTAATCATCCCGCCCGTGCAATTCCTGCCAAGTAATGGGGCTACAGGCCAGTCATCCTGCAGATGCGGTAAATTTAACCAGGGTCTGAAAATTATCGCTCCTGCACCCAACATTACTTTTTGTAAAAATTCACGTCTATTTATCATGATTATTATTATATCGGATATATTTAGTCTAATTATAACTTACGAAAAATGAAATTTTCGCATTTTAAGATCCATACTTATTTGCTGGATAGCCGGCTGCCACAATTGATCCCCTCTGGTTTGAGGTACTATCGAACGAATCTGATCATAAAGTGGTTGCGTTCCTTGCCCAAGTTGGAGGTTCGGATTCACATTCAAACGCAGGTCAATTGCTCGGGCTGCACTCAACATTTCTATAGCAATGATCGTACGAACATTATCCAGTATCTGACTGGCATGCCTGGCTGCGGTCCACGCGTTAGCATTATGGTCCTCCTGACCACTTGAAGTAGGCAGCGAATGCACACTGTCTGGGTGAGCCATGTCTGGTTTTCCAGTGCTAAAGCAGCCGCAGTGTAGTGTGGCATCATATACCCACTGTTCAATCCAGCATCTTCAGGACTATCCACCAGCATTGGAGGCAGGCCTGCATTTGAACTGCTGTCTAGCAACCGATAAATTCTTCTCTCGGCAATTGCACCCATTTCTGACAATGCGATACCGCAATAATCCATTGCCAGGCCAATGATCTCTCCATGAAAGTTTCCACCTGAAAGTGAGCTATCATCTTCAAATATTAATGGGTTGTCAGTTGCAGCATTTATCTCTCTCTCAATTTGAGGACGAATAAATTCCAATGTCTCATAAACAGGTCCAAGTACCTGAGGGGTACAGCGAATTGAATATGCATCCTGAACCCGGTTTCCAGAATCCATGTAAGTGGAATTTTTTAACTTTTCAGCAATTTTCTGGGCAATATACTATTTGTCCAGGGTGATGCCTGGCGGAATGTAATCTGGGATCAAAAGCAGCAGAACAGCCCAGCAATGCTTCGGTGGACAATGCCATTGCAGTAACGGCTGCCTCCAAGAGGTAATCAGCCTCCTCCACCACAAGAGCAGCCAAAGCAGCACTAAAAGATGCACCATTAGTAAGTGCCAATCCTTCTTTGGGTCCCAAAATAATCCGTTCCAATCCCGCCAATTTCATTGCCTCTTTTCCAGACATATTCTTGTTCTGGTAATAAACCCTTCCGGATTGCTCTTCTAAGTCGTCCCTATCTGTCGTGAAGGTTAACGCCAGTTAACTCAACATGCACAAGTCACCACTTGACCCCAAGGACCCCTGGGATGGAATTTCCGGAGTTAATTGCAGGTTCAACATCTCAATCAATCTTTCAACAATTTCAACTCGCACACCGCTGTATCCGGCAGTTAAAGCATTGGCACGCACCAACATGGCAGCCCTGACAACCTCATCTTCCAAGGCGCTACCCACACCAACGGAATGGCTCAGAATCAGGTTCCTGCTTAACTTTGCCGAATCAGAATCATTAATGCGCCGGTCGGAAAATATTCCGAAACCTGTATTTATGCCATATACTGGCTTGCCTTGTTTTAATATGGCAGATAATCGATCATTCGAGCGAATAATGTTTTGATGTCCAGCATCCGAAATCTTAACCTGAACGTGATTACGCGCGACATCAGCCAAATCTTTTATGGTTAAAGAATTTCCGTCAATGTTTATCATATTATCCTAAAAGAGAAGATGCCCAAGGAGAACAGCAACTGCAGGAACAGTCAGATTATCAATATCCCGAAAGGGTAAGGATTCAACAAGTACTGCCACACAGGAAATAATTGTAACTGGCACGAGATAGCTGGAAACTGAACCAGAGAAAACACCTGCAGAAATAAATACCAAGATGATACCCATTGTAAATAACCAGCCACCAATCAACATTCCCAGGCTGCCAGCAAGTGACTTACCTTTTGACCACGGGATGGCCGGGCTCTTTATCCTGGTCCCAACAATATCCGCCAATCCATCTCCACCACAAAGAAGCATCAATGCTGTAATTCCAATCGGATTGGTTTTCCAGTAAACGAGTGTGAGAACAATAAAAACTATCCCATAAAAAAGTGGTCCTCGTAGAATTTCCTTACGCTGCCCGCTGCGGGACATGGCATCCACCGAAGCCTGGTCTTTGATAATTCCAAAGCCAACCAGTGCAAACTGAATTGTAATAGCCAGAGGAACCAATGCTGCCAAATAACGCGACAATGCTTTATCCGGGAACAATAACCAGCACAAAACAAATATTGGTCCAGTTCCTGCATGGATGATTTTTCTACTTAACGAACTGCTAATCCATCCCCGATGAGCAAAATAATCCACAATGACGAAGCCAAACTAATGCGATAACCAGTGTAAATACGAATGCCAGCCAAATACTATTCAGCAACCCTGACTCCTATTATCGAATTTTTGCCTTGCGTTCCATTTCTCGGGATAGATCCTTTTTGGCTATATCATCTCTCTTGTCATACAGCTTTTTCCCTTTAGCCAACGCAATATCAATTTTCGCCAAACCTTCTTTCATATATACCCTAACTGGAATAATGGTCACACCCTTTTGCCGGACTGTATTCCATAGTTTTAACACCTCTTTTTTATGAAGCAGCAATTTTCTGGGTCGTAATGGATCATGATTATTCCGGTTTGCACTCTCATAAGGTGCTATATGTGCATTGAGAAGCCAGGCTTCTTTATTATCAATTTGCACGTACGCTTCGCTTATGCTCATGTGCCCTGATCGAATTGACTTAATTTCACTGCCTAACAGCACTATTCCTGCTTCAAAGTGTTCAAGTAGAAAAAATTCGAAATTTGCTTTACGATTGGTTGCGATGACCTTATCAGACATTCCGCAATTTTAACATAGAACTAACCGCGTCGATAAATAATATACCCAGTAACTGCTCGGCCCAAGCCGAAAATTATCAATGCCCAGAAAAAGCCAGTCCAGCCGGCTATTATCGGACCGGCAATTGAACCTATTAATATTCCAGCATTTGTTGCAATGTTTGACCAACCAAAATATGTTGGTCGATCGTTTTCAGGCACTTTGTCTAATAAGTAGTTATACAACGCGCCACCAGCCAGCGCCCATCCAAAACCACCCAGCATGCAGAATAAGTAATATGCTGCTGGGGTATGGATAAAAGCAAGCAGTATCGGGAAGAATGCAAGGATTATTATTCCTGTTGCAGACGCGCCCCGATTTCCGAGTTTTCTCGTGAACCGTGCAAGTTGCATGGAGCTGATAAATATTGCCACAGATACAATACCATTGCCAATACTTAATATTTGGTCTGTAAACTTTAAAACATTTACATAGTAAATCGGAAAAATCACTAACGCCAGATACATGAAAAAATGAAAAAAGAAAAGTATAAGTAAGGTGGTTTTAAATTCGGTTTTCAGAACATCTGCGCGGATTATCGATTTGAGCGATGGAATTGCCAGTTTTCTTATAATTGGAGCATCACTCTCGGATTCCACTGCTCCTATCTCTACCAGGGGAAGTTGGATCTTTTTTAGTTGATAAGAACTGAAAACAGCACCAACTAAACCAATGAAAAAGATTAATTGATAGCCACCTGGGAATACAATTCTATGCAATACCTGACCGCTAACCAATATCGTGGCGATTGAAGCCAGCGATAGTATTGCGTTTCTAATTCCAGAAACCTGCCCTCTCCAGGCAGAAGGAACACTCTCAGCAAATAATGCGTTGAAGCCCACCACCCCTGCAGTTCCCGGAATGTTCATAACCAGTAAAACAGCCAATATTATCCAGATGGAGATATTTGCTGGGAATAAGAAAGGACTGAGGATTATCAAAACATAAAACAAGCGATTTACCAGTGTCATGGAGAAGACAACACTTACAATATTTTTGCTTTTAATCCAAAGGCCGGCAGGCAATGCGATGACTAAGTTCACTAATGCAGGGATTGCGGTAACAAGTCCAACCTGTAAACCAGTTCCTCCTAAACGTGTAACAAAGATACTTAAAAAAGTTAAAATACTGCCATTAAGTAATCCAAACCAGGCAATATCGAAATATAGTTGCTTAAAATTGTTCTGATGTTCGTCAGGTGCTGCAAATTCGGCTTTTATTCGTTGTGTAATGAAAGAAATATTCACGTGGAATCCGGACAAGATTGAACTATGAAGTATTATAATGTCGATTACAAGAATACATAAATTTTTAGCTTTTTTCACTCTTCCAGGAGAATTGTTTATGACTGATATTTCGCTTGCACTCGGCGGAGGCGGCATTCGAGGAATTGCGCATATTGGCGTAATCCGAAAACTACAGGAAAATGGATATAAAATCAAAGCAGTATCTGGTACCAGTGCAGGCGGACTGGTTGGTGCAATATTTGCTGCCGGATATTCCCCTGATGAAATAGAAGATATTCTTTTGAACATCGATCAAAGCCGAATGTTCAGTCTTTCTTTAAATAGTTCTCCCTCGCTGCTTAGCTTGCAGGGTATTGCCGAGATGCTTACAACTTTACTCGGAGATCGTTATTTTGACACACTAAAAATTCCATTTGCCTGTACTGCGGTGGATATTGATACCGCTCAGGAGATCATAATTAATCAAGGCAGGATAATTGAAGCTGTTCTTGCAACGGCAGCATTTCCAGGGGTTTTTCCGCCTGTTAAACTTGGCAATTGCAATCTAGTGGATGGTGGTGTATTGGATCCTGTTCCTGTCACTGTGGCGCGTTGGCTTGCGCCAAACTTACCCATCGTTGCAGTATGCCTGTCTCCGGAACCAAATCGATGGGGTCATCTACCATCTTTTTCCGTCCCGCAAGCAGTTCCAATACCGCACTCTCTTTTGAGCAGGTTTCACGTTTGCGAATTGCCCAGGCTTTTCAAATCTTTTATCGTTCGATGGATGTCATCAGCCGATCTATGGCAGAATTACGCTTGAAAATAGACCGACCGGATGTCGTTCTCAGACCCAACGTAGAACAATTCGGTTTATTGGATAGCGTTGATCCACGCGAGCTTATTCAAGCAGGTGAGAAATCTGTTGAAGATAAGCTGCCTGTTATGCGCAAACAATTGGACTGGCGAAAACAGTTATCCCGCAAGTTTTATCATCCCACTCCTCCAGGTGTACCCATCTCAGAAATGCTGATTGCAGCCAATCAGGAAGATACCTTGTGAAACAACAGCAACCTGGCAGAGACCTGAGTAGATATGCGAAAAGCACCAATCGTAATTTGATTATTGGTGCCGTATTATTACTCTACCTGGTTGGAGTTGGGCTTATCTATTGGATTTATGGAACAAGTGCAGCACTTATGGCTGTTCTTTGCTTGACCGGAGGAGTGGTGCTGGCTGGCATTATCTATCTCGTTTTCATCGGTATAGAACGGATTGTTAAAAATGCAAATCGCGAATGAACCAGGTAACACTTCACATGAAGGAAAAGTCGTTCGGTTACGCGATTCAGTTATTAAACCTGCAGAAGCAGTAGTAATTATGCTGCATGGATGGACTGGAGACGAAACATCCATGGGTATATTTACTCCCAAATTGCCTGCCTCTTTCTCAATAATTGCTCCTCGCGGTTGGTATGATATCCCTGAACATGGATTTGGCTGGGTAGATATTAATCAGCCAAAAGAAAACCTGTTCAATAATTATCACCAAATTGCTATATCACTTCATAAATGGCTTCAAAGTTTCATAAAATTAACGGGACAAACAAAAATACCAGTTCACCTGGCTGGTTTTTCCCAGGGGGGAATTCTGGTTTATCTCCTTATGCTTCTTTATCCTGAACTGTATGACACAGCAGCTTGCCTTGCCAGCGCGCTTCCGACTGAAGCGGAGAAGTGGATTACGCCGTATTCAATTGTCCAACAAGCGGTTTTTTATTTCCCATGGTTCACAGGATAAAATTGTACCCATTGAGAAAGCACGACGATCGGCTGAATTATTGAGGAATGCAGGAGCAGATGTAATTTTTTGCGAAGAAGAAACAGGGCACAAGATATCCTTAATGTGTGCCAAAAATTTAAATCATTTTCTGACGGATGAATCCAACTAACGGTTTTGCAGCAGCGTGACCAGCCCCAGGATACTTCCTAAAACGCCAAGAATAATAATAATAAATCCAATTGGGATTGTTCCCAAAGAAGCAGAGGGACTGTTATCTTCAAATGTTGGTATGTTCAATGCAGGTGGGGGTGTATAGGTTGGCAGTCGCGTTGCCACAGAGGTAATAATAAACTGGGCTGCCAGGGTGGGATCAATCGTGGAAGTAACTCGCGGAGTAGGTGTTGCAGGTGGTGCTACAATTGGTAAAGTTGCACCTTCGAGTATGACCAATGGGGAATAAACCCACCCGGTGCTCCCCACAACCCCAGGGTATTGAATTAATATCCAATCTCCACCATTTGTTCTGCCAATTGCAGGTGCAGTTTGACCCATTAATAACACACCAATTCCTTCATATTCAGTGCCAGGTCCAGATCGAACATTAATTTGAGGCATATCAGCATCCATTCTTACCGTAATTGTGGATGCAATCGGTGAACCGGTTACTGTTGGTGCCATAACAGTTTCCTGAAGCAGGGAAGAAGATGCTTGCACAGGAAGCCAAAATGAAATGCTTGCGAACAGGCAAAAGAGGAAAACACCAAATACCATACTTATTTTTCGTAACATTCAAAAACTCCCATAATTTCTGGGTATATTCCAGATTTTTTGATTATAATCGATTGCATGAACCAGAGAATCTATCACGGGAATATCACGCCAATCGAAGTTGCACAAGGCATTGAAGCAAATTTCCATCATGGTAACTATCGTGTCCAGCAAGTAGGTGAAAACGATCGTATCACTGTCCAAATAGCCACAATAGATCGTCCCCTTTCTGGTGGACAAACAGCCATGACTATTCGCATTGAAACCGTTGAAGACGGTATTTCGATAACCGTTGGTCAACAGGCATGGTTGGGGGTTGCTGCCAGCCTGGGTGCAACCGCGTTTGCTGCCTTACGGAATCCGTTTGCACTTCTTGGCAGGTTGGACGATTTGGCTCAGGATATAGAATCTCTGCAAATGAGCGAAAAGGTTTTTCGCATCATCGACTTAATTGCCCGCTCTAAAGGTGTAAGCTACGAATTATCTGAGCGCTTGCGCAGGATGGAATGTGCTCATTGCTCCACTGCCAATCCGGTTGGTGAATCCAGGTGCATTGCATGTGGGGCTCCCCTAGGGAAAGAGCAACCTCGTACATGTTCAGCCTGTGGCTTCGTCATCCATTTCGAAGAACGGTATTGCCCAAATTGCGGAAAACCGATTACGCTCCAGATTCCAGAATAAAATTATGGAAATCGCCAAAAATATCCGTCTTTTTGGATAAAATCATCAGCACCAGGTGGTCCCCAGGTTCCTGCTTCGTAAACAGGTAAATTTTTAGGTGGATTTTGCTGCCAGGCCTGGAGAATGGCGTCAGTAAATTCCCACTGTGCTTGAACTTCATCGCTGCGTGTAAATAGTGTGGCATCTCCCAATAAGCAATCCAAAAGCAATCTTTCATATGCATCTGGAGGTTCAATTCCAAATGTTTTTTGATAATCAAAATGCATTTCAACCGGAGCAATTCGGTTGACTGAGCCAGGTGCTTTAGCTCCAAAAGTAAGGGTAATTCCCTCATTAGGCTGTAAATCGATTATCAGAATATTTGGCGCTGCTCCTGCCATATCATACCAGTTGAATAATGATAACGGTGCTTGTTTAAAATGGATGGCAATTTCCGTGGCTCTGGCTGGCATCCGTTTTCCAGATCGCAAATAAAATGGAACTCCAGCCCAGCGCCAATTATCCAGGTATACCCTGGCTGCAAGGTAAGTCTCGGTTAACGAATTATTCCCAACTCCTTTTTCTTCTTTATAGCCCGCGACTTTCTCACCATCTATATATCCGGTTACATATTGTGCTCGAAATAAATTTTGCTGTGCATCATTGCCGTTAATGGGGCGTAATGCGCGTAATACTTTCACCTTTTCATCCCTAACAGCATTTGCATTAAAAGAAGATGGTGCTTCCATGGCAGTTAGACTTAATAGCTGCAGTAAATGATTTTGGAACATATCGCGAATAACGCCAGCTGTTTCATAATACCCTGCCCGTGTGCCTACACCTTGTGTTTCCGCAACCGTAATTTGTACATGCTCTACATAGCGCCTATCCCAAAGAGGTTCAAAAATACCATTGGCAAAACGAAATACCAGGATGTTTTGAACTGTTTCTTTTCCTAAATAATGGTCAATCCGATAGATTTGATTCTCTTTAAAAACTTTATGAACCTCTGTCTCAATTTCTTCGGCAGAATGTAAATCACGACCATATGGTTTTTCAATAACAATTCTCGTCCAACCCGGAAGGACTTTGTGTATTCCGCTTTTCCCAATTTGCTGAATTATTTCTATATAGGTATCAGGTGGAGTTGCCAGATATAAAATAACATTTTCAATTTTCAAAGTCTTCAATATTTGTCCGAGAGACTTATATCCGGAAGACTCTTCAAAACTGGCTTGAATGTATCGGGCATTTCCAATCAATTCCTTAATGGCACTTTCATCACACGTGCCATCGCAGACAAATTCCTTGAGACTGCCAATTAATTCTTTTTGCAGCACCTCATCATCCCATTCGCGCCGTGCAAAACCAATAATGGTTATATTTTCATTTGTGCGCTTCGTTCGCACCAATTCATATAACGCCGGTATTAATTTCCGCCTTGTGAGGTCGCCCGTGACACCAAAAATAACGAAACCGATTCCATTCTGCTTATCATTCATATGCTTTATCCATTTTGAAACTCGTATATTTCCTGATAATAGTTGACCATTTATGAGATAATAGGAAAGTATAACTTACTAACCATATTGGGGTTTGGAAATATTGAATGAAATGGAACACAGATCAATTTTGCCATATTGAAGAAATTCCGGGTTTTCGTATAGGACAAACCCAGGTTGAAGAAGCATTAACTGGCTGCACTGTTATCATCGCTGAAGAAGGTGCAACTGGCGGTGTTGATCAACGTGGCGGGTCTCCTGGCACAAGGGAGACTGATTTACTTCGTCCAATGCACCTCGTCGAGAAGGTACATGCGGTTTTATTGACTGGCGGATCTGCATATGGATTAAACGCTGCATCAGGTGTAATGCAATACCTGGAAGAAAATAAAATTGGTTTTAATACTGGTGTTGCATACGTTCCAATTGTACCTGCTGCGGTTATTTTTGATCTGGCGATTGGCAATCCTGCTATCCGCCCAGACCATCAAATGGGTTACCAGGCTTGCATGAATGCTTCAAATACTTCACCCAAACAGGGAAATTTTGGTGCTGGCTGTGGGGCAACCGTTGGTAAAATCTTTGGCATGGCAGGAGCGATGAAATCAGGTATTGGTCATGCTGCTCTTGAAATCTCTCCGGGAGTTTTTGTTGGCGCGATAGTGGTTGTTAATGCCTTTGGTGATGTCATCGATCCTCAAACCAGTGAAATCCTTGCAGGGGCACGTCCAATTCAAAAAGGATTGTTAAATCTAGGTGGAAAGCAGAAGTTTGCCAATACCATGGATGTTTTTCGTACTTTTACAGGTAAAACCATCATGAAGTTCGCCTCGAATCAAAATACCACAATTGGCACCGTAATTACCAATGCCAGGTTGACGAAAGAAGAAGCGAACAAAGTCGCACAAATGGCGCATAATGGTCTGGCTCTTACAATCAGTCCTGCCCATACCATGTTTGACGGTGATACCTTGTTTTCTATGGCTGCTGGAAATAAAAATACGGACGTTAACATTATTGGAGCATTTGCTCCAATTGTTGTTGCCCAGGCAATTGTCAATGCAGTTACAAATGCTGTTGCTGTTGCCAACCTGCCTGCATTCAATTCATAAAGCCCCAGAAAGGATTTGTCAAAATGGTTACTATTGTTGCTGATACCACATGCAGTATTCCAGTGAAAGAATTAGAAGATATGGGGGTTTATGTTTTACCGCAAATAATCATTTTTGGAGATGAAAGTTACCACGATGACTTTGAAATTGATCACCCAACATTTTTACAAAAACTAAAAGCATCTACCATTCTTCCGAAAACAGCAGCACCACCACCCTCATTATATACACCCATTTTTCAAAAAGAATTGGCTGCAGGAAACAGCATTATTGTCTTGTGCCCATCTGCAGAGGTTAGTGGAACATTTCGCAATGTTGAAATTGCTGCACAGGAATTTCCCAATGCCGATATTCATCTTGTGGATACGCGAACTGTTGGGTCTGGACATGGCAGTATTGTTCGCTGCGCAAAAAAATGGGCAGACGAGGGATTACCAGTAGAAAAAGTTGTTTCTAAATATTAAAGAAATGTCAAAACGCGAACATGTTTACTTCCTGGTGGATACCCTTGAATACTTGAAAAAAGGCGGCAGAATTGGTGGTGCCCAGGCATTATTGGGGTCGATTTTACAAGTCAAACCTATTCTGACCCTGAAAGACGGCAAAGCGGAACCATTCGAAAGTCAACGCACGAAGGTAAAAGCACTTGCCCGACTTAAGGAACTTGCCAAAAATGAATGCCCGGTGGGAGTCGAATGCTATGTTTCTGTTATGCACGGTGCTGCAACAGCAGAAGCGGAAATATTGGTAAAAGATTTATCAGAATTGCTTCAGATAAAAGAAATTCGGTTTTATGATTTGCCGCCAGCCATTATGGTTCATGCTGGACCAGGTGTCCTGGCTATCAGTTATTTTGTTCCTGCTGCTTGAAATTGAGCATATAGATACAAAAAATCCTGCAAATGCAGGATTTTTTGTATTCTATCTATCATCTTTACGAATTTTCGGGGAAGATTTGTTTATATTTCACGCCTATTCGCGGGCTTGCCATCATCGGAGCGACAGTATCACGCCAGGTCAAATAGTGAGTTGTTGACTTATGCGCTGCCATATCATCAGTCACTTCGATATATTTCTATCAATAAAAACCGTTCAGGATTTTCACTGTCCTGAAGAAAATCAAATTTGATTACACCTTTCTCTTTCAGACTTTGAGTTGCATTAATAATGGTTGCTTCTATAAAAGCATCGATATTCTCCGCTTTCACGAAAATGTTTACATGAACAATTATCAATTTTCCCTCCATAAAGCATCATAAAATTCCGGTATAGTTGCTTATCTATATTATATTCGATACAATTCAAATCAAAATAACGGAGAATATTATGGAATATGCACATCTTGGACGTTCTGGTTTAATGGTAAGCCGGTTATGCTTGGGAACCATGAATTTTGGCCCTTATACAACTGAGCAAGACAGCTACCAGATTATGGATATGGCTGTTGAGCAAGGAATAAATTTCTTTGACACCGCAAATGCATATGGCAAAGTCGAAGGCGAAGGTATAACCGAACAGATAATTGGACGCTGGCTGGCACAAGGTGGAAAAAGGCGGGATAGTATTGTGCTGGCAACCAAGGTTTTTGGTCGGATGGGTCCTGGGGTGAATGATCGACGGTTGTCTGCCTATCAGATTATGAAGGCGTGCGAGGGCAGTTTGCGGCGTTTGCAGACTGATCATATTGATCTGTATCAAATGCATCACATTGATTCGGAGACGCCATGGGAAGAAATCTGGCAAGCCATGGAGAACTCTTGTTCAGCAAGGCAAAGTGATCTATGTTGGCAGCAGTAATTTCGCAGCGTGGAACCTGGCACAAGCCCAGGAGACCGCCAGAATGCGAAATTTCTTCGGTCTAATTTCTGAACAAAGTCACTATAACTTGTTAACACGCACAGTGGAACTTGAGGTAATTCCTGCATGTCGTTCCTACGGAATTGGTCTCATACCCTGGAGTCCTCTGGCAGGTGGATTATTAGGTGGTGTTTTGCAGAAAACAAGCGAAGGTCGCCGTGCCAAGGAAGAATTACAAAAGAAAATAGATCTGCACCGAAGCAAATTGGAAGCTTATGAGAATTTCTGCAGCGAGATAGGCGAGCATCCGGCAGATGTTTCGGTAGCATGGTTGCTTTGTAATCCTGCTGTAACTTCTCCCATCATAGGACCTCGAACGCTTGACCAGTTAATGGGAAATATTCATGCTCTCGATATAAAACTATCAGAAGACAACCTTAATCACCTGGATGGTATTTTCCCAGGACCTGGCGGTGAGGCTCCTAAAGCCTATGCCTGGTAAGCCCAATTTGCAGATTTTGTATCAGGACCAAAATCTAATTCTTGTCAACAAGCCGTCAGGCTTGCGAACCATTCCCGATGGCTATCACCCTGAGTTACCCTGCCTTGTAAATGAGCTATCAATGGAATTCGGGAAGGTATTTGTTGTCCATAGATTGGATAAAGATACCAGCGGGGTCATCCTGTTTGCATTAAGTCCGGAGTTCCATAAGGCGTTAAATCAGCAATTCAGTTCCAGGTTGGTAAAGAAGGTTTATCACGCCCTGGTAGTTGGTACACCTGACTGGGAAAATATTACAGCCGACTTCCCTCTCCTTGTTAACGGGGATCGCAGCCACCGTACGGTAATAAATAGCTCGCATGGAAAACCAGCCAAGACCGAATTTACGATTCTCCAGTCATTTGGTGAATATAGTTTGGTTCAAGCCATACCACAAAGTGGCTATACGCATCAGATCAGGGCACATGCGTGTGCACTTGGTATCCCAATTCTTTCCGATCCGTTGTATTGGAGCAAAACCATTTTGCGCTGCCGGCAATTACGTTCAGATATTATTCCCCGGCTGGCACTCCACGCTCACGAAATTACCTTCATTCATCCAGAAACTCAGGCGAAAGTAACCATTACTGCTCCTTATCCACAGGATTTTGAAGATGGTTTAACTCATCTTACAAGACAATTAATACAAAACAGGAGCCTTTCGGCTCCTGTTTTTATCTATAAGCATCAGCTAGTTTTCGACCGAGATATCTTTCACGGGGCGTTTACTTGCAGATATCGCCCAGATGATTGCTGCCAATAATGCTGTGCCGACTGCAATGATTATCCACAACTTACCTTCACTCTGGTAGTTTGTGGTTGATACAATAATGGGTGCTGCCAGTAAACTCACAAGGTTGACAACTTTAATCATTGGATTGAGTGCTGGTCCAGCTGTATCTTTCAAGGGATCACCAACGGTATCGCCAACAACACCTGCTTTGTGTCGTTCTGATCCTTTGCCGGTATTTTCTGCCAGATTGCGGGGTTCATCTTCAATGGATTTCTTTGCATTATCCCAGGCTCCACCGCGTTTGACATGAATACTGCCAATAATTGGCCACTCAGGATTACACCAGCCAGGAAACCACCCAGGGCTTCGACCTGCAACACCAAACCCACAAGCAACGGCAGTGCGACAGAGATAACCGCCAGAGGAATGAATTCCTTCTGTGCTGAGCGGGTAGAGATGGCCACCACCCGGGCATAATCTGGTGTCTTTGTGCCTTCCATAATTCCCGGAATTCGGAATTGTGCCCGGACTTCTTCAACGATTTCGCCTGCCGCGCGGGTTACTGCCCGGATGGACAATGAACTGAACAACCACGGTAATGCACCACCAAGCAGAAAACCGATAAATACTTTCGTATCAGAAACCCGAATTGACTCAAGTACGGGTAATCCAAGTCCAACCTGCACGCGAGCAACATCGGTGATATATGAAGCAAATAAACTTACTGCCGCGATAACTGCAGATGCAATCGCAACACCTTTGGTAATTGCTTTTGTAGTGTTGCCAACCGCATCCAGGTCAGCCATAATTTGGCGTGCTTTTAATGTCTCTTCGTCTTCCATATCATGCCAGGCCATTTCACCAATACCATTGGCATTATCGGAAATGGGACCGTAAGAATCCATGGCTACATTATTACCTGTGTGGCTGAGCATACCAATACCAATCATGGCAATAGCATATAGAACATAAGCATGATCTGCTTCACCACCATACAGTAACAAGCCGAAAATAAACGAAACGGCAATCACAATTAATGCCCATACACTGGATTCCATTCCAACAGAAAGACCGGAAAGAATAGTTGTTGCAGGTCCGGTTTTGGTTGATTTTACAATTTCTTTTACCGGATGCTTTACGGGTTGAAGTGAAGTAGGATGTTAGCGGATTGAACGCAACAGCCAGTCCAACACCAATGGATGTTAATGCAGCCAGACGCCAATCTCCAGCATATAAAATTGCTACAACGAAGGAAAACACAATTGTATTTACACTGGATACTTCATATGACCGGAACATGGATTCTTCAGCATCATGTGCCTGCAAGAATTTAATCGGGAATTTTTCCCAAATTGGTACCGTGAAGGTACCAAAAATGGATCTGATAACACCGATTGCACGGATGATCAGAGGATAAACAATCCATTTGAGACTGTGATCCGGGTCAATCGCTATCAACGCAAGACCCAAAATCAATGCGGAAACAATTGTAACTTCGTAGCTTTCGAAAATATCGGCAGCCATACCAGCACAATCGCCAACATTATCACCCACCAGGTCGGCAATGACAGCTGCATTCCGTGGGTCATCTTCTGGAATATCTTTTTCGACTTTACCAACCAGGTCTGCACCAACATCCGCTGCTTTGGTATAAATACCGCCACCAACACGCATAAACAGAGCCAGCAGTGTTCCGCCAAATCCAAAACCAAGTAGCGCATCGGGGGCTGCTTTACCAAAAATGATAAAGATCAGCGTTCCACCAAAAAGACCCAGCCCATCGGTGAGCATTCCTGTGATGGTGCCAGCATAGTAAGCAATGGAAAGTGCTTCATTAAAGCCACGACGGGCGGCAGATGCTGCCCGAACATTGGCTTCGATAGCCATTCGCATTCCCAATTGTCCAACAAGCAAAGAGAAAGTTGCACCCATGATGAATGCCAGTGTGCGTCCAACCGCCATAATAATCAGCGTGTTATTGGGAAATTCCTCAATTGCTTCGGGTGTGGGTTTTACAACATAAACACTCAAGAAAAGGGCAACACCTAATAAGGCGATTGCAGGCAAAATAGTCTTGAGCTGACTCTGCAAGTAGCTGTTTGCGCCAACCTTAATGGCGTTCCATACTTCTTGCATTTTTGCAGTCCCTTTGTCTTTTTTTAAGACGGTACCGCGCAAAAGCCAGGCATATAACAAAGAAACAAATGAAGTAACCATTACCAGTGTTACTGCAATTTGCTCAAAGTTATTCAGCCCATGACGAGCTAAACCAAGTAGATTCATAATCCCTCCGAAAAAGTTTTGAAAAGATGAATGTAAAAAGAGCCATATGAGTTTCAATTGTCTCTTAAACTGCTCTATTGTACTCCAAGCGCAAAATGTGTCAATGGAATCTAAATATATGATTAGAATTTGAAATACCTGTTGACATTGCCCCTTTGATTGTTGTATAGTGTTATGCGGTCGAAATTCGAACCATCGAATCATACAAAGCTTACCAAAGAAGCGGAAGTTTATTCCGCTTCTTACCTGTATTAGACCAACATTCATATGCAATGAATGAGGAGAAGTTGAATGATCCAAGTTTCTGGTTTGACCAAGGATTATGGCACCAGGCGCGCAATAAACAATCTTACTTTTGAAGTAAAAAAAGGTGAGATTGTCGGGTTTCTAGGACCCAATGGCGCTGGTAAAACCACCACCATGCGGATATTGACAGGTTACATGCCTCCAACCTCAGGAAAGGCAGTAATCGGTGGTTTTGATGTAATGGAAGACCCGCTTGAGGTACGCCGCCTGGTTGGGTATCTGCCAGAAACAGTACCTTTATATGGAGATATGACTGTTTTTGATTACCTGATGTATATGGCGAAAATCCGCCGTATTGAAAATGCAGAGGATCGCATTGACGAAGTACTCGAACTTGTCTCAATGGAAGAGCGTTCGGGTGGTTATATAGGTAAATTATCAAAAGGGATGCGCCAAAGGATAGGTCTTGCCCAGGCTATTCTGCATAAACCAGAGGTTTTAATCCTGGACGAACCTACGATTGGGTTGGACCCAGGGCAGATAATTGAAGTACGCCACCTTATCAGGGAAATTGGAAAAGAACATACGGTTTTACTCTCCACCCATATATTACCCGAAGCACAACAGGTCTGTGACCGTGTCATCATTGTAAACAAAGGACTTCTTGTTGCAGAAGATTCCACCGAACGTCTGCAAACCCGGTTATCCGGGGCTCAAAGGGTTCAATTGCGCATTCGAGGTGATCTCACCGATGTGGTTCCCCTGGTTGCTGGTACACCAGGTGTAATCAGTGTGATTTTAAAGGATATAGACACTCTGGAATTCGAATTTACGCCTGGTGAAGACTCGCGCGCCAAGGTTGCACGTGCAGTTGTATCCGCAGGTTTTGATTTGCTGGAGCTTACAAGCATTTCTATGAGTTTGGAAGATATTTTCCTTCAGCTCACTCGCGACGAAGAAGTTCCTGAGGTGATTGCTGAATCCCCTTATCTGGCACCAGAGGAAAAGAGGTAATTCGTAATGCGAAATATCTGGACTATTGCAGTTCGTGAATACAAACATTACTTCATAAGCCCTGTTGCTTATGCAGTTTCTTTTGTAATTTTGCTGATTCTTGGAATACTGTTTTACGCAAATATTCTTGCAGCATCTTTCCAGGGTGGCGCTCCGGGTGTGCAAATTGTGGTTGGACCACTGGTTACATTAATTCTCTTCACTACACCGGCTTTAACAATGAATACACTTGCTGAAGAGCAGAAATCAGGAACGCTGGAACTTCTGCTTACAGCCCCAGTTCGGGATTTTGAGATTGTCGTCGGAAAGTGGTTGGGTGGCTTCCTTTTCCTTCTCACTGTACTGCTCATTAGTTGGATTTTCCCGATTATTCTCAATATGCTGATCTCTCCTGGAATTGATCAGGGTGAACTCATTACTGGGTATTTGGGTCTCGATTTTAATGTCAGCAGCCTTCGTTGCAGTTGGGGTTGCAGTTTCTTCCCTCTTCAATAACCAGATTGCCGCCTTCTTCTTGACGCTTGGAATTCTTTTGGCACTTTGGATGGTTGGTTATCCTGCCCAGGCAATGGGTGCGACCGGAAGTGCCTTGCTTCGATATCTGGACCTCGGTGACCACTTCTATTCCACCTTTTACGCCGGAATTATTGACCTCAAGGATGTTATTTATTTCATGAGCATAACTGCACTCGGTTTATTTTTTGGCACCGTATCTGTTGAAACCCGGAGGTGGAGATAATGAATCCTCAACTTCGGAAACTTGCACCGTTCGGTTTATATCTGGCTCTGGCAGCACTGATTATTGCAGCAGGTTTATATATCGTCTATCGAACTTTTGGACTTCCAGTTCAAATCAGCCTGGCTGTTGCGGTTGTCGGGTTGGCGTCGTGGGTGATGATTGATCCCACTCATATCGTTCAACTTTTCAGAGGTCGACAGGCTCGCTATGGAAGTAATGCCATCATAATGTCAGTAGCATTTATTGGGATTGTGGTCGTGGTTAACCTGGTAGGATATAAATATGGACCACGATGGGATCTAACAGAAGGTAAACGAAATACATTAGCTCCAGAATCGGTTGCGATTGCAGAAAAACTCCCTGAAAAAGTCACAGCGCAGGCATTTTATACAGCCAGTAATCCCAGTGACAATGCTCGATCCCTGCTTGATAACTTCAAGCGCTCTTCCAAAGGAAAATTCGACTACGAATTCATTGATCCCAATTCGAATCCTGTTGCGGCGCAAAACGCCAAAGTGCAGCGGGACGGCACGATTGTATTAAATCTGGGTGACATACAGGAGCAGGTAACCTATGTCACTGAACAAGAGATTGATTCTGCTTTATTAAGACTGACCAATCCCACTCAGCGAACCGTATACTTCTTGTCCGGTCATGGCGAGTTTAATCCTGACACAGCAGATGAAACGGGCTATTCATCTATAAAAGCACAACTGGAAGCAAAGAATTATCTCGTAAAAAATCTGGATCTCCTTCGTTCTTCTCAAATTCCTGAAGATGCCCAGGTAATTGTCCTGGCTTCACCACAAAAACCATTATCAGAAAACGAAGTTGTGTTACTCGCCGATTACTTGGAGGCAGGTGGCTCACTTTTAGTTTTTTACGAACCCTCAATCATCACCCAATTCGGCACTTTACCTGACCCATTGGCAGATTATCTCACTACGAATTGGGGCATAGCATTTAATAACGATCTGGTGCTCTTCCTGGATAAAGAACCATCGATTTTGGCAATTGCCGGAGCGTATGATACAAGCCATCCAGTTACCGCCAAAATGAATCAACTTGCCAGTGTATTTCCCCGAGCCAGAAGTATATCGATTGTAAGTATTCCTGAAAATGTTCTCCAGACCATTCTTGTCTATACTTCCGAGGAGTTTTGGGGAGAAACCGATCTTCTGAATATTGACTCTGGTGTCTCTTTTGACCGCGAAACAGACAACGTTGGACCTCTTTCTCTGGTTGTCGCAGCAGAAAATTCATCGACAGGTGCACGAGTTGTGGCAATTGGTGATGGTGAATTTGCGACCAATGCTTTCTATGACTATTATGGCAATAGCGATTTCTTCATCAACAGCATTGATTGGGCTGCAGAACAAGAAAATCTAATTTCGCTTACACCGAAAAACAATATCCAGCGCATCATGATTCCGCCCCAAACTGCCATGATGGGATTAATCCTTCTTGTCACTATATTTGTCATTCCCGGGCTTGTTATCGTATCTGGTGTGGTTTCCTGGATCCAACGCCGCAGGAGGGGATAAATTTATGGTGAAAAAGAGTACCTGGGTAGTTGTTATTATCTTTGCTGTCGCGGTCGTTGGATTTTTGCTCATTGAGAAATATCCCGTTGGACCATTGAAAGCGACTAGCACCCCAACTTTACAACCGTCAGTTTTTTCTGATGTTCCATTTGACCAGGTTGTAAAAGTGGATGTGATTGGATTGAGTAATGTTTCTTTTCAACTGGAATTGATTGGAGATACATGGATTTTGCTGAGGATCGCAGCAAAACTTTGTCACAGGGAAATGTGTTTCAACTACTTTCAACACTCCTCTCGATCGAATCGCAATCAAATATTGATCCAACCACTCCCATGGAAGCCTTGGGATTGGTTCAACCAACTATCAAATATAAATTGGTTATGCGCTCTGGAAGCGAGCATGTTTTCGCAATTGGTGGATTAACACCAACCAGCAGCGGTTATTATGCCCAATTTGACCAAAGTGCCCCGGTAATTATTAATAGCAGCACGGTTATGGAATTGTCTCAGTTAAGCTACCCCGAAAGCCTGCTTGCTGAAACACCAACTCCGTCGGCAATTGAAGTAAACGTTACCCCGACACCATAGTCAGATTGGTTAACTTGTATTTCGTTGTAAAAAAGTGTATTCTGAATATCACAGGTAGAAATAATAAATTTCCAGAGATTTTCTCTGACTAAAGGATAGAAGTAGCGAACGAATGGAAGACGAATTAGTACACGTATTAGACGATGAAGAATATTCAAACATTGCCAGATTGATTGATTTTGGCAGACAAAAATCATACGTCACAATTGACGATATTTTGCATTTCTTTCCGGATGCTGAGCAAGATGTAGAGCAGTTGGAAGAAGCATTTTCAGCTCTTCTGAGTGCTGGAATTCCGTATGTTGAGGATCTCCCTGCAGAAGAACCTACGGATGAAGAACTCGAAAAAGATGAAGATGTTGTCAAAGAGCAGACACAATTTGCTGCCTTTGACGACCTTGCAAATATCGACACAGACGACACAATCGGGCTTTACCTAAAAGAAGTAAGTCGTGTGCCTCTTCTAACTGCTGAAGAAGAGGTTGAATTGGCACAACGGATTGAACGCGGGCGAATGTCGCGTGAAGAGTTGGCTCGCTGAAATGTCAGCGCTCGCCGCGCGAATGGAATTGAGACGACTAATTGAAGATGGCTGGGCTGCCCGTGAACACTTAATTACAGCCAACTCTCGTCTGGTTATCAGTGTGGCAAAGAAGTATATGGGTCGTGGTGTTCCATTTCTTGACCTTATTCAGGAAGGCAATATTGGATTAATCCGGGCAACCAAAAAATTTGATTACCGGCGAGGACATAAGTTCAGCACTTATGCCACATGGTGGATTCGCCAGGCTGTAACCCGTGCCATTGCCGATCAGGGACGTACTATTCGTGTTCCGGTTCATATGGGTGATCAGATCAACAAGTTGCTTCGCATTCAACACCAGTTTACACAACGATTAGGTCGCGAACCGACCGTAGATGAACTGGCAATTGCCTTGGATGTTCCTCCCAAGAAAGTGGAAAACATGATCCAGGTTGCACGGCGGCCGCTATCCCTGGAAACACCGACTGATGATGAAGAAGACTCTGTGCTTGGGTGATTTTATTGAGGATGATGAGGCACCCCCACCCGATGATACTGCCACATACAATCTGCTTAAGGAACACCTGGATGATGTGTTAAATTCTCTACCTCCACGCGAAGTACGGATTTTACAATTACGCTATGGATTACTGGATGGTCAGGCGTATACACTTGGAAGAAGTTGGAAGAAAAATGGGTGTTACGCGAGAACGCGTGCGGCAAATTGAAGCACAAGCACTCAGCCGCTTGCGCCATCCAACCATACGACGCAAATTACGCGACTATCTTGGAGATTAGATTAAAAACGACCTGAAATATGGTCGTTTTTATCATTAGCATAAGTTAGCATGCCTCTTGCAATCCTTTATTAATTGTTGCATACTTAGAAAGAGAGGTGCATATGGGGAACATATCCTTACACGCATATAACAAAGAAATAGAAAAACTGATTGAAAATAATCAGATTGATGAAGCGCTTTCACATTGCAAACACATATTGATGACGTATCCGAAACATCTGGATACATATAGACTTATGGGTAAAGCGTATCTTGAATCACAAAAGTATGCTGATGCACAGGACATCATGCAGCGTGTATTATCAGTCGTACCCGATGATTTTATTGCACATGTGGGAATGAGTTTAGTCCGTGAGGATGAAGGCAATCTGGATGGTGCCATCTGGCATATGGAACGTGCATTTGATGTTCAACCGTCAAACACCGCTGTTCAGGATGAGTTGAAGCGTCTCATTGGAAGAAGAGACGGGCTTGAACCTGCCAAAATCCGCCTGACGCGTGGAGCCTTGGTGAGAATGTACCTGCGAGGAAATTTATTCACCCAGGCTATTGCTGAAGCGCAGAGCCTCCTTACTGGAAGATCCAACCAGGCTGGATTTACAGGTTGTACTTGCACGTGCCTTAAATCTTGCTGGTCTTCGTGCAGAAGCATTGGAAATTTCCCATGAATTACTCGTATCGCTCCCATATTGTTACGAAGCTCACCGATTAATAACTGCAAATAGTCCACTTGTTTTAGAAGAAGAAGTAAAATCTTCCCACCAAAAGCTTATTGAACTCGATCCATATTTTGAGTTTATAACTTCGGCTTTGCCAGCGATTGAACATATTCCGGATAATTCCGTTTTGATCGAAAAACTCGAAATCGCTAACCACCTATGACTTACCAGCCCAGGTAGAATGGAATTCAACACCAGAAAATGAGGTTTTTCCTCCCATTTCGGAGGATTTATCTGAATATGATATCGAAACATTTAAAGATTCGGTTAATTCTGAAGGTATGCAACCTCAAATAGAAGGTGATGATGTTCCAGCAATTGAAAACTCAGAGAATATAGTCCCTGATTGGATGAGTTAGGCTGGCTGGGCTCCTGGCGAAGAACCGCTAATTTCACCTGCCCCATTTGATCTCCCAGAAGAAATGGGGGAAGAACTTGCACCAGCAGAAATCCCGGATTGGTTGAAATCAATGGCACCAGTTAGTGCCGATGAAGTTCAACCAGCGAATGATAAGACAAGCATCCGAGGAGAATAATCTTCCAGGCATACCAGACATCCTTACTGGTACTGAAACGGAATCTTTGGCAGATTTGCCGCCAATGGATTTTGGTACGCAATCCATCGACGAATCTATTAAAAACCCCAGAAGATGAAGTACAAACACTAAATGTTGAGAAAACCGAATCATTTGAAGGTTTTGCTGCATCAGATATCGATGAAAATACACCCAAAACGGAAGAAGATTTACCAGATTGGCTGCGAAGTGCATTGGATGAAAATGAAGAGGGAAAAACCTTTGAAGATGGTGAAATTCTGGATGCCAGGCTGCCGGACTGGTTACACAATCCTCCATCACCTGAGCCTCGGTAGAATACGCACAACCAGAATCCTCGTCCGAAGCTGCTTCACAGGGTGATAGAAATATCACCTGATGAAGTGAAATTTGAATCACAGGAAATCGACAATACAAATGTCGAATCTGAAAGCATCGATTTGCTTGCAGGCGATGAAGAACAACCTATATTACCATCAGAAGAAAACTCCGAAATCACGCCCGAGTGGGTACCAGAAGAAAAAGTCATTGATTTCTCCACAAGTTCAGTAGACGAGCCGGTGTTCAACTCTGAAAATTCTGCGTTTCCGGAATTAGATTTATCAACTCTTCAGCCCGCAACGGAACGCTGATAATCTCGAAGAGGAAAGTAATCCTGACGAAACCGTAGTTCTTCAGGATGAGAAGTCTTGAGCATCTATTCCAGAAAGATATCGAATCAACTGAAGATGGTATTCCAGCATTCCAAGAACCTGTTGAAATGCAGGATATGGAAGAATCCGCTTCAATTGATTTACCCGATTGGTTAAAAGGTGTTGATGAAGTCCAGAAGGCAATCTCGCAGTTGATTCTGAAATTCCCTCTTCTCCAGATGCCTTGGAATTCTCTCATAATTCCCGAAGAAACTCCTTCAACACCTGGTGCTGATGATGAAATTCTTGCTGGAGATGAAATTTGGCCAATTGAGAATTTAGTTACAGAAGAGTCTGGGGAATTTCTAACTAAAAGTGAACTGGAATCCCCAGAGGAAATTCTAACCTCCACAGATTTGGAGGGTGAAGATGTACAAGTCCCTGTCGAAGATAAAGAAAGTGACTTCGAGAAATCGGAATCAACGCAAGAACAGCCTGTTGTCGTTCCGGTAGAAGAAATTGATACATTGAAGGAACAGGTTGATATCGAGGAGATTTTGCTCGACTCATCTACGCGTATTCAACAAAAACAAGACCTTGAAGGGGTAATTATTACACTCGAAAATATTACACAAACTCACCCCGGGGAGACGCAAGTTTGGCAAACTCTCGGAGATGCATATTTCAAAAATAACCAGATTCAGCAGGCGATTGATGCCTATACGAAGGCAGAAGAAACGCTGCAATAATTTCATTGGAGGCTATATTGGAACGCTCGATGGTTTTAATCAAACCCGATGGTATTCAACGCGGGTTAATTGGTGAAATAATTATAAGGTTGGAACAACGAGGTTTAAAACTTGTCGCTGCCAAGTTTTTACAGGTTACTCCCCTATTGGCAGAAACTCATTATGCCACCCACAAAGGGAAACCATTTTATGATGGATTGATTGGCTACATCACATCTGCACCGGTCATGGCTATGGTTTGGGAAGGTCTGGATGCCGTGGCAGCCATAAGACAAACCATGGGCTCCACCAAACCCACAGAAGCTGATCCGGGCACAATTCGGCATGATTTTGCAATGACCGTAAGTCGAAATTTAACGCATGCATCAGATAGCGTGGAAAATGCTGAAAATGAAATTGCTCTCTGGTTCAAACCAGATGAATTGGTTAATTGGACAAAAATCGACGAGGATTGGTTATATAAAAGCAATATATAGGCAAACTCGGTACCAATATCTGTTTCTGCATATGAAGTTCTTGACCATGCGCTAAAGGTTTGGTAGAATGTTGCCTGCGCCTCCATCGTCTAGGGGACCAGGACGCAGCCCTTTCAAGGCTAAAACCGGAGTTCGAATCTCCGTGGAGGCATACTCTCGATAGAAAATTCCATCAACTATTGATGGAATTTTCATTTAATTAAATATCTTTTTATCTGTGAGTGTATTTTCTTTATTCGCACAACTCATGCTGTAGCGAGAAATTCAGCTATGTATAAGGTTATTTTGATTTTGTGCTTTAGTTTTTTAGTGCGAGCTGCCAAACCATAAATACAGTTATATAACTAATTTATTACATATCGATTAAATACTGAAACTATCCTGACCTTGCATACTCCAGTTGGAAGAAAATATTTTTTATTTGCCCGTTAACCTTGCAAAACTGCAAGGCAATATATCATTTTTACACGGCAAATTCGGTTGAATATTGATTTTACAATCACTATAATAAATTCACACAAGAATAATTTTCTTTTGCTAATTATTCTGCAAAACATAGCTCAATTTGGATTTTACTTGTGCATTCGTGGGATATTTTTCAAGAAATGGAGGGCGCTGCTTATTACCATAACTATACTGTTTTCTAATATTTCCATTGTCTAAAAATATGAAAGGGGAGCTTTATGAAATCTAAATTGTTAAAACTAATCGCATTAATTTTCATTCTTGCTGTGACTACAACTCTAGTGTCTGCTGATTCGGTTTTTCCGAGTACGAATGATGCAAACCGTGCGAACGGATGGGCTCATGTGGATGTCTTGAAGACTGAATTTGGAAAAGTAACACTTGCGTTTTATAATCCACGGAATTTTGCAAGCTGTATTGAGGTCCGTTCAGATGGCGATACAAGTCAGAAAATCAGCGACACGAACTACAATCCAGAAATCACAGATGGTTTATACCCTTACTTTTGTATGACAAAAAATAGTATGGCGAAACCATTCATGCAAAACGTTATGTCGAAGTCCGCTTATCTTTCGGTGCCGAAAAAGATGAGCGCTTTGATTGGACAAGATTCGATGTTATTTCTCTTCCAGTACCAACTGAAAAAGAATCTTGCTTATAAAGACGGATGGAAAGAACTACTTCGCGAGGATGGTACTGAATTCAAGAATCAGGGAGATTGCGTCCAATACGTGGCTGCAGAAAAGTGATAGATGTTAAGTTCTAGCAGAGTTCGGTTCAATTACTTTGAACTGTACTCTGCTTGTTTGCCGAACCGATTCAACTTATCTTAATGCGGTTCAACAAAACGAGTACATCTGTGATTGTGATATGCTCGCTGAGGCCTTGAAATTTGCAATTCTTGCCCTTAAACTGCAGGAAATGTATCTTTTACGCATAATTTTCTCGCAAACACCATTTTTTTCTAGGCTATAATCAGAAAAAGTATGAGCAAACTTACGCGTGTCACTGTCATGCTGGCTGCATTTTTCGCGTTTGACAAAGCCCTGGCATTAATCCGCCAGGTTATCATTGCCCGTCAATTCGGGCTCTCAGAAGAACTTGATGCATTCAATGCAGCCAATAATTTACCTGACCTTCTATTTGCTCTCATTTCTGGTGGAGCACTGGCGGTTGCATTCATACCGATTCTCACAGCCATTTTAACCAATGAAGGCCGCCCAGCGTCCTGGCTGCTGTTTTCAAGAATTGCCAACCTTGCATTCCTCGTTACCGCGGTTTTATCGATTCTCATCGCCCTTCTTGCTGATTCTCTTGTAGGTTGGGAACTTGGGATTGCACCAGGCTTTAATAATGCGCAGCAATTAATGGTTATTCGATTAATGCGCATGAATTTATTAGCAACACTCATTTTCTCATTGAGCGGATTGGTAATGGCAAGCCTGCAAGCCAATCAGCATTTTTTCTTGCCGGCACTTGCGCCGGTACTTTACAACAGCGGTCAGATTTTTGGGGCAATGATCCTGGCACCCCAAGCAGGCTATCGAATTGCTGGATTTCAATTTCCTGCGTTTGGACTTGGAATAGATGGCCTGGTGTATGGTGTCATAATTGGGGCTGCATTACACCTATTGATCCAAATACCAGGTTTGATCAAATATGGATTTCGCTGGAAGCTTAGTCTTGGTTTAAAAGATGAAGCAGTTCAACGCGTACTTTCATTGTTGGTTCCAAGATTTATTACAATGCTTTTTATTCAGCTCATCTTTATCGTCCGTGATAATCTGGCATCCAGGCTGGAACCCGGAGCAATTACCGCCCTGGCTTATGGCTGGATGCTCCAACAGGTCCCGGAAACCCTGATTGGTACCGCCATTGGGACTGCACTGCTGCCTACACTTGCAGAATTGCTTGCACAAGGAAACCACCTTGATTATCAGAAAAAAATTCAAAGTGCGGTTAATATACTCATTGGGTTAACCGTTCCAATCGCATTCATTCTCAGCATCGGTTTGCTTCCACTATTACCCGCAGTGTTCGGTTTCGACGCGAAGGAAACGCAATTATTGATGTGGGTTACTCGTGGGTACTTGGTGGGGTTAACAGGTCATTGTTTGCTTGAAGTTGCTGCCAGGGCATTTTATGCCCAACAGAATGCCCGCCTCCCGTTATTTGCGGCAATTTTCAATGTAATAATTTACATAAGCTTGGGTAGTTTGTTATTCAAACCGCTTGGAGCAGCAGGGATCAGCCTTACTGATTCAATTGCATTTACTGCTCAGGCGGTATTTTTATTATTTTTACTTTCTCAATCGAACGCTACCTGGTTACAAAATTGCAGCAGAAATTTTCCTTTTCAATTTTTAAGCATACCAATCGAAATACAGTCGAAATTATGGCAACTCCAGTAAAAATTAACTTTCATTCAGTCTTCTTGAGGTCAATCGCTGGAGGTGTGTTAGGTGCATTGGTTGCTTTCCTCGTTCAATTACTCTTGGAGAAATCAGCAATCAATCCCATTAATTGTGGGATCCTTGAGTTTGCTATTGGGTTTATTTGTGGCACTTCCTTTTATGTGGAAAGAAGCCCGAAGTCTATTTCGTTTATGACCAAGGTTGGTTAAGGTATAATTGATAACATGAAATCGATAGACGAAAATGATATTTCTTCTGATTTTCAGGATGAATCCGAAGAAAATACCGCTCCAATAAAAATCACTAATTCACAAGTTGAGGATAATCAGCAGCAAGTTTCACCCCAACAGTCTGTTGTGGCACCTGAATCAACTCATAATGCACTCGTACCTGAGCAGCCATCAGGCCTGACAAAAAAAGTTCGGAATAAACGCGGCTTAACCATTCTCTTGGGATTACTCGCAGTTATATTGCTCACAGTTGGCGGAGCAGGGATTGGTTATCTGGCTGCTGTAAATGCACGTCAGGCGCAAGCCCAGGAAGAAGCAGCCTACAATGCCGCCACCCAATTTCAACTTGGTATTCTGGATATTGAGGCTGGTCGATATGAAATTGCCAAACAACGCTTTGAATTTGTTTTGCAAATCGATCCAACTTTTCCGGGGGCAGTTGAAAAATTAACTGATGTAATGCGATTAATTGCACAGCAAACAACTCCAACAATTACACAACCTACCGCTACTATTGCACCATCACCGACCATAGATACAAGACCGACAGAGGAATTATTTAATGCAGCTCAGTCGTATTTGCGATCCAGTGATTGGGTAAATGCAATAGCCACCATTGAAGCACTGCGTACTGCGGACTTAACTTATCGAGCTATTGATGTAGATGGAATGTACTATATCGCACTCCGTGGGCGTGGTATCAATAAGATTATCCAGGATGGCAATCTCGAAGGTGGTATTTACGATCTATCGCTGGTTGAACGATTCGGACCATTGGATAACGAAGCAGTTGGATATCGTGCCTGGGCACGTGCTTATTTGCAAGGTGCCAGTTTTTGGAAAGTCGATTGGGAAAAAGTTGTCTCCTATTTCAGCCAGGTATATCCTACTGTGCCGAACTTACGTGACGCAGATGGCTGGACTGCTGCAGAACGCTATCGTTATGCACTTGTCCAATACGGAGATGCTCTTCTGGCATTGGAGAATTTCTGTTCCGCTCGCGACCAATATCGGCTTGCCCTCAGCATCGCTGATGACCCTGCGCTCGGTCCCACAGCCACGTTTGTGCAACTGAAATGCGAACCGCCAACCGCTACACCTGCGCCTGCTACCCCTACTATTGAGGTTACTATTGACTCAACACCAACAGTGGAAGTAATTATTACAACCGAACCAACTGTCGAGGTCACAGCAACACCATAAACAGACAACCTCCCGTATTACTATGGGAGGTTTTTTATTCGGTATAAATTATTCTGCCAAATATCAATAACTTAATTCTAAAGTTTAATTTCTTATCGCAATCCATTTCACAACAGGAGCAAAAAAATGCGGAGAGAAGTCATTTTGGTAACAGGCGCAAACGGCGAAATGGGTCATGGGCTAATTTCGCATCTTGGCCAAAATACTGAAGCTCAAATAATTGCCTTGGATGTGCAACCACTGGATGGTGAAACTGCAAAATATTGCACTCATTTTATTCAAGGTGATATTCTCGATACCATGTTATTAGGGACGACTTGTTGCAGAATACGAGATCCGCACAATTTTCCATCTTGCCTCAATCTTATCCACCAAAGCGGAATATAACCCGGAGACAGCCCACAAAGTGAATGTTGAAGGCACACTAAACCTCCTTCGCCTTGCGGTTGAACAATCACAATGGCAGGGTAAATCGGTTAAATTTATCTACCCAAGTTCCATCGCTGCGTATGGTTTGCCTGATTTACATTCCAAAGAAAAAGCCGGTCAGGTGCAGGAAGATCAATGGCTTAAGCCGATAACAATGTATGGCATCAATAAATTATATTGTGAGCACTTGGGACGCTACTATCAAAATCATTATCGTCAATTGGCAGCGGACAGAGCCAGCCATACAATCGATTTTCGTTCAATTCGCTTTCCTGGTCTGATAAGTGCTGTTACTATTCCAACAGGTGGAACGAGTGATTATGCACCTGAAATGATCCACCATGCCGCCCAAGGGATACCCTATACATGTTTTGTTCGCCCTGATACCCGTTTACCATTCATGGCGATGCCTGACGCAATAAAAGCTTTGCTTTTATTGGAGGCTGCACCACAAAATAAGTTAAGCCGGCTTGTATATAATGTGACCAGTTTTAGCCCAACTGCACAGGAAATACAAAATATTGTTGAATACGCTTTTCCAGATGCGGTAATTAACACCATTCCGCATCTTAACCGGCAGATTATTGTTGACTCTTGGCCAGCCTGGCTGGATGATTGCGCAGCATGCAATGACTGGAATTGGAAACCAGATTTCGATCAAGATAAAGCATTCAAAGAATACCTGATACCAACAATTAGGCAAAGATATGTAATGGCATAGAGGAAAGGTGGGGTACATGTCAGTTGTTGCCACAAATACCAAATTTGACATTGAAGCAGACGAAAAAGCAATTCAAATGATGGTTTATATCCCCTTTGGTATTTATTGGGGAACGGCAATCGTAAAACAAGGGGTGAGATTAAGTACCTGGCTGCGAGGCCAGGCAGCGCCTGATTACATTAGATTAGTAGATGCCAAAGGATTGGTTACCACAGCTGGCGGGCAGCCAAATCCTTCTGCATACCAGGAAACCAATATTCCATCAGATTATGTTATGGCGTATCACATGCTTCCACCAGCTGTAGACCCTGTAGATTATGACCCAAGTGAACCAAATAGAATAATGGCACCTGTTACTATGTCCATTGGAACATTTATCTGCAAGGGACAGATAAGAATGTCTACATTGATAACGTTGGATAAATTTCTCAACTTCACCCACGAAGAATTTACACCGGTTTATACAGCAGAAATTTATTGTCCAATCATGTCATCTTTGGGTACACTAAAGGTACCCTACCTCCAGGTGAGGAAGAATCACACAATTTTTTCATTAAGTTAATGGTATGCGTATGGAGTGGTTATGGCTAGAAAATCTATTGGGTATGTACAACTGGAATGGAATTGTCCCTCATGTGGTGTAAGAAATATTGGCACACAGCGAATTTGCCAGGGTTGTGGTTTGCCACAGCCAGACAATGTATCATTTCAAAAACCTGCTCAAGACCGCATCATCGAAGATGAAAAACTGATTTCTGCTGCTAAAAAAGGAGCGGATATCCATTGTGCTTACTGTGGTGCCCGCAATCCTGCCGGCTCAATAAACTGTATTCAATGTGCCGCTGATTTGACTTCGGGTAAGAAACGCCAGGCAGGCGTAATATTGGGTGCTTTACAAACTGCAGAAGTTCCCCAACAGTTATGCGCCAATTGTAAAACACCTAATCCGGAAACAAACAAAACTTGTTCAAAATGTGGTGCTCCTCTTAAGAATTCATCTCAACCCTTATCAGTGGATTTACCTAAAAAGAAAATTAATCCGATATGGATTATTTTGGCAGCCATCGTGGGAGTGATTATTTGTGTCCTGCTTGCAATTACCCTGTTTTCCGGTGGAGATACCAGTTCAGTAACCGGAGTGGTCGATTCGGTTTATTGGGAGCGGTCTGTTGCAATACAAAGCATGACTTAAGTAGAGAAAAAAGATTGGTTGGCGAATATTCCAAGCGGAACAGAGGTGCTCACATGTTCAAAGGAATACCATCACACCCAGGATGAACCCGCAGACGATTCAGTTGAAGTCTGTGGTACTCCGTATATTGTTGATACAGGTAGTGGTGTTGGTGAACAGGTCATGGATTGCGTTTATGAAGTCTACTGGGATTATTGTTCTTACACTGATTACGCATTATCCGTGATTGATACGGTCATCGAAAACGGATACGATCTGAATCCTTATTGGCCGGAGCCATCCATTAATGCCCAGCAGCAAATTGGAGACAAAAAGGAAAAATACGTCTGCGTATTTGATACAGAGAATGGTCAGATTGAATACCAGACCAGTTCCTATTCGGAATTTTCTCAATGCCAAATTGGAAGTACCTGGGATCTTGAACTTAGTGGTAGCGGACAGATTACAAACCTCAGTATCAGGTATTAGAATCACAAAAAATAAATGTTATATCGTTTACATTTGTTCCGGTTGGTCCTATTTTTAAGTAATCCCCCAAGCCTTTCCAGTGCATGATAAGCGTCATTGTTGTTTAAGATTTCATTTAATTTAATGCTTAGTCTTAGTGCTTCGTGATGTGTGTTATTAGTTACGAATGCTCCTGCGGCATCGGTCGGTCCATCTTCACCGTCTGTAGCAAGAGTCAGAACACTTACACCTGGTATGGTAGAAATCCCAGTTACGCTGCTCAATGCAACTTCTAAATTGCGACCGCCAAGTCCGTTTCCTTTTACTTTAACCGTTGTCTCGCCTCCAAGTACAACACACTGGGGTTGTGACATAGAAATAAACCTGTCATGTGCCTGCCTGGCGATAGCAGTTAATTCGACTTCCTGCTGCACTTGCCTCACCAATCAAAGGTTTAGGGTGGATAGATACGTTGTACCCTAATTCTCTTGCTATTTTTCCGGCTGCAAAATGGCAGTGTGGTTGCTGGCAATTATCGTAGCATATGCATTTCGAAATTTGGTATTGTTTTCTGATTTACTTATCGTCGCTTCTTCGGAAATTCCATCCTCGATTAATTTTTTCATGCATCCGGGTAATTGTTCCCACAATTGAAATTTCTCAAGAACCATTTTTGCATCGGAAAATGTGGTTTCATCCTTAACCGTTGGTCCGGATGCGATTGACCCCAGGTCATTATCAACCACATCGGAAATGACAAGACTGGCAATTCTGAGATGGAAAGGCTGCCAATGCTAGTTTCCCGCCCTTGACCTGATCAAGTTTTTTCCGAACCACGTTCATTTCTTGTATATTGGCTCCCGAAGCCAATAAGTGATGGGTAACGTCTTTTAAATCGTTAATCGTTAATGGATTTACAGGGAAAGAAAGAAGAGCAGATCCTCCACCGGAGATCAGGAAAATAACTACATCATCCGCGTTTGTCTGTTCCAGCAAGCTTAATACCGCAATTGCAGCCTGTTGACTTTTTTCATCAGGTTCTGGATGACTTCCCGGTTGGATTAAATATTTCTCTGGCAAGATTTGAGTTTCTGGAAAGTGTTTTGGAACGATTATTCCATTTAAATATTGCTCACCCAAAACGCGATCAGCTCCTTGTGCCATGGCGACTGCGGCTTTGCCAATTGCAATAACAAAGATACGTGTATTGCTGCAAATCGGAATTCGTTTGCTTTTGACACGGATAAAATTATTTTCAATTATAAGACAGCGTTTTACTGCGCGTTCCGGATCAACCGCTGATAATGTTGCTGAAAGAATGCGAATTATTGCCTTCTTTTGGTGCTCAGGTATGTTTGAGGGGAGAAACCAGTTCTTGGTGTCCATTATTGGATGAAAATAATATTGTTTTGAGGATGTTTGGTATTCATATTATGCAATTTTGGTGCTATATATATACACGGTTTATATACCTGCAAATACTTCAAAGTATGAAATACAGTAAAATTACTGTTTTAGAGTTGCAATCATTTTACATCCAAATATGGAGGAAATATCGTGAAAAGCTCGGATCTTGATGGTTTATTTCGCCCTGCTTCTGTAGCAGTTATTGGTGCTTCAGCACAACCTGGGAAAATTGGGCATTCGGTTATGGTTAATCTGATTGAGGGAAAATACGAAGGCAAAATTTACCCTGTCAATAGCAAGGCGGACGATATTTTAGGTATTAAATGTTATGCATCTATCCTTGACATACCAGGTCCGGTTGATTCTGCAGTTATTACCATTCCTGCCCAGTTCGTTTTACCCGTAGTTGAAGAATGTGGCAAAAAAGGTGTAAAAGCATTGCTGGTTATTACATCCGGTTTTAGTGAAGTTGGGGATCGCGCGACGGAAGAAAAACTGGTGGAAATTGCCCATTCTTACAATATGCGCATTTTGGGTCCCAACATAGTTGGATACCTTTCCAACTCGGATAAACTCAATGCTTCATTCGCTCCATTTCTTCCCTTTCATGGTTCAGCATCCTTAATTACCCAAAGTGGCGCTTTATTAATAGCAATTGATGCCGCCACATACACCCGCCGGGTCGGTTTCGATAAACTTCTTTCCATTGGCAACCAATCCGATTTGGATTTTGCAGATTTAATTGCCTGGTTGAACGATGACCCAAATACTTCTTGTATTTCGCTCTATATTGAAGGTTTCAAAGATGGTCGCAAATTCATTGACCAGGGTAGAAAAACTTCAAAACCAATAATTGCACTAAAAGCTGGTGTTTCTGCTCACGGTGCAGCTGCTGCTGCATCACATACCGGTTCACTGGCTGGTGCTGCCAAAGTTTATGGTGCCGCCTTTCAACAAGCCGGTGTTGTACAAGCCACAGATTTGAACAACCTGTTTGATCGTACACTTGTTCTGTCGCTACAACCGCAATTAAAAGGCGACAACCTTCTGGTCATCACCAATGGTGGTGGTGTGGGTGTCTTGGCGACTGACTCTGCAGAGCGTTTTGGCATCCCGCTAAAGTTTGCACCGCCGGATGTTCAGGCAGCATTAAAGAAACATATGCCCGAGTTTGGCTCAGCCAAGAATCCTGTTGATTTGACCGGTATGGCTGGAGTTGAATGGTATCAGGACACCGTTCGCTACTCATTAACTCATGAATGGGTGCATGGTTTGATTGTGCTTTATTGTGAAACTGCCATGACTGACCCCATGGAAATTGCGAAATCTATTCATCAGGCAGTTAATGATTCAGGAATTAAAGACAAACCAGTCACTGTCTCATTCGTTGGTGGTGAAAAATCAGATAAAGCCATGCGCTGGCTGGTTGAAAATGGAATTCCTGCCTATGGCGCACCTGATACAGCCGTAAATGCGATGGCTGCATTACATGAATATTCTGAAATTCGGGCTTCCATAGCTGAAAACTCTGACATGAAGTTGGACGTTGATAAAAACGCGCTGAAAAGGTAATCGCTGGAGCTCGTTCTGCAGGCAGGGATTCCCTGACAGAAATAGAAGCCAAGCAGGTTTTTGAAGCCTATGGGTTGCCTGTTGCCAACACATTATTGGCAACCAGTGAAGAAGAAGCAGTTACATTAGCCAACAAGGTTGGTTACCCAATTGTAATGAAAATTGTGTCCCCGGACATTTTGCACAAATCTGATGCTGGTGGTGTAAAGGTAAATGTCAAGGATGACCTGGCTGTCCGTGAGGCTTATCAAACCATTCTGAAAAATGCCAAAGCCTATAAAGCAGCTGCTGATATTCACGGTATCGCCATCCAGGAGATGGCTCCCTGGGGAACAGAAGTTATTATGGGCTCCGTAAACGATCCAACCTTCGGTCCAACCATGATGTTTGGATCTGGGTGGCATCTTTGTTGAAGTATTGAAAGATGTTACCTTCCGCGTTGCACCAGTTACAGCCAGTCAGGCAAAGCAAATGATCACCGAAATTCGTGGTGCACCAATTTTGGCAGGCGTTCGTGGTGAAGCCCCTCGAGATCGTGCACAACTTGCAGAAACCGTTTGCCGGTATTCCCGCATGATTCTCGACCTGGCAGTGAAATCAGTGAATCTGACGCGAACCCTATCCTTGTCTATGAAGAAGGCAAGGGCGTAAAAGTGGTTGATGCCCGCATTATCCTGAAAAAGAAGTAGTTTTCAATGAGTATTTTGGGGTTGCATATTGAATATGCAACCCCATTTTTTATTTCTTTCATCTTTTCAGCAATTCAGAAGAAGATATTCAATAATCACCCAATATCCAAAATCGATAAGCAATATTCGGGTAAAATTGTTTGTTGAACAATTTTCTAACTCAACCATTTCTAACAATATGTGTCAGGAGATACACTTAGATTGTTGATGTAAATCTATACCTTGATTTATTATGAAATTATCAAAAATATTTGAATCCAGACTTATTTCAGTGCTCTACATTCCCATCGCATTGCTTGGGTTGACCATTTTGGCTTATGGACCTCTCATTTTTTCATTGGGATATTATTGGGATGATTGGCCGCTTATCTGGTTTGGTCACTTGCTGGGTACCAGGGGTTATCTTGAAGTATTGGCTGGTGACAGGCCGTTTCTGGCAGGAGTTTATTTATTCACAACCAGTATCCTCGGGGATTCTCCAATTCAATGGCATATTTTTGGTTTGGTAACACGTTGGGGAGTAACCCTTTCAGCCTGGTGGGCACTTTCCTTATTGTGGAAAAATAACAAACAACAGGTATTTTGGATTGCAGCACTTTTTGCAGTTTATCCCGGTTTTAAGCAGCAGCCGATTTCTGTTATTTACAGCAACGGTTATTTACTCTTGATAGCTTTTTTCCTGTCTTTCGGGTTTACGATTCTGGCTATCCGTAATCGCAGGCGATTTTGGCTATACACTTCGCTCGCAATTGTGTTCGATTTATTTTGTAGCTTTTCCACTGAATATTATTTTGGATTGAACCTGGTCCGTTTTGTCATTCTATTTTTCTTGATTTAGCCTGCAACAAAAACCTTTTGGACAACAATCAGAAAGTCTTTGCTTGCATATATTCCATATTTTATAAGCATGCTCGTTTTTATTGTCTGGCGCGTTTTCCTTTTCAAATTTCCTACTTATCAACCTCAATTAATTGAAAATATCGCATCAGGCGACTGGTCAACAGTGGGCAACCTGCTCTACCGAATTATTTTTGAACCTCTCCTGGTCGGGATTCATACATGGTTTTTATCTTTCCGTTTTCCAGTAATTTCAGATTTCAACGTACCCTCACAGGCAATCTTTTGGGTGATATTTAGTGTTGGACTACTTTTTTCTTTACTTATCTTGTTTTTCCTTCCGCAATCGAAAAATACAGCGATATCTTCAAACATTGATAAAGATGTTGTATTTCATAAAAGTGCATTATGGATTGGTCTTGCAGCGCTCGTTTTGCCGGGTATCCCATTCTGGGTCACAAACCTTCCCATTGAACTTCAGTTTCCCTGGGATCGATTTACCCTGGCATTTATGTTTGGCAGTGCGATTCTTGTTGTCTGGCTGTTGAATTGGTTAACGAAGAGCCAAAACCAGCAACGAGTGGTCATCGCACTTTTCATTTCGATGGCAATGGCCAGTCACGTATCAAACACAATAACGTATCAAAGGGAATGGCAAACCCAAAAAGACTTTTTCTGGCAGTTAGTATGGCGAGCACCTCAACTGGAAAAAGGAACCACCATACTAACATATGGTTTACCTTTGCAATATTACAGTGATAATTCCCTTACTGCTCCTTTGAACTGGATTTATGCTCCAGAAAACCATTCACTTCAACTCCCATATTTCCTTGCATTTACCGATGTACGTGTTGGTGCCAGCATTCCAGAATTAAAAAAAGACCTTCCAATTCGCCAGCGTTATAGGAATGCTGTATTTACGGGTAATACTTCCGATATGCTGGTTGTTTTTTATTCACCACCAGGTTGTTTGCGAATTCTGGACCCTGGCCGCAAGGCTGATCTGCCTGGAATGCCGGATGAAATCGCTTTAGCACTGGAACTTTCAGACACAAGCCGGATACTCCCTTCTACACAAACATCCATTCCACCAGTAACAATCTTTGGTAGTGAACCACTGCCGGAATGGTGTTATTATTTTGAAAAGGCTGATTTTGCCCGCCAGAATGGTAATTGGGATACAATCGTGTCCTTGGGTAATATCGTATCAGAAACTGGTCTTACCCCATCCAATCCGACTGAGCTTTTCCCATTTATTGAGGGATATGCACACACTGGAAAATGGGATACTGTAAAAAGTTTGGCAGATGATGCGATGAAAATCGACCATAGTATACAATCACAGCTGTGCGAATTAATAAACCGAATTGAGAACGACCTTGTTCCAACCACCGAGAGTCAGGAAGAAATTAGTGATTTACAAAATTCCTATCAATGTGTCCCATACTAATTTCGCTGGGAGGTACAACTCATGACTGAACAGATACCATCATGTTCTGTGGTTATTCCTGTTTTCAACGGTTCACAATCCTTACCGGAGTTATCTCAAAGGTTAATTTCCACGATTACAAACCTCACGCCTGATTTTGAAATTATTTTTGTTAATGACGGCAGCACAGATTCCAGTTGGGAATGTATAGAAAATTTGGTAAAAACTAACCCTGATCACGTTATTGGAGTAAACCTCAGAAGGAATTTCGGTCAACATAATGCGCTTTTGTGCGGTATACGCGTGGCTTCCAAAGAGATTATTGTTACCATGGACGATGATTTGCAGCATCCACCCGAGGAAATCTATAAGCTCCTGAATGCTTTACAAGACAATATAGATGTCGTCTATGGTGTGCCAGTTAAAATGCCACACTCTGCCTGGCGAAACTTTTTTTCATGGATTACAAAACGAACATTAGCCAGGGTAATGGGTATAAAAACGATCAGGGATATCAGCTCATTTCGGGTTTTCCGATCCTCTTTGCGAACTGCGTTCGAATCCTTTCAAAACCCAGGTGTAATAATAGATGTTTTACTGTCGTGGGGAACCGACCGTTTTGCAACAGTAACGGTAAATGAAGCCAATCGTCAACTAGGCCATTCCAACTATAGTTTCTTTTCGCTGGTTTCCCAAGCGCTCTTAATTTTGACTGGATTCAGCACAATTCCGCTTCGATTTGCCACCTGGCTGGGTTTCTTTTTCGTTCTATTTGGATTTGCAGTCTTTTTATACGTGTTAATTGCGACCATCAATGCGGGCAGCGTACCTGGCTTCCCCTTTCTTGCATCATTAGTAGCCATTTTTAGCGGAGTACAGCTATTTTCTCTTGGACTAATTGGAGAATATCTCGGCAGGATTTTTGACCGCAGCATGGAACGCCCGCCTTACGTTATCGGGGAAATAATTTCAAAGAAATAATATGAAATGTGTCATCTTGCAGCCATCCTACATCCCATGGCGCGGTTACTTTCATCAAATCGCCCTGGCTGATGTATTTGTATTCTATGATGACGTCCAATATGACAGTCGCGGTTGGCGCAATCGAAACAAGATAAAAACCCCCCTGGGTACACGCTGGCTGACTATTCCAGTTCACGCCAAAGGTGCCCAATCGGAGCATATTCCAATCAACCAGATTCAGATTGACTGGATAAAATCCTGGAATATTGAACATTGGGAAACAATTCGGCACACCTATGCGAAAGCCCCCTTTTTTAATCAATTTGAAGATGCAATTCATGAAATTTACTTACCATCACGCAATTAACCTGGTTGACTTTACGATACCACTCACGAAACTACTTGCCGGCTTTCTTGGATTTAATCCTGTATTCAAATTATCATCAGAGATTTCGGCTGGTGGATCAAAAACCGACCGGCTTGTATCCATCTGCAAAGAAATTGGAGCCAGCCATTATATCTCTGGTCCGTCAGCCAAGGATTACATTGAGCCAGAACTTATTTGCCACGGCGGGTATCACCCTGGAATACATGGAATATAATTACCCGGAGTACCCCCAACTATATCCACCATTTGAAGGACAGGTATCCATTCTCGACCTTCTCTTCATGACGGGTAGCGAAGCGAAAAAGTATATTTTAGGAACGCATAATGAGTGAAATTCCTGACCTGGAAAATGTAAAACAATATTTTGGAAAAGCCCTGGCATCTCATGGGATTACTGCCCAGGGTGCAGACTGGAATTCTGTTGAATCACAGGAAATTCGATTTTCCCAGTTAATTAAAGTGATTACTGAAAAGCAAGGTTTTACATTATTGGATTACGGCTGCGGCTATGGCGCACTGGCTGATTATCTTGTTGCACAAGGATATGATTATTCGAAATTCTATGGATTTGATATCCTGGAACCTATGATTGCTGAAGCCAAAATTATCCATCCAGACCAAAACCGCTTCCTTTTCACAACAGATTTTGAGCAAATTCCTGTGGTCGATTATGCACTGGCTAGTGGGGTGTTTAATGCCCGGCTGCAGACTTCCTATGAAGCATGGACAACTTACGTACTTAAATCTCTCCAGAAACTGGATAAACGGACGAAAAAAGGATTCTCGGTCAATTTTCTCACGAAGTACTCTGACAAAGAAAAAATGCAGGATCGCCTGTATTATGCTGACCCAGGTTATCTTTTCGATTACTGTAAAAAACATATTTCCCGTAATGTGGCTCTTTATCATGATTACGATCTCTACGATTTCACCCTGGTAATTCGGAAGCAGGCATGATTGATTTCAATAAGCCCCACCTGGTTGGAACTGAACTGGAATATATCAACCAGGCATATAAGAACGCCCACGTTTCAGGGGATGGGGAATTTACAAAGAAAAGTCAGCAGATTCTTGAAAATGTTTTAAGTGCAAAAAAAGTTCTGCTCACAACATCTTGTACGCATGCTTTGGAACTTTCAGCACTCTTGTTGAATATCAAACCAGGTGATGAAGTCATCTTCCCATCCTTTACTTTTGTTTCTACAGTAAATGCTTTTGTGTTACGGGGTGCAAAGCCGATATTTGTGGATATACGCTCAGATACTCTCAATATCGATGAAAGTCTGATCGAAGATCAATAACTCCTAACGTGCGCGCCATTGTTCCTGTACATTATGCAGGTGTTGGTTGTGAAATGCTTCCGATTCTTGAACTTGCTGAAAAGTACCAATTATCCGTTGTGGAAGATAATGCCCATGGCTTGTTTGGAAAGTATCACAACCAACCTCTCGGGTCATTTGGGAGTATGGCTACCCAAAGTTTTCACGAGACAAAAAACATTTCCTGTGGAGAAGGCGGAGCTCTGGTTATTAATGATTTCCACTTAATTGAAAGGGCTGAAATTATTCGCGAAAAAGGTACAAATCGCAGCCGGTTTTTCCGGGGTATGGTGGACAAGTACACCTGGGTGGATATTGGCTCAAGTTACCTTCTTTCCGATATCCTGGCAGCAATTTTGTGGTCTCAATTGGAAACCTGGCAAACTATTCAGGACCATCGAGCCAAAACCTGGAATTTTTATCAAAATGGCTTACTGGATTGGGCAGAAAGAAATCAATGCAAATTACCATTTATTCCGGAATATTGCGAACAGGCTTATCACATGTTTTATTTACTCATGCCAGACCTGGACACCCGGCAACGATTTATAAAGCATCTCAAACAGCATGACATCCATGCCGTTTTTCACTACCTTCCGCTGCATTTGTCAGAAATGGGCAGGAAATTTGGGGGAAAAGTTGGTGATTGTCCTGTAACCGAGAATATTAGTGATCGCCTGGTGCGGTTGCCATTCCATAATGCAATCACCCAGGACGAATTATCCCGGGTGATTGAAACGATTCACACTTTTCAATTTTAAAATTAGATCAATTCTTCGTTCATCATTTTCTTCAGGGTTTCAGGAAACTGTGCTTCAGGCAGAGTTTGCTGTTGGTGCGTTTTCAGGTCTTTAATTGCGATAGTACCCTGCTCTTTTTCTTCGGTACCTTGCAAAATCACGTACCGGATACCTAGTTTATCTGCAAACTTTAATTGTTTTAATAGTTTTGCAGCAGAAGGATAGCAAATGGTATTAATTCCGTTTGTACGCAATTGCGCTGCAAGCCTATACGAACTATAAAGTGAGTTTTCATCAAACACGGTTACCAGGCAGGTATTTTGATATTGTGGCAATTCAGGAAGCAAACCATATTTCTGCAGCACCAGGGTTATCATCACGTCACCCATGGCAAACCCAACCGCTGGTAAAGGTTCCCCACCAACCGCTTCAACAAGATTATCGTAATGCCCCCCACCCAGCAAGGCTCGACCGCCATCAAGGTCATTGGCTTCAAACACAGTTCCTGTGTAATAGTCCAAACCCCTGATAATATGAGCGTCAAAACGGACAAATTCATCAACACTCAAGGCTTTCAGGGCAGCAAACAAACGCTTCATGTCCTCAGACTTTTGCCATAGATTTTCATCATTAAGGATCTTTTTCAGTCCATCAAGTTGCTTTTTATTAATTCCCAGATCTGTCGCGTACTGTTCCCACTCAGAATTGGTCATTTTATCGCTGTGGTCAATTACTTTGAAAACTGCCTTTTTCTGCTCCCCATTAATACCAATATCTGCAAGCATTTCATCCATTAAATCTGCGGTCGTTCACCCGAATTCCCACCATTTCATGCGTGAGACCAACCAGGCGCATGAATTCGACGCAAATGGCAATCAATTCAGCGTCCGCTTCTGGGGTATTTACACCTATCAAATCAATATTCCATTGAAAAAACTCGCGTGAACGCCCTTTTTGCGGCCGCTCATATCGCCAAAAAGGTCCAAATGACCACCATCGCAATGGATAGGTAAGGAGATTCTGCCGCTGTGCAATCATGCGGGCTAAACTGGGCGTTAATTCAGGGCGCAGGGTTAATAATTCTCCACCCCTATCCTGGAGTACAAATGCTTGTTCTTTTACCAATTCTTCGCCGGATTTTGCCGCGTATAACTCAATTTTCTCTAAAAAGGGAGCTTCATATTCCAGGTATCCAAATCGCTCAGAAATTATGCGGATTTGGTTGTATAACCAGGTGTGAATAGCCTTTTCCTCAGGATAGAAATCTCGCGCACCTTTAACGGATGGAATGAGTGTTTTCATATCTATAATTTTCCTTCAAATGGTCTTCGGTTCAAATTGTAGCATATAAAATTCTTACCAATTTTCGATCAGTATAATTTTTTTGAAGAACTATATTCTTAATATTCAGTATGGTTGAAGTATAATAAAGTATTGTGTTTTGAATAACTGGTAATTACCAGTATCGATTTAATTGGCAGGTGTATATGAATGTTGAGAAACTCTTATCTTTAGTGCAGGGCAAATTAATCAATGCAGATGCAAGTCTTGAAAGAGAAATCAAGGGCGGATTTGGCGCTGACTTAATGAGCGATGTGCTCGCTTCAATTCAACCTGAAGCCGTTTTAATTACCGGTTTGTGTAATCCCCAGGTTGTGAGAACAGCATTAATGGCAGATGTAGCAGCGATTGTTCTTGTTCGGGGTAAATGTCCTCCCCAGGAGACAATTGACCTCGCAGAACAGGAAAAAATACCGCTTATTTCATCGCCGTTTGGGATGTATGAACTATGTGGACGTCTTTTTAGTGCTGGACTTCCAAGTTTGGAAGGCCGCATTACTGAACAACCCTGCAATACTTAAAACAGGCAACTGACAGATGGTTTTACCCCCTACTCGCAAGCATATTGTTGTCAATGACCAGGCAGCAGAAGACATTTCCCGGGTTGAAGAGCTATCCTACGAATTAAAAATTGCCGATGTAATGACCAGGGACGTATTAGCCATTTCACCTGAAATGGTCATGCGGGATGTAATCGAACAATTTCGTCAGAAGCGAATATCCGGTGCACCGGTTCTGAGTAATGAAAAACTTGTCGGCATCATCAGCATGGAAGACTTAATCCGCTGTCTATGCGACACTGACCTGGACTCAAATGTTGCCAAATATATGACCAAAAAGGTCATTTCGGTAAAAACAATCGACCCTATTGTTGAAGCTGTAAAACTATTTGTAAACACGCGAGTTGGTCGGCTGGTTGTCCTTGATCCTGAAGAGAAACTGGCAGGCATCATTACCAAAGGGGATGTCACCCGTGGTTTGTTAAATGCACTTCAAACGGATTACAAACAAGAGGAAATCAGACGCTACCGCGCCAGCCATTTATTTGAAGATATCGAATCTGACCGCACCAGCCTGATTTTACGGTACAACATCGAAGTGGGTGATTTTACACATGGGGGTGCTGCTTCTTCCAACATCAAGCGAGCCCTGCTGCGCCTCGGTGCCAGCCCATTAATCGCCCGTCGGGTAGGGATTGCAGTCTATGAAGCCGAAATAAACCTCATCATCCATACCACCAACGGTGGATACCTCCGGGTGGAAATTGAACCTCACCGTATTTCAATTGAAAGCACAGATGATGGTCCAGGTATCCCGGATGTTACCCAGGCACTCAAACCGGGTTATTCCACTGCAACTGAAGATATCCGCGAACTTGGTTTTGGCGCTGGAATGGGGCTGACAAACATTGCCCGCTGTGTTGATACCATGGTGCTTGATTCGCAACCAGGAAAAGGCACGCACTTGAAAATGCGTATATTTTTGAACAAGGAAGAATCTGTCGGCGAAGGCTGGTCAGCAGATAAGGAGACATAATTCAGATGAACCTCGCCCAAATAATTGACCAACTTGGACTAACCGTTTTAACTGAACCACAAGATTTTCAAAGTATAGAACCCACCAGTGGATATACTTCTGACCTATTAAGCTGTGTAATGGCTGGTGCAGCACATGGCAGCATTTGGGTCACACTGCAGGCGCATAACAACATTATTGCTGTTGCATCTCTATTGGAAATAGTGCTGTCATTATTACTGAAGGCGCTATGCCGGATATCGGCACGATAAACAGGGCAAATCAGGAAGGTATCATCCTGCTCTCAACTTCCCAGCAAAGCTACCCTATAATTGGTAAGTTGTGGGAAATGGGGTTAAAAGCCTGAAAGTGAGCAATTTGATCCGTATTCGCGCAGACCTCCATGTCCATACAGTGTTATCACCCTGCGCTGAAATCGAAATGATACCTCCGTTAATTGTCAGAGAATCCGCTGAACTTGGTATCAATTTAATTGCAATTACAGATCATAATTCTTCCGCAAATATCGAAGCAGTCCAAAAAGCTGCCATTGGAACCACTGTCACAGTTCTTCCCGGGATGGAATTGCAAACACGGGAAGAGGTTCATGTGTTATGCTTGTTTGACACACTTGACCAGGTAAACCATTGGCAAACAATCGTCAACAACTCAATGCCTGATCAAATGAATGATATTGACCACTTCGGAGAGCAGTTTGTAGTCGATGAAACTGGAGATTTTGTCAGGCGGGAGGAGCGCTTGCTGGCGACTTCTTCTGAACTCACACTGACCAGTGCTTTTCAGCAAGTGCAACAGCTCGGCGGATGGTTAATACCTGCACATGTCAATCGAAAGACCAATGGATTGCTTTCCATATTAGGGTTTGTACCTACGGATATCCCGATTGATACGCTGGAAATTTCCTTTCACATGAAAGCAGAAGAAGCCTACACGAAATTTCCACAAATTAAAAGGTATCCTTTAATTCAAAATGGTGATGTTCATTTGTTAGGTGATTTTGCTGGTACCAATGAGTTTTTTGTGGAAAAAGTGTCTGTTCAAGAACTTCGGATGGCGGTCCTGCATCAAGAAGACCGGCATCATTCGATCCTTGGTTAGTCATGGACAACTTGCAGTAGTTTACATGACATTTGATAATTGACCATTTCGACATGGTGCGATTAGACTTGTAAGGATTAATTACACAATTTACTACTGGTTTTATCTGATTAATTTGGAGTATTACATGCAGAAAATGATCGAAAACATTCCAACCAACGATCCAGTTGCAATTCCTGAGAAAAAAGCCCAAATTGATGCTATCCTCGAAGCAAACAAAAATCTCGCCGGCGGATTGATGGTGTACCTTAAATGAATTACAGGGCAAAATCGGTTTCATTTCGGAGCCAATGCAGCAATATATTGCCAATCAATTACAGGTTCCCGTTTCTGCAGTTCATGGTGTTGTCTCATTCTATTCCTTTTTCACAACCACCCCACGCGGTAAACACACCATTAAATTTTGCATGGGTACCGCCTGCTATGTTGGTGGCACGCAGCAATTGATCGATAAAGCCAAACAATTGCTCGGTGTTGAGCCTGGGCAAACCACGCCAGACGGAAAGATTACCCTTGAATTATGCCGATGTGTGGGTGCCTGCAGCCAGGCACCAGTGATTGTGGTTGATGAAGAAATAACCGGACGTGTAAAACCAAATAAATTTCCGCAAGCCATCCGTTCGGCAACCGAAGAGACTTCCGAGTAGGTTGATTGAGAGAACTTACTCTGCACTTGTTGGATATTGCTGCAAATAGTATTTCTGCACTTTCACAAAATATACATATTGAGGTTGTAGAAGACACCCGAATTGACCGATTGAGAATGTCCGTCAAGGATGATGGCAAAGGGATGGATGCCGAGATGGTCGCCAAAGTCATTGACCCGTTTGTGACCACCCGCACCACACGGAAGGTCGGTTTAGGAATTCCGCTCTTGAAAGCAGCAGCGGAAAGCTGCAACGGCTGGTTTTCAATTACGTCTCAACCGAACGTTGGGACCAAAGTGGAAGTCGAATTCCAGCGCAGTCACATCGACAGAATGCCGTTGGGTGACCTTGCTACAACCATGTTAACCCTGGTTATCGGATCACCAGAAGTCCACTGGACTTTCCGATATCAAGTGGATGACAGAGAATTTGTATTTGACGATGAACCTGTAAAAAAAGAATTGGACGGTATTCCATTTTCTGAACCATTGGTGATAAATTTCTTGCGTGAATACCTGACTGAAGGAATAAAAAGCATTCAAAAGTCAGATGAAGGTTAATGGATATTATTACTGAGAGGAAACCATGGAAAAAGTTAAGTCTCTAGAAGATCTGAAAAAGCTTCGCCAGGAAGCACTCGAAAAACGTTCCGCTAAAATCATCAGCGGACAAAAAGAAGTTATCGTTGGCATGGGAACCGTTGGAATTGCCGCCGGTGCTCGTGAAACCCTAAAAGCAATTCTCGACTTCATTGAAAAAGAAGGTTTGACTGATATTGTTGTTCGCCAAACTGGCAATATTGGAATGGATTCTTTCGAGCCGATTGTTCAGGTAGTTATTGGCGACCAGCCAAAAATTACATACGGACGGGTTACACCTGATGCAGTACGACGCATCATTACAGAGCATGTTATAGCCGGGACGATTGTTAAAGATTATTATATTGAAGGATAGTTTTTGCCTTATTTACAGGCAGTTGAAACAAGTTTTAGATTGAATTGATTTTTGGTAGGTGTAAAATGCCGTTTTATAGATCACATATCCTCGTTTCAGTTGACCCTGAGTGTTTGAAACGTGGAGCGCACGAAGTTATGGATGCTTTGCAGGATGAATTGGTCGCAACAAGGCATGAATGAAGAAGTTCAGGTTCTTGAAACTTCACGAATTGGAGACCCGGTTCGATTTGGTCCGGATTTAATGGTATATCCAGAAGGAATTCATTATGCGAATCTGACCGTGGATGATATTCCTTTTCTCGTTGAAGAACATTTTCTAAAAGGCCGGGTTGTACAGAAATTTGTGGCTGAAGAAGTCATTTTCACGGATGAAGAACTCGGTATGCCGAAGGGCAAAGAAATTCGGTCCGTCCTTCGCAATTGCGGAAAAATTGATCCCGAACAACATTGAAGAGTATATCGCTGAAGATGGCTATATGGCTCTCGGCAAAAGTATTAACTGAGATGGCTCCGGAAGAGGTCATTGACGCATGTGATGGCATCCGGTTTACGCGGTCGTGGTGGTGCTGGATTTTCCGGCAGGTAAAAAATGGAGTTTTGCCCGGGATAGTGCTGCAGAACCCGAAATATATGATTTGCAATGCAGATGAAGGTGATCCTGGTGCTTTTATGAATCGCCGTGTCTTGAAAGTGATCCCCATTCAGTTATTGAAGGGATGATCATTGCGGCTTACGCAATTGGATCAAACCAGGGATATATTTATTGCCGGGCCGAATATCCGCTTGCAGTGAAAACGCTCAATATTGCCATTGAACAGGCGCGTGAATTTGGTTTCCTTGGGAAGAATATCTTGGGAACCGATTTTTCCTTTGATCTGGAAGTTCGCATGGGTGCAGGAGCTTTTGTTTGCGGTGAAGAAACCGCATTAATGGCTTCAATTGAAGGAAACCGTGGTGAACCCCGCCCACGTCCGCCATTCCCGGCTGTAAGAGGTTTTTCGGTAAACCAACCAATATCAATAATGTTGAAACCTATGCCAATGTCCCCCAGATAATTCTAAAAGGGGCTGAATGGTTTGCCAGTATGGGTACCGAAAGAAGTAAAGGAACCAAAACATTTGCTCTGGCTGGTGATGTGAAAAATACCGGTCTGATCGAAGTTCCGCTTGGAATTACACTTCGCGAAATTGTTTATGATATTGGTGGTGGAATAAAAGATGACAAAGCGTTCAAAGCCATCCAGACTGGCGGACCGATGGGTGGATGTCTTACCGCCAAGTATCTGGACCTGCCGGTAGATTATGAGACACTGGCATCTGCCGGTTCCATGATGGGTTCTGGCGGCATGATCGTAATGGATGAAGAAACCTGCATGGTCGATATTGCCCGCTTCTTCATGGACTTCACCCAGGATGAAAGCTGCGGAAAGTGTGTCCCATGCCGGGTTGGCACCCGCCGCATTGCTTGAAATCCTTAAGCGCATTTGCGAAGGCGAAGGCCGGGAAGGTGATATTGAACTACTTGAAACCCTCTGCCTACGAAATTAAACGGGATAGTTTATGTGGATTAGGTCAGGGTGCCCAAACCCTGTAGAGCACCTCATCAAGCACTTCCGCGAAGAATACGAAGCCCACATTCATGAAAAACGATGTCCCGCGAAAGTCTGCCGTAAACTTATTTCATTACGAAATTCTGGAAGGTCCATGTACTGGATGTACAGTATGTGCCCGCAATTGTCCGGTAAATGCAATAACTGGTGAACGACGGCAAACCCATGTGATTGATCCAGATATCTGTATCCGTTGTGGAATTTGCAAGCAAGTTTGTAACTTTAACGCAATTCGAATAAATTAGGCGAAATTATTGGTAACGTTACTTCTTATTAAAGCGAGCACCTGCTCACATCACAAGAAACTGGAGGAGGATTATGACTTTAGGGGTAACGCAAGGTAACAACATCGATCAAGTTGTACATGATGTCGTACAAAAGTACGCAGCCTCTCGCGACGAATTGATTCCAATTTTAAACGAAATCAACCGGAAGATTGGCTATTTACCCAACGAAGACTTGAGAAAGTCAGTCAGCTGCTCAAGCTTCCACAAAGCAAAGTTCTTTCGGTTGCGACTTTTTACCAGATGCTCTCAACAAAACCACGTGGCAAGCATGTAATCCAGTTTTGTGAAAGTGCCCATGTCATGTTGTTGGTGGAAGGCAAGTATGGGAACGGCTGCAGCAAGAACTCAAAATTTCTGCCGGAGAAACAACCAAGGATGGAAAATGGACCTTGATTACGGTTACCTGTCTTGGCGTATGTGGAGTTGGCCCTGTTATCATAATTGATGAAGATATTTATGGCAACGTAACTCCGGATCAGATACCAGAAATTTTGTCACATTATAGTTAAGGGAGCGAACTATGAAAACATATCGTTCAATTGTTCTGGTATCCAGTGATACTCGAAGTATTGAATTAGGTGCTCAGGAAGTATTTCAAGCCATCCAACAAGAATTAGCCGTCTTGGTATGGAAGAAGAAATTTCTGTGACCATGGTTGGCGATGTTGGCCGCAATGATGCCATTCCCATGGTAATTATCTATCCAGAAGCAGTTATTTATGGCCCGGTAAAACTCGAGGATGTCCCTTACCTGGTTGAAGAACATCTTTACAAAGGTCGAATCGCTGCAGGACTGCAGGCTTCCCAGCGTGAACTAAGTGGTCGCATTGCCTGGATATCTGCCCGAAAAGGAACCCTTCCAGCAGAAAAACGTGTTGTACTTGAACGTGCCGGCATAATTGATCCTGAGAACATCGAAGAATACATACTTCATGACGGCTATCAAGCACTGGTAAGGTACTCTCCGAAATGAAGCCGGAAGATGTTATTGAAGTAATTAAAAAATCCGGTCTTCGTGGTCGTGGCGGGGCTGGTTTCCCAACTGGAATGAAATGGTGATTTGTGGCTCAGCGCACAGGGTGACCAAAAATATGTCGTCTGTAATGCAGATGAAAGTGAACCTGGTACTTTCAAGGATCGTTTGATTGTCGAAGGTGACCCGCATGCAATTCTTGAAGCGATGACGATTGCAGGCTACGCAGTTGGTGCAACTGAAGGCTATATATACATCCGTGGTGAGTACAATCTGGCACAGAGCCGGTTGAGAAATGCCATTCTCCAGGCTGAAGATATGGTTTCTTAGGGAAGAATATTTTTGAAAGCGGTTTCAACTTTAAGATTCACATCCACACTGGTGCTGGCGCATATATCTGTGGTGAAGAAACTGCTTTACTTGAATCCATCGAAGGAAAACGCGGTGAACCTCGCATTCGCCCTCCCTACCCAACTACCTCATGGTTTGTGGAATAAACCTACACTTGTTAACAATGTGGAAACATTGGCAAATATACTCCCAATTATTATGCATGGAGCAGAATGGTATCGTTCCATTGGTACACCCAGCAGTCCCGGCACAAAGGTCTATACAATTTTGGGAACGTAAATGTTACTGGATTAATCGAAGTTCCCATGGGTATCACCCTCGGGAAGTCATCGCCATTTATGGCAAGGGCAGTGAAAATTCCAATTTCAAACTGGCTCAAACAGGTGGTTCCAGTGGCTCAATCATTCCTGCCAGCTTCAAGATACTCCCATGGATTTTGACTCATTTGCCAAAGCAGGTGTTGCCCTGGGTTCAGGCGCATTATTGATATGTGATGAAGATACCTGTGTTGTCGACCTGGCAAAAGTGCTTTTACAGTTCTTCAGGCGTGAGAGTTGTGGTAAATGCAATCCTTGTCGCATCGGCACCGAGCGCGCTTATACAATTTTAGAGTCAATTTCTCAAGGCAAAGCAAGTCTGCACGATTTAGAGGATTTGCAATCCTTGAGTGATAACATGACCACACTGTCAAATTGTGGCTTGGGTCAAACTGCAGGGACTCCTCTAAAAGATGTTTTGAATTATTTCCGAGCCGAAGTTGAAGCTCACATTCGCTTAAAAGTCTGTCCTGCGGGTGTGTGTCCCATGAGCGGCCGATGATATTGAACAATCTAATTACGTTTGTGACGGAGAAGGTGAGTAATGGTTAACATCACAATCAATGGAAAAAGTCTTCAAGTACCAGAAGGTTATACAGTACTCAAGGCAGCCACAGAGAATGGGTTTCACATTCCAACGCTGTGTGATCACCCCGAGCTGACACCATATGGTGGTTGCCGCTTATGTCTTGTGGAGGTGGACGGTTTCCGAACACCCCAGCCTGCCTGTACATTGCCGGTTGGTAATAATATGGTCATTCGGACTGACACTCCTTCCATTCACGAATCCCGAAAATTCGTCCTTGGTTAATTTTTAGTGAGCGCAATCACTTTTGTCCTTACTGCCAGGTCAGCGGCGGTGATTGTGAGCTCCAAAATTCCGCTTACGATGAAGGCATGACCCATTGGCCGCTTCAACCAGGCTGGAAAAGTTTCCCGGTTGATGCCTCACACCCCTATATCATCCTTGAGCATAATCGCTGTATTCTGTGCCGGCGTTGTGTGCGTGCCTGCGGTGAATTGGTCGGCAACTTTACTCTCGGAGTAGAGGAGCGCGGTGCCAATAGCATGCTTGTTGCAGATTTGGGTGTTCCGCTTGGAGAAAGCACCTGTATTTCTTGCGGAAGTTGTGTTCAAGTTTGTCCAACTGGTGCATTAATTGACCGATGGAGCGCTTATCGTGGACATGAAGAAGAAAGCTCCAGCCAGAAAACAATCTGCACAAACTGCAGCGTTGGATGTGGCATCGAAGTTTTCACACGCTATAACAACATTGTAAAAATTTATGGCGATTGGGATTCAAGCGTCAATAAAGGTGTTATTTGCGATCAGGGTCGTTTTATTCCGATGACAGAAAAATGCGACAAGGTCGTAACACCTATCGTAAAACAAGACGGAAAACAAAAAGCAGCCACCTGGGAAGTCGCATTAAAAACTGTTGCCGACAACTGGAAGAAAAATGAAGTTGCTGCATTAGTATCCGGACGTTTACCCGCCGAAACCCTTTCGATGGTCAAAGAACTCGTTGGAAGCGATTGGGTCTCGTCCATCGAACAATCTGGTTCCGCTGCATTTCAGGTAGCCGCTGAGAATAAAAAAGCATTTGAAGGCAAGCTTGCTGACCTTGAAAAAAGCAGATTGCGTCCTCGTTGTTGGAGACAACCTGGTTGAGGATCATCAGGTTGTTGGATTCTTTGTCAAACGTCTTATTCCGAATGGTACCCACCTGATTGTTTTGGATAGTGAGAAGAATTTATTGGAAAACTATGCTGACGTGGTACTTACCCCCTCCAAAGGCGGCGAAGTTTCCGTATTGCAATCCCTGGTTGATGGAAAAGCGAAAGACACTGCAGCAAAAGCAGTCGAACTTCTCACTAAAGCATCCAACCTGGTGATTGTATATGGAAGCACAGCATCAGAAGCAGTTATCAAATCTGCACTTGACCTCGCAAAGAAGTATAAAGGCGTTCTGCTTGGTACACGGGGTAGCCGCGAATTCGCTGCTGACTACTTTTAATGGGAATGGAAAAAAGCGTAGACTTGAAAAAAGCCAAGGCAGTTCTGGTCGTTTCCGGTGATGATAAACCCAGCCAAAAGCTTATGAAGGAATTGGAAAAGTCCCCATTCAAAGTTGTTTTTGCTTCCTATCATTCGCAACTAACTGCACTAGCCGACGTTGTTCTACCAGTGGGAATGTGGGCTGAAGAATCAGGTCATTTCCTCAGTATGGACGGTCATGTACAAGAAGCAGTTGCAACCTTAACCATGTCGGAAGAAGTAAAAAGCAGCAGTGATGCAGTCAAAGCACTTGCTGAACAGGTAGGAATGAAGGTAAGTGGCGACAGCTGGAAGAAAGAAATCAAAACTGTCTCTGCAATTACAGAGATTGTTGGTGCATAATCCGTAATTATTGTTAGTTGACGGAGAAAAAGGAGTTACTATGGCAAAACCGAAAATTTCCTCTGATTGGTTATGTGGCTGTGCTGGATGTCATATGTCCTTATTGGATATTGACGAAAGAATTATTGAAATTGCACAATTAGCGGATATCCGTGCCACCCCCATCACCGATTTTAAAGAGCCGGATGCGACTGGTGTAGATGTTGGAATTCTGGAAGGCGGCATAAATAATTCCGCCAATGAAGAATTCGCACACCGAATGCGTGATCGCTGCAAAATCCTGGTTGCACTGGGTGATTGCGCTGTCTTTGGCGGAGTACCTGCCATGCGTAATTTCTTCACATTGGAAGAAACTCTTCGCCGTGCTTATGTAGAAACTGAAACTACAGATGCAAGCGGTAAAATTCCGGACGATCCAGAATTGTGCGTACAGCAACGCGTTCAGTCTGTTGGCGAGGTGGTACCGGTAGATCTGTACGTTCCTGGCTGCCCACCGGACCCGGATGTCATCTATTACGTACTGAGTGAATTAGCTCAAGGCCGTATGCCTGTTCTTAAAGGCGACAAGATTACACTGGCATTAGGAGGTAGATTATGGTTGCACAAAAAATTACAATTGAGCCAGTAACACGTATTGAAGGTCATGCAAAAGTGACCATACATCTCAAGCCGGATGGCAAAGTTGAACATGCTTATTTGCACGTCAACGAATTCCGCGGTTTTGAGAAGTTTTGCGAAGGACGAATGGTTTTCGAAATGCCCTACATTACCCCTCGCATTTGTGGTATTTGCCCTGTCAGCCATCACCTGGCAGCAGCCAAAGCAGGCGATGAAGTACTGGGTTGCCCGCCTCCCAAACCTGCCGTAATGCTTCGTGATTTAATGCATATGGGTCAGGTAATGCAGAGCCATGGCATGCATTTCTTTGAACTGGCCGGTCCTGACCTGCTGCTCGGTTTTGATGCTGACCCGGCAATTCGAAACGTAGTTGGCTTGATTCAGGCTGCCCCGGATATTGCAGTAAAAGCAGTCAAGTTACGCAAATTTGGACAGGAAATTATCAAAATTCTCGGTGGCCGCAAAGTCCATCCCGATTTTGCTGTACCAGGCGGCGTAAACAAAGCTCTGACCCAGGCAGAACGTGATACCATTCTTTCTCAAATTGATGAAAATATTGCCACCACCCAGCTTGGCATCAAGATAATGAAAGATTGGGCTTCAGACCATGTTGAAGACATAAACAAATTTGCTGTCCTCAAATCCGGTTATTTTGGACTGGTTACTCCGAACAATGGTCTCGAATTTTCCGATGGCATGATTCGCCTGATAGATTCCAATGGAAAGCAGTTGGAACAATTTGATGGCCGCAATTATCTGGACTATATTGCTGAGCATGTGGAAAGCTGGTCGTACCTAAAATTCCCGTATTACAAAAAATTGGGTTGGCCGGATGGCGTCTATCGTGTTGGTCCATTGGGCCGCTTGAATGCATGTGATGATATTGAAACCCCGCTTGCTGGCGAAGAAATGAAATTCTGGAAATCCATTAACGGTGGCAAACCGGTTGAAAACACCCTGTATTACCACTTGGCTCGACTGATTGAAACACTATTCGCCATCGAACGGGTTCGAATTCTTTGCGAAGATCCTGATATTCTCTCAACAGATATTATCAACACCTGCCATGATTTCAAGGGTGAGGGTGTGGGTGTCATCGAAGCCCCACGTGGCACTTTGTTCCATCATTATTGGGCAAATGCCAATGGTCAGTTGGAAAAAGTAAATCTGATTGTTGCCACTGGTCACAATAACTGGGCAATGAGCACTGCTGTGGATAGTGTTGCCAAAACATACATTGATGGTACCTGTTACCGAAGGTATGTTGAATCGGGTCGAAGCTGCCATCCGAGCCCATGATCCCTGCCTTTCCTGCTCCACCCATGCTGTTGGTCAAATGCCTCTCGAGCTGCAAGTTTTCGATGCATCTGGCGAACTCATTCAAACACTAAAACGTAACGCCTGAAATTTTTCTTTCCAATCATTGCAAGGGTTTTGACCTTAATAGTCAAAACCCTTGCATAGTACAGGTTGAGAATATGAAGCGCATTCTTGTAATCGGATATGGAAATCCAGACCGGGAGGATGATGGAGTTGCCTGGCATATTCTTAATTTACTCGCCAAACATTACGGAATTCCTGCGCCTGATAACTACCTGGAAGGTTTCCTGCCGAATGGCAGAAAAGTTGACCTCTTCTCTGCGTTGCAGCTTACACCAGAAATGGCTGAAACAATATCTGAATATGATGGAGTTTGTTTTGTTGATGCGCATACAGGGGCAGTACCCAACGATGTAAATGTAACCAGGCTGGTACCTGGCATTCCAAAAGTCGCCTTTTACACACCACATGACACCAGAAACCTGCCTGAGTATTACCGAAACATTATATTCGAAAAAACCAAATGCATTACTCGTCTCAGTTCGCGGCTATTCGTTTCAATTTTCACATAGTCTTTCCGCATCTACCGCTCAGTTGTCCGAACAAGCCGTGACACACATCGTATCCTGGGTGGATGAAATATTAAATAAATAGATATCGGCAGTGACAATTCGATTACATTTGTTCATTGACCCTGAAACAAGCTGCAAGTACATTATTTATATCTCTGTATTCCAAAGATAATATTTCATATCTTTCGTATAACTGGGATTAATTTATTTCAGACCTTTTGGTTTTAGTGACTGGAATTATTCATGAGCATCAACACTGACTTGATCATCACACTAAAAAGTATCCCCTGGTTTCATGACTTGCCACACGAGCAAATTGAACACCTGGCGCAGGTTGCCAGGTATTGTGATGTTCCAGCCGGTACTACCATTTTTGAAGAAGGGTCCCGCACTGACACACTTTATATCTTGTTGGAAGGTCAATTGGTACTGGAGACCTTTGTTCCCACCCGTGGAACTGTCTGTATTTATCATGCTGAACCACTGGATATTATTGGTTGGTCGAGTATTACTCCTGTCGTTCGTCAGCGCACCAGTGGAGCACGCGGAATATCAAACTGTCACCTGATTTGCTTTGATGCATCTGCACTCTTGACAACCTGCGACTCAAATCCGTTGTTGGGATATGTCATCATGCGCCGGTTATCCAATGTCATTGCCAGTCGTTTGTTAACCACAAGGCTGCAGTTGTTCGATATCATTGTGCATCAACCCGGCAAACTACATCCAACTACCCAGGAATAAGCTTTAGCAATTCGGACTAATTTGGTATAATATCTTGCTGAAACATGATTTCAGCGAATTGATTTTTGCTGTGTCTGCCTTTGGAATGTATAAAGATATGAAATCGGAATTAATTGCCAGACGAATCCACATCCAGGGTATTGTTCAGGGTGTGGGATTTCGACCATTTGTGTACGAGTATGCAATTCTTAATAATCTTGTTGGCTGGGTTCGAAATTCATCTGCAGGAGTTGAGATTGAGATTGTTGGTGATTCCGAATCCATCAATTCGCTTTTTATTAGCATTGAAGAATAATCTTCCACCTATTGGCACGTATTGACAGGTTGCAGGTTTCGGAAGTAGATCGCCAGGAGTATTCAGATTTCCAGATTTATTCCAGCCAATCTATTCCGGGAGACTTTATTCCAATTTCACCGGATATTGGCATATGTGCTGATTGTCAGAAAGAGTTATTTGATCCATCTGACAGGCGATACCGTTATCCATTTATCAATTGCACAAATTGTGGTCCACGCTTCACCATCATTGAAGATATTCCCTACGACCGACCGCTTACAACCATGAAATCTTTTCCCATGTGCCCGGATTGTAAACAAGAATATGACAATCCTCGTAACCGGCGTTTTCATGCACAACCAATCGCCTGCCCAACTTGTGGTCCGCAATTAACGTTCCTGGTTGATGGGAATTTAGTCTCAAAAAATGAAAACGCACTGCAACATGCACGAAAATGGATTAAGGATGGCAAAATCATTGCTGTCAAAGGATTGGGAGGCTATCACCTGGCGTGTGATGCAGGCAATGATGCAGCGGTTGAGAACTCTTCGCAACCGGAAAAAACGCAGCGATAAGCCTTTTGCCCTGATGGCATTCAGTATGGATGCCATCAATAGAATCTGCCAGGTAACTGAGGTAGAAAAAACTCTTCTGAAAAGCCGGCAAAAGCCAGTTGTTTTACTGCAAGCAAAAATGAATGCTCCCGTTTCAAAACAAGTAGCACCCGGTTTGGAAACACTGGGGATCATACTTCCGTATACACCTCTACACTTACTTTTGCTGGAACCTGAACCTGATTATCCAGAGTTGCTTGTGATGACCAGCGGCAATTTGAGTGAAGAGCCAATTTCATACCAGGACGGCGAAGGTTTCAATAGGCTACGCGCAATTGCTGACGGATTTTTAATTCACAATCGGGATATCCACATGCGCGTTGATGACTCTGTCGTTAGAGAAGAACGCCAAAGTATTTTCCCGGTGAGGAGAGCCAGGGGTTATGCTCCGGATGCAGTAACCCTCTCCAAACCTGTCCCGAGATATTGGCTGAGGTGCATTACTCAAGAATACATTTTGTCTCACCAATCAACAGTATGCGTTTATCAGCCATCATATCGGCGATTTGGAAAATTATGAAACTTTTCGGTCATTTCGAGAAGGCATCATCCACTATCAAAATTTATTCCGGGTACAACCCGAAATAGTTACCTGTGACCTGCATCCAGATTATTTGAGCACCCGCCATGCCAGGGCTTTTGCTGATGAGCATAATTTACCTGTGATAGAGGTTCAACATCATCATGCCCATCTCGCTTCAGTATTAGCAGAAAACCATGTTGATGTAACCGAGCCTGTAATTGGATTATGTTTTGATGGAACCGGTTTAGGTACTGATGGCGCAATTTGGGGAGGAGAAGCGCTGGTTGGTAATTCCTATGGGTATGACCGCGCTGCCCACCTTGACCTATTCACCTTTGCCGGGTGGTGATTTTGGAATCCGGCATCCAGCCCGGATAGCCCTGGCTTATTTGTGGGACGCTGGTATCGAATGGGAAGACAACCTGCCACCTGTAAAAAATATTTGCAGCGGTGATCAAACTACCCTGCTTGCCCAGTTGCAACACAAGCTGAATGTCCCGCTTACTTCAAGCATGGGGCGCTTATTTGATGCGGTATCAGCTCTTCTGGGAGTCAACTCGAAGCAAATTATGAGGGTCAGGCAGCCATTTTATTGGAAGCAATCGCCGACTCCAACGAAAACGGCTATTATGAGATGCCCTTTTCGAATGGTATTTGGGAAACAAAACCACTTTTACAATCCATTCTGAATGATTTTCAGGCGAATATCCACCAGTCAATAATTTCTGCCCGGTTTCATAACAGCATTGTTAACGCAGTTCGCAGGCTATGCAGCACAATTCGCACTTCCCAAGCAATTAACCAGGTTGCATTAAGTGGTGGTGTATGGCAGAACCGGTTTCTTTTCCGAAAAACTGTAACTGCATTAGAAACCGATAACTTTATTGTATATACGCATCATCAGGTTCCAACCAATGATGGCGGCATCTCCCTCGGGCAGGCATGGATTGCTGCCAATAACCCGCAACACTTTACGGTTTAGTTTATTAAGGAGTGCAGAATGTGTCTTGGAGTTCCAGGAAAGATAATCCAGTTTATTGATCAACCCGGTCTTCGCATGGCGATGGTTGATTTTGGTGGAGTGACACGCCAGGTTTGCATCGAATCATTACCTGAGATACAAATTGGCGATTACACCATAGTGCATGCCGGTTATGCGTTGAGCATATTAAGTGAGGAAGAAGCCCAGGAAACGCTGTCAATTTTGCGCGAGATGGGAGAATTGAGGATAATCGTGGAAAATCTTACTTCCCGCTTCCGCGATCCAGCACTTGTAAAAACGCTGCTTCAAAATATTCGTAAAATCATAACCCATCCCTGGGTCATAATGGAAATCTGCGGCGGACAAACGCACGCCATTATGCATTATGGGCTGCATCAACTACTACCACCAGAAATTGAACTGGTGCATGGTCCAGGGTGCCCGGTTTGTGTAACATCTTTGGAATTGATTGATAAAGCAATCGCAATTTCCGCCCTGCCGGATGTCATTTTCACTTCGTACGGTGATATGCTGCGAGTTCCTGGATCACAAGCCGATTTATTCAGCAATCGGGCGCAAGGTGCCAATATTCAGGTGGTTTATTCACCATTGGACGCAGTCAAGATTGCCCAACAAAACCCTGATAAAGCAAATCGTCTTTTTTGCAATTGGGTTTGAAACCACAGCCCCAGCAAACCTGGCTGCATTGATGCAGGCACAATCCTTAAGCTTGCAGAATTTCTCATTGCTGGTATCCCATGTGTGTGTACCTCCTGCCATGCATGCTATCCTCGGATCACCAACAAATCGAGTGCAAGGTTTTTTGGCAGCCGGGCATGTTTGCGCTGTTATGGGTTATTGGGAGTATTTGCCCATTGCAGAAAAATATCAAATTCCCATCACGGTTACCGGTTTTGAACCGGTTGACCTGCTCAATGGAATTTATATGACAGTCAAGGCTCTTGAATTAAATGAAATTGGTGTTCAGAATGCTTACCCAAGGATAGTCACAGAGCAAGGCAACCAAAACGCGCAAAATATTATCCATACCTATTTCGAAGCCTGTGACCGAAACTGGCGTGGAATTGGAATGCTTCCCCAATCCGGATGGCGATTGCGGCAGGAATATTCATTTTTTGATGCTGAGAAACGATTTTCTGTTGAGCATATCCAGACCCACGAATCAGAGATTTGTATTTCCGGGCAGGTCTTACAAGGAATAAAAAAACCAATCGATTGCCCAGCCTTTGGAACTTTGTGCACTCCTCAAAATCCTTTGGGTGCAACCATGGTGTCGTCCGAAGGCGCTTGCTCTGCCTATTATCGCTATGCTCGTAAGTAAACCAATATGGGATATTTAATAGCCGCTTTGCCCATACTGGTACTTCTTTTTCTTATGATTTTCCTGCATTGGGGTGGTCATATCGCAGGTCCTGTCAGTCTATTGGTCGGAATACTGGTAGCTATTTTTGCATTTGGATTGAATCTTCCAGTCTTTTCCACTGCCCTTTCCAAAGGCATGCTATTATCACTTTTTGTATTGATGATAATTTGGCCAGCCATGTTGCTTTACCAGGTGATTTTTCAGTCAGAAGGTATAAGCGCTTTAACATCAACGCTGCAACAATCGGTTTCAGACACTGGCTTTTTATGGCTCATCCTGGCATGGTGCTTCTCCGCTTTTTTGGAAGGAATAGCGGGTTTTGGACTACCCATAGCTATAATTGCCCCCATTATGGTTGCACTTGGTGTAAAACCAGTCCTGGCAGTGGCTGCAGTCGCGATTGGTCATGCCTGGGCAGTGACGTTTGGAGATATGGGAGTCGTTTTTCAAGCCCTGATTGGTGTGGTTAATGATGTCTCCCAATGAGATTGTCCTGCCTGCCAGTCTCTTGCTTGGTCTGGCTTGTCTACTATGCGGAATAGTGGTTGCAGTTCTCCTCAAACAAACCAGGCATATTCATTATGTCATTCTCATAGGTGTAATAATGGCAGGAGTTCAAGCCGTCCTTGCCTATTATGAACTCATCACTCTGAGTGGTTTTCTAGCAGGTTTGTCCGGAATACTGGTCGGATTACTTCTTAAGCGTAATCACGAAGAACTGCCACGGGATAAAAGGATTCAAACTTTATTTCACTCAACATTGGCAGTATATTTCGGGCTATCCGTCTTGCTGATAATCGCTTTTTGGCCTGGTCCGCTTCGGACAACTCTGCAATCTATTGCCTGGGTTCCCCAATTTCAACAAGTTGTAACAAATAATGGTTTTATCACTCCGCCAGGGACCGGACAGGCATTCAAATTATTTGGTCACCCAGGCTTTTATGTTTTTATTGTCTCAATAATCACCACCATCATCTTTAATAAACGTGATTTTCTCCCAAAAACCAATCTCAAATTAGCCTTTGAAAATACCTGGAAAACTGCAGCCCCGGCAAGTCTGGCAATTTTGTCTACAATTGTTTTATCATCTGTCATGGAACATGCAGGTCTAACGCAAATGCTTGCTAAAGGATTAAGTAATTTATTTAATAATGTTTACCCGGTCGCGTCACCCATGGTGGGAATGCTTGGCGCTTTTGCAACTGGTTCAAACACAAGTTCAAATGTCATCTTTGGTGGAATGCAAAAGGAAATCGCTACTTTTTTGCAATTCAGCCCTGCCTGGATGGTAGCCGCTCAAACCACCGGAGGTGCATTGGGGAGTATGTTGTCACCAGCTAAAATCGTTCTCGGCAGCAGTACGGTTGGTTTACTGGGAAAAGAAGGCAGTGTTCTTAAAATCACGCTTCCAATTGGTATTGGAATAAGCCTGTTGATTGGGTTGGTGGTTTTACTTTTAGGGTCGTAAGAGAGGATATGTTACAATCGCATCCATGAATGTGGAAAATCAATTACCCGTACTTGAAGGTCCTGTTTGTCCCCTGCCGTTACCTCACACAGAACAAATTGTGATGGGACATGGCAGTGGAGGATTAATGACGCATGACCTCATCCAAAAAGTATTTATGCCATATTTCTCCAATGATGTGCTAAATGCCGGAAACGATTTTGGCTTACTCCTCGCTAGCCGTCCACAAGAAAGTCACCTGGTTGTCAGCACCGATTCCCATATTGTCACACCTTTATTTTTCCCAGGAGGAGATATCGGCAGGTTGGCGATCTGCGGGACGGTAAATGATATTAGCATGTCTGGCGCATCACCTGTTGCCCTGACAGCAGGTTTTATCCTTGAAGAAGGACTGGAATTCCAGGTATTACATCGTGTTTTGGCTTCCATGCAGGCTGCTGCACAGGAAGCCGGAGTAACCATTGTTGCTGGAGACACAAAAGTGGTAAACAAGGGGAATGGGGACGGCATTTTTATAAACACGACCGGGTTTGGCTGGGTAACTCCTGAATTGCAGATTCATGGTGCTAACGCCAGACCAGGTGACGTGGTAATAATTTCGGGCACACTTGGGGATCATGGTATTGCTGTCCTTTCTGCAAGAGGAGAGTTGGGAATTGCTGCTGAACTTCAATCCGACGTGGCACCCCTTAACGGACTGATTAATCAATTGATTCGTGCTGTTCCAGAAATTCATGTACTGCGCGACCCCACCCGGGGCGGATTGGCAACCACACTGAATGAAATTGCCAGGCAAAGCAATGTAAGTGTTGTACTGGAAGAGAAATCCATCCCCATTAAATCCGTTGTTCTGAATGCCTGCGAGATACTTGGGTTTGATCCGTTATATGTTGCCAACGAAGGTAAAGTAATCATCATCTTGCCTGAAAAATTCGCCAATGATGCAATTCTAGCCTTACACAGCCATCCATACGGGCACGAAGCTGCAATCATTGGTAAAATTGGATCAGATGAACCAGGTACTGTTCTATTGCGAACTGATTACGGAAGTACCCGTATTTTGGATATGATGGCTGGCGAAATGCTGCCACGAATTTGTTAACCTACACCTTCAGGAGAATTCATGAAAATTAACTATCAAGAAACTTCGTCCGACCTTGCTGTGCGAATTGATATTCACAACAAATTTGGAGGGAAGGATATTGATACCTGGATGCTGGATTTGTTGAAACTTCAGCCAAATTCCAAAATATTGGATGTTGGCTGTGGTGCAGGAAAACAGTGCTTTTCATATTACGATTATTTACAAGGTAAAGCGGATATCACCGGTGGAGACGTATCCGATGATTTGCTCGCCAAAGCCAGGGCAGAAAATAAAAAACGCGGCACAAATCTTCCATTTATTACACTTAATTTCAACCAAGCATTTTCCGTTTGAAGACAATCAATTCGACCTGGTATCCTGTTGTTTTGCAATCTATTACGCCGAAGATGTACCCTATACTATTCGTGAAATGCATCGGGTATTAAAACCAGGCGGCAGGCTCTTCACAACAGGTCCAATGCCGCAAAATAAACAGCTCTTTTACGATATTATCAAGGCGGCAACCCAAAAACCCATTCCACCCATGCCGGGCAGCAGTCGTTATGAGAGCGAGTTTTTATCCACCATAAAAAATCAATTCTCCAAAGTGGATGTCCACATTTTCGAAAATCCACTGACTTTTGAGAGCGTTGAACCCTTTGTGGCATATACCCGGGCTTCACTTTCTGAAGACCGGAAACTTTGGACCAGCCTGTTTGAAGGAAAAGATGATTTCGAGAAAGTTATGGAATCTATTCGTAAAGCAGCTAATGAGAAATTGGCACAGGATGGTAAATTGGTCATGACCAAAGTGGTTGGCGGCTTTCTGGCAACCAAGTAAGGCTAACTTATGAATCATGATATGACATTTTTCGGAAAAAAAGTATGCTTTATCGGGGCGCATCCTGATGATATTGAACTGGGTGCAGGAGCATTGATTGCCCATATTGTTGGCATTACAGAGGTATTGTGCGTCACCCTGTCGGATAATAAAAAGAATCCTGATTTGGCACATGTTGCCAATGAATACCACAATAGTATGGCAGTATTAGGTGTTCCAAAAGATCATGCCGTGTTGGGTGAATTTGAAACCCGTCGTTTTCCATATTCCCGGCAAGAAATTCTGGAATATCTCATCCAGCTGAATCGCACTTTTCACCCCGAAATCGTCTTTACCCACACCCGGGCAGATATCCATCAAGATCACGCCACAGTCACTGAAGAAGTGTTGCGGGCTTTTCGAGGGACAACGGTACTGGGTTTTGATGTTTTGCGCTCCAGTTACGGCTTTTTTCCTAATTTTTTGGTGGATGTGAACGAAGCAGACGTTGAAAAGAAAATAGAGGCGTTGGCTGAATATAAGACCTATGATTCAAAATATTATTTTGACCCTGCAATCACGCGTGCCACAATGATCCGTCATGGTGCACTGGCTGAAAGGCAATATGCCGAAGGCTTTGACATCCTCAGGATTGTTGCACAATTCGCAAGTTGTTAGGGAATAAAATTGCGAGAATTATCAAACCTGCCCAGCTATTATATTGGGCAGGTTTTTTGGAACAATAATTGATCAGATACCGTTTTATTGTTAGGTTTAGCTGGAAGGGAGTGAAAAATGAAAAGGATTTTGATATTAATTACCATGTTCATTTTATTTGCAGGTTGTGAACAAATGACCGAACAAGTCAAACCGCTGAATGAAGCAAAATCATCCCTGCCTCGCAATCTCCAGCCTGATACAAACGAAGAGTCAATAGAAAAAGTGGTAGACGGCAATACCGATTTTGCCATTAATTTATATAAAAATCTTCCCAACCAGGAAGAAAACATCATTTTTTCGCCATATAGTATTTCACTTGCCATGGCAATGACGCAAGCTGGAGCAAGGGTAGAAACATTACAACAAATGAATGATGTATTACGGTTTGCTTCGCCCTCCGCTGAATTGCACCCTTCGCTAAATGCCTTACAGTTGGAGTTAAGTGCGAGAAAATAATAAATCCGAAGAGAATAAAAAGGATTTTGAATTAAACATAACGAACGCAATTTGGGGTGAGCAAACTTACACCTTTTTGCCGTCCTATCTCGACCTTTTGGCAGAGAATTATGGTGCTGGTTTGCATCTTATGGATTTTATAAATGAACCGGAAAAATCCCGCCTGGAAATAAACCAGTGGGTAAGTGATGAAACCAAGAATAAAATAAATAACCTGCTTTCGGAAGGCAGCATTTCCTCATTGACCCGATTGGTTCTCACCAATGCCATCTACTTTAAAGCCAAATGGATGAGCCAATTCGAAGATGCCTTAACCCACGAAGGAAATTTCACCCTACTCGATGGCACTATCGTACAGGTACCCATGATGCAGCAAACGGAAAGCTTCGGCTACTATTCGGCAGACGGATATCAAGCAATAACATTGCCGTATGAGGGAAATAAGATTTCCATGCTCGTTTTGCTCCCAGATGGGGGTCGTTTCAAGGAAATAGAAGATGCCATTTCAAACAATCAAATCAAGGAAATTATCGCAAATACCCAATATACCCAGGTAAATTTGAATTTGCCAAAATTCAAAATAGAAACTTCATTTGGACTGGCTGATATCCTGGGTCAGATGGGTATGCCAGATGCATTTTCACCAGGTGTCGCTGATTTTTCAGGTATGGATGGAACAAAGGACCTTTATATCTCAGCAATTCTTCATAAAGCGTATATTGATGTTGATGAAAATGGAACTGAAGCTGCAGCAGCCACTGCAGTAGTAGTTGGTGTAACTTCCATGCCTTTGGACCCGATCAAGGTATCAATAGATCGACCATTCATTTTCTTTATTCTGGATAACAAATCCGGTACTGTATTATTTATGGGTAAAGTGATTAATCCTGATTCAGAGTAATATTAAATTCTTCATTCAAAGTTAAAATAACACAAAAGGATTGCCAGGATTATTTCCATGGCAATCCTTGCGATTAATTTCTTTATAACCAATTATTTGGATATACCGATTTCGATTTTGCCGTCGATAATTCGAACTGGATACCATGGTGCATCAATTACAGCAGGCAATTGGGTCGCTTTTCCAGATCGGATATCAAACCGCGCTCCATGCCTGGGGCAGATGATTTCAAATTGATCCAAATCCCCATCCCCCAAAGGACCGTGGTCATGGGTACACACATCTCCAATGGCATAGTACATATCGCCTACACGAAAGATCACGATTGGCTCATTATTCACGTCGAGGAATAATCGTTCCCCTGGCGGCAAATCTTCAATTGGTGCAACTGGATAATAGGTTGTGGTATCTGCTTCTTTCATTCCAAATCCTTAAGGTCGTCCTCGGATGCCTCCCCCAATCCATACACCCCGGCTTTTAGAACTTTTAAGGATAACAAGGCGCATTTTAATCGAACTGGACCCAATTCTATCCCCAACAAATCCAGAATATCCTGCTTGGTTAGCTTTTTTACATCTTCAAGATTTTTCCCAATAATGTTTTCCATCAATAAATCTGCTGAGGCTTGTGAAATTGCACAACCATGACCGCTAAATCCTGCCTCCGTGACAATTCCCTGCTCGTCTACACGCAAATCCACCCGCAATTGATCACCACATAAAGGATTTTCATCTTCAAATGTGAAGTCATGCGGGTTAAGCTTCGACTTGTACATCGGATTTTTATAACGCTCAATAATGATTTCTCTATAAAGGTCATCCATAATTTTCACATCATGAGAATATTTTAATTACTTTTTGAAGGGCAATTACTAATTGATCAACTTCGCCCCGGGTGTTGTATAAATAAAAACTGGCACGAGTACTGGCGGGTATATTAAATCGTGTATGCAGCGGCATGGCACAATGATGCCCAGCCCGAACAGCAATACCTGATTGGTCCAAAATCTGGGCAATATCATGCGGGTGGGCAATATCCATCACAAAAGCCAAAACTCCACCTCTTTTCTCAGCAGATGGACCAAGAACATTTACATTTGGGATGTCTCCAATTTGTTCCATCGCATATGCAACAAGATTTTCTTCTACCTTCGCAATGTTGTCCATGCCGATTGTGGTCAAGTAATCGATTGCTGCACCGAATCCAATTACTTCGGCAATTGCGGGTGTTCCTGCTTCAAACTTATAGGGTAATTCATTGGCTGTGAACGAGCGTAATCCTACTTTCGGATCATATCTCCACCACCCATAAAAGGCGGCATGTCAGTCCAAAATTTTCTCTTTTCCGTAAAGTACGCCTAGTACCGGTCGGTCCACACATCTTATGAGCCGAAAATGCAATAAAATCTGCATCCAGGTCATGTCACAGAGACGGTGAAATGAGGGACAGATTGGGCAGCATCTACAAGAGCAATGGCACCAGCCTGATGGGCTAATGCAATAATTTCCCTGGCCGGGTTGATTGTCCCAAGCACATTCGACATGTGGGAAAATGCAACCAACTTTGGTTTTAATTCCAAAAGCGATTTATAAACCTCAAGATCCAGCAATCCATTGTCCGTAACGGGTATAAATTCCAGCTGAATATCTCGTTCCGATGCCAGTATTTGCCATGGAATCAAGTTGGAATGATGTTCCATTTCGGTAAGTATTATCACATCACCACTATGGAGGTATTTACGACCCCAGGTATATGCCACCAGGTTTATGGATTCGGTTGTATTGCGGGTAAAAATAATCTCGCTTGTAGATTTTGCGTTGATAAAATTCCGCGATTTTCTCGCGTGCGCTTTCGTATGCCTGGGTAGCTTCTTCTGCAAGAGTATGTATTCCGCGATGAATATTGGCATTCTGGGTACGATAATAGGCATCCATCGCCTGAATCACAATTTCTGGTTTCTGAGAAGTTGCTGCAGAATCCAGATACACCAAAGGAATTCCTGGTCTTACCTCACGCTTCAGAATTGGGAAATCATCGCGATAGGTTTTCAAGAATTCACCCCGTTATTCTGCCCTTGGTAACTCTTTTTTGGTACTTCTTTTTTGCGGGAAACGGATATGCTGAGAATTCACTGGGTACCATAATATATGATCTGGAACCATCCAGCCATCCGTAAGAAATACATCTGTTCGGAATTGAACGGCAACCATTTTTGCATCACCTGTACCACAATACCCTTTTGCCAACCGCGAATACGCTGTCCATCTTTTTCATGGTCGCAATAAACTTCCACACTATCACCAACATCAAATGTCAATCCCGGATCGGGAGCTCTCATAAATGAAATGGATGCCATTAATTTCTCCAAGTAAATTTTTAATCAGATAAGTATATCATGTTATTGTTTCCATCTTTTTATGAATGGCAGTCTGAAAGCGTTTTCGAACACCTTCAAACGGAATGCGCTGCATGATGGGATCAAAGAAACCTTCAACTACCATTTGTTCCGCTTCTTTACGAGGAATCCCACGGCTCATCAGATAAAAGACATGGTCAGGATCAATTTTTCCAACTGTTGCGCCATGAGTACAGCGTACATCATCCGCAAGAATTTCCAGTCCAGGAATTGAATCTGCCCGGGCATTTCTGCTTAAAATCAGGTTACGATTTGCCTGATACCCATCGGTTTTCATTGCACCTGGTGCCACATAAATCATTCCCTGCCAGACAGAACGGCTTTATCCAGCAAAGCTCCTTTGAACAACAAATCGCTGGTTGTATGCGGTGCAAGATGATATTGTTGTGTATCATGATCCAGATGTTGGTCATTATCGGTAAAATAAAATCCGGACATCTTCCCGCTTGCTCCTCTGACCAATCAAGTACAAGTTCGGAGAAATTTTTCGTCAGATGGCTGCCAACAGCGCCAAAAATCCAATCCAGCTTGCCATCTTGGTCGACCATGGCACTTTCATGGCTGAAATTCCAGACATTTTGCCCCCAGGATTGAAATTCAACAAATCTCAAGATTTGCGCCGGTACCGACAAATATTTCCACAATACCTGCATGCATATCTGACCTTCATTCAGATCTGGTGACGCAGATTCATGCACATAAGTGACGCTTGCACCTTCATCCACATAAACCAGACATGGTGATATAGGCTATGTCCAACTCCGGGACCCCAAATCAAGGCTATGCAAAGGTGTCTCAATTTGAACATTTTTTGGCACGTATAGAAATACCCATTTTGGGCAAATGCCCCCGCCAAAGCAGCAAATTTTCCTTCTTGAAGCTGCTACTACTTTTCCCAATATTTTCTCCAACAAATCCGGATATTTTTGTTCAGCGGTCTTCAGATCAGTAAATATAACTCCCTTGTCTGTTACTTCTTCGCTCAAGGATAATTTTTGTATCAACCGGACTTAGAATAACCTGTCCACCATGCGCTTTTCCTGCCAAAGGTTTAAGCAAACTCGCAGGCACCCTGTGTGAAGCTGGATTTGCCATTCATGCCTGGCAATTCGGAAGGCTTACTGCCTTCAAATCGTGAATATCTGTCCTTCGCCAGGCTTCATCCTTTGTGGTTGGAATTGAGATTAATTTGAATGCTTCCCAGGCCTCTGTCGATAGTGCATGAGTCGCTTCATTTCTGGCTGAATTGCGGTATCAAATCGCGCGTAAAGGAAAAATCAGAAACGCTGAATGTCTCCGTGCTGGCTTTTGCTGGTTACAATTGTGGGTGTTTCAATCATATTCTATGGTAATCTCGCATTCTATCCGACTGATCCTTCCATTTGAAGTTGGATCAACCGGTTCATTTCAACGGCATATTCCATGGGCAATTCTTTTACCAGTGGTTCAATAAATCCGGAAACCACCATGGTTGTGGCTTCTTCTTCTGATAATCCACGGCTTATCAGGTAAAACAGTTGTTCTTCGCCTACTTTTGATACAGATGCCTCATGCCCGATAGTGACATCTTCTTCATCGATTTCAATATAAGGATAGGTATCAGATCGGGATTGCGGATCCAGCAGCAGCGCATCACAAACCACATTGGATTTCGACATGTCTGCACCTTTATGCACTTTCAACAAACCACGGTAAGATGCCCGTCCACTGTACCTTTGCTGATGGATTTGGATGTGATTTTACTGCTGGTATGTGGTGCAAAATGAATCACTTTTCCGCCGGTATCCTGATGCTGTCCAGTACCTGCAAACGCCATGGATAAGATTTCACCACGTGCTCCCTTTCCCACCAGATAACAGGATGGATATTTCATGGTAACTTTGGAACCCAAATTTGCATCCACCCATTCCATCGTTGCCATTTTCATGCACAATCGCACGCTGTGTAACCAGGTTATACACATTGTGGACCAATTTTGAATGGTGGTATAACGCACTCTGGCATCTTTTTTGACAATAATTTCAATGACACCGCTATGAAATGAATTGGTAGTATATTGTGGTGCAGTGCAGCCTTCCACATAATGCACCTGGGCACCTTCATCAGCAATGATCATGGATCGTTCAAATTGCCCGATATTGGCAACATTCAACCGAAAATATGCTTGAAAGGTAAATCAACTTTGACCCCTTTGGGTACATAAACAAAAGAACCGCCAGACCAGACTGCACTATTCAATGCGGCAAATTTATTATCTTCAATTGGGATGACAGTTCCAAAATATTCCCGGAAGAAATCAGGATGTTGCTGCAAACCTTCCTCAATACTTACAAAAATCACACCTTGTTTTTCAAGATGTTCCTGAATGCTGTGATAAACCATTTCAGATTCATATTGGGCACCAACACCTGCCAGGAATTTTTGCTCTGCTTCCGGAATGCCCAACTTGTCAAAGGTATTCTTAATCGAATCTGGAACATCATCCCAGCTTTTGCTTTCACATTCCGTGGGTTTTACATAATAATAAATTTCATCCAAATTCAAGCTAAAGATATCCGCTCCCCACGTTGGCATGGGCCGCTACTTATAATGTTCATAGTGCCTTAAGACGAAAATCCAGCATCCATTGTGGTTCGCCTTTCATGGCAGAAATCATTTCGACAACTTCTCGGTCAAGCCCTTTCGAGTTTGTAAACAGACACGTCAGGATCTCTAAAACCATATTGATAATCGCCGATTTCCTCTAGAAAATTGCCTGTTGATCCGTTGCTCATCACAGCCTCCTGTTACCATTAATATTTCAGGCAGGTACACCATTCAAAGTTTTTCGCGCACCCAATCATAACCATGTTCTTCCAGATGCAATGCCAGTTCCGCATCACCAGATTCAACAATCCTGCCATCCATCATGACATGGACAAAATCCGGTTTAATATAATTTAAAATTCGTTGGTAATGAGTAATCACCAGCACACCGAATTCTGTTCCACGTAAGTGCATTTACACCTTCTGAAACAATACTCAAAGCATCAATATCCAATCCGGAATCTGTTTCATCCAAAATGGCAATTTCTGGTTTTAAATTGCCATTTGCAATATTTCTGCCCTTTTTTTCTCACCACCCGAAAATCCCTCATTCAAATATCGTCCTGCAAAAGCATGATCCATTTTTAACAAATCCATTTTTTCACGCAACAGTTTTCTGAACTCGGGAATTGGAATACCTTTATCCTCAGGATTTATTGCACGCCGGCGTGAATTCATTGCTGTCCTCAAGAAATTTGCAACAGAAACTCCCGGAATGGAAACTGGATATTGAAATGCAAGGAACATCCCAAGCCGTGATCGTTCGTCGGCTTTCATTTCCAGAACACTCACATCATTTAATAGGATATCCCCTTTAACGATTTGTATGCCGGATGACCCATTAGGGCATATGCAAGTGTAGATTTGCCAGTACCGTTCGGTCCCATAATGGTATGTACCTGGTTTTTATTGACCGATAAATTTACGCCTTTCAGGATTTCTTTATCATCAATATTTACGTGCAAATTTCGAATTTCTAATCCTGCCATGCAAAACTCCTGAAATTTCTAGTTTCAAATATTGCGTTCTACTCCAACTTCTGCCAGATTATAGCACAATCACTATATTTGGTCAATATTTATTATAATATTCTAGTATATTGACAAAAAGGTCAGGCTTCGGTATACTGATTTATATGGAATCAATTGCATGAAAAGTACCCGTGAAAGAATTTTACAAACCCTTCTGGAACGCTCTCGAACTTCAATCATTGAGCTGGCAGAGACCGTGGGAATTAATCCCATCTCAGTTCGTCACCATATTAACGCCTTGCAATCAGAAGGTTTGGTGATAGCCGAAGAAGAAAGACATGGGGTTGGACGCCCACGCCTGGTCTATTTCCTGACAGAAAAAGGACAGGAGCATTTTCCAACCCGCTACTATCAATTGACCAATCAGCTATTGGACCAGATGAAGCAGGTTTTGCCAGATACTACATTACAGCAGATTTTTGCCGGCATGGCACTGGATATTTCTTCCGAGCACAGCCGACGCGCTGTTGACAGGCCAATTGAAGAAAAACTAAATATCCTGCAAGAGTTGCTTGCACACGAAGGATTTGTAATGGAATGGAATATGGATGAGAATAATTACCTTATTCAAGAAATTTCATGTCCATATATGCATGTAGGTCAAAGCCATCCCGAGGTTTGTACCCTGGACCAATCCATAATTTCAAATATTTTGCATATTCCTGCACAAAAAATACAGTGTGTCCTGCAAGGTGACAACCGTTGCACGTATCTAATCCCCCGCAATTCCATGGAGCCTGAGAATGAGCGACCAGCCAGCCAGTAATCTTGCCCATTGGGAATCTGAAGAAACTGAACCTGAACTTACGGAAAAACTTCGGGAAGGTCTGCGTGAGGTTGTGGATCCCGAAATTGGTCTGGACATTATTCAACTGGGTTTGGTCAGAGAAGTAGCTATACAACCCGACCAGGTCATTATTAAAATGATCCTGACTACCATCTACTGTCCGTATGGTCCTGCCATGCTTGAAAAAACACGTCAAAAAGCCGAGGAGATCTTGGAAAGACCTGCCCGGCTTGACCTGGGTATGGAAATGTGGGATTACTCAATGATGGAAGATGGTGCTGCAGCAGATTGGGGTTGGTTTTAGCCTACCCTACCCCAACTTGAACATACCCATTAATTTCATTGCGAACTGAAGATTTCCAGTGAGTTTAATTCGACCCTGCATGAATGCCATTGTGGGATCCAGTTTTCCAGTGAATATCTGAATGCAGTCTTGTTCTTTCGCAGTCAGCACAACAGTTGGGTTTGGCTGTACACCCTCCACCACATTACATTTTTTATCTTTAATTTTCATCGTCCAAGATTTTACTTCTTTATCCTTCAAATCGAATTGAACTGTCGCATCCACACCATCTGCTTTTTCTGCTTGAAAAGCAGTTGGAATGTATTTGAAGAATTGCTCAACATTAAGTTCAGTCATTTTTTCCTTTCCGTTGCCAAATCCGGAATTTTAGTAAATTTTTACGATACACCATTCAAATTTACTCGAACCTAAAAAGCTTTATCCGGCGTCCATTCTTTCCAAACCTTACCTGCCAGTGCTGGGCTGGGTTTCAGCGTAGGCTTTCCAGGCACCCAGCCTGAGGGGTAACTTCACCGGTGGCGCGAACATGTTGAAATGCTTTTACCTGCCGAATTAGCTCAGCCACATTGCGTCCAACCTCGGGAGTCAAGACTTCCATCCCCCGAATGACAAAATCCGGGTCAATGATAAACCGGCCACGAATATCCACTCCGGCTTCTTCGTCATAAACTCCATAAACTTCACCAACCCTGCCACCCCCATCGGATAGCAATGGGAAAGGCACTCCGCCGGGCACCATTTTGGAAAGTTCTTCTTCCTGCCAGATCTTATGGCAAAACTGGCTGTCAGTACTGATCGCAAGGACTTCAACACCCAATGCTATTGCAATTCTTTATATTTGACGGCAACTGCCGACAATTCAGTCGGTCAAACAAAGGTAAAATCACCCGGGTAAAAGCAGAGGACAATCCATTTGCCCTTGTAATCGGATAATTTGATATTTTTGAAACCACCATCAATAAACCCACTTAATTCAAAATCAGGTGCTGGTTTTCCAACCTTCGCTAACATTTTTATTTCCTCCTTCATGGCTGCATTTTCAGAGCTTGCCGACTTCTCATTTCCCGCTGAAATAATTGGACCCTGGGTAGGTTTTACACAGGATTCTTTCTGCTCGACCATTTTCACCTCCAATAAATCAGTAAGTAAACTTATAAAATCGCATATTTGATTAAAGATTAGTATACCCTAGCAGTTTTCAGGTAACAAATACTATCGCCATCCCAATCACTCTGGCAAATAAAGCTGCAACTATTGCGATTACCACAGTCATTAAAGCAATAATCACAGTGGATTTTGTGCCCAATTCCTTTCGAAGAACTACAAGTGTTGCCAGGCAGGGGATGTAGAATACTACGAACACCGCAAAAGTCATCATCTGAACTGAACTCAATACTGCTCCAAAATCAGTTACCCCCAGTGCTTGCCGAAGCATTACCAGGGAAAGTTCTTTTCGCAGAATGCCGAAGATTAGCGGAACTCCTACTTCATTCGGCAAGCCTAATACCCACGAAATTGGGCGGACAAGTGCATTTAGAAATCTGGCAATATTTAAATGATTCAGAATTGATAGTACCAGGCTGCCAACAATCAGGATCGGCCAGGCTTCAACAATAAACTCACGAATACGAAACCATGCTTTTTGCATGACACTTTTCAAAGTAGGTCGCCGATACACTGGCATTTCCAGAATCAAACCAGGTGTATCCTCAGGCAATAATTTCGTTAATAATTTCGCTACGACAGCAATAACCAGTAAGTTGTAGAGGTAGATAATCAGTGCGTATCCAGGTCCCAGGTAAAAAGCGACCAGACCAAAAACAACAGCCAGCCTGGCAGCGCACGGAACCAGGGTCGCCAGCGCTGCAGCCAGATACCGGTCCCGTTTATCTTCCATAATTCTGGTTGACATTATTGCTGGAACATTGCATCCAAATCCTAAAATGAATGGGACGATTGCCTTACCATGAAGTCCCATGCGATGCATAAGTGCATCCATCAAGAAAGCAACTCTGGGAAGATATCCAACATCTTCCAGTAATCCCAAACCGAGCAAAAATGGAGCCAGGTAAGGCAAAACAATCGCAATACCTCCTGAAACACCCTGCACCAGTCCAACAATAATTACCGCCCAAAATGTCTGCTTTCCCACCGCTTCTTCAAGCCAGAGTGTCAAACTATCAAATCCTTGTAATAAAGGTCCTTCCAAAATTCGACCGAAATTAAATACAAATTCGAAGAAAATAAAGAGAATTGCAACAAGGGCAACATAACCCCAAAATGGGTGTAGAAGGACATCATCCAGACGGTCCCGCCAGGTAATTCTACGTTCACCCTGCGTTACCACCTGGCTGGCAACTTGTGCAGCCCTGGCATGCCGCTCCCCACTGATTACCCACATCACTTCCTGTCCGTGGGTGTGTGATATCGCTTTTTGTGCTGAATTCAGAATCGTTTTTTGCGACCTGGACAACTCATTTACCATGCATAACAGGTCTTCATCACCCTCGAGTAATTTTATGGCAGCCGTTTCAACCGGTAATTCTGCGCATATCTGTTCTGCAATTGGTAATATCATTTCTATAGCGCTCTCAACTTCATGACTGAATTGCATCCGTTGTGGAATTATTTTTGTACCCGATTGCTTTAAAGAGGTAATAAATAATTCTTTTACCCCCTGTCCACGGCTTGCAATTAGACGGGACAACAGGTATTCCGAGTAAAACACTCAACTTTTCAATGGCAATTTGGACACCAAGTCTGCGCGCTTCATCCACCATGTTCAATGCTAAAACAACCGGCTTATGTAATTCCAACAATTCCAGCGTTAATTCCATTCCCTGGGAAAGGTGAGATGCATCTACAACGTTGATAACAACATCCACATGATGTTCTGTTAAATAATGGAATACTTCACGCTCAGCCTGGTTTGTGCCAGTTAGCGTGTACGTGCCAGGCAAGTCAACCAGCCCTACCACCTGGCCAAGTACCCGCGTTTTTGTTTCAGTAAATGTAACAGTCGTACCGGAAAAATTTCCTGTCTCTGCTTTATACCCTGCCACTTGATTGAATAACGTACTTTTGCCGCAGTTCGGTTGGCCGATTAATGCTATGCGCATGTTTCCTCAACAACAATAATTTGGGCAGCAATTCCCCGTCCCAAGGCTACTTCCCGATCGCCAATCTGGATTAAATATGGCCCACCCAAAGGTGCATGACGGATAACACGAACACAAATCCCAGGTACAAGTCCTAACTGGCGCAGACGTCCGGAAAGTATTCGTCCTGTGGGGCAGCTTATGACCCGCACTTCTATATCTTTCTGAATATCGATTAATGCTTTTTGTTTTTCCATTGAGATTGTATTATAGCCGAATTGAAACATGATTTTCTCAATACGCTTATAATTCAATTTTATGGAAATTCTATAATCTTGGGAGATGAAAATGATTCATTCTGTATATTACCCAAAAGAAGGACCTCTACAGGAATCGCTCTCCTTTCAACAAATGCAGACTGCAATTTCCGATGAAAATGGTTTGCTTTGGGTAAATCTTTCAAATCCAACAGAAGAAGAACGGAATTCAATCCTTACAGATTTGTTCGCATTTCACCCCCTTACGATTGATGACTGTGTGAGTATTGGTTACCAGCCCCCCAAGGTGGATGATTTTGGTCAATATTTGTTTTTAATTATGCATGTTGTGCAGCCTAATCATGATTTCCGTGAAATGGAAACCAGGGAATTAAGTTTTTTCCTGGGTAGCAACTATCTGGTCAGTTATCACCAGGAAGAGAACCCTTGCACCTATCGAACATGTTCTCTCCCGATTAAAACAGAACGAAAGGATTCATCTTTTCGGTGCTGATTTTCTGTGTCATGCCATTCTGGATGCGTTGGTGGATGAATATTTTCCAACCCTGGATCTGATGGATGAAGAAATCGAATGGCTCGAAGATAAAGTGCTTAAAATCTCCAGGAATTGAAATCCTGGAACGGATATTAACCCTCAAACACAGTGTGACTGCCTTAAGGCGTATCGTTTCTCCTCAGCGTGAAGTGATAAATAGGTTAAGCAGAGATGAATATCAACAAATTGACCACCAGGCAAAGATATATTTTCGCGATATTTACGACCACCTGGTACGCATCCAGGATATGAGCGAATCAATTCGAGACCTGGTATCCAGTGCCCTCGATATTTATCTTTCTTCCACCTCCCTTAAACTCAATAACGTGATGAAGGCATTGACGATAGTATCAACTATTTTCCTCCCACTTACTTTTCTGGCTGGGATTTATGGCATGAATTTTCACTACATGCCTGAGCTTTCATGGAAATATGGCTATCCACTTGTATGGATACTCTGTATTCTAATTAGTGCTGGCATGTTGTATTACTTTAAGAAACGTGGGTGGTTTTAGATTTGCTGCGATAAGATTTACTATTTCTAATATATCAACAATTCTATAAGTTCAGCTTGTAATTTTGATTGGTAAGCCAATTCTTTGAATAACAATGAGGAAAGCATGATCCACATTCTCACGGATAGTTGCGCAGACTTGAGTCCTGAATTGATTCAACGATTCAATATTGGAGTAATCCCGCTTTCTGTTTTCGTAAATAATAAAACTTTTTTGGATACACCCGAAATTACATCAGAAACCTTATATGCGGAAGTACAAAAATGTGGGCAATTGCCAAAAACAGCAGCTCCACCAGTGATTGACTTTATTAACTTCTTCAACGATCATCCGGGAGATATCCTGTTTCTCAGTATCAGTTCTAAATTGTCAGCCACACACCAGAATGCCATCCTTGCAGTACAGTCTTTGCCAGATCGAAATATTCGGGTGATAAATTCAGCGAACCTTTCTACAGGAATTGGATTGTTGGTACTGGCTGCAGCCGAATTGAAAAATCAAGGGCTAACCCTGGACGAAATTCACAACTCGATACTGGCACTTATCCCAAAGGTGAATACTTCATTTGCCATTGATACGCTTGAATATCTTTACAAAGGCGGACGTTGCTCAGCAATTGAAAGTATTATGGGCAGTCTGCTCAGTATTCATCCCATCATCGAAGTAAGAAAAGACGGAACACTGGGTGTACGGCAAAAAGTTCGCGGTTCCGGTACCAAGGGGATGGACGCACTTATTGAGACATTCAAAACAAACCTGGCAAATATCGACTTGCACAGGGTATTTATCACCCACAGCGGCGGGGATATTGAACCCGGGTACATCAAACAAAATCTCGAGAAAATTGCCGATATCGACGAGATTTGCATTACCCGTGCAGGCGCAACAGTCTCAAGTCATTGCGGTCCGAATACGATTGGTATCCTTTATTACAACAGGTAAAAAAATAAAAACCGCCAGCAAAAATTGACTGGCGGTTTTTCGTATTCCTAAATTATTAAAAATGCAGGGATTCGAACCTCGCGAAATATTGTCCAAGAACTCCATTCGTGAAGCCAGGTTGGTGCGAAAACTGCCCAACATGGTGGAGGTAGTCATGCGGGCATTGTGCTTTCTAACCCCTCTGATCATTGAACACATGTGTAAAGCCTCCAATACTACAGCCACGCCGGTTGGATGTAAAAGTTCGTCCAGGAAATCAGCAACCTGCCGCGTCATCCGTTCTTGAACCTGTAATCTGCGTGCAAACATATCAACAACCCTGGGGATCTTCGAAAGCCCAATCACCCGTCCGTTTGGTATGTACGCCACATGGGCTCTACCAATAAACGGCAGCATATGATGTTCACAAAGGCTGTAAAACTCGATATCCCGAACAATTACCATTTCATCATAACTGACTTCAAACAAAGCATCATTTACCATTTTGAATGGGTCAGTTCGATATCCTGATAACAATTCATCATACATTCGGGCAACTCTTTCAGGTGTGCGTTTCAATCCATCACGTTCTGGATCTTCCCCTACTGCAACCAGGATTTCGTGTACTGCATGCTCCAGGGAGTCGCAATCCACTTCTGGTTCTGTGATTAAATCTGCTGCTTCAATTACCCTGTTCTTTTGATGTGCCATAATGTGCCTCTCTATTTCTTCCTTATCAATAATTCTTTTGTTAATTCTGTAAGTACCTGTAAAAAGTGTTGATCCTTAATTGCGGATTGTAAAGAATCTAACGCAAGTTTAGTTTGCAAATCTGCATTTTCTTCAGTATATTTTTGTGCCCCACATGCAATTAACTTGTCTGCAAGCATTGCTGACATTTTTGGATTATTAATCCCGCTCTTCCATTGTTCTCCAAAGTCATTGTTATTAACCAAGCCAAAAATGACTGGCAAGGATTTTTTACCACTGACAAGATCACTCTCAGCAGATTTTCCGGTTATGGCAGCCTCTCCCCAGATTCCCAACCAATCATCCACAACTTGGAAAGCCAGACCGAGGTGCTGACCAAATTTTGCCAGACGGTATTCAATTTCAGGTTCAACACCCGCAACAATACCACCCAGTCTTGCGCTGCAGGCGGTTAATGCAGCTGTTTTTCCAGAAATCATTTTCCAATAATCATCAATTCCTATACTATTCCTTTTTTCGTAATCCAGGTCTAAAAATTGTCCATATGTTAACGAATTACAAGTTTTATCCAAAATATTCGTAGCATATAGAATTCTATCTGCTGGAAGGTTTTTATTAATCCAAAGATGGATGCTCTTGCCATGCTGAACAACAAATCTCCCGCATTAATTGCCTGTGGTATTCCCCACCGCGCCCAAACAGTTTTTCTTCCCCTGCGATATTCAGAATTATCTTCAATATCATCATGGATCAAAGAGAAGTTATGTACCATTTCTATGGCTGTCGCTGCAGGAATAGCATCCTGCCAAACCCCACCAGATGCTGCGCAAGTTAATAAAGTAATTAAGGGACGTATTCGCTTTCCTTGTGCCTCAACCCCACTGCCTTCTCCGACCCATCCCATGTGATAGGACAGCATGGTTCGTAAATCTCCTTCGGGGATTTTACTAATCTCAACCTTAAGAGATTTTTCAACTGCTATACGCATTATCGTGAATAATTGGGGATCATGCATTAATAATCAGTCCCATCCCTTAAAGGCTTCCTTTTTGTAGTTCTCCCAGAATTCTTATATCCTGCACCAAACATAGCAATTCGAAGACCTTTTACCAAATACTCAATAGTTTTCTCAAGCTCATCAGGTGACTGGACTGCTGAACGAACAAATGGACCGGCTAAACCACAAAGCGAGGCACCCAATGCAATTGATTTAGCAATATCAACTCCATTTTTAATACCACCTGAAGCAAAAATCAGACATTCCTGGCGCTTCACGCTTCACTTGCGCAATACACTCTGCAGTAGATACTCCCCAATCGCGAAAATCCAAAGCAATTTTACGATGGATTTCATCAGTAATTCTAAATGATTCAACCTGTGACCAGGAAGTTCCACCCGCGCCTGCCACATCAATTCCCTGTACGCCCACATTGGATAATCGCCTTGCTACGTCTCCAGTAATTCCCCAACCCACCTCTTTAATAATGACTGGTACAGGAAGTTTTTTACAAACAATTTCTATTTTTTGAAGCAATCCACCAAAATTTGTATCTCCTTCTGGCTGAAGAGCCTCTTGTAATGAATTTAAATGCAGAAATAATGCATCCGCCTCAATCATTTCAACGGCTTTCATACATTGGTCTACTGAATAGCCAGAATTTAACTGGACTGCACCCAAATTGGCAAAAAGCAAAATATCAGGAGCGTACTTGCGCACTTTAAAAGTAGACACCAATTCAGGTTTTTCGATGGCCGCCCGCTGAGAACCTAATCCCATTGCGAGCTGGTGTTTTTGGGCAGCCTCAGCCAATCGTTGATTAATCATTGCTGCTTCTGCGGTGCCACCTGTCATGGAGGAAATTAAGAGCGGAGAAGATAATGCTTTATGAAAAATCGATACCTGCGTATCAATTTCCGCCAAATTTATTTCTGGTAATGCATTATGTCTGAAGCGATATAATTCAAATCCAGACAATGACCCTGATTGAACATCATTTTCAATATTAATTTTTATATGATCGGATTTTCGGGAAGGGAGGATGGAATTATCAGGCATTTTTTCTGTTTTCGAAACCAATTTGATGATTGTGTGTTTTGAGTATACAAGAGAGACCATGATTCTGTCAAAAGTTTGTAGCAGGTTATTTGCCTATCATTAACACTTGACAGAAATCAAAGCTACTATTACATTTTAGATAGAATTTTTTCGGAGGAACTCCAATGGATGAAACATTTGAAGCAGTTCGTGATGTAATTGTTGACGTAATGAAATGTGATGCTGGGCTAGTAAAACCAGATACACGATTTATTGAAGATTTAAACGCTGATTCGATGGACCAGTTTTTCTTGATCGATGGCTTCTGTGAAAAATTTGATTTAACGATTGCAGATGAAGAGGCTCGCAATATTAAAACAGTCACGGATGCAGTCACATATATCGATAAACACAAGAAATAAATCCTATATTTGCACCGATTCATTTCCCTTGGGAATCAGGATTCTAGAATAAAACAATCCGCCAAGGCATCTTTGACGGATTGTTTGGTATTTGATTATGCGATTTATTACAAATTCACATAAGAAAAATTATTCTAATAAGCCTGGTATCTCTTCTGGCAATTTTGCAACTTTTACACCCACTGCTTCAAATGCTGCAATCTTTTCCTGCGCTGAACCGCTTCCCCTCTCAATAATTGCACCAGCATGCCCCATCCGTTTTCCGGGTGGAGCGGATTGACCCGCGATAAAAGCCACAACTGGTTTTGTCATTTCCTGTGCATGTCATTCTCGCAGCAACTTGCTCTTCCTGTACCGCCAATTTCTCCAATCAAAACAATTTGTTCAGTTGCAGGGTCATTTTCCAATCAATTCCAGAATATCAATAAAATCTCATCCAATTATTGGATCGCCTCCAATTCCGATACAAACGCTGACACCAATACCGGCATTGTTTAACATATGCATAGAGAACCTCATAAGTCAGTGTCCCAGAGCGTGAAACAACACCTACATTTCCTGGTATTGCGATATTTCCGGGAATTATTCCTATTTTGTTTCCCTGGGGATTAGCATTCCTGGGCAATTCGGTCCAACAGTTTCACTTTTCGCTGATCTAAAAATCAGCATACCACGCATCATATCCTGGACGGGAACGCCTTCGGTAATACAAAATCAACGTAATTTCCTGCATCTGCTGCTTCCAACATTGCATCTGCTGCTACCTGGCTGGAACAAATACAACGCTTGTATTTGCGCCTGTAGCATTTTCTACTGCTGTTGAACTGAATCGAAAACTGGAACTTTGCCATCCAATACCCATTCCCCACCTTTCCCTGGTGTTACACCGGCCACGAATTGGGTCTATAATTGCAAGCATTTGCCGAGTATGGAACAATCCTTCATATCCTGTAATACCTTGAACCAATATACCGGGTATTTTTAGATACCAGTATACTCATTTATCGTTCCCCTTTAGCAATCTCGACGGAGGTTTTTGCCTGGCAGCTTACCAATGCTTGTTGCAGTAGATCACATTGCTAATCGCTAAAATTTTCTTCCCAATTCATGCATTTGTTCCAACTAACCGAACAACAATCGGGACTTTCACCTCAATTTCATTCAATGCAGATCAATATGCCACTTGCGACTTCATCACAACGGGTGATACCACCAAAAATATTGATCAAAATTACTTTTACTTTTGGATCAGATAAAATAATTCGCAGAGCTGCCACAACCTTTTCTGACCTGCCCCACCGCCAATATCCAGAAAGTTGGCTGGAGCTCCGCCATAATATTGAATAATATCCATCGTGGCCATTGCCAATCCAGCACCATTTACCATGCAACCAATTTCACCATCAAGGTTTACATAAAGATAACCCAAATTTTCTTGCTTCTGATTCTGCTGGATGCTGTCAATATCAAGGTCACGAATTTCAATCAATTCAGGGTGTCGAAATATTGCATAATCATCAATGATCATTTTTCCATCGAGTGCAACCATGTCGTCTGATCTGTTGTAATAACGAGAGGATTAATTTCGTTACAAGTTAGAGTCAGTTTCAATAAATATCTGGTAAAACCAATGCAAGATTTTAATAAAAACTGTTCCAATATTGGCGAGGCAAATCAATTCCAACTGCCAACGTCTTTTGCTTAAAATCTTGTAATCCCAGAAGTGGATCAATTGAACTTGAAATATTTTTTCTGGAGATAGTTGTGCAACTTCCTCGATATCCATCCCCACCAGCAGCTGAAGCCATAACGACTGGACAATTAGCTTAGAGCGGTCATTGGTAATTGCCAGATAAATTTCCTGCTCTGATACTTACAGCCTCATCAATGAGTATTTTCCGAACTGGAAATCCTTTTATTTCCATTCCCAGTATATCTGCAGCAAATTTTTCTGCTTCATTGGGCTCTTTTGCCAAGTTGAATTCCACCTGCTTTTCCTCTACCCGCCGACCAGAACTTGTGATTTAATTACTACTCTACCGCCTAATTCCTCGGCAATTTGCTTTGCTTCAGAGGCAATATTTGCTACTCTGCCTCTTGGTATTGGTACATCGTAGAGCATAAATATTTTTTTACACTGATATTCGTGTAATTTCATTATTTCTCCAATCTGGAAAGTATTATTTACCTATGGAAAATTATAATGGTCGTTCCAACACAAAATAATTGTTGTACAATCACATTCCTGAACGTCATTGTTGCAACAAGAAACAACCGGGAAAATAATTTCCCGGTTGTTATTTTTTCTGATTTATCCTTTAAGAAATCTTCAAGTGCGGATTTACTAATTCGAAATGCCGAACCAATTTTTCTTGCTTTTAGATCCCCAGCCTGTATTGCTGCGAGTACATCTTCTTCCGAAACCCGCATAACCAAAGCTGCTTCAGCTGGTGTCATAACATCCGCGATGTTATTGCTTTTGGTAGCAGATTGCGATGAGGCTGCTCCACCACCTGCAGCACCCGTCATCCCACTCAACGATTGGGAAATTACATTGCCTAATCCAACACCCGCGCCAATTCCAGCTGTCAGTCCTGCACCCCCACTCTGATTTTGCGCAGCTTCGCGTCAAAGCATCGGCTGCTTGCAATTGGGTATAGGTCTGCATATCGAGCATACCCATCGCTCTCAATTCTTCGGCAGATTTGTCAGAAGGTTTCAGATTGCCGATATAGAAGGATTTTACAGCATGCCAATGGCAGCGAAATCATCTTGAGCTTTTGCCCGAACTCCTGCGCCGAATTCTTCGGTCAAGCCGATCAATTCAACTACACTATTCTTTGCAGCCAGTCTCACCTAAAAGATCCTGCAGCTTTGATAAGAAGCATCGATGCGCAGGCGGTTCTCAATATCCGACCATCCGATAAATGCCATGGGCGCCGACAATCTGGGTCACAAACTGTTGCGGATCGTTGCAATTTGAAGCTATAAGAGCCAAATCCTTGCAATAATGCCACACCAATACCCATGCCTGGATTGCGAACAATAATAGGTTGCGGTGTTCCCCATTTTCGATCTGCAAATTCCTTGCATCGAAACATAATAGACTTCCGCGGTAAATGGAGTCCGGTCATTAAAAGCTTTGCCGATCAAGTCAACCAATTTAGGGATATTGGCAGTGATAATAGTATGACGTCCAGGACCAAATACATCTAGGGCTTGACCATCGCGGAAAAAAATCGCTCGTTGTGATTCACGTACGATCACTTGAGAACCGATGCGCAGGTCAGCAACACCAGTTTCAGGGAAACCGATGAACAATTTCATCTGCCATCTCATTTGGATATTCAACAACATCAAATATTCTAGCCATAGTAACTCTCCATTTAGAAAGAATAATACCTAGTGTTCGGCTTCAGTACCGCCGCGCATTACTTCGCCACGGCGATTGAATGCATCAACACAGCGCTGGGCAAGACTGATAAGTGCACGGATGCTTGCTGGTAGTCCATCGGTTCCAATGGATGTTTCCACATTATCGATACTATGTTTTACTTCATCTACCAGATCTAATAATGTCAAATCATATTGGTACATTTTTGCCAATTCTTCTTCATTGACCTTGATTGCATCAAAAAAGCTGGAATATCCATATGAAGCAGTTCGTACCCGATCGATGAACTGGCGGTAGTTTAATGGAAGCAGATTCCAAATCATCAATAAGACCGATTTCGCCTTGCGCAATCAGATCTCTCTGTAAGTGTTGATATCCGCTGCCATTGTTCTTCGAATTGTTCTGCAACGTGGTGCGCAATAATTTGTCGGCAGAACGTCGATTGGTTCGTTCAATATATCCTTTGAATCCAGGGATTTTGCTTAATAACTTTTTGAATACATCCTGGTATCCAGTAACCTGCTCAAATAAGTCACTCATTGTTCCTCCTCATAATAGCGCATTTTATTTATAACTTATAATTGATTATAGCAAAATTGAACAAATAAATATCAAGAAAATCTTGGTATTCCATTTTGGGATTAATTGTAAGGCGTTTGTAAAGTAAGGTTACTTGTATTTTTTTCCCATTCGTCTATAATATGCTTTGTATACTAATGAGGAAAGGAGGAAAATACCATGTTATTCGCACCGAAAGAAAAAGGACAGGGCCTTGTTGAATATGCGTTAATTCTTGTTTTAGTAGCGATTGTTGTAATTGTAATCCTTGCATTGCTCGGCCCGGCAATTGGTCAGGTCTTCAGTAATATCATTGGCGCTATTTAGTTTTCTAACACTCATTTTGCATAAAAGGAAAAGCTCTGATTTTTCAGAGCTTTTTCTTATCCACCTGACTCACCCTACAGTTTTATTAGGTGGCACAAAGTATGCATCCCTGTTTAATTTGATATATAATATTTTCATGTAGGCAACCCATAGCCAAGGAGGTCTCAATGGCCGCAGGTGGAAGAAAATCCGGACGTGTGTTTATCATCCTGGCGCTTGTATTGATTTTGATCATCGCTGCAGTTTTCCTTCTCAAAGATCAAATCTTCCCATCGCCAACCGCTGAAACTGAACCAACTCCGATCGCTTCATCGGATCTGGTAAAAATTGCTGTCCTCGGGCAACCAATAACTCATGGCACTCAAATTACTGAGGATATTGTTCTCTTTATTGAGTATCCAAGGGCAAGCCTAACTGAGGGGTTGTTTTTCACCGAAGATCAGCTTGTAACCATCCTCAATAAACGGGCTAAATTTGACCTCGCTCAAGGTACACCATTAACCCCAGCATTGATAACAGATGCTCCTGCTGGGTCTTATGCATCTTACCTGATACCAAGAGGTATGGTTGCCGTTTCCATCCCAATATCCCGCCTGACATCAGTAGCCTATGCGGTTCAGCCAGGAGACCATGTTAATTTGATTGGTTCAATTCTCTTGGTCGATATGGATGTTGATTTCCAGACAATTCTTCCAAATTATACGGCTGGCGTCCTTTTGCCAGGTCCTGCTGAAACTGCTGGCTATGGTACTGCCATGATTGTTGGTGGTGAAGGCGTTGCTCCTGTGCAGGGAAGAACCGTACTGGATGTCACCCTCAATCAAGCCTTGTATTCTGTACCATCTGAAGCTCAAAGACCAAGGCTTATCAGCCAGACATTGATCCAGGATGTTGTCGTACTTTGGGTTGGAAATTTCCCTGAAGGCGAACTTGTGCTCGGACCAAAACCCACGCCTACACCTGTTCCCGAAGGTGAGGTTCCAGTTGAAACTACAAGTCAACTGAGCGCAGATATTATTACTTTGATTGTTTCACCACAGGATGCAGTAACCCTCAACTATCTAATGTTATCGGGTGCACAGCTAAATCTGGCATTGCGTGGAGCCGGGGATGACCAGCGGATACCTACCGAAGCAGTCACCCTTCAATTCTTGATGGATCAATATGGAATTCCGTATCCAATAAAACTACCCTATGGCATGCAACCCAGGGTGGACCAGATGATCTATCCATCGCTTGGGAATGGTCAGTAACAGATAATCATTATTCGTTCAAATTACTGACCTCGGAGACACTTATGCCATCTCAGGAAAAAATCAGAGTTCTTCTGGTTGATGATATCACTGAGACACGTGAAAACCTGAAAAGACTGCTTCAGTTTGATGCTAGTATTGAGGTTGTTGGCGAAGCACGTGGTGGGAAAGAAGCCATTGAACTCTCACAAAAGGTAAAACCTGATGTGGTTGTGATGGATATTAACATGCCAGACATGGATGGTATCCAGGCAACTGAAGGAATTCGTAAAAAAGTTCCTTATTGTCAGGTGATTATTCTCTCAGTTCAAAATGATATGCAGTATGTACGCCGGGCAATGTTGGTGGGTGCGCGAGATTTCCTTACCAAACCACCCACCATCGATGAACTTACAGTTGCTGTTCACCGCGCCGGCACGATGGCAAAAGAAGAATTCTCAAAATATAATCAGAGCGTTCAACTTGCAGCTGCACCGGGATCTACTGGTTTTGGAACGCAAGCAGTCAATGGCAAGGTAATTGTTATTTACAGTCCAAAAGGCGGTACTGGTTGTACGTCCATTGCAACAAATCTCGCCCTTGCATTGGATACCAGTGTAAATAAGATTTTGCTCGTTGATAGCAGCATGCAATATGGGGATATTCCGGTATTTCTAAATGTTCAAGCAAAAAATTCGGTACTGGACCTCACTTCACACACTGAAGAATTGGACCCGGAATTAATACATGATGTAGTCATAAAACAGGAAAAAACCGGCCTGCATATTCTCCCTGCCCCTCCACGCCCAGAACTAGCAGATAAAGTGATCGGTGAACAATTCGGGCAGGTGATAAATTACATGCGTAATTTATATAACTACATAATTATTGATACCACCCCATATTTATGTGATCCAGTGCAATCTGCATTGGATATATCGGATATTATTGTCCTTGTCACCACCCAGGATATCCCTGCCATAAAAAATGCCAGTTCATTTCTGACTCTTGCTGATGCCCTTGGAATCAGCCGAAAACGAATCCTGTTTATTCTTAATAAATTTGATCGCAGGGTGGCTATTCTTCCTGAAAGAATTGCAGATAATCTCAAACAAGAAGTAGTTCTTTCCATTGCATTGGATGACCGGTTGTTAAGTAATTCAATCAATCGCGGCGTCCCTCTCTTTCTGGAGAACAAAGCCCATCCTTTTTGCCGCAGTATGAGCTCGCTGGTGGATTTGATGCTACATAAAATAGAACAACTCGACGGTTCGATCTAATACAGCAGGCTCAGGAGTAATTAATGTCAATATTAAAACGCATTCAAAATGGTGATAGTCACCCGGTTACGCCAGGTGGATCAGGTCCAGTAAATCCATCCTCGCCCCAGTCCCCATCTCTGCAAGCCCGGCGGATAACGGCACCAGCTTCGTCGATTGGTCAAGATACTTACCAGGACTTGAAAACACGCTGTCCAAAATAAGCTGCTTGCTGGGCTTGACCCGAGTATGGATGTCACTAAAACGGCAGAAGTTCGCACTACTATTCAGGAATTATTTGAAAATATTCTGAATGAAGAAAATATAATTCTTACCCGGCCTGAACGGGCTCGGCTTTTTGAGCAGATATCTGCAGAAATATTGGGTTTTGGTCCAATTCAACCTTTGCTTGAAGATGATTCCATAACTGAAATCATGGTGAACGGTGCAAAGAATATTTACGTTGAGCGCAAAGGTAAAATTTACCGGGTACCCTTAACATTTTGAATGTAATGCGCATGTTAATGCGAATTATTGACCGTATTGTCGCTCCGTTGGGCCGCCGCATAGATGAATCCAGTCCATATGTAGATGCCCGTCTGCCGGATGGCTCACGTGTTAACGCAATCATCCCACCCATTTCTTTGGTGGGTCCGGTGCTTACCATTCGTAAATTTGCTCAAGGATCCAATCACAGTAGACCAATTAATCGAATATGGATACAGCGTCTCCTGAAGTGATTGAATTTCTCAAAGCGTGTGTACTATCCCGACTAAATGTCATCATTTCAGGTGGCACAGGTTCTGGTAAAACCACCCTACTCAACATTCTTTCCAGTTTCATTCCAGCAGATGAGCGTATTGTCACCATCGAAAATGCAGCCGAGTTGCAGCTTCGTCAAGAGCATGTAGTAACCTTAGAATCCCGCCCAACAAATATTGAAGGCAAAGGGGAAATCACTATCCGTCAACTGGTTGTCAATGCCTTACGTATGCGTCCTGACCGCATCATTGTGGGTGAAATTCGCGATGAAGCAGCCATTGATATGCTCCAGGCTATGAATACCGGTCATGATGGTTCCATGACCACCTTGCACTCCAATGGTCCACGTGATACACTTGCCCGTCTTGAAACAATGACATTGATGGCAGGTATGGATTTGCCTGTCCGTGCCATCCGTGAACAAGTTGCATCTGCTGTGGATTTAATCGTCCACCAGGAACGATATCGGGATGGAACCCGTAAAATTGAAACGGTTTCAGAGGTTGTCGGAATGGAAGGTGATATTATCACCATGACTGACATCTTTATATTTGAACAAACCGGATTGGACAACGGTCGCATTATGGGAAGAATCAGGGCAACTGGACTGCGTCCCAAGTTTATGCAAAAAATTGAAGATTCCGGTATCAGCCTTCCACCCAGTATTTTTGGTATGGGTAGAAGGTAAGTTATAAACAGGACGAATGATGAATATCAGCCCCATTCTCATACTAGGCATTGGTGGTGGTCTTGCATTAATTCTTCTTATCGTTGGCATTGCAGTATCTGCCAATCGTGACCGTTCGCTTGTTGATGAGCGCCTTGGTCAATTTGCAGAAAAGAACAAACAGGTAAAAGAGCAGAAACAAGCATCTGCAGCGCTGACCGAATGGATTGACAGGCGGGTTGAAGGTTCATCAATCGGTGATCGCATTCACAAGAACTTGCTGCGTGCCGACTTGAAAATGAAAACAGGTGAGTATATCGCCTTGATTTGTATTTCGGTTGTGCTTCTTTTAATTGTGGGCTATTTTATTGGTTCACGCTCAATCATAGTAGCAATAATTGGTGGTGTTGTTGGTGGTTTTTTGCCTGGCATGTATGTGAAGAATCAACAAAAACGCCGTCTGGTTCGTTTTAGTGATCAATTAGGTGACATGCTTAACCTGGTTGTAAATGGTCTTAGAGCTGGCTATTCAACGATGCAAGCAATGGAATCTGTAAGTAAAGAATTACCAGCCCCAATATGCGATGAATTTCGACGGGTTGTTCAGGAAATGCAGCTTGGTGTTCCAATGGATACAGCATTGGATAATCTTTTACGCCGTATCCCGAGTGATGACCTGGACCTGATTATCACGGCAATTAACGTTCAACGAGAAGTTGGCGGTAACCTGGCTGAAATTTTGGATACGATTTCATATACTATTCGCGAACGTGTTCGTATAAAAGGTGAGATTAGAGTTTTAACAACGCAGGTTATGTATTCCGGAAGATTTCTATCTTTTATGCCTGTTATTGTTATAGCAATACTCTATTTTATTAATCGCCCATATATGATGGAGTTTTTTAAAGAGGAAAGTGGTATTTGTGGTTACATCGCCCTTGCTCTGGCAGCTCTCCTGATTTTCTTTGGATACCTTGCAATGAATAAACTGGCAGATGTTGAGGTTTAGGGTTAACTCTCGGAGGGCATTATGGTTGGTGTATTAATACTCGTTCTCGTAATCTTGGTTGTCGGTGGCATTTTGGTGTACATCGGCATCAGGTCACCAAAAGATGTTGAAGAAGACCTTTTGCAAAATCGGCTGGAGGAGTTTCTTCAAAAAGGCGAGCAAGTCAATCTCGAAAAACTGGAGATGTCTCGACCTTTTTCGGAACGTGTTCTCTATCCAGTTGCAAGAAAATTAGGCGAGTTAGCAGTAAAATTTACTCCCCAGAACGCCTTGAATTCAATTTCAATTAAGCTTGAAAGGGCTGGAAGTCCGGCACGCCTGGATCCCACCCTGTTTCTTGCTCTACAATTTCTTGGATTGCTCTTGTTTGGTGGTGTTATCGTACTGGTTTTTTCGATTGGACAGACGAAAATGTCCATTGGAAGGATTTTACTTTTCGGTGTTGCCTTTGGTATGATTGGCTTCTTCTTCCCTCGATTGTGGTTAACCAGCAAAATTAACAAACGCCAAAAATCTATTCGGCGGGCTATGCCGGATGCACTGGATCTCCTTACAATCTGCGTTGAAGCGGGATTGGGATTTGACTCAGCAATGAATAAAGTCAGTGAAAAATGGGAAACGGAACTTTCCCTGGCATTTGCACGTGTGATTAAAGAAATTCAATTAGGAAAATTAAGACGTGATGCATTGCGGGATATGGCTGACAAAATTGGACTTTCAGAACTAACCAGTTTTGTTGCTGCAGTTATCCAAAGCGAACAGCTTGGAGTCAGCCTTGCTAAAGTACTTCGTATACAATCCGACCAGATGAGAATGAAACGGCGTCAGCATGCTGAAGAAGAAGCCCATAAAGCACCGGTCAAAATGCTTCTTCCTATGACACTGTTAATATTTCCTTCGTTGATTATTGTTCTGCTAACCCCTGCAGCACTTAAATTGATGTCATCTTCCCTCGCCGACATGTTTAGATAACAAGGACCAGGCTATGGTCGCTTTGCTGGCAGGTAAATCAACCAATCCAGCTTATTCTGCTTTTCATTATTTTTGGAAAGCAGCTGATTGGTTATTCCCGCCGGTTTGTGCTGGCTGCGGGATATTTGGATATCGATTATGTCCAACTTGCGACAGCCAGATTTAACCAATTCATCCTCCTTTCTGCCAGATCTGTGGTCAATCCTCCTCCAGCAATCAAATTTGCGATTCTTGCCGGTCGATTCCACCCTTCATTTACTATGCTTAGAGCCTTGGCAATATATTCAGGGACCATTGCGAAAATCAATTCTTGGCTGAAATTTAAACACAATATTGGTATCAGTGAGGTTTTTGCCTTGAAACTTTCCAGGCTTGTGGTATCTTTAGAATGGAAACCGGATTTGGTGGTGGCTGTGCCATTGAATAGAATTCATTTACATGCCAGAAGTTACAATCAAGCAGAATTGCTTGCGCGACCGTTATCCTGGTTGATACAAGTGCCATATATCCCTGATGCAGTTGAGCGAGTCAAACCTACCCAATCGCAAGTGGGATTGAATGCAGAGCAACGAAAGATGAATGTTCACAAAGCATTTTTCAGTCGCTCAGAACTTGTTAATAATAAAACAATTCTCCTTGTTGATGATGTATGCCACTACCTGTTCAACACTTAATGAATGCAGTACTGCATTATTAAATGCAGGTGCAAAAGAAGTCTTCGCTCTAACAGTTGCCAGGGCAGAGATTGGTCAGGATTTATCCATTAATAATTTTCAATCGGGTTCTTTTAAGACCCCAATTATTATTTTTATCCAGGAGGCTAAAATGACTGTACAAGTAGAAATTTATACCCGTAATTTAGAGTTAACCGAGCAGATAAGCGAATATGTCAACAAGAAAGTCTCCAAACTGGACCGTTTTTTACCCAATATTGATGAGACTAGAGTGGATTTAGCATTTGCAAAATCGGCTCGAAGTGCAAATGACCGTTATGCTACACAAATCACTATTCGTGGTAAAGGATTTATCCTTCGTTCAGAAGAACGGGCAGATGATATTTTTGAAGCAGTTGATAATTCAATGGAGAAAATTGAACGTCAAATTGAGAGATTTAAGGGAAAAAGGGTTCGTGGACGTGGTGATGGCACCCCGGCATCGCAAGTGGTTTCAGAACCAGAATTATCAGAAGAGCAAAGCGGCCAACCGGTTATCGCACGACGGAAATCGTTTACATTGATTCCCATGGACGAGAATGAAGCACTCGAACAAATGGCATTGCTGGGTCACGAAAACTTCTTTGTCTTTTACAATGTCAATAGCAACAAGATAAATGTGTTATACAAACGATTGGATGGAACTTTTGGTTTAATTGAACCAACGATTGGATAAAGCGCAATGATATAAACCGGCTGAATAAAGATGCAGCCGGTTTAGATCTTAAGATATGGCTTTGTCTTGCAGCATCAAACCTGTTAGGCTATAATCCACTGTTGCAATTTCATGGAAAAGGATAGCGTATGATTGACGTAAATGATCTTCGTAAAGGTGTTACATTCGAACTGGACAACAGTTTGTATCGAGTATTGGAATATGCACATAACAAACCTGGTCGTGGTAATGCAACCATCCGGATAAAAGCCCGCGATTTACGCAGTGGTACCACGCTCGAAAAAACATTTCAATCGGGTGATCGGGTTCAAGATGTGCGGCTTGATCATCGCATGAGCTCTTATTTATATGCAGATGGCGCATTTTATTATTTCATGGACCTCGAAAATTTTGAGCAAACGACAGTCCGCAAAGATACCATCCTCGAATATGTTGGTTACTTAAAAGAAAATATGGAAGTAAAGTTTACGTTTTACCAGGAAGAAGTAGTTGATATTGAACTTCCCACCAACGTTGATATGCTTGTGGTTGAAGCTGAAATGGCTGTCAAAGGGGATACCGCAACAGGCGTTACAAAAAAGGTGAAAGTGGAATCCGGCTTGGAAGTATTAACACCCTATTTTGTAGTGACTGGTGATACCATTCGTATTGACACCCGCAATGGCAGTTATGTAACCCGTGTATCTGCCTGATTTTAAAAATATTTTTACAGCCTATCCCCTTTTGGGGATAGCCTTTTAAAGACAAGGATATTTGCTATGCGCACTCCAGCAGGTACCGAATGCCCATATTTTTTTGGAGACTACCATCGAGGTCGTAACCAGGAACAATGTAACTTAATTGGTAACGTATCACCTCCAAATAACTGGAAACCGAGTTTATGTAAAACTTGCCAGGTGCCATCTATCATCCGCGCTAATGGCTGTAAAAACATGAAGTTGGCTGCAGAAGTAAAACCTGGAGTACTTAGAAAAGGTGGCAAAGTGAAGATTACAGCATTCTGCACAAAATCGCATCAGGACGTAAAACAACCGCATATCGGATGTGGTTTTTGTCATGAACCATTTGAGTTTCAACTCGGAGACCAGGAATGAAGTTAACTGTACTTATTGACCTTGACGATACTTTACTCGGAACCAATGAAGACACCTTTATTCCAGCCTATATCCGCGCACTGGCTTTGAAAGTTGGTCGTATTTCTCCGGATAAATTCAGCAAAGAATTATTAAATGCAACTTACGGAATGATTAAAAAAGACACCCCCGTTCAAACCCTTGAGGAATCATTCAACGACCAATTTTATCCTGCGATTGGAATTTCCCGGCAAGAGATTGTTGATACGATAAATCAATTCTATGCTCAAGATTTTGGAAAGCTTCAAAATCCTCACAACTATAAAACCTGAAGCACGAACACTGGTTGAGGCTGCCCTTTCGCTGGGACACCAGGTCGTAATTGCAACCAGTCCATTCTTCCCAAAAACAGCCACTCTTCAAAGACTTGCCTGGGCTGGTCTTTCAATAGAACAATATCCCTTTGGTCTGGTCTCTACTTATGAAGATTTTCATTTTGCCAAGCCTAATCCAGCCTATTATACAGAGGTATTAGCCCAACTTGGTTGGACGGGCAACCCTGCCGTGATGATTGGAAATCATTATGAATATGACATTTTGCCGGCGGAAATGCTTGGCTTTCCAACTTACCTTGTAAGAGACATAGATACTTCACAAAATCAACTGGGAAATCCCCTCAGCAGCTCAGGTACACTTGCAGAGGCAATTCCCTGGTTGATATCGATTTCTAATGCTGAGGTTAAAAACGACTTTTCAACCGTTAATGCAATGCTGGCAGTATTAAAAGCAACCCCAGCAGCAATGGAAACATTATCCAAGGATCTAAAATCCGAATTATGGAGTAAGCGTACGGATTCCAATGACTGGGCGATGAACGAAATATTTTGCCACATGCGGGATGTGGACAGCGAAGTCAATCTCCCCAGAATCCAACGGGTACTAGCTGAGGCTGATGCTTTTGTCGCAGGAATTGATACAGATTCCTGGGCAGAAGAGATGGATTATATCCATCAAAATGGTTCTCAGGCATTTGCCGATTTTCTGAAAACCCGTGTGCAAATCTTGAACCATCTCTCCACTTTATCCGAAGTTGATTGGCAGAAACAACTCCGGCATGCGATTTTTGGTCCAACCACTTTCAAAGAGTTGATCAATTTTATAGTTACGCATGACCAAAACCATCTACAACAGGTAAAACAAACGATTAATCGGTTAAACAACAGAATCCTGATTAATTTGTATAAGAAATTTCTAAATATTTGCAATATCCCTATATTTTCTCTACCAGTCGACTGCATAGATTGGTATAATCTTCATACTAGTTCTACAAGCAATTAACATGTAGAGCTCGGAGGATTTAGTGAACCCGAGAAATCAATCTTATATCGTTTACATACTGCTCTTCGTTGCCATCGTTGCTTTGCTGGTTTATAACTATGGTTCCTCGAACAACAGTTCAAAAGCCATTTCAATAAATGAAGTAGCCCAGGGAATTAAAGATGGCGAAATTACCCGTATTGTGGAAAATGAAAACCGTCTTACCATCTATTACCTTGCAGAAGGTATCCAGGGTACTTCAACCAAAGAATCAAGTGCTACCTTGATAGAGCAACTTATCCAATTAGGCGTTTCATCAGAGGACTTGCATCCAGATAAGATTCGAATTGAAATAAAACCACCCAGTCCGGTATTGGGATTATTACCGCACTTGGTTATATTTTGCCGTTCATTATTCTTGGTGCAGCATTTTTCTTCATTTTCCGCCAGGCACAGGGCAGTAATAATGCTGCTATGTCCTTTGGAAAATCAAGGGCGCGAATGTTCACGTGGTGATCAACCAACAGTTACTTTTGATGATGTTGCTGGGGTGGATGAATCAAAAGAAGAATTAGAGAGAAGTGGTTGAATTTTTACGTGAACCGCAGAAATTTATTGCACTTGGCGCGCGTATTCCAAAAGGTGTTTTGCTGGTTGGTCCTCCCGGAACTGGAAAAACACTTCTTGCAAAAGCCGTTTCTGGAGAAGCAGGCGTCCCGTTCTTTTCCATTTCAGGTTCAGAATTTGTTGAAATGTTTGTTGGTGTTGGTGCAAGCCGGGTTCGAGACCTTTTTGAACAGGCAAAACGCCATTCCCCCTGCATCGTTTTTGTGGATGAAATCGATGCTGTTGGACGTCAACGTGGCGCTGGTCTTGGCGGCAGTCATGATGAACGTGAACAAACATTAAACCAGATGCTTGTTGAAATGGATGGTTTCGATACTGATACAAATGTTATTATCATGGCAGCTACAAACCGTCCTGATATTCTTGACCCGGCCTTGCTTCGTCCCGGTCGTTTTGACCGCCGAGTGGTTCTGGATCGTCCGGATGTCCGCGGCCGGGAAGCCATTTTAAAAGTGCATGTCAAAGGTAAACCACTGGATCCAGAAGTTGATTTAAGTATTCATTGCACGAGCCACCCCCGGTTTTGTTGGTGCTGACCTGGAAAATCTGGTCAATGAAGCTGCCATTCTGGCTGCCCGGCGCAATAAACGACAATCTGGCCAATCTGAATTTGAGGAATCTATTGAACGGGTAATTGCCGGTCCGGAGCGAAAAAGCCGACTTATCAGTGAGGAAGAGAAACGGATTGTCGCCTATCACGAAGCTGGTCATGCAGTTGTAATGAATGCCCTTCCTGAAGCCGATCCGGTTCAAAAAGTTTCCATTATCGCCCGTGGTATGGCTGCCGGGTATACACTCGCACTTCCCGAAGATGACCGGACACTTATGCCGAAGAAAGAAAATTATTGCTGATATGGTTGGTTTATTCGGCGGACGGGCTGCAGAAGACTGGTTTTTGATGATATCACTTCCGGCGCTTCAAATGATATTGAAAGAGTGACCCAAATTGCCAGGAATATGGTAACCCGTCTGGGAATGAGTGAGGAACTTGGACCGATGGTTTATGGTCAAAAAGAAGAATTAATTTTCCTCGGAAGGGAAATTTCTGAACAGCGTGATTATTCAGAAGCAGTTGCAGAGAAAATCGATAAGGAAGTTCGTAAGCTGGTTCATGAAGCCTACGAACAGGCAAAAAGCATTCTTGTTCAATACAGGGACAAATTGGATGCTGTTGCCCAAAAATTGATGGAAGTTGAATCGTTGACCAGCGATGAATTTAATAAAATCTTTCCGCCGCCTGTAGAGAAAAAAAGCGGCACCCCCATGCGGCTTGTATAGTTGTGAGTTTCAAAACGGAGGTCTTGCGACCTCCGTTTCTTTATATGTTTTCGATATGTTGGCGAATTAATTCTCTTCGCAGCACTTTACCCACAGTTGATCTCGGCAACTCATTGCGGAATTCTACTAAAACCGGTACTTTAAAGTGTGCCAGACTAATCTCGCACCATTCTTTAATCGCTTCATCGGTTATTTTCTTGGACGATTTCATCACAACCCAGGCTTTGACACTCTCTCCATAATATGGATCGGGGACGCCGGCAACAGCAGATTCTGCTACGTCAGGGTGGTTGTTAATTACTTCTTCCACTTCACTGGGCCAAACCTGGTACCCTCCAATTTTAATCAAGTCTTTTTTTCGGTCCACCAGGTAAAAATATCCCTGTTCATCCATTCTTACAATATCACCGGTATATAACCAGCCATCCCGTACTGCCTTTTTTGTTTCTTCAGGCATATTATGGTATTCCTGCATTATCTGTGGGCTCTTTAATTATTAATTCCCCCGGTGAACCAATTGGCATTTCTGTTGTCTCATCATGAATGTCAACGATTTTACAATCAACATCAGGTAAAGGAAGACCGATTGAACCGGTTCTATTTTCTCCAAGCATCGGGTTGCAATGGGTTGCTGTTGGTGCTTCCGAAAGACCGTATCCTTCCATCAATCTACCGCCAGTTAACGACGAAAACGCTCTTTTGTCCATTGCATTAACGGACTTGCGCCGGAAATGCATGCCTTTATGCTGCTCAAATCAAAATTCCCAGCAATTACCGCCGGGTGATTATTGATGGCGTTATATAAATTGGGTACTCCCGGAAATAATGTGGCATGATATTGTGTAATATTTGTTAAAATCTCTTCGGTATTTCGCGGATTATCAACCAGGACCAGAGTCGCACCCAGGTAAATTCCCATGTTCATGGCAATTACCATTCCATAGACATGATAAAGTGGAATGGCAGCCAAAACAACTTCTTTACCGGGTTGTAAACCAATCAACCAGCGGGAAAACATCAGTGTATTTGCAATTAAATTGCGATGTAAACCCACTGCACCTTTTGGAATTCCGGTAGTACCCCCGGTATATTGAAATATTGCTGCATCATTTTCGCTGCTATTTTCGGAAAGTACTTCTTCATAAGCGATGTTCAGAATGCTGCTCAAATGCAGCCTGGGTTCCACCACTTTATGAATTGGTCTGCTCTCAACCAATAATGAAGTTAATGCTTGTGCTTGTTGAGCGATAGTTGTTATTATTCGTATCCCATGCTTACTTGTATAGTGTTGAATTGTGGGTACAAGTAGATTCCAATGTAATCATCCATCGAACACCTGCATCCTGCATCTGGTGCTCAACTTCAGGGGTTTTATAAAGCGGATTAAATGCCACGACCACCCCGCCCGCTTTGAGAACACCGTAAAATGCCACCACAAATTGAGGGATATTGGGAAGCCAGATACCCACCCTCTCCCCTTTTTGTAAATCATGGTACTGCAAGAATCCAGCCAAGCGACTGGCAAGCAAGTTCACTTCGGCATAGCTTATGGGATTATTCTGATATATGGTGCAGGGATTATGGGGATATTTCGCCGCTGAACTTTCTAAAAAATGATGAATTGCACAATGGGGATACGGTATTGTCTTCGGAACCCCAGGATCGTAATTCTTAAGCCATGGTTTATTTGTCATAATTGCAACCTATAAATTATTTTTCATTTGCGAATATATGGATAAATATTTAATTATGTCATTTAAAGTATTAGTGTGTACGGAAAACCATTGTATATCAGGATTCTGAAGGCTAAACCAGTTAGCCTGACGCCTGACATAATTCCGTGATGCCCTGCGCATCCGTTTTACAGCATCTTCAACAGAATATTCTCCGTGTAAAACTGCAACCATCTCGCGGTATCCTATCGCTGACATTGAAGGAGCATCTTCAGGGCAGCCTTCCCTAAAAGATTACGAACTTCATCCATTAAACCTGCTTCAATCATCCCATCAATTCGCTGGTCAATTCTGACATACAATTCAGGTCGGGGTCGGGTCAATCCAATTTGCAAGAAGCTAAATTCCGGTTTCTGGATTAACCTTTGACTTGAAAATGGTTTCCCAGTTTGCTTAACCACCTCAAGTGCCCGAATTACTCGTCTGGTATTTCTCGGATCGATATATTCCACAACATCCGGATCAAGTGCCAGCAATTGTTGAAATAAAAAATCTCCACCCTGTATTTTTGCAGTTTCTTCCAGTTCGCTTCTTAATTGCAAATCTGGTTCCATTGCAGGAGGCAGCCAGCCTTGGACAAGTGCCCGTACATATTGCCCTGTACCTCCAACAAGTAAAGGCAGCTTGCCACGACTAAATATTTCAGCAATGGCTTGTTTTGCCAGAGTCTGGAACATCGCCAGGCTAAAAACTTCGCCTGGTTCGACAATATCAATCAAATGATGAGGGATTCTCTTGAGCTGACTTGGACTGGGTTTTGCAGTTCCGATATCCATTCGCCGATAGACCTGGCGTGAATCCGCTGAAACAATCTCAGCTCCCAATGTCCTCAGCAAGTTCTATTGACAGATCAGTTTTCCCAACTGCGGTTGGTCCCACAATTGCGATTACCAGTTCTTTATTGTCAATTGACAGCATTTTCAAACCATTCCACCTTTGCCTGCTGCCAATCTTTGGGGTTAACCACGATAGCCACGACATCTATCTGCCAATTGGCTTCCTTGTCAGCATGTTCTTGTATATACCATTGAGCGCTATCTTTCATATGTTTAACTTTTCGGAAATTCACTGCTGTTTCAGGTTGACCAAAGGTATCAGATGAACGGGTTTTTACTTCTATAAATAGAAGCCCATTCGAATCTTCAGCCACCAGGTCAATCTCTCCATATGGGGTCTCAAAATTGCGAGCCAAAACTTTACAGCCTTTCTCGATGAGCATTTCACTCACTTTTTCTTCTCCAAACCGCGCAAGAAGAAGATTGCGGCTCTTTTTTTCTGAGATTTCTGTACATCAACCATATTACTATGTATTTTACTCTACGCGTCAAGGGGTGGTCAGAGGAGGATATAATAGACAAATGCAGATTAATTGACCTGGGGTAATTAATCATGCTAAACTTCATAACTTCATTTCGGAAAGTGAATAGATGCCTTCAATCGAAATTATCGCCATTGGTACAGAATTATTACTGGGAGAAATTCAAGATACAAACACCCGCTACCTTGCCCGGGCTGTACGCGATGCCGGTTTGGACCTTTTTCAAGCGACCCTGATCGGAGATAACCCTGAACGGATTGCCGATGCAATCAGGGGAGCGTTGAAACGGGCAGATATAGTTATTACTACTGGCGGTTTGGGTCCGACGGTTGATGACCCCACTCGGCTTGCAGTTGCCATTGCAGCTGGTACAGAACTGGAATTTCGGCAGGAACTATGGGAACAAATCCTAAATCGATTCAAACGCTATGGTCGCACCGCGACAGAGAATAATCGCAGGCAGGCATATATACCACTCGGTTCAGTTGGAATTGAAAATCCGGTTGGAACTGCACCTGCTTTTTATATGGAAATCGGTAATAAAATTGTCGTCAGCCTGCCTGGAGTACCCCGGGAAATGGAATTCCTTTATGAAAACAACATTTTTCCTCTCCTTCGGGAAAAATTTGATTTGAAGCAAATCATTCTGGCGCATGTTCTGCATGCATCAGGAATTGGAGAATCGCAAATCGATGAGTGGATTGGTGACCTGGAAGCACTCACCAATCCCACTGTTGGACTGCTTGCTCATCCTGGTCAGGTTGACATTCGGGTGACTGCCAAAGCCAATTCTAAAGAAGAAGCAGAGCAAATGATTCAACCCGTTGTGGAAACAATCAAGGAACGGGTTGGCGATGCAATTTATGGGATGGACGAGGATACTCTCGAAAGTGTGATTGCGAACAAGTTAAGTAAAGTCCAAAGGGACCTTGTCATTTTACAAACAGGTATGAATGAATTCTTCCTGACCCATTTTAGCAAGAATAAAATTAAGGTTAGCCAGGTCTACACGCACTCAAAACCCACCAATATCAACAACTAGAAAAAAATCCATTAACCTTGCCAAAAAACATCCAGCCAGCGTGATATTATCCTGCGCCTTTTTCCCAGGATCTGACCAACAAAACCTGGTGATGGGTATTTACAATAATGGAATTTGGAAATCTGACCAGCGATTTTACGGGGGCTCCCCGCTTTTGGGAATTCTCTGGTCTGAAAACTCGATTTTAGATTTTTTACGACGCAATTTATAGGATTGATAGAATATGGAAAAAATTAAAATTGACTATCTTATAACCAACGCCCATGTGCTTACCATGGACGTTGCACTGAACCAGTACCCGGCTGGTGCAGTGGCTGTAAAAAATGACACCATCGTTGCGGTTGGATTAATATCCGAATTATCCACGAAATATGAAGCAACAAAGGTAATCGATTGTAACGGCAAAATTGTAATGCCAGGATTGGTAAATGCCCACACGCATGTTCCCATGACTCTGCTTCGTGGACTTGCAGACGATCTGCGCCTGGATGTCTGGCTGATGGGATATATGATGCCAGTGGAGCGCGAATTTGTATCTCCGGAATTTGTGAGACTTGGGCACAAAATTAGCCTGTGCAGAGATGATCCGGCAGTGGTATTACCACTTTTGCGGACATGTATTATTTTGAAGATCATGTTGCCAGAAGCAACCGCATGATGCAGGGATGCGAGCCTTATGTGCCCAAACCATCATGAAGTTTCCAACACCGGATGCGCCAATCTACGAAGATGCCTTGGCATATGCACGCAAGTTTATTACGAAATGGAAAGGTCATCCGCTGATAGTTCCATCGATAGCTCCCCATGCCCCTTACACCTGCACGGAAGAAATCTTGAAGGCATCCACAGCCCTGGCGCTGGAATTTGATGTTCCCTTGCATACCCATATCGCTGAAACGCACTGGAGGTCAGAAAACAACCGCCGCGAAAAAGGAATGCCGGTTGTTCCATATATTAAAAAAACAAAATTTATTTGAAGCGAAAGTAATTGCCGCCCATTGTGTGCATGTCGATGATGGCGAAATGCGCACCATGTTACATGCAAACGCAGGTGTAGCGCATAATCCATCATCGAATCTCAAGCTGGCGTCAGGGATTGCACCTGTAAAACGTATGTTGGAATCGGGTTGAACGTTGGAATCGGCACAGATGGTCCTGCTTCCAATAATGACCTGGATATGTTTGAAGAAATCCGCTTGACTGCCTTACTTGCCAAGGTGGCTAGCAAGGATCCGACGACGTTGCCGGCTCAACAAACGCTTTCAATGGCAACCCGCATAGGGGCGAAAGCGCATGCACATTGGGGATATAACCGGTTCCCTCGAACCGGGAAAACGGGCAGATCTCATTGTTGTTGATGTATCAACTTTGCATAATTCTCCCCATTTTGAACGTGACCCTAACGGCGTTTATGCCCAGATTGTTTATGCTGCCAAAGCAACTGATGTAACCGATGTGATGATCAATGGTGCCTGGGTGATGCGAAATAGGGTACTTCTTACATTGGAAGAGAACGAACTCTTGGAGCAGCCCAGGATTATGCCCGCAAAATAGATATCTTCCTCATTCACCGTGAAAAATCCGTTTTATCGAAACTGATTGCAATTGGTGGGGCAACTGAAGAAGAAAGTTTTGAAGTTCAGGCCAAAGTGCAAGTTAACGACCTTGACCCAGTTTTGGCAGCCATCCACAATCAGCCGGAACAATTCAGATCATCCGCAAACGTCATTATCGCGAGTATGATACTTATTTTCTATTTCAAGATGCAGAAGATGAAAGATTAAGATATCGCGAAGATCATTTTATTGATGACAATGACAAATCTCCAATGTCCGCAGCAGGTTAACCCACATCGGTGTGGCCCGGGAGCACAAGTTTCCAAACCAAGGTATTGCTTTCCCGATCCGCTATTTTGCCCCGGCTACACAAAGTCTGCGTTTTTACCGGGAGTACTTTAAACCCACAGCAGAGACGGAAATCGAAAAAGACCGGCTGCGTTACCTGGTAATGTTCAAGGATACCGAATTCTTTATCAATCTTGATCATATTATTAAACCTGCACAGGTAATTTTGTTGAGATAAAGAGCCGAACCTGGAGCCAAAAAGATGCTGAGTTTAAATCTGGATTGATCTCCGAGTTACTCCAATCGCTGGGTGTTTCACCGAACAACATAGTATTGGAAGATTATTTTGAAATGCTGCACACTTGATTTGCGATGAAAAAGGAAAAAAGATTATCGGTTTTATTTGCAGCATCAGAAGCTGATCCATTTGTAAAAGTCGGCGGGCTTGCGGATGTTGCCGGCTCGCTGCCAGGTGCAATTCTTGCATTGGCATCCAACTCACCTGGTCAAAGCCTGCTGGATATCCGCCTGGTTATCCCTTACCATTCTGTCATCAATATCCCGGAACAAAATGTTAAGCGAATTACTCAATATGAGATAACTTACCGGAATGAGCCATTTCCGGTGGAGGTATTTGAAACGAAAATCGGTAATTTGCCGGTCTATTTGCTCTCCAGTGAATGGATAAATTCCAGCGAGCGTGTTTACGACCTGGATATTAAATTAGCTGCACGCAAATATCTCTTTTTCTCCAAGGCAGTGGCTGCCCTGCCTGGAGCCTTGCAATGGAAAGTGGATATCCTGCACGCCAATGACTGGCACACGGCATCTGCAATTCCATTATCGCAGCAACTTGCAATAGAAATTCCCCATTCGATAATTACCATTCATAATTTGCCCTTTATGGGAAGCGAAGCCCGCGGCATGCTGGCAGACTTCGAAATCCCACTTTCAACTCATCCGAATTTACCCGATTGGGCACGTGAGCTGCCCTTACCCATGGCTTGTGCTGCTGCCGACCGGGTGGTGGCAGTTTCTCCAACATACGCCAAGGAAATTATGTCACCTGAGTTTGGTTGTGACCTGGATCAATTTTTCCTGTCCATTCAGAAACGGGTTACAGGAATTCTTAATGGCTTGGACCTGAAAGTATGGAATCCTGCAACTGACTTGCTATTAGCGAGTAATTATGATGTTAATCGCATACATCTCAGAAGCAAGAATAAGCAGGTTCTTCAAGAAATGTTTCATTTGCCAGTTAATAGTGATGTTCCCTTGTTGGTCGTCATAAGTCGGATTGATAGACAGAAAGGTATCGATTTGATATTGGAAAGCCTTTCCCAGTTGCGAGATACTTCTTGGCAGGCAATTTTGTTGGGAAGTGGTGATATCACTCTTGAGAGCAAAATGAAAGCATTGGAAACAGAATTTCCTGAGCGAGTGCGCAGTGAAATCAATTTCAACGTGAACCTCTCCCATCAAATGTATGCCGGTGGAGATATTCTGCTGATGCCCTCTCGTTATGAACCCTGTGGTCTGGCTCAGATGATTGCAATGCATTACGGATGCATTCCTGTTGCTCGCGCCACAGGCGGATTGAAGGATTCAATCATTGCCTACGAGCAAAATCCAGACATGGCGACTGGATTTCTCTTCGAGAATGTGTCAAGTGAAGCATTAACAACAGCAATCAAACAAGCACTGGATATCTATGCGCAAAAGGCTGTCTGGCAGCGGATCCAATCCAATGCCATGCTATATGATTTTTCCTGGGATAAATCAGCGCAACAATATATTAATGTTTACCGTGATTTGGAGAATATAAAATGATCCTTCCAAGAGAATCGGGGATTTTGCTGCACCCCACTTCTTTACCAGGTCCGGATGGCATTGGCGATCTTGGTCCGGAAGCATATCAGTGGATTGATTTCTTGAATGCTTCCGGAACGAAAATTTGGCAGGTTTTGCCACTCGGACCAACAGGATATGGGGATTCACCTTATCAATGTTTTTCAGCATTTGCCGGGAATCCCTACCTGGTCAGCCCTACCTTGCTTCTTGACCAGGGATTGCTGACCAGAGATGACCTATCCGACCGTCCTGTTTTTCCCATTGACAAAATTGACTATGGTGCAGCTATTAATTGGAAAATTTTAATACTGGAAAGGGCATTTCGGAATTTTCAAAATAACCCAACCACCCAATTAACTCATAGCTTCTCCCAATTTAAAGCTCAAAATGCATTTTGGCTGCCTGACTTATTCACTTTTCATGGCAATAAAAAATCCCAAGGGGGTGGATCCTGGTTGAATTGGGCTCTACCTCTTAAAATGCGGGATCAAACCGCTCTTACTCAATTCGAAAATGAAAATTCTGAAGGTATTCAGCGTCACGCTTTTCGACAATTTCTGTTTTTTGACCAATGGCACAGATTAAAGAATATGCACATCAAAACGATATCCATATCATGGGGGATGTTCCGATTTTCATTTCCATGGATAGCGCTGATGCCTGGTCACATCGGGAATTATTTTATATCAATTCTACAGGTAATCCCACCGCTGTAGCGGGTGTACCACCAGATTATTTCTCTCCTACCGGACAATTGTGGGGAAATCCCCTTTATGACTGGAAATCGCACACTAGATTCAGAATTTGCATGGTGGAAAGAGCGTATGCGTTCCTCATTGGTACTTTTTGATTGGCTTCGACTGGACCACTTTCGAGGTTTTGTAGCTTATTGGAAAGTTCCTGCTGGCAGCCCTACCGCAGAAAATGGAAAATGGGAAAAGGGTCCTGGTGAAGCGTTATTCCAGGCATTTCGAGAGGAATTTGGAGAATTACCCATCATTGCCGAAGACCTGGGTGTGATTACACCGGATATTGATGCTTTGCGAGCGCAATTTAACCTTCCCGGAATGTGCGTTTTGCAGTTTGCATTTGGTAAAGATTCTACGGATCGCTTTTTACCGCATAACTATTCTGTTAACACGGTCGCATACACAGGTACACATGATAATGACACTAGTCTGGGGTGGTATCAGAACGCTCCAGAAGACCAGAAAGATTTTTGTCGTCGTTATCTTGCCCGCGATGGAATGGATATTGCCTGGGACATGATACGAGCCATTTGGTCATCGGTGGCTGCAATTGCGATTGCACCTATGCAGGATTTTCTCAACTTGAATTCTGTTGCAAGAATGAATTATCCCAGTCGTGCGGAAGGAAATTGGGGTTGGCGAATGCTTCCTGGCGCTTGCACCAATTCCTTGCGTGAGCGGATAAAAGAATATAACACGCTCTATTTTCGATAAAATCTTCTGGCTTATGCTGGCGGTGAGTTCTTATTTGATTCCCGGCTGGATAAGTATATCCCCGCAAGGATTAATACTCCACCCCCAATTTCAATAAGTGTGGGATTTTCTTTGAGAAAAAAGATTGCCAGCACGGTAGATCCCACTGGTTCGCCCAGCAATGCGATCGAAACAACCGATGCCGGAATATAGCGCAGCGCCCAATTGAAAGTAGAATGACCAATAAGTTGGGGGATTACAGCAAGAAGCAGCAACCATACATATGTCAAATTGCTAAATCCGGTCATTTTGGTACCAGTCACGAAAACAGCAGCGATAAGGAATATTGCAGATATTCCATACACCAAAAACGTGTAAACCGGTAGCGAAATATGCGGGCGTACTTTCCTTCCAGCCAAAATGTAACCTGAAGCCGCCCAGGCACCAATGAGAGCAAGGAAATTTCCCCATATACTGGTAGTGCCATACCCAAAAAAGTTCGACTCGCTGCTTGCACCAGTTCCCCAACTGGACAAATTCACTCGAGAGCCCAACCACTATACTCCCTGTGAGTGCCACAACCAATCCAAGGATAACGAAACTCGATACTTTTTCTTTTAGAATTAAGAAACCGAATATTGTTACCCACAATGGCGTGGTAGTCACCAAGACAACTGAGCTGGTAACACTGGTAAATTGTAATGATGTAATCCAGGCAGCAAAATGGACAGCTAATAAGAAACCAGCCAGGATGATTTTCCATAAAATCTGTCCATCTATTTTCAATAGTTCTAAGTCGATAACGGATTAAGACAACAGGCATTAATAGCAATGTCGCAAGCGTCAATCTATATGCCGCAATTGCCAGCGCATCAACTTCGCCCTGTGCCAACCGGATAAATATTGATGCGGTTGAGACAGCCAAAACACCAACCAGTAAACTGAGCATTGTTGTAGTTTTTGAGGTGTCTCACCGGCGTAATGCTCTCAATGTTAAATATTTGATATTTATGATAATTATGGTAATATTTGTTTAATATAAAACATTACTTTTTACTATTTTGGAGGTTACCATGGCATTCGAATTACCTGCATTACCTTATCGTTTTGACGCACTAGAACAGGCAATTGACGCTCAAACAGTCGAAATCCATTATACCAAGCATCATACCACTTACCTGAATAACCTAAACGCGGCTTTTGAAAAGTTTCCTCAATTCTACAATCAACCCATCGAACAAATTCTCAAGGACCTGACCCAGGTACCTGATGAAATTCGCAATGCTGTTCGCAATAATGGCGGGGGATACTATAACCACATATTATATTGGGACGGTTTTGCACCTAACACCGGTGGTGAACCTGGTGGTACTTTGGGAAAACTCATACAAACTACATTCAGTTCCTTTTCTGGTTTCTCAAAGGAGATGGAAAAAGCAGGGTTAAGTCGATTTGGTAGCGGTTGGGCATGGCTCAGCCGGAAAACCGACGGTTCACTTCTTATTCACTCAACCCCAAATCAAGACACTCCCCTTGCTGACGGATTGCACCCATTACTTGGTAATCGACGTATGGGAGCATGCCTATTACCTGCGGTATCAAAACAGGCGGGCAGAATATCTTTCAAATATTTGGAAAATTGTTAACTGGGATCAGGTCGAAAAGCGGTATCATGATGTAAAATAAACAAAACGTTTATTGGAGGATATCATGACACACGTAATTACCAGTTTATGCTTACGTGACGGTGGTTGCGTTACCGTCTGTCCGGTTGAATGCATTATTCCTGGCAAACCTGAAGATCAATACCCCTGGTTCTATATTGATCCAGAAACATGTATAGATTGTGGTGCCTGCATTCCGGAATGTCCATTCAAAGCCATCTTCCCGGAAGATGAAGTACCAACTGCTTTTGTATCCGACACCCAGAAAATCCTTTCCATGCCGGCAGGAACCCCTGGTTATACTTTGCCTTATGATGGTCATGATTATGAAGGCAATCCAGTTCACCTGGAAAACACACGCATATTAGCGCCTGGCGAAGTATTTGACTTCACACCTGAAACCGCAATTAACGCTGCATTCTTTAAAGAGGGTCCAGGCTATGAAGCCTTAAAATCATGATGGATTTGCGCATATAATGCTGCACCTATGATGCCAGCCTGGTTATAGAACCGGGCTGGCACAATTTTTGTTCGGGTATTTAATAAATGGAAGAATTTTGCATGATTTCGACTTATTCCACCACCAATAATAATTAAATCCGGCCAAAATAAATCTTCCATGATATTTAAATATTCTTGTAAATTTCCAGCCCATTCCTTCCAACTCAAGTCTTTTTTTACTTTTGCCGCAGAGGATGCCCTCTTTTCAGCATCCTTTTCCCGTATTTTCAGGTGACCAAACTCCAAATTGGGAAGCAGAACACCATTGTTATAAATCGCAGTCCCTATTCCAGTGCCAAGGGTAAACACTAATACAACCCCCGGCACTTCTTTGGCAGCACCGAATTTTACTTCTGCCAATCCAGCAGCATCTGCGTCATTCACAACATAAAATGGATTGCCATTTACTTTCTTAAAAATCGCTGCAGCATCTGTCGAAATCCAATCAGCATCCACATTTGCCGCCGTGTAACATACCCCGTTTCGGATGACCCCAGGAAATCCCACTCCAACTGGACCCTGGTATTCGAATTGCTTGACCAGTTTATTTACAACAGCAGCAACTGCTTTTGGCGAGGACGGGTCAGGGGTAACCAGTCGAATTCGCTCACTCACCAATTCACCGCTGTCCATATCTACAACAGCACCTTTTATTCCTGAACCCCCGATATCAATTCCCATGATATTCATGTGTATTCCTCGTTTATTAATTTTAGTTATTGACATGCATTATTCAGATGCTGCTCATATGTTTCCGAAAAAAGATGTCTTCCGCTGCCATCACAAGAAGCCCGAAAGAAATAATATGGAGTAATTTTGGGCGATATTACAGCCTGGATGGCGAGTTGCGACGGCATACAAATGGGTGTTGGTGGTAAATCTTGATAGACATAAGTATTATACGGAGAATCGATTTGTAATTGATCAGCATTTAGTGGATTTGTCCACCAGGTTTTCTGTTCGGTATTGTATCCAACTGCATACTGTACTGTTGGGTCACTTTCCAATCGCATTCCAATCTGCAAACGATTATAGAACACCGAAGCAATTTCTGGTTTTTCATCATCCACCACTGCTTCACGTTCAACAATGGATGCCAGAATTATCGCCTGGTAAGGGTTTAGTCCTAGATCTGCAAGTTCACAACATCTTCCTCCGTAAATTGTACCTGTCTGGCTTGAATCAAGTGTAAATAAAAAGTCTTCCAGTGTAACTGCCCGTGGGAATACAAATTCGCCAGAGGCAAGTAATCCTTCTAAGGGATTCAGGTTCTCCCCAAAAACTTAAATCCAGGCTTTCAGGTGGCTGCAGGATAGCATCCATGAGCTGTTCAGAGGTAAAAGATAACCCTGAGCTGGGGATGATGGCTGCAACTTCTTCAGCCCGCCAACCCGCCAATAAACCAAAAGTAACATCTTCTGGAGTTGCATCGAGAATTTCACGAGCAATCTCAAGCGAATTCATGGAATTATTAAGGGTATGCTTGCCTGCTTGGATTTGCGTATCCAATCCGGAATAAATAAGGTAATCAGCAAACAAATCCGAGTCAGGTATCAATCCTGCCTGCAGCAATCGATCAGTAATTGATCGGATGCTTTCACCGCTTTGAGATCTCAAAGCGCAGCTCTTCCTTGCCATCACCAGTGGATGAATAAAGTATCTCTTGCTTTATGGTTAACCGCAGAGAATAGGTGTAGCGTTGAAAAAACGTTAAGGCTTGGCTGGGGGGACCAAAGGCTTTTTCTGCACGATTTGGGACAGTAACCAGAACCCAGGCAATTAATACCAGTACCACGCAAGCACCCATGACTAAAATAATCACCAGGCTCCTGGCTGCAGGTTTAGTTGCCTTCATCATTTCCTTTTTGCTCAATCCTGTTGGAATCAAGGTAATCTTGTAATAAAATCGCCGCAGCAAGTGAATCTAAATGCCCACTGCGTTTTCTACGTGGTACTTGCATCTCCCGTCGAATATTCCTTGCGGCTTGCGTTGACCCACTTTCGTCCCAAAGCACAATCGGGATACTGGTTAAAAGTTTTAATTCTGCTGCCAGGCGTTCAGATTTTCTACCTTGAATTGACATTTCACCATCATCATGCAATGCCTGACCGATTACAATGCAAACTGCTTCATTTTGTTCTGCCAGGGCAACAATTTGCATCACATCCTGCGTTCGTGATGTATGCTTAATAACGGTTAAGGGTTTGCCAGAGTGCCTGTAGGGTCACTGATGGCTATCTCCAATCCGCTTGTCACCAGGATCAATTGCCAGTATTCTACCGTTCATGGTGTTACCACAGTGATTCGAAAAGAGAGAAATGGCATTTGCTGCCACCACTTGGGGAAATTTTTAATTTCACTTTCTCTTGAAACTCCAGGTTGTTCATGAATAAAGGTGAGCGCATCATTTAATTTTATACCACGAAGGTTTAACGCCAGTAATTCGGGATTGATAACTGAAGTAACATTTCGAACTGCAAATACTTCCCAGGAATACGGTTCCATACTCTCAGTTGGCTGACGAAGTGTGGTAACCAGCAAACTGCCAGGGATTGCTTTTTGACCATTTTCCAGTAAGGCATCCATACTTAGCCCGATTGCTGTTTCGAAATCTGGTTTCCTTATGTATTTCAGCTTAACTGTTAGCCCGTTGTTTGAGCTGTAAATAATCCGTTGGAATTCCTAATCCCGGCTGCAATTCTTCTTCCAACACTTGAATTTCAGGTGTTACGAAAGTTTAATATTTCGATCCCATCTCCCAATTGGGTCAATAACTCTTCTGTGGCTGTCTGGATCAATTGCTGTTTCAATTCCATTCTTAATTTTTCCAGGTCTGATTCAATTCCCACGGAGGTTAATAACTCCAACCCACCTTCGCATGCTTGGGGATTGTTTACTTTCAGATTTACACCAATATTGCCTTCCATCGCAACAATTTGATTTTCGGCAACATTTCCAATTTCACCCGGTTGCAGTGCAATAACTGGCACAACTGCGGTTAAATCAATGCCTCCCGCAACAATAATATCTCGCGTGGTGGCAAACCTCACCACTGGTTCAATAAGGGTTAATACAATCGTGCCATTGGGTATGGAAACAGGCTGGTTACTTAAACTGGTAAATTCAACTTCACATTGGGCGTATGTGTCCGGAACAGAATCTTCACCACTGGTCACAGTCTGGTTTTGTCCTTCAACTATTACTTCTTCACTCAGGATTGGTATGTTTCCGGAAATATCTGCGGTTGTAAAAGTCGTACTGCCTTTTAACCTGCATGGTTAATTCCTGTTGAGTAATCGTTGTTACCAGATTGACTGTAGCTTTTGGCGTGAACAATCCAATCAAAGCCAGCATTGCTATTACACCTGCAAGAAAGGCAATAACTCTTACCCCAATTGGCAAATTCCTGGGTTTTAATACTTCCCTTGATGGTGCGAAAGGCTTCTACAGACCGACCTTCTGCATGTGAGGCTTTATTAATCCCGATTTTCCGGATTCGCCGCCATGGTTTGGTATTTGCCACTGTAACAGAGGTAAATACTGGCACTCCTGATTTCAGCAGCCAATTCCTGCAATTCTTTACTGCTTGTTACCAATCCGAGTTGACCACCTTGATGGATTGCCTTGCGAGCCAATCGCAAAAGATCAGTTTTTGATTTAATAATATTTTGTTCTTTGGGTAATACCAGGAGAATCCGTGAACTTTTAGACCACGCTATTTGATCCAGCACTGAGATGACATCGTCATGGGTTTCGGGTTGTAACAGGTGTGTTTTCATATTTCTATCGGCTGAGAAAATTATACTTTACTTCCAATCAGCCTATTTTATAGTTTTGATTGCATGAAAACATTCGTTATAATGGATATGTCAAATGGAATATAAGGATTCAACTAATAGGATTATTTCATGATATATAGTTCTGAAATAATCATCGTTACCGCAAGGAGATTTACCTATGAAAAAAAGCCTGCTTTACATTACTAGTTTTAATAATGCTCTCAGCCTGCGGAGGACAAATACCACTTACCCCACCGGCTGACCTTGTTGCCACCAGCGTACAGGAAACACTTGCTGCTGTACCCACTAACACTCCTGTTCAAGTTACTACTACTGCAACATCAGCTATCCTTGACGCCCCAACAGAGACTGCTACCCTCGAGCCAACCGTAACCCAAACCATCACACCCAGTCCGACCATTGTTTTAGAAGACATTCGGAATACTTTTGGCTCACCAGCCTGGCAGGATACTCTGGATAACTGCACCTCATTCGGGTTGTGTACAGCCTACGAAGATGATTTTTCCAAGGTTTCTGTTGCCTCTGGATCACTTATTCTTACCAGTAAAACCGCCAGCGGCTTTCGAACACTGGCGGTTAACCTATCCCCGTCCGCAAAATATGTATCTTGAGGCGACATTTAAAACCCAAACCTGCTCCGCGGGGGATAACTATGGATTAGTTTTCCGCGCCAAAGACTATACCAGCGGAGAAGGGTACTATTTGGGATTCACCTGTGACGGGCAATACGGTCTGATTCGCTGGAATGCCAGCGGAACCGCCACGGTTTTGAGTTTCACCCAATCCAATTCAATAAATGCCGGTGCCAATCAAACTAACCGGATGGGTGTGATTGCAAACGGCAGTTCCTTCCGCATTTATGCCAATGGCAAATTCCTGCAAGAAATCAGTGATACATCTATTGCGGGTGAAGGTCACGTTGGTGCCTATATTGCCGGGTCGTCTTCACCAGGTTTTACCGTGGAAATGAGCGAAATCGCATACTGGAATTTGCCCTGATTCCTTTCGTAGGCTACAATTTACTGATAAAACAGCACCAAGGAAGGCAGTAATGTCTTCCTTGGTCTAATCTACCGCAGGTGACCTAATATGCCGTCAGAACAGCTTCCATTGCGTCAACAAGTCATTCTAAAAGCGCGTGAAATTTTTACACCGCGCCCCAATTTTCCTGGATACCGAAACGACAGGATTGAATCGCTTTGATGAAATTATCGAAATATCACTTGTAAACCATTTGGGCGAAGTTTTATTTGAGAGCCTGGTGCACCCCACAGGTACAATTCCACCTGATTCTACCCGTATCAATAAAATTACCAATGACATGGTGGCAAATGCACCAACATGGAAAAATATCTGGCAACAGGTGGAACCCATCCTATTGGGAAAAATTGTGGTTATTTACAACGCTGAATTCGATGTACGCATGATGATGCAAAGTCATCAACACTGGCAAATCCCCTGGAAAAAGACATTTACACCTGTTTGCTTAATGAAATTATATGCTGCATATGTTGGCGATTGGAATTCCCAAAAAAACGATTTCCGGTTTGTATCCCTGGAAAAAGCAGGTCAACAATGCGGGATCGACATCCCCAACACGCACCGGGCTACGGATGATACCAGGCTTTCCCATGCTTTGCTTAATTACCTGGCAAACTTGCCATTAACCACCTGATATATTTATGCTCGCAAAAGAACAACTTTCCCAGGACCAGGCGGACGCCCTAAGCACTATGCAACAAGGTGCAACATATCTATCTGGGATTGCCGGTACAGGGAAAACTACCACAGCCTTGTATCACATTCTGAACCTGGTCGAGCAAGGTATTCCTGCCAGCCAAATATTGATACTGGTTCCACAGAAAACCCTGGCAAGACCATATTATGAGTTGGTTGAGCATTTCAATTTACCAGCAGGTTCGATTCCCACCATAGTTACTTTAAGCGGTTTGGCGCAACGCATGATAACTTTGTTCTGGCCGTTGGTGAATTCGCTCAATTTATTTGCGACGCCAGATTCTCCACCAGTATTTCTGACACTTGAAACTGCCCAATATTATCTTGCTGCTGTGGCTGACCCAATAATGGATGGCTCAGGGTATTTTTCTTCGCTGCACATCCAGCGCAACCGACTGTATAGCCAAATATTGGATAACCTCAACAAAGCCACCCTGGTTGGTTTCCCGCTGGAAACACTGAGCGAGCGATTAACTGCTGCCTGGAATGGTGAAAGTGGTCATACCATAATTTATCAACAAGCCCAGGAAATCGTACTTGCGTTTCGAAAATATTGTTACCAGCACAACTTACTCGATTTCTCACTTCAGATGGATTTATTCGAAAAACACCTGGCTCACCAACCCGTTGTGCAGCAATATTTGCAAAATAGTTTTACTCACATCATCTACGACAATATTGAGGAAGATGCGCCTATTTCTCACGATCTCATAGAGACCTGGCTGCCGCACTTCGAGAATGTCCTCCTGATCTCTGACGACAATGCCGGCTATCGCACCTTTCTGGGTGCTGATCCGGTAAGTGCCAACCGCTTTGTTTCACACTGCACCAATACAATTTCCTTCTTAAACTCCTTTCAATCCTCCATACCTGTCCAAAAATTCTCATCTGCATTATCAGGTTGTATTTTTCGAGATGAGCCTGCCATTGATGATGACATTCCCACTGCTTTCCAGTTGGAACATTTCAGGCTTGCACCGGAAAGCTCCAGGGCAGTGGTACAGGAAATAACAGCGCTGGTTGAATCAGGAGTTGCACCAGAACAGATTGTTGTACTGACTCCAATACTTAATGACACCACCCGGTTTACTTTAGCAGATGCCTTGGGTAAAACTGGGAATTCCGGTTCGATCCCATCGACCTTCACGCCCATTAAATGCCGAACCTGCAACCACTTGCCTTTTAACGCTTGCCAGGATTGCACATCCTGCCTGGGGAATGCCAGTCAATGCTTACAGGCTTCGTCAAACACTAATGGTTGCAATAGAAGGTATGGACCTGGTTAGAGCCAGCATTCTGAGTGAAACCGTTCTCCGAAAGAAGCAGAATTCTGATAGAATTATCCTCCTTCGATAAAATTACCGATGCTGCCCGATTGGAACAAATCACCTATACATTCGGTGGATTATACGAAAAGCTCCGAATCTGGCTGGAAAATTACCAACTATTTCAACCCGAACCACTGGATGTATTTATCAGCCGCATATTTGGAGAAGTGCTTTCGCAGCCCGGATTTGGAATGCACAATCAATTCGAGCATGCCGCAATATGCGCCCGTCTGGTTGAATCCATTCAAAAATTCAGGCGTGTAATAGTTCAGGCAGGCACCCTGAATGGAAAAGATGTTAGCCAGGAATATGTTGAAATGGTTGAAAGAGGTATCCTGGCTGCCCAATATCTTGATCGACCAGGTGCGCAAAGTGAAAATGCTGTCCTTCTTTCTCCAGCCTATTCGTTCTTAATGTCGAACCGGTCAGTCGAATACCAGTTTTGGCTGGATATTGGGAATATTACCTGGTCAGAGAGACTTGATCAGCCGTTAACACACCCGTATGTGCTTAGCCGAAATTGGAATCAAAATGAAAAATGAACTTATTTGCATGAAATCCAGGTCAGTCAAGACATCCCTCTCCCGGCTCATTTTGGGATTGTCCGCCCGGTGCCAGACTAAAATTTTCATGTTTTCGAGCGGAATCAGCGAACAAGGTCAGGAACAAAGCAGCCCATTTCTAAAAGCAGTTCAACGACTGCTTCGCAGTATTTACCAGCAATCAAGGAAGAACGATGTTTAATCCACGAACATCACAAATGCCGGTTGTTACCTACCAGGGTGGGAAAATGGGCGTATCCGCAGTTCCAGGCAGCGGTAAAACCACCACCCTTTCCATGCTGGCTGCCAACTTGATTTTGGATGGTAAAGTTCGTGAGGATGAAGAAATTCTCATCGTTACCCTTGTAAATTCAGCCGTTGATAACTTTTAATTCCAGAATTGAAGGAATGCTTCACGATTCTCACCTTTTACCAGGTGCAGGATATCGGGTGCGAACGCTGCATGGTCTGGCGAATGATATCGTTCGTCAAAAACCGGAACTCGCGGGTCTGGATAATTATTATCAGATTGCAGATGAGCGCATACATTATTCACTCACCCAGGATGCGGCACGTAAATGGATGCGTCTGCATGCCGATGTCCTGGTCAATCAGACCTCGGATTTCCATGACTTGAAAAATACCAATATTCAGAAAGCCTGGCTGGAACTGGTTCAAGGAATTGCAACTGCTTTCATCCGGCAGGCAAAAGATATCGGGGTTGAACCTGCGCAAATTCATCAGGAGATGGAAAAACAAGGTTGGCATGATGAATTGCTGCAAATGGGTTTGGAAATCTATACGGATTATCAGCAGGGTCTTGCCTATCGGGGTGCAATAGATTTCGACGACTTAATTCGCATGGCGTTACAGGTGATTTCCAGCGATACCCTGTATCTTGAAGAGCTGCAATCTCGTTGGCCTTACATTCTTGAAGACGAAGCACAGGATAGCAGCCGTAAGCAGGAAGAAATTTTGAGGTTATTAAGCAGTCACAGCGGTAATTGGGTCAGAGTAGGGGATCCTAATCAAGCCATCTATGAAACCTTTACAACAGCCAGTCCAGAGTACCTGATTCGTTTCATGCAGGCGGATGACGTAACAGCCTGCAATTTACCAGAATCTGGCAGGTCAACCGCCAGCATCATTCACCTGGCAAATCAATTAATAACCTGGACGAAGCATAACCACCCAAACCAACACTTACGAACTGCTTTGCGTGAACCTTTAATCGTCCTTACCAATGCCGACGATCCACATCCCAATCCTGTCGATAACCCTCGCGGGATTACGTTGTACATGAAACAAGAAACAGCAGATGAAGAAATCGAAAGAATTGCGCAGTCCATAAAAAAATGGCTGCCTGAGCACATGGATGAAACCGTAGCAGCGCTCGTTCCCATCAACCAGCATGGTGAGAAATTGGTGCAAGAACTGCAAAGGAACAACATTCCTCATGTAGAATTGCTGCGAACTTCCGATAGCACCAGGAAAACTGTAACAATTTTTACCCGAATATTGCAGCATATCGCCAATCCTGCCACGCCATCTTCGCTTGCAGAGGCGTATGCGGTATTCGCCAGGCTGCGTGTTCAGGATGACAAATTACCACCCCTGGAATCAGAAATTGTCCGATTATTGAAAGGTTGTAAAAACCCCGAAAGTTATCTTTGGCCAAAACAAGGTCAATCCTGGCTTGAAAGTGATTCATTATTGCAAGCGGATGTCGAAATTCAGGCAAGGTTGGAAGAATTTCAACAACTTATGCAGCGCTGGCACAAGGCATCCCTGCTGCCCATTGACCAGCTGATACTCATTATCAGCATGGACCTCTTTACAGACATGGCGGAACTGGCACTTGCCTACAAAATTGCCCAGATGTTGGAACGCGCAGCATCAGACAATCCAGAGTGGAATTTACCGGATTTTATCGGGCAATTATTACGAATTACCGATAACAAGCAAAACTTTTCTGGTTTTTCTGAGCGTGATACGGGATTTGACCCCAACCAGTATAAGGGAAAGGTGGTCGTCTCCACATTCCACAAAGCCAAAGGGCTGGAATGGGACAGGGTTTACCTGCTTTCAGTCAATAATTTCGATTTTCCATCAGGTTCTGCTGGAGATAGCTATGTGTCTGAAAAGTACTTTGTAAAAGACCAGGTGAACCTGCAGGCAGAAGTACTTGCGCGGCTCAATAATTTGATGGGTGTGCAAAGTGCTGATGGGCAAATAGATATGTCGCCCACAGAAAAATCCCGCTTGGACACTGCAGCCGAGCGTTTAAGAGTGCTTTTTGTTGGTATTACCCGTGCCAGAAAAGAATTGATCATTACCTGGAATACAGGCAGGCGCAAGGATTGCCAACCAGCACAGGCATTATTGGCTCTCGATGAATTATTAAAACAGGAGCAGAAATGACCCTGGAATCAAATTTTCGTTTTTCCCAATCCAATCTATCTGCATATTTATCCTGCCCGCGTCGATTTTACCTTCGGTATGTGCAGAGACTCGATTGGCCAGCCATGATTTCCGAACCAGTACTGGAAAGGGAGAAACACCTCGAAAATGGCAGCCGATTTCATGTACTTGTGCAGCAGCATATTGCAGGTATGCAAGTTGAAGAAATAAGCAGAACAATTCAAGATTCGAACTTGGATCGCTGGTGGCATAATTTCTTAGATTTCTATCCAAATTCAGGGTTGGGTGGCAAACATACTGGCAGAATACACGTTGACCACTCAAGTTGGTGGTTTCCACTTGGATGCCAAATATGACCTGTTGAGTATTCAGCCCGATAATACCATGACGATATTTGATTGGAAAACAAATAGCCGTCTACCTGATCCGGCAAGATTGAAAGACAACATCCAGACACAGGTCTACCGCTATGTTCTTTCCAGTGCCGGGGGAAGTCTGCTTGAAGAAGGGAAACTTTTACCGGAAAACATTCGAATGGTCTACTGGTTTGTTGAATTTCCGGAAAATCCTGCTTATTTTCCAATATACGACAGCAGCTATGCGCAAAGACCTGAATGAACTCGAAATCCTCATCAAAGAAATATCCTCCTGCGATGAGGGTCAATTTTCAAAGACAGAAGATATCCGAAATTGCAGGTTGTGTGAATACCGCTCTTACTGCGAACGGGGTGAAAAAGCCGGTGATTGGGATGACGAATCTGATTTGCTTACAAAATCGGAAGACCTTTTTGAAAGCCTGGATTTTGACCAGATTGGAGAAATTGCATTTTGATTGAGCCACAAATCACCTGGCAGGAACCAGTTGCCGTTTCACCCCCGCCTGAAATCGCGAATTTCTTCCCGGATTTTCCACTACTTAACGATATTTTATATCGCCGTAAATTTACGACTTCAGAACAAATCCAGTCCTTTCTTAATCCTGAGGATTATCAACCTGCGAATCCATTTGACTTCCCTGGCATGCAATCAGCAGTGGACATTCTTACAACTGCAATTGCTCAAAACAAAACCATTGGCGTCTGGGGAGATTTCGATGTGGACGGGCAAACTGCCACTGCCGTGCTGGTGGGCAGTCTGCGTCAATTGAAATCCAATGTCATTTATCATCTCCCTGTCCGGTCAAAAGAATCGCACGGTATTACCATTCCAGCATTGCAGGAATTTCTGGATATGGGTGTCCAGGTGCTTCTCACCTGTGATACCGGGATAACCGCCCATGAGGCAATTGAATTTGCAAAACAAAGAGGTGTACAGGTCATAATCACTGACCATCATTCTTTACCGCAGGATTTACCGCCTGCAGATGCCATCATCCACCCGCACTTGTTACCCGACCATCACCCTGCCCGCAGTTTATGCGGTGTTGGCGCAGCATGGGAGCTGGCAACAGCATTATTCGAACATCATCAGATGACTGGTAAAACAGGTGAATACCTTGATCTTGTTGCCCTGGGTACAGTAGCAGACCTGGCACAATTAACCGGGGATAACCGATATTTTGTTCAAAAAGGGCTTTCCTGTATCCGTTCTCAACCTCGATCCATAATACAAGAAATATTTGTGAACACTGAGACTCGACTGGAATTTTTCAATGAAGAACATATCAGCTTTGTTATTGCCCCCCGATTGAATGCCCTCGGAAGGCTGGGTGATGCAAATCCTGCAGTGGAGATGTTGCTTTCTGAGGATATTTCAGCCAGCCGGTTGTTCGTCAGCCAGCTCGAAGCATTAAATGCCAGGCGCAAGTTTATGACGGAGCAGGTTTTCCAATCTGCCCGCTTGCAAATAGAAAATAATCCAGATTTATTAACGAAACCATTGCTTATCCTTGCACATCCTGAATGGCCAGGTGGAATTGTGGGTATTGTTGCCAGCCGGATTGCTGAACTTTATCGCAAACCTGCACTTGTTATTTCTTCTCCAGCCGGTGAATTGGCTCGCGGTTCCGCCCGCTCAATTGAAGGGTTGGATATCACAGCCAGCCTTGCTGCCAATCAAACCCTCCTGACAAATTTCGGTGGTCATCCCATGGCCGCTGGGTTCTCACTGCCTTCAGAAAATCTGGAGCAGTTCCGTTTTGGAATGGAGAGGACAGTCGAAAAAGCAGTAATCACTGCACCTTTGATGCAAACGCTTGCGATAGATGCATTTCTCACCTTGCCGGAAATTACTCTGGATTTTGTTGAGCAATTGGAAAGATTATCACCGTTTGGGGCTGGGAATCCACCAATCACTTTTGCTTGCGAAAATTTAACCATCCAGAGCAAAACTGCCCTCGGCCGCGATGGTGAACATTTACGCCTGGTTTTGGAAGACGAAAACGGAAATTTGGGGCAAGCCATTCTCTGGCAGGCAGATACTTATGATATCCCTGCTAACCCGTTTGACCTGGCATTTACTTTGCGGGTTTCGGATTATAAAGGAGTACGCTCACCCCAAATCGAGTGGGTCAGTACAAGGTCGAATAAAGAACTAATCCAAATTACCGAAGAATCCTCACAAACTCAGTACCTGGATTTCCGCAACGACCTGGATGCAGGACTGATATGGCTGAAACAACAACCTGAAGAGGCTTACTTCATATGGAGTGAAGGAGCAGCGAGAACAACCATCCCTGGTTCAGGTAGAAATCAATTCGTTCCTGCTGAAACGCTCATTATTGCCGGGATTCCGCCCAACCGACAGGTATTGCAGCAGGCAATGCAGCTTGTAACACCCAGGAAAGTGGTATTGTTCGGATTACCGTCAGCAAAGGATGATATTAAAGAATTTCTTGCTCAGCTTATCGGTGTTGCCCGGTTTGCGCTAAAGAATAAAGATGGCATATTTCATTTATCAGACCTGCAGTTAGTTACGGCTCAAAGTGACAAAACTATCCAAACCGGAATCGCGTTGATAAATGCGCTGGGTGATTTCACAATCAACGAAGAATCACCTGGGTGTTATCAAGTTATCCAATCCGGAATACAGAATAAAATTGCTGCTAACAATTTACAGCAAACTTTGTTGTCCTTACTCATGGAAACCAGTGCTTTCAGAGCCTATTTTTGCCGTGTGGTTCCGGAGCAATTGTTCCAGGGTATGCAATTACCAGATCAAAGGATAAAGAAATGAAAACAAAAATTCGCTGGGGAATCCTCAGCACAGCAGCTATTAATCGAGCATTGATACCTGCAATCAAAGGTCATCGTGATTCAGAATTAATTGCAATTGCCAGCCGTTCATCCGACCGGGCAGAATCCTTTGCAAAACAATGGAAAATACCCCGTTTTTACGGCAATTACCAGGCATTACTGGATGATCCTGACATAGATATCATTTACAACCCCCTGCCGAACCACCTGCACCTGGAATGGACATTAAAGGCTGCCCAGGCAGGGAAACACATTCTTATTGAGAAACCGATAGCACTTTCTTCATCCGAAGTGGATGAAATGATAGCCGCAGCCCAAAAATATAATGTAGTAATACAGGAAGCGTTCATGTATCGTTTTAATCCCCAAACGGATAAAGTTTTCCAACTCGTATCCTCAGGAGCACTGGGAAAAGTTCATCTGATGCGGTGTGGTTTCCAGCATATTCATAACCGGCAGGACGATTACCGGCTTCTCCCTGAAGCGGGAGGTGGTGTTTTATGGGATATGGGGTGTTACGCAATAAATTATTTTCAATTGCTGGCGCAAAGCTCTCCAGAGAAAGTGTATGGGAATGCAGTGCTTGGTGCCACAGGTGTTGATCGAACTTTTACAGGAACGCTCCATTATAAAAATGGGATTACTGCCCAATTTGCATGCTCCCTCGATTTGCCTTCGTATGCAAATCTCGAAATTCATGGCAGCGAAGGAATATTGACTGTACCCTCACCTTTTAAACCACAGGGACGATCCCTTCTTATTCTGCGGCAGGGTAAAAATTACCAATCTTTTTCATTTTCTACCAAGGATGTTTACCAGGGCGAAGTAGAGAACATGGTTCAGGCTGCACGCGGTCAGCAACCTGCCCGCATCAGTTTACCTGAGTCCAGGGACACTATCAAAACGATTATGCTGCTTCATCAATCCGCAAAAGAGGGAATGGTTGTCTCCAGTAATGATTCTACTTTTGCATGAAAACCATGCAGAAACAGGGTACGAATAATGGACAAAACATGGTAAAATTGCACCTTGGTTAGCAGAGTTGTTCAGACTGCAATCTTTCCGCTCTCAGCATGCCTACGGTATGAAGGAGAGTAAACCCAGGGAAAGGAGGTTTCCGAAATCCGCGAATACGAAGTAGTTGTTATTGCTCATCCCGAGTTGGATGAAGCAAATCTAAAGAGTCTTGTTGAAAAAGTCTCCGGTTGGATTACTGAATCTGGTGGCATAATTGACAAGGCTGAACAATGGGGTAAGCAGAGAATGGCTTATTTGGTCAAGAAGCAAAGAGAAGGTCAATATTTCATGTTGAATGTCCAAATGGAACCAGCATTCACCGTCACCCTTGAGCGAAATCTGCGATTAGCAGAACCTGTGCTGCGTTTTATGATTACCGCGAAGTAATTTCGCATACAGTCCGCCGGGAATGCCTGGCAAGGAGAGCGTGATGAGCCGTGGACTGAATAAAGTAATGATAATTGGTCATCTGGGTCGAGACCCGGAGATGCGTTATACACCAGCTGGTAAACCCGTTACCACGTATCCAGTAGCCAGCACCCGAACCTGGAATAGTGCAGACGGCGAAAAGCATTCAGAAACAGAATGGTTTACAGTCGTCACTTGGGGAAACCTGGCTGAAATATGCAATCAGTACCTAAAAAAAGGGCAACAGGTTTATATCGAAGGTCGCCTGCAAACCCGCCGTTGGGATGATGCCGAAGGAATAAAGCACTCCTCAGTGGAAATTGTGGCGAATGAAATGATGATGCTTGGAGAAAGACGGGATTACACCGCCAGCAGCACAGCAGAAAACGTTGAACCCGAGCATTTTAACGAAGAATATCCGTATTAATTAGTTGGAGGTTAGTATGTCAGACGATTATGGCAACGAGACCGAGCAGTATGGTGGTGGTGGACGAAGGTATATCTCCCGTCCCAAAATCTGCCAGTTTTGTGCCGACAAAAGTATTGAAATTGATTACAAGCAAATCGACCTTTTACGTCGATATGTAACCGAAGATGGTAAAATCCGACCCCGCCGTCAAACAGGTGCATGTGCCCGTCATCAGCGTGCTGTTGCGGGTGCAATCAAACAAGCCCGGCACATCGCACTTCTGCCTTTCACACTCGATAAGGGTGATAAATAAGTATTGATCCAAATTAATGCAATGGTGAGCATAGAGGCATTGTCTCTATGCTCGTCAATTGCATTATAGAAAGCATATTATGGCTCGATTTTCTTTTCCATTCAAAAAATCCAAATCATCTGAAGCGCCCAAACCCGTTTACAAGGGATTGGACCATAAACATCTTGCACGTGTGGATCGCGAAGCTCGTCAGCGAAGATGGTTCCTGGGTGGTTTGATTGTAGTTGGAGTTTCCATCCTTGGTCTTATTGGTTATGGCTTGCTTGATCAGTTTGTCCTGAGAGATCAAAAACCCGTGGCAAAGATTAATGGTGAGAATATTACCGCTGCAGACTATACGAAACGCGTGCAATACGTCCGCGCACAAATGGGACAACAGTATTTGCAAACGTACCAGTATTACCTTATGTTTGCCGGGGATCCAACATTCAGCGCACAGATTGAGCAGAATATGGCGGAGTTAAATAACCAGCTCAGTCCAGAATATGCTCCCACGTTGGCTGAAACTGTCCTCGACCGCATGATGCAGGAAGTACTGGTCGTACAATTGGCTGAAAAAGCAGGTATTACCGTTTCAGATGAAGAAGTGGAAACAGCCTTACAGGAAGCGTTTGGTTTTTATCCAAACGGCACACCTGTACCTTCTGTTACCCCTACAGCGATGGCTACTGCAACACTAAATCCAGAAATTCTGAAACTAATTACAGCCACACCAACCCTGCTGGTTCCAACTGCAACCGCTGAGCCTGAATTTACAGCCACACCAGCTGCAACCGCTACCGCGACAGCGACTATCGACCCATCCATTCCCACCTCAACCCCACTGCCGACTTCAACACCGATGACGGTTGATGGTTATTCGACACAGGTTGCTGAGTATCTGCTCCCTGGTGCTGAATATGGCTTTACGCGGGACGATTTTAAATATATGTATCGCATCCAATTACTGGAAAAGAAATTGCAGGAAAAAGTAACTGCTGACCTGAAACCAGTTCAGGAACAGGTTTGGGCTCGGCATATTTTGGTTGCAGATGAAACCACTGCAAATGATATATACGCCCAACTCCTGGAAGGTGCTGATTTTGCCGCTCTGGCTCTTCAGTACTCTCTCGATACCAGTAATTCCAGTTATGGTGGAGATTTGGGCTGGTTTGGTGCTGGTGCAATGGTGCCAGAATTTGAAACCGCCGCCTTCGCATTGAAACCAGGCAAATTCAGTAAGCCGGTCAAGTCAGATTTCGGCTGGCACATTATTCAATGCATCGATCACACCAATCGGACGCTCACAGCCAATGAATTTGCCACCTACAAGCAGAATGCTTACACCAAATGGCTCAAAGAGCAACAAACCGTAAGTCAATACGAGAAATTGGACCTTTGGCAGCAAATTGTACCAACCCTGCCAGGTGTGCCTACTTTGCAGTAAACAAATCATTAATAAAGAATTCAAACAAAAACTCCCGGCGGGAGTTTTTGTTTTTAATTGCATTTTAATTTCACTTAAGACTAATAAATTTAATCAAAGGCAAGCAATGATATCCTTTTCGCCTTACCTAACCATCTCATCCGTTAACTGATCAATTCGTAAACTGATAATCTGGCTGGAAGAATCACGTCCCATGGTTACGCCGTAAATAACATCCGCAATCTGGACCGTATTTCGGTTGTGCGTAATGATTATGAACTGGGTTTCTTTGCTCAATTCCTGGAGCAATTCACAAAATCGACCAACATTTGCCTCATCCAACATGGCATCCACCTCATCCATTATGCAAAATGGCGTTGGGGATACTTTCAGTAATGCGAAAATCAGTGCCACCGCTGTCAGGCTGCGTTCTCCCCCAGATAGTAACGCCAAACCCTGTTCCCGTCTGCCTGGTAACCTGGCTTCAATGTCAATTCCATCTTCGTTGGGTTTCTCACCTTCAACAAGTACCAGTTTTGCACTGCCACCACCGAAGAGACGGGTGAAAAGATGCTTAAATTCAGTTGCCACTGCATCAAAAGTTGTGCGGAACTCTCGCTGCATTAATTCATCCAGTTCATGGATTACCTGGCGCAAGTCTTCATCTGCCCGGTGCAAATCAGCCACTTGAGTTACCAGGAAATCATGACGGGTTTTTACTTCCACGTACTCCTGCTGGGCTTCCAGGTTGATTGCACCCATCCTTTTGAGCATGGACCGTTGCCGGTTGATGCTTTCCTCCAATTCAGGTTTGATTGCTTTCACCTGTGGAAGTTGTTCTACAAAATTATCCAATGGTAAAGGAGTCGGACCGGTTATCTCGGAAGTGTATTGGAACTCAACCAGACCAAAATCATCACCAACTTTTCTTTGCAGGCTGGCCAGTTCTTCATTTTTCCGACTGAGTTCAATTTGTGCCTGTGAATGGTATCTTTCCGCAGTAGACAAGTGCCTGCTGCAATACCATTTGGTTCGAAAGATGCTGGTCATATTCCTGCTCAAGCGTATTTAAAGCTTGCTCGTTAGGTTCAATATCAATCTGCAAAGTGGCTATCGTCTTGGAGGTAGTGCTTGCAACTTGAAGTGCTTCAGAGCGCTGTTCTTCCAGCCCCTGGATATCAACATGTAATTTCGCAATGCGTTCAGCGCCGAATGCAATTCGCTCGGCGTTGGAATCCACCAGGTGGTTATATTCCTCCAGGCGTCTTTGTGCATCCTGAAAAGCCTTTTGTGCTACCGCTAAATTCGTTTTCCAAAAATTAACCTGACCGGTCAACTCATCCAATGATAAAGAATCCAATTCTTGCAGGATCTTAGTTTGTTGTTCTTCAAGAATTGCATTATCAATCATCATTTTCGCTAAATCTGCTTCGAGAACGTCCAGTTCAGCCAATGTTTTCTCGTGCTCGCTGACCGATTGCACTGCCTGGCTTTTCTGCCAATCGATTAATTGCTGCATTTTTCCTAATTGCAGAGTCAATTCCTGATTTCGATGGGTAAGTCGTTCTCGTTCTTTTTGATTCTTTTGTTGAATATCCTGTAAATTTTGAATTTTCTGACGGGATTCCGACAATTCTTTTTCAATTTTTGAATAGCTGCTGTCAAGCTGACTGGAAATTTTTGTTAATTCCTCAATTTTTGTTGTCAGCTCCTTCATCATGCGTGGTCTGGATAATAATGTCCGATGACTCGTTTCTCCAGCAATAACGGTGTTTTTCCCGGTGAAAACTTCGCCTGCCAGGGTTACAAAACGGGCATTTTCTGATGCAGTTTTCGTCAATAGATATGCTGTTTGGCGGTTGTCAACTATATACGTAGTACCCACAAATTTGCTCTAACAATGGTTTGAGTAATGCCAGGAGAAGAAATTTGTTCATCCAATTTTCCAATCACGCCATTTCCGGTTGGTATTGTTACAGTCTCGGCTTTTTTGTGATTGGTTGGAAGTAAAAACATGACCCGATTGGTCTTTTCATTTTCAATCAGCATCAAGGCATTGTCCAGGGTATCCTCATTCTCGAGGACAATGGCTTCCAGGTATTCTCCAAGTACTGCGCTGACAGCTTTTTCAAATTGCTCTGGAATCTCCAGTTCGCTCACCAGGGTACGATACCCACCACGCAACTTTCCCTGCTTAACCAATTCCAATACACTGCGCGCCCCCTGACCCCAACCTGCCAACGCCTTTTCAGCCTGGATTACCACATCCAATTGCGCTTTTAATCGACTGATTTCGGCAGTATTATTGGCACGCTCATCCTGGATTTTCCGCCGTTTTTCTTCCAAGGATTGAATTAATTTATGTAAAGCATCGACTTCTTGTTTACTTTTCTCAATTTCTTGATTGCATGTTTCCAAACGCTGAAAGGATTCTTGTTGTTCTTTCTGTATGGCTTCCAGACCTGGTTCTGCTTCGATTAATTTCTTCTTCAGGCTCTCTTGTTGCTGGATCAAACGATTTGCCTGTAGCTTCAACGTCTCAATCTGAGCCTTGCTTTGTGCTTTTTTGGTTTCATGTGCCAGCAAACTCCTTCGAACATCTGTCAGCTGAATCTCAACCGATGATCGAACTTTCTGAACTTCCTTAAGTTTGTTTTGCTCGCTTTCGAGCTGGTCTTGTGCCTGGGTAACTTCATTTTCGAGTAGTACTACTTCCTTCTTTAGCGTTTCTAGACGTTGAACTGCAGCTTGCTGCTCCTCCTCCAATCGAGTTTGATCAGTTTGCAGGGAAGCAGTTTGTGTCATGATGGATTTTTTCCGTTCATCCATCACTGCCAGGTCCCGGCTCGTCAGCTCCCTTTGGGAATGCAATACTGCCGATTGGGTATGCAAAGCGCTTAAACTTTTCACGCATTTCATTGAGGTTTTTTCGAATTTCAGAAATGGAAGAATCAACCTTCAAGGTATTATTTCGTGCCTGGCTCAGACGCTCTTCCTGCGCTTTTACCACCATTCGCTGTTGCACTACATCTGCTTGCACCCTGTGCCAGTGAAAACCGTACCATTCCCGAAGTAATACATGCAAATCTGCCTGAACTTGTTCATATTCACGGGCTTTTCGGGCTTGTTTCTCCAGGCTGGTCAACCTGGGTGCCAGTTCACCGAGAATATCCTGCACCCGCTCCAGGTTTCGCCTGGTAGCGTCCAGTCGATTTATTGCTTCATCACGCCGGGTTCGATATAAGCCAATTCCGGCAGCTTCTTCAAAAAATCTCGTCGTTCATCCGGACGTAACGAGAGTGCAGTATCTACCAGACCCTGTCCAATAATCGTATAGGTTCTTTCAGATAATCCAGAGCTGGATAAAAGCTCGTTGATTTCTTTTAACCGCACTCTTTGCCCGTTGATCAGGTATTCATTTTGCCCATCGCGATATGCTCTGCGTGTTACCGATACTTCGCTAAAGTCAATGGGCAGCCATCCATCCTCGTTATCAAATGTGATCGTAGCGGATGCCATACCAGATTTGGGTCGTTGATCCGAGCCTGAAAAAATCATGTCTTCGGTTTTCCGTGCCCGCAGCAATGAATAAGCTTGCTCACCCAATACCCAGCGGGCAAAATCCGCAATATTTGATTTACCTGCTCCATTTGGGCCAACAACGGCAGTAATCCGGGAGGGAAATTCAAATAATGCCCGGCTTGCAAAGGTTTTGTACCCTTGTAGTTCTAATGATTTAAGTCTTGATTGCATGTTAGATGTATGACTTCCCCATTGCCGAGCATACTTAATTTGAGTAATGCATCCGTCGCTGCTGATTTGGTAGCTGCCTGCTTGCTTGAACCCGTTCCACTTCCAAACACTTTCTCATCTACGATAACATCTACTTCAAATAGGCGGGAATGGTCAGGTCCACTTACATTTCGAGTAATATATCTGGGTGTCGAATGTCCATGCGACTGCGCCCATTCTTGAAATTTCGACTTGGGATCTTCGTTGCGGTGATTAGCCAGAATATCCTCAGAAGCATTTTCCAATAACGGAGAAATAAATCTTTGTACTTCATTTATCCCAAAATCAAGATATATCGCTCCAATCAATGCCTCAAAAGCATCACATAATAATACCGAACGTTCCCGTCCACCCCCAATGGTTTCTCCGCGACCCAGGCGCAATACGCTGCCAATATTTACCAGGCGCCCAAATTCAGCCAGTTGTTCGGTATAAACCAGCGCGGAACGCATGCGGGTTAAATCACCCTCAGCCATTTCGGGGTACCTGTTGTATAACCAGGCACCAACAACAAAATCCAAAACTGCATCTCCCAAAAACTCAAGCCGTTCGTTATCCTCGAGCGCTTCCTGATGCTCATTTAAGTAGGAGCGATGCGTTAATGCCCGGCTTAACAATAACCGGTCTTTAAATTGCAAGCCTAATTGGGAAGCGAACTCAAGCGGAGTGGAGCTTTCCGATGTACCATTCATTAATTTTCCTCCGAAAATGCGGGAGGGCTAACCGCTCAAACAGGTGTCTCAGCAGCTTGCACTCCCTCAGGATGATGTGTTGTATTTTAATCCTGAACCAGTGAGAATCATCACAATTGGTTCTGGCAATTTCCCTTTTAAAATTTCCAGTGCTGCCCACGGGATTGCAGAAGTTGGCTCAACAAAAAAACCACGTCGCGCCAGCTGTTTATAGGCAGGTAAAATTCTCTCTTCATCTATGGATATGAATGTCCCACCATCGGGTTTTATTTCGTCCAGAATGGTTGCAGCCCGAACCGGGTATCTGACTCTGTACTCCTTCAGCAACCGTAGGATTTTCATAGACCGTGGTCTCGCAGCCTTTTCTTTTCATATACTCTGCAACTACTGGAGCACAGGCACCAGCCTGAACACCAACAAAATATGGTACTTTTTCCACGATGCCGGCTGTTTGCAGTGCTTTAAATCCGCGCATGATGCCTAGCATTAAACTTCCATGACCGACCGGTATGATGACGCTTCCCGGGATGGTACTTAATTGCTCCCATATCTCGTAAGCAATGGATGCAATCCCTGCTAATCCAAAAGGTAAAAATGCGTGACTTGCATATACCGCACCTTGCGCCACCTCTTCCAAAACTGCTCTGGCAGCTTCTGACCTTGGTCCAGGTACGGATACCAGTTCCGCACCGTATTGTTCAATTTGGTTTCGCTTTGGACCAGATGCCGACTCTGGCACGAAGATACGGCTTTGTATGCCTGCCCTGGCTGCATATGCTGCAAAAGAAGCCCCAGCGTTTCCGGATAAATCTTCAACAGCCTGAACCACGCCTCTTGTCTTTAGTTTGCTGAGTAAAACCGCGCTGCCCCTATCTTTATATGAACCGCTGGGATTCAACATTTCCAATTTGAGCGCTACAGAAATTCCATCATAATTTGTCCACACCAAGGGTGTATTCCCTTCCCCAAGTGTTATCTGCGGTGCAGATTCGGGAAGTCCAAATGCATGCCGGTATTGCCACATACCAGGTTGGCTCTTATCGATTTCGTCCAGACTGAAGTTTGGAAACTCACGAAAATCGTAAATTCCACTGCATTCCGGGCATCGGTAAGGCACGCCTGTTTCGGGATATATCGAATGGCACTGCACACAATGAATTACAGACATATCCTTTATTCTCCAGCCTGTGGCAGGTAATCACCCTCAATCCAGACTTCACCCTCTGGGCTGATTTCTTTTTTCCATACCGGTACAATTTCCTTCAGACGATCAATGCCATATCTTGCGGCTTCGAATACACCTTCATCCCGGTGTGAACTGGAACAGGCAATCACAACCGTCACGGTTTTTGGCTGCATGGTGCCAATGCGTTGAACCAGTACAACCCCTTCCACCGCCATCCAACGTTCCCGTATTTCTGCAGCAATTTGATGCATTTTCTTGATCGCCATTGGTTTATACAATTCATAGGTTAATGCGGCAGTCTCATGTGCATCCCCTCTTTTCGTAATTCCACGAATGACACCAGTAAAAACTGCAACTGCACCGGTAGAATCCAGGGTAATTTTTTTAACCAGGCTGTCTATATTGATTGGACGGTGAGTAACCGTGCATATTGTTGGAAATTCGGAACCTCCACTGACTGGAGGGAAAAAATGCAATTTCACAATTTGCAGGCAGGATCGTGTCCTCCGCAGAATATTGTTGATTGACTGCAACCAGCGCACGTTGGATTAGCGCTTCTTGAAATGGAAATTGCTCTGCAAGGACTTTGCGTAGGTCAATCACACGGGTGGTCTCATTTATTTCCATCTTTATACTGGCACGCCCAATGGACTGGCGCAAATTAGCAAAGAACAGGACCTTTACAACCATGGATTAGTTATTCTCCACCCAGATTACATCACCACTTTGACCACCATGCTTTTCAACCAGATGGATGTTTGATATTACGACGGTTTTCTCAACCGCTTTAATCATATCGTAGACAGTCAACGCTGCAACGCTAACTGCAGTTAATGCTTCCATCTCTGCCCCTGTCTTTCCCTGCGTTACCACCCTGGCAAGTATTTCAACTCCGGGTAATTCAGGTTGGGGTGTGAGTTCCACTTCCACCTGGTGAATGGGAATGGGATGACACAAGGGAATTAGCTCCGCAGTCCGTTTTGCTGCCATTATCCCAGCCAACTGGGCGGTCATGAGAACTGCACCCTTTTTCATTTGACCCTGGATGATTAAATCCAGGGTTTCTGGTTTCATTTTTACCTGTCCGGACGCAACTGCGGTCCGGGTGGTATCTGGTTTACCAGAAACATCCACCATTCGAGCCTTGCCATTTTCATCCACGTGGGAAAGGTTTTTCGCTTTCATGCTTGAATTATACCCTGCTGCTCTTTTTCCAGTGTAAGATAATGTTATTTATTGGGCAGTATAAAGTATAATTTTGAGGTTATGTTTTCCACTTCTCAAACAGCAGATGCCAGTTACAAAATCATAACAGAGGTCTATGAAGGACCTCTGGATTTATTATTGGATTTGATTGAAAAAGCACAATTAGATATAACCCGGCTTGCATTGGCGCAGGTTACTGATCAATACCTCGCATATCTTCGAAATTTAGAAGTCCGTAATCCTTCAGACGTTTCTGCTTTTCTTGTTGTGGCGGCCAAGCTTTTGCAAATCAAATCTGCCGCCTTACTGCCCCGTCCAAGCATAATTACAAGCAGCGGAGAAGATGATGTAGATGCAGGTGAAGAACTTGCCCGTCAATTACTCATCTATCGCCGTTTTAAGCAAATTGCGCAGATACTGGAAACACGCCAAAACGAAAATTTGCATAGTTATTTGCGTATCGCTCCAGCACCATTTAAGGTTGAAGCGCGTGTTGACCTGTCTGAAGTAACCCTGGAGGATTTACTGCAAGCAGCCCGGGATGTTTTTTTGACCAGGCAAACCCAGGCTGAATTATCCTCGGTTGTAACCCTGCCGCGTATCACCATTCGTGAAAAGATTTTGTCTATCCGCAGTTATCTTATGCAGCAGACACACGGGCAATTTAGTGAACTGTTAACAACCCAAAATCGGATTGAAATCGTCGTCACATTCCTTGCCTTACTCGAATTAGTGAAAAGGAATTATGTGCAAGCCAGCCAGGCAGAATTATTTGGGGAAATTGAATTCGAAACAATGGCAAACTGGGCGGAAATCAGTGATTTTGAATTGGATTTGATTGATTAATTACCAAAAGTTTATCTTTTCAACTTTCGGCAGCATCATCATTTATCGGTAAACGTCCGCTTAACCAAACCGCCATCAAACGAAGATCGTTAAGATCAATTTCTTTCCCCGGATACTTTTGGGCATAAATTTGATCCAAGGTGTCATACAATTCACCTTCTGGCCATTCAGGTATAAAACCAGGTAATGCAGTGCGATTCGTATCAACTGGTAATATTTCCCAACCTTTTTCGATCAACAAGTCATAAACTTCATTTGCCAATTCTTTTTTTATTTCTGCCCAACATTGCAACACCTGGGCGGTAAATTCGGGAGATTTTTCGAACGGTTTCACTGAATTCCGAGCTTTCAATCCGGCGGGAGCCTGGGCTGCATTGCGAAAACCAGGTACCTGTAACAATTGTTTTGTCAGCGAATTAAAGTCTGCCGCGGGAAGCACCTGAAATATTGTCACTTCCCAAAAACACTGTGGAAATTACCTGCATTCGGTAATCCAAAAGCATAAATTCGTTTATTGCATGAAACGGAAGAAATTGGGCTTTTTTATCATTCATGCGCAGATTATATCATCCCGCATGATTATCGTTGTGTAACCCGATCACTCATTTCATCCAGAATTGCCACTTCTTCCTCAGATAACCTCCAACCTAATGCCCCAAGATTATTTTCCACCTGGTGGCAATTCTTAACTCCAGGAATGGGAATTGTGCCTTTGCAGATTGTCCAGTTAATAGCCACTTGTGCTGCAGTCTTGCCGCCATTTGATTCTCCAATTCGGTTCAACAGCGCAATCATGGGCTGCACTTTTTTTAAATAATCTCGGGATGTACGATAGCGTCTTACCCCGGGGGGAAGATTTTCGGGAGTGTATTTGCCTGTCAGTATTCCCTGTGCCAGAGGACTGTATGAAATAATGGTAATACCTGATTGCTGGCATTCACGCAGCAATCCATTTTTCTCAATTTTACGGTTTAATAGGTGATATTCAACCTGGTTTGATGCTAACGGTATTCCTGCTAATTTCAATGCATTGTGCGCTTGCATAGTCTGCTTTAGATTGTAATTTGATACACCAACTGCTTTTGTCCATCCACGGTCAACGGCAACCACCATACTTTTCATCCAATTCTCGATCGCGACCGGGGGGAATGCCCAATGCATCTGGTAAAGATCGACTTGTGGTAGCTGTAGTCGGTGTAAACTGTTCTCTAAGGCTTTTAATAAAGAATTGCGATCCATTTTCCATGGAAATGGCATGAACTTGGTTGCAATTATTGGTTTACTATCCGTACCCTTTAGAAAGCGACCGAGAAGTTCTTCGGATTTTCCCATACCATATATCTCTGCAGTATCAAAAAACCTGATTCCACATTGCAATGATGCATCAAACGCTTCTTTTACATCCTCTTCACCGAAATTCTTCCCGTAACCCCAGAAAGATTTGTCGCCCCATGCCCAGGTACCAATCCCAATCGTAATACCTTCAAAAATTGCTGCCGGTTGATTTTCCATATATTTTTCCGTTTTTCCTATTATCAAGAGTAATTAAGAATACCACGAATATTTATTCGATAAATTTGAGATTCACACAACTATAAAACCACGGATATAATAAACCATCCGTAAAAATAGAGAAATTTATGAGCGAAGACGTTACACCAATCCGACAACAATATCTTCAAATAAAACGGCAATACCCCGAAGCGATAGTCTTTTTTCGCCTGGGTGATTTTTACGAAACTTTTGACCACGATGCCGAGATAACCTCTCGAGAACTGGATATAGTATTAACTTCGCGTAATGTGGCAAAAGGTTCCCGCATCCCCATGGCTGGGATTCCTTATCACGCTGCCGAAAACTACCTGGCTCGCCTGATTGAAAAAGGGTACCATGTTGCTATTTGCGAACAGGTGGGTGACCAGCCTGCAAAGGGATTGTTTGCCCGCGAAGTTGTCAGGGTGGTGACTCCTGGAACAATCATTGAGCCCGGATTGTTGAAAGCTGACCGAAATAATTATTTGGCTGCTGTCTGTATCTTGGAGGACAGAGCGGGTATTGCATATGTGGACATCACCACCGGTGAATTTGTGACTACTGAACTGGCAGAACCAGGGTTTTTAGTGCAGCTTCGATCTGAGCTGATGCGGTTGCAGCCAGCAGAGATACTAATTCCCCAGGATACACAGTTACCGAACGGTGATTCATTTCATTTAACCTCCTTGCCAAACTGGCGCTTTGAACCAGGACGTTGTGCAGAAACGATTAAAGAACACTTTAAAGTCTCCACCTTGGACGGGTTTGGATTAAAAGGTCTTTCCACCGCTGTCAGAACGGCAGGTGCTATTATCCAATACCTGCAGGAATCTCAACCCCAGTCTTTGGCATTACTTACCCGCCTATCAACATATAGCCTGCATGAATTTATGACCCTCGATGCAGCAACGCGCCATAACCTTGAGCTTGTGGAAACCATTCGATCCGGAGAAGTCCATGGTTCCCTGCTGGGAGTGCTTGATCAAACAATTACGATGATGGGTAAGCGATTGATTAGGCAATGGGTCAACAAACCCTTGTTGAATATCGACCAGATTAACAAGCGCCTGGATTGTGTAGCATATTTAGTGCAACAAGGTATGCTGCGGGCAGAAATTCGCTCAGCCCTGAAACCAATTCATGACCTTGAACGCATGACCAACAGGATTTCTTCAGGGAATGCCCTCCCGCGTGACTTAAGTGCCTTACGATCAACCATTCAGGCTGTCGATACCTTTTTACAGGTTGCCAATCAAACCTCAGAAAGCTCTTTATCCCAACTGCTTGAACAAATCCATAATCATAGTGCAGAGTTGGATTTGCTTAATTCTGCAATTGCTGAAGACCCGCCGGCAACAATGCAAACCACGGGAATCGTACGGGCAGGTTATTCACAAGAATTGGACGAAATTATTGCAGCATCCCAGCATGCCCGACAGTGGATATCAAACCTTGAGCAGGTCGAGCGTGATCGAACAGGCATAAAAACCCTAAAAGTGGGGTTCAACAAGGTATTTGGCTATTATATTGAAATATCACGCGGCGCAGCCAGCCAGGCACCTGCAGAATATATTCGCAAGCAGACCCTTGTAAATGGTGAGCGGTTCATCACGCCTGAAATGAAAGAATATGAATCCATTGTATTGAATGCTGAAGATCGTATTCATGACCTGGAAGTGAAAATTTTTAAAGAAATATGCTCTATACTCACTGAAAGCAATGCCCGGTTTCTGGAAACATCCCGTGCACTTGCTGAAGTGGATGTACTGGCATCCCTGGCAGAAGTAAGTGTACTGAATGGATATAACCGACCTGAATTGCTGGAAGATGCAACTCTTGAAATCACCGATGGGCGCCATCCTGTTGTTGAACTGGGTTTACAGGGTTCTAAATTCATACCCAATGATGCAGTTTTCGATGCGAGTGAAGTGGTTCGAATCATTACCGGTCCAAACATGAGCGGGAAAAGCACTTTTTTGCGCCAGGTGGCATTGATAGCCTTGATGGCGCAAATGGGTTCTTTTGTTCCAGCCGCAAAGGCGCGGATTGGATTGGTGGACCGCATATTTACCAGAATTGGAGCACAGGACGAAATTCACTCTGGCCAATCCACTTTTATGGTCGAAATGGTCGAAACTGCTAATATTTTGCACCATGCGAGTGAACGCAGTCTGATTAATCCTGGACGAAATTGGTCGAGGTACAAGCACTTATGACGGGGTATCAATCGCCTGGGCAGTGGTTGAATACATTCATAATCATCCCCGACTACGGGCAAGAACCCTGTTTGCAACCCATTACCATGAACTCACCCAACTGGCTGAGTTGTTACCAGGCATCCGCAATTTCAATGTTGCAGTAACAGAAGCCGATGGACAGGTTGTTTTCCTACACCGTATTGTGCCAGGTGGCGCAGACCGTTCTTACGGTATCCATGTTGCCCAATTGGCTGGGCTACCCCTGCCCGTCATCCAGCGCGCCAGCGAAATATTAAATCAATTGGAATTATCCGCAGGAAAAACCCGCCAGGCAAATCCTGATTTATCTCAACAACTGACCTTGTTCCCAGAAACTAATCCATTACTGGATGAGTTGAAATTGCTGGATATGAATACATTAACACCCATAGAAGCACTAAATCGTCTATACGAATGGCAGAAGAAGTACTTGAATGATTAGTTTTTCTCGGCTTTTTGAATATCAACCAGGTAAAGATCCGGTTTATCTTTATAAATCTGGCTGTCCAGTTCCCCTGAAGTAATCTTTAAAAGTGTTTCACTCAAAAACTGGTTAACCGGTGTGGAAATCCCAACTTGTTTGCCAAAACGTGTCACTGCCCCATTCAAATAATACACTTCACTTTGTTTTCGTTTCGCCAGGGTATCGATTAACAAAGATGGCAGTTTGTCTCCCCGTCCTTTTCCTGCAGCCAAGCTCCAGCACTGGGCGGGCGATGAATTCAGGTGCTTTTATGAACAACCAGGTCATTAACTTCACCTGCGTGCCCGGTAAATTTAATACATGCAAACCGAGTTTATTCATCACTTGCGTTGCTTCTACAAACTGTTTCGCTTCTATGTGAAAAAGACCTGGGTTAACCAAAATTTCAGAGGGTCGTAATTGTAGAATTGCTGCCTGTGCATTCGTAAGTAAGTTAGTTAACATCTTTGACCACTTCATCGAAAGCGCTTGTCCCACTGGAAATTGCCTGGCATTCAATCCTGCCTTGTTAAATAATCGAACTATATCCGGTAAATTTGGGCTCTTCCCTGCCAGTCCAATCCCTCTCAACCGCTCAACTACCACCTCCCCAGTCTGTTTACGGTGAATGGCAGTCGTCACGCTTCCATAAATTGTGTTATCTTCGCCTATCAAAGTTTGCACCAAAGGTTCATTTTCCACGCCATTTTGAAGGCTTAACAATGGAGGTAATATACCTGTAAGTGGCTCCAATTGCTGTATCAACTCGGAAGTATCAAATGATTTCACCGCAACTATGCCAAGGTTGAACGGTGCAAGTTTTTCTACCTCTTTTATAGAGGAGATGCAGGTTGGAATTTCAACGCTGATCGCATTATTTTTATGCGCAACATGAAGTCCGTATTCTTGAATCAGCCTGCATGTTTCAGGGCGGTCAAAAAATACCACCTCGGCACCTGCATTGATTAAGCTGCAACCAACATACGTTCCAATCGCTCCAGCACCAAAAATGATTATTCTCATGCCCAGTCTCTTGTTCCACGCAGGAAATCTTTCCCATTCATGGGACGTTTTCCAGCTGGCTGTACCTCTTCTAAAATCAACCAGCCATCATGAACCGCGATTGCAGGAAAACCATGCTTGATTCCTCTCTCGCCAATATTTTCAATTGCTGAAGTTAGCCCGGATGCCTGGATAATTCTCAATGGATTTTCCTTCCAAATAATCCTTGCTCCTGGCCAGGGAGTATAGGCTTTTACCTGGTTAATGAGAAATTTAATTGGTTTATTCAGGTCAAGTAAGCCATCTTCCTTCGTAATTAGCCTGGAAAAAGTCACCTTATCTTCATCTTGGGAGATTGGAATTATCTTCCCAGCGACATAATCCTGGATTGTGGCAATTAATAGGTCAGCACCGATCTGCGCAAGTCGATTGCTGAGAGTTTCAGCATTATCTTGCGGGTGAATTTTTTCTTCTACCTGCCGTAATATCGGTCCACTATCCATACCTGCATCCATCTTCATAATGGTAACACCCGTAACAGTATCCCCTGCCAATAATGCAGCAGGTATGGGAGATGCACCACGCCAGCGTGGGAGAAGGGATGGATGAATGTTGATACAACCAAATCGGGGAATTTCCAGGATATTGCTTCGCAAAATTTGACCGTAGGCGGCCACTACGATCAGGTCAGGCTTCAAGCCTGAGATTACTTCAAATACATCCGGATCCCGTAGTTTTACAGGTTGCAGAACCTCAATATTCAAGGATTCTGCCAGCACTTTTACTGGTGATGCAGTTATTTGCTTTCCCCGCCCGGCAGGCTTATCCGGTTGGGTAATGACACCAACTACATCAAAATGCATATGCAATTGCCGCAATGCAGGTACAGCAAATTCAGGAGATCCCATAAACACAATTCGTAATTTCATGTTCTGATTTTAACACAACGTGTCTTCACTATTGTCTGGAAGAAAAAATGTTGTACAATTAGAAAATAGTTTGAAAGTACCCATATCATAACGGAGGTTAAGAATGGCAGATCAGGTATATACACCACCCAGCGATGTTACGCAAGATGATAAATTGATGGCTCTTTTGAGCTACATATTCCCTGTAATTGTTCCACTAATCGTCTTGTTAACAGACAGTCGAAAAAATCGACCAGTGCAGCGTCTGCATGCTGTGCAAAGCCTGACGATGTCTGTGATTTCTTTCATCACAGGGTTAATTCTCATTGGCTTATGTCTTGGACCTATCATTTACATCTATGGTATTGTCGTTGGAGTAAAAGTTTACCAGGGTGGCGAGATGAATATCCTTTTCGTCTCGGATTTTGTAAACAACGCGGTTGGGTCTAGAATTATTAGTCTGTAGGTACTCTCTGTTGAATTATGCTAGATAAAGCAATCTCCAGCATATCCTGGAGATTGCTTTATCGCATTAAATCGATATGATTGGCTCATATTTAATGTAATTATTTTATGACTTCAGGTACAATTATAGAAAATCTTCTGGAGTATGGTATGTCACAAAATAACTCGCAAATCTTGATAGTTTATGGAACTGCCTGGTGTGGTGATTGTAGACGCGCTTGTGCATTTCTGGATGAAAAAAAGATACCCTATAAATGGGTAGATATCAATTCTGATTCTGATGCCGCAATAATTGTTCAGGGCATAAACCATGGAAACCGCAGTGTTCCAACTCTATTTTTTCCCGACGGTTCAATTCTGGTGGAACCCTCAACCAGGGATTTAATCGCTAAATTCCAGCAGGAAATATAAAATTTATCTACCTTTTTCGTACAGCTTTCGCCACCCAAATAATTATTGCCCCAACAAACATTCCGATTCCCAATATTAAAACAATTGCGCTGGATTTTACTTTCTCAATCTGAAGGCTAGCCGGCTGCGTGAGTCTTTCATACAGAGTATGTACAAATCCAGGATCAGGTTGTACATTTATTTAACGATGTAGAAAGTTTCAATTCGATCAAATAATCATTATCCATTTTTTGTATTTCCATAATAAACCACCCCTTGATAATTTTTAGATATTCTAGGAGAAGACACCAACCCCAAATTAGCATCCTGAAATCGCAGCCAAAGTGATAAAACATGAACTTGAAATTCGCTCAACAATGTTCACTGGCATATCTGCTGAGCCATCAGTCACAAAAATAATTTTTCTCATATCTGTTTATCACCCAGATTGATTTTAAGTGCAATCAGAGTTCTATGATATAAGCTCTTAATTGCTCCTTCACTTCGTCCCATAATCATTGCAATATCTGCGTTAGAGAGATGCTCCACAAACTTTAGAATGATTAACTGTTGTCTTTCTGGTGTTAGTTTACGAATCGCAGCCAGGAGTGTCTCATTTTCCTGGTTCACAACCAGAACAGATTCGGGTAAATCTCCTGTGGTGTGCAAATCCAGGTGGTCTTCAAGGGATACTTCCCGCTTCCGGCTGCTGTCACGATGATAATTGGCTACCAGATTATGGGCAATGCGATATAACCATGCCGAAATCGGTACACCCATATATTTAAAAGAAGAGATGTGACCATATGCCCTGTGGAATACTTTTGCTGTTAAATCTTCAGCATCATGCTGGTTGCCAGTGCGGTAAAAAATATAGTTAAAATCGCAGTAATATACCGCTGATATAAAACACCGAAGGCTTCGGTATCTCCCTGGGCAGCCAATTGGATTGCAACATCATCAGTGTAATCTTCCACGACTTAGGGTATCAACCTTTGGCTTCACACTATTTAACACCATAATGGAAGTTTAGTTCTCTACAAAGTGGGGGTTTCTGGTTAGGTGTCATTATTATTTCACTCTATATCCATTTTACCCTCTTTTATTTTTGATTCCAGTACCAATCCTTTTTCCGATAATTTCGATTTATTCTGAAGTGCAATTTGTCATATTGTGTTAATTCGCAGCTTGTCATACACTATTTAAGTTTCGAAAACACAGTAAATCAATAAAAAAACCACTTATCAATCATTATCAATTTCGAAAGGCACACTGATAAATCATACTGAGTTCGAATGGGTTTCTCCTGATGATGTAAAGTTTTTTGCGCAAGAGTGGTTACCGGATGGGCAAATAACTGCTTCTATTACTGTGGTCCACGGACTGGGTGAACATAGTAGTCGTTATAGTCATCTGGCGGAATATTTTTGTAAGAACGGTATTTCAGTATTATCCTTCGACCTGAGGGGACATGGCAGGACGGAAGGTAAACGAGGGTTTATCCCATCCTACGGGATAGCCATTGAAGATATTAAGCGTTTTATACGAAAATCGATCCCGTCATCCCAATATTCCCCATTACTTGTATGGACACTCGTTGGGAGGTGCCCTATCACTGTATTATTGCTTCCTTCATAATGATGGTATCGCTGGTGTCATTACAACTGGACCAGTACTCGCTCCTGGCATACCGGTTGCTCCAATAAAGTTATTCCTGGCAAAAGCTCTTGCTTCAATTGCTCCTTCATTTACCATGTCGAATGGATTGGACCGAAACAACCTATCCAGGGATATTGCGGTAGTCCAACGATATAATTCTGACCCTCTGGTTCATCCGCAAGTATCCGCCAGTCTTGGAAAAGATTTGATTGAAAAGGGTGCATGGATGTTGGCAAATGCTGCTGCTTTTGATACTCCAATGTTGTTGATGTACGGCAGTGGTGATCATGTTGTCAGTTTGCCTGCAATTAAACAATTTATCGGCGGCTTGAAAAGTCAACCGAACGTTAAGGAATGGGTCGATTTTTATCACGAAATTCACAACGAAACCGAACAAGAAGCAGTTTTCGAATATACACTTGACTGGATAAATGGCAAGCGAACTTAAAACACAAGTCACTTGACCAAGGTACATCATCGGGCTACAATAGTTTTGCTCCAATACCTTAAACCAGGAGAATGGAATGGCTGATTTTCTTATTCGTGGCAAACTTATTGACATCGACCAGGAAGTTGATGAACTTATCCAGTTAGAAACCGAACGTCAGGTACGCAAACTCATTCTCATACCCAGCGAAAGCACAGCCCCGCAATCAGTTCGAGAATCTCTCAGTTCAACATTACAAAATTTATATGCTGAAGGATATCCTGATGAAGAATCACGCAAGTTTTCGGAAGACGAGATTTTAGATTATCCTGCCCGACTTGCATATTATCGACGCTATTCTGACCCACGCTATTACAAAGGGGTGGAGTATGCTGATGTCATCGAAGCCTTAGCCCGTAGACGCTGTGCAGAAGCCTTTGCGGTTCCAGGTTTCAGTGCGGATCAGTTGTATGTCAATGTTCAGGCGTTATCTGGTGCACCTGCAAATAATGCGGTTTACACGGCTTTAATTAATCCTGGCGACACCATTTTAGGCATGAATTTACTGCATGGCGGTCACCTGACGCATGGCTCTTCTGTTAATCGTTCAGGAAAACTTTTTAATGTCATTCATTACAATGTAGACCCGGTTACCGAACAGATTGATTATCAAGTTCTGGAAAATAAAGCCCGGGAAAATAATCCTAAGATAATTATTGCAGGGTACTCTTCATACCCCTGGGTACCGGATTGGAAGAAGTTTCGGGAGATTGCAGATTCAGTCGGTGCCATTCTGCTGGCAGATGTCTCGCATATCGCAGGATATGATTGCTGGAGGAGCAATCCCATCTCCAGTTGGAATCGCTCAAGTGGTTACATTCACAACCCATAAAACTTTATGCGGACCTCGCGGGGCAATAATTTTAACCCACGATGCTGCCATTGCCCGCAAGTTAGACAGGGCGGTATTCCCTGGTGAACAGGGTGGACCACACGTGCATGTATTTGCAGCCCTGGCAACAACCTTCAAATTAGCCAAAACCAAGTCATTTTCTAAATTACAACACCAGATAGTAAAAAACTGTTCAGTACTAACTAACCGATTATCTGAACGTGGTTTGAAGATCGCCTATGGTGGATCAGACACCCATTTGGGAAATATTAGCTGCAGAACTATTGTTGGCGAGGATGGTACTCCCCTTTCTGGAGATATGGCTGCCCGAATTCTCGACCTGGCAGGTATTGTCCTCAATCGAAATACTATTCCTGGTGATAAAACTGCATTAAATGCCAGCGGTGTGCGTTATGGTACTCCCTGGATGACCCAACGCGGTATGGGCGAAAAGGAAATGGTTGTTGTGGCTGATATCATGGCTGATTTATTACTGGCTGCAAAACCGTATTCAGTTGAGACTCGCCAGGGACCAGTGCAGCGGGCGAAAGTGCCGTTTGAGGTTCTTGAAAATGCAAAATTACAGGTGCGGAACCTGGCTGAAGCGGCAGCAACTGATCATACCTATACCAAGCACGGTTATCCGCATTTCTTCTATCTAGATGATGCCATTCCAGCGAGTAACGGTTGGAGTGTACTTGAACTGCAATCCGAACATATCGTACATTTCCTCAACTATATTTTAGCCAGTGATGTCGAAGCCTTGAAACCTGGTGAAAGCCAGCCAACACGATTATACACCCCGATGGAGTGGAGTTGAAGGAATCTTACATTCGTAAAATCCGGTGTGTATCAATTATCTATTCCGGCAGACAAGGCATCTCTCACAGCCACATGGCTGCGCGACCTGTCAGATGGTTTTGTTATTTTTGATGAAGACGAAGTTCGCAGACTGCCTGGTCCGGTTTTGGTGAATGCTTCAAATGCGAAACCGGCAACCGCCAAAGGAAAAGTGGAAAGTAAGAAGCCTTATTTTATGGGTATTGCTCCTGTTACCACCAGTGATTCATTACCTCGTTTTACCTGGCAGGAACCTGCTGACATTCCTGTAAAAAAGACTGCTTTACATGAGACACACCGCTCATTGAATGCCAAAATGGTTCCATTTGCTGGCTGGGACATGCCAGTCTGGTACACATCCGTTGTGGAAGAACACCAGGCAACCAGAACGGCTGCCGGATTGTTCGATGTTTCCCATATGGGTGTTTACCAGGTTGAAGGAAAAGACGCAGCAGTTTTCCTGGATAGTACCTGTGGAAACGATATTGCAGGGCTTGAAGTTGGTGAATCTTGCTATACCCATCTTGTTGGACCCGGATTCAAATGTTATTGATGACATGCTCGTTTATCGCCGTGGAGTGGAAAAATACCTGGTAGTTGTAAACGCTTCGAATGATGATAAAGATTGGGCGTGGATGAATGCAGTTCTGGACGGCAAAGTTCTGGTTGATCCAAAATTCCCTGCCGCTCGAGCATTTGGACGCAATGTTGTGTTCCGAAATCTGCGTGATCCAAAAGCAGGAGAAGATATGCGGGTGGATATTGCCCTCCAGGGTCCCAAATCACGTGATATCTTGCTTGCCCTGGGTTGTGATGCAGCAACCCGTAAACGGGTAATGGCTCTCAAACGAACAGAACTGTGTGAAGCAACATTGGGTAAATTTGACCTGGTTGTTTCCCGCACAGGCTATACCGGAGAAAAGATGGCATTCGAGTTGTTTGTCCATCCCGATAAATCGGTTGCTTTTTGGAATGCACTCATGGAAGCAGGTACTCCCCTTGGTATGAAACCTTGCGGACTTGGTGCCCGCGATTCGCTGCGCACTGAAGCAGGGTTGCCACTTTACGGTCACGAAATGGGTGGCGACTTGAATCTGGGTGTGGCTGAAGCAGGATTTGGCAGTTATGTAAAAACGTATAAACCCTGGTTCGTTGGGCGTGATGCCTTCACAACCAGGGAGAAGAATAGAAAGACAGTGGTTGCCCGCTTCCGGTTTACTGAAACAGGTGTACGTATGGCACACCTGCATGACCCCGTCATGGACCAAAAAGGCAGAGTGATTGGTGTTGTTACCAGTTGCGCCATTGACAGCCAGGGTTATCTGACTGGACAGGCTTCCATTGATATAAAATCAGCGGTTGAAGGTACTCCCATTTATATCTATCAGAGTGCACCAAAAAATACAGGTAAAGCACCCGCTGAACTTAATTCTGGAGATCGGGTAACCCTCCCAACGCTTGCCACAATTGTCAGCCGCTTTCCAAAAGCCGGATAATAATAATCAATGCGGGAGTTTTAAACTCCCGCATAATTTTCAAAAATAAATTTCGGATAAAGGAGAAACGAATGCAAACACCCTGGGATCATCGCTACGCACAACGTACGCAGCGAATGAAAAGTTCTGCAATACGAGAACTACTCAAGATTTCAGCTAGTGGTAATGTCATCTCTTTTGCAGGAGGGATGCCTGCCCCGGAGCTTTTTCCTGCTGAGGAATTATTAGAGGCATGCCGTAAGGTATTAACCCAGAGCAGCGCAACTGCGCTGCAATATGGTGCAACTGAAGGTTACCTGCCCCTGCGTGAAATGATAGCCAGGCATACCGCCCGTTATGGTATCCAGGTATCAGTTGATAATATTCTTATCACTTCAGGTTCACAGCAAGCGCTAGACCTGCTTGGAAAAGTATTCATCAATCATGGTGATCGTATTCTTGTTGAAACTCCAACCTATCTTGGTGCGTTGCAGGCATGGAATGCTTATGGGGCAGAGTATGTTACGGTACCTTCCGATGATGATGGAATTCAGACTGATAAACTGTATGAAGCCATGCGGTATGGTCCGAAATTTATGTACATTCTGCCTAATTTTCAAAACCCAACAGGGACAACCATACCCCTTGAACGTCGCATGAAATTGATTGAAATGGCTGATTATTTCGGTGTGCCCATTATTGAGGATGACCCTTACGGACAATTGCGCTTTGAAGGTGACCATCTACCCTCAGTAGTGTACTTAGATAGTCAGATGCAGATGCAAAACGGTGGTTACACGGGAAATGTCATTTACCTCAGTACATTTTCCAAAATAATTGCCCCTGGCCTCCGCCTGGCGTGGGTAATTGCACCAACAGAAGTAATAACCAAACTTGTGCAGGCAAAACAAGGTGCAGATTTACATACAGCAACCTTCAACCAGGAAGTAGCATACGAGGTCAGCAGGCATAGTTTCATTGATGAGCATGTCAAGAAAATAGTCAAGGTTTACCGCGAACGCCGAGATGTTATGCTCGATTCATTAACTGAGCATATGCCTGAAGGTGTGCGCTGGACTCGCCCCAAAGGTGGGCTATTTTTGTGGGTAACACTGCCTGAAAAGATTTCAACAACAAAATTGTTCAAGGATGCCCTTGCAGAAAATGTTGCTTTTGTTCCAGGCACATCTTTCTTCCCTTGCGGTGATGGCGATAACACCATGAGACTGAACTTCTCCATGATGCCTCCGGAAAAAATTAATGAGGGCATTTCCCGTCTCAGCCGGGTAGTTAAAAAATATATGAAACAGGCTTGATTAATAATAAAACAGGTGATGCATCTATCTGCATCACCTGTTTTTGAATGAGATACCCTTTACATCGGTTGCCATAGGGTAAAATCTTTCAAGATCGAATTCCCTAAAAACTCCCGCAAGATTGAGTTATCAGGGATTAAATCGACCTCCAACGGTAAAAACCATTCCAGAAACGCCAACAGGCGTTTTGCTTCAATATACTCCGGTGTGTTGAACGGTACCTGGCGAAGCAACGGTTCTGCAAAGGCTTTTAATGCTGATAAGTCATACACCAGGGCAGAATTAAAATATTCATCAGCATTATCCTGGTAGGGGAAAATATGCCGTTGTTCCCCTCGCCTTACGGATTCCCATCGTTGAATAGTTTGTTCTGCTGAATAACCGCGTTCCCGTGCATCCCGCACAGCACGCCGTAATAGTCTCGTATCTGTAGTGGAGATTCGGTTATAACGATCCAGGTTTAATTGTGTAAGACACGATACATAAATCCGGAATACTTTTTCCATGGGAAAATTGGGCAGCAATCCTGGGTTAAGACCATGAATACCTTCAATAATTATCAACTGGTCCTTTTGCAGGCGCACAACTTCACCAGCTTCATTCATGCCGGTTTTGAAGTTATATTTGCGTAATTCCACTTCCTCATTATTCACCAGGCGAGTTAAATGATCGGTTAAGCAGGAACATCTACTGCTCTTATGGATTCAAAATCAAATTGGCCATTTTCATCTTTTGGGGTATCGTCACGATTTACGAAATAGTTATCCATTTCAAAAGGATAGGGGGAAATCCCTTGCGCCAATAGCTGTACACTCAATCTCTTTGAAAAAGTCGTTTTTCCAGAAGAGGATGGTCCTGCAATCAGCACCAGGAGCGGTTCAGGTTTTCGATTGATTAACTGGCGGGCAATCTCGGAAATCTTTTGTTCGTGCAGTGCTTCTGATACCAGGATGACTTCCCGAATCTTCCCGTTTTGGATGGAATCATTCAACGCGCCTACATTTTCAATTCCCAGCTTTGTCAACCAACTGCCATATTGGCGGAAAGTGGATAATAAGCGTTGTGAATATGCCAGGGGAAGCAATTCAGTAGGTTTGTGTCTGCGTGTAAAGTGAAGGACAAATCCACCTTCAACAGCAATTAATTCAAACCACCGTAAATAACCGGTTGAAGGCACCATGTATCCGTGAAAATAATCCAGATGGTCGTCAAGAGAATATAGTATGAGGTAGTTCTTGGTCCGATACTTCAATAATCGTAATTTGTCTGTTTGACCTTTTTTCTCGAAGTAATCCATCGCCTCGCGCAGGGGAACATGCTTGCGCTCGAATTTCATATCTGCACGTACCAGCTCCCGCATGTGCTTTTCCAATGCTTCAATCTCGTCTATGCTTAAGGGTTCATGATTCTGTACTTCACAAAAATAGCCACCAGAAGAAACGGAATGGTCAACCGATAAATAATGGTTTGGATACAGGTCTTCGAAGGCGGCTTCAAGAACAAAGGTAAGTGAGCGTCGATAAATCCGGGCACCATCACTATCAGCCATAGTTACGGGTCGAACTCGTGATTCAATGTCAATGGGATAGGTTAATTCGCGCAGTTCTCCATTAACCACTGCACCCATCAGGGGTTTATTATCCCAATCGGGTAACACTTTGAGAAAATCCCCGATTTTGGTTCCACGAGTGCCTGCCAATACTCGCCCATCAGGTAAGTGAATTTCTACAAGTGGATTGGGTGTGACTTCATGAATTCGACCATTTTGCATATTTTCTCGATTATTGATGTGTTGGGAAGATTATTCTATCATGTTTGGAACTAATTTTATTTGTAACTGAATTTCAATCTAATTATTCTACAGCCGCAAGTATAATTGCATGCATATGGAAAAGTGGGATTTTCGTCTGTTGTTGTCAGAATCACAAACAGGACCTTGGAATATGGCAATTGATGAAGGCATCATGAACCATATTGGCGCAGGAGATTCCCCGCCCACCATTCGGTTGTATAGATGGCATCCCGCCTGTTTGTCATTGGGTTTGGCTCAACCGGTAAGTGATGTGAATGGTTTAAATCTTAAAAAACTGGGCTGGGATCTTGTCCGAAGACCAACAGGAGGTCGAGCAATTCTCCATACGGATGAGCTCACCTATGCAGTAATTGCTTCAGCAAAACACCCGTTGATGGCTGGTTCGCTGCTGGAAAGTTATCAACGAATATCACAGGCTTTATTGTATGCCATGCATCTGCTTGGGGTACCGGCTGTTGCCACACCTGAAGAACAGGTTCAAACCAGGCAACAGCCCAAACCAATCTGTTTCGAAGTCCCTTCGAATTATGAGATCACCTGTAACGGGAAAAAACTCATCGGAAGTGCCCAATCTCGGCGTAATGATGCCATATTGCAGCATGGTGCCATTCCAATATCTGGAGATATCTCCCGGATTGTACTTGCTCTCTCTGCAACAAGCCAAGAAAACGAAGATAACCTTCGCAATAAGGTCCTGCAACGGGCTACAACCATTAAATCTATCCTCAACAGGGTAATTTCATGGGAAGCGTGCTCACAGGCTGTTATTAGTGGTTTTAATAGCATTGGAATAAACTTCATTCCTGGTGAGCTTTCTGAATTGGAAACCCTGAGCATAAAACAACTTCATGCGGAAAAATATGCCAATTCCGAATGGACAAACCGGATATGAAAATTACCCAAAACCAGTTGATACCTGTTGTATTATGTTCTTGCGTGATGCTGGTCCTTCTCGCATGCCAGGTGTCAAATGCGGTTGTTGCGCCTACGTCAACATCAACCCAGGTATCTTTTACACCAACAATGTTTCCAACTGCCACAGTCACACCTTACCCATTGGGTTCACTGGAAAATCCATACATACTTGCAGTTGTGGCAGCACCTGAAAAAATAAATACAGTTGAACAGGCTCAAGAAGAAATTGCAGACTATTTTAACAGCCGAAAGCAATGCTGCCTTTTCATCGGTGGTTTATACGGATTATCAGAAATTGCTGGTTGACCTGGAAAAGAAGAAGGTTCATTTTGCATGGTTACCGCCTATAACCTATTTGGCAGCCAAACAAAACAGTTCTGCCCGCCCTGTACTTGCTTGTAAATACGTATGGTGTCTATTTTTATGGTGTCCAATTTTTTGCTGCGGTTGAGAGCGGTTTTAATGCTTACTTTGATGCAGCCACAGGCAATAGTACGGCTCCAGCAAACACCGCATTGAGCCAGTTCACGAACAAAAACCCTTGTTGGGTTGATCCAACCTCAATATCCGGATATGTTGTCCCACTTGGTCTACTCGAAGACCAATCGATTGATCTTGGTGATGGCGTTTTCTCTCAGAACCCCACAGCGGTCATCCGCTCGTTGTATATCCAGGGAGTCTGCGACTTTGGCGTTACCTATGCGCATATCGGCGATCCCCGCACCTCTTCATCTCTATCAGACCTGCCCGATCTAATGGAAAGGATCGTCATCATCTGGAAGAGCGATCCCATCATTCCCACCATCAATTTATCCGCATATCCGGATATAGACCCCCGTCTCGTGCAGCAAGTTGCTGAAAAAATGGCAGTACTTATGCAAACCCAGGAAGGGAAACAATGGTTAAGCCAGGCATTAGACCACCGCTGCAGAGGGTGTAAAACCGATTGATGATGCTTCCTATGAACCGTTGCGTCATTACTTAAATGCTTCAGGAGTAAATATCCAACAACTTATTGGTAAATAGCAGAAGAAGATTTCCCCGCTCCTCATGGTAGAATCGCAACGTGTTTAAAAAACTGCTTAGAGTCCTCATGATTATCGTCTTCATAATAATGATCCTTTCCCTGGTCGTGCTTGGGTTTCCACTATTGGTTACAAATATATCTGCTGCGGGCAGCATGCAGCATGCCCAGGACGCACCATCACTAAAAGTTGCCATTGTATTTGGAGCCGGCTTACAAAGAGACGGTAGACCCACTGCCGTGCTGCGGGACAGGGTCAGTGCCGCGTCCGAACTTTACTTTTCTGGCAAGGTTAAAAAGCTTCTCATGAGCGGTGACAATCGGTTTGAAGACTATAACGAACCCGGTGCCATGCAGGCATATGCCATCGAGTTAGGTGTACCTGCAGAGGATATCATCCTTGATTATGCCGGTCGGCGCACATACGATACCTGTTATCGTGCTAAGGCAATTTTTGGACTGCACGAAGCATTGCTTGTGACCCAAAAATTCCATCTTCCAAGAGCCTTATTCATCTGTAAGTCGCTCGGGATTAACGCCACTGGTGTAATTGCCGACCGGAGAAATTATCGAGCGTACGCATTAAATTATTGGCGTATGCGGGAAATACCTGCCCAGCTGGTAGCCCTGATAGATGTCTGGTTTCGTCATCCATTGCCCGTTTTGGGTCCGGTAGAGCCCATTGAATAGAAATTAAAGCATAACTATTTCATTAATAAGGAGTATTAAATGGCAAGCAAGGTATATTATGGTGATCCGCGTCAGGCAAGATTGGAAGGAAATGAAACATTGCCCGCAAAGTTGGATCTCATACTGGATAAATTACAGTTACGTGATCGGGTAAAAGGGGAATTTGTTGCTCTCAAATTACATGTTGGAAATAAAATTGGTTATTCGACCATCCACCCCGTGTTTGTAAGAAAAGTGGTTAAAGCAATTTTGGATGGCGGTGGCAAACCTTTCGTAGTTGACGTGGATTGGGATGTTGAAGGTTCTACGGAGCGTGGTTATACAACGGAAACTTTGGGCTGTCCAATTATTCCGGTCGGTGGTCCGACGGATAAATACAATTATGGCCATAAGCATCCGTTTAAAGGAATTAAACAATGGCATGTCGCCGGGATGATTCAGGACGCTACTTTTTTGGTAAACTTCGCCCACGCCAAAGGACACCCTTCAAATGCATACGGTGGAGCCTTAAAAAATCTGGGTTTGGGTTGTATGATTGGAAAACGCGTGGTCAGATGCATGACACCATGCACTTCGACCAGTATTGGTTCAAAGAAAAATGCCAGGATGAAGAAACCAGGCTAAATATCATCGCATCCTGTCCCCATGGTGCTATCGTCAGAGATAAACATGATAAAGAAGAAATCCACCTTCACATGGAACAATGTAATCAATGCGGACGTTGCTTGAAGGTTGCCCCTGCAGGCAGCTTGAAAATTGACCCGGTTAATTTTCACACCTTCCAGGAAGCGATTGCGATAAGTGTCGGCATCACGCTCTCGACCTTTGCACCGCAAAAAGCCACTCACATTGTTCTTGCCAATCAAATGACGCCTGTATGTGACTGTTTCGGTTTTACCAGCATGCCGATTTTGCGGGATGCCGGAATCTTCGGTTCCGATGATATCGTTGCAGTCGATCAGGCAGTACTGGATGCAACAGCACGTTTTCCCCTGATGGAAGAAAACATACCCACATCCATGGAAGTACACACCCGCGAAGGGCACCCGCTTCGCTGGCTGCATGGTCCATTAAAAGACCCATATAAAGCAACAGAATACGCTGAAAAACATGGCTTGGGAAGCCGTGAGTACGAATTAATCGATGTACTGCCGGTTGAATCAATTCAGCCTGCACCCATGGGTTACATCCCGGCTAAATAAGCATCCTGTTTCAAGTGCAAATCTCCTGTCATAAGGCAGGAGATTTGCGTATTTTAAGGTTTTCAGGCATCATTCTTGCATTAAACCTATCATGCCAGATGCTTGCATCTGTGCAGGCTACAATGGAGAGCATAATGAATAGAGCGCAAGCGTTGGAAATAGTTCATCGATACATCAAAAACCCGAATTTGGTTAACCATATGCTGGCAGTCGAAGCTGCTTTACGGCATTATGCCATCAAACTTGGGGAAGATGAAGAAAAATGGGGAATCACAGGGCTATTACATGACTTTGATTGGGAAATTCATCCTACCCTGGAGGACCATCCTGCTGCTGGCGCACCCATATTGAGAGAACTTCAAGTTCCAGAAGAGATCATCCGGGCAGTCCTCAGTCATGCGGAACATACTGGCGTCCCGCGCCAATCGCTGCTTGAAAAAGCCCTATTTGCATGTGACGAAGTTACAGGATTAATTACTGCGGTTGCGCTGGTAAGACCTTCCCGTTCTCTATACGATCTCACATCTTCATCCGTTAAGAAAAAATGGAAAGACAAAGCATTTGCAGCAGGTGCCAATCGTGATGAAATGGTTGCAGGAGCCCAGGAATTTGGTGTGGAACTGTGGCAGCATGTAGATGAAGTCATTCTTGCAATGCGAAAAATAGCACCAGCGCTCGGCTTAGAAGGCAATATTCCGCCAACAGGTTAAAACACGGCAACCGCAGATTACAAGCATAGATAAGGAGTAGGAAAATGGCAATTTCAGGCAAAGGAATGATGATTTGGAAAATTCCCTCATGTGAAGCAGGGAATGCCACCCAAATTGCCAGTGTCGCGAAAGCGGCAGGATTTACCCATGTATTGATTAAAATTGCGGATGGTATCTATTCGTATAATGTAAACAATACCACCAAGGTTGACCTGGCTCCGCCGGTAGTATCTGCATTGCGTGCCCAGGGCATTCAGGTATGGGGTTGGCATTATGTTTATGGTAACAATCCAGTTGGTGAAGCACAAATTGCGGTAAAACGCACCAAAGCACTGGGCTTAATGGGTATATTATCGACGCTGAGGTGGAATACAAACAACCAGGTAAAGAAACTGCCGCCAGAACTTTCATGACTGAACTGCGCAACGGTCTTCCCACCACTCCAATTGCCCTTTGTTCGTATCGGTTCCCATCTTTGCACATGCAATTTCCATGGAAGGCATTTTTGGAAAAATGCGATTACAACATGCCGCAGGTCTACTGGCAGGAAGCCCACAATCCGGATGTGCAAATTACCCGCTGTGTAAATGAATTTAAAGCCATTGCACCTTACCGCACAATCACTCCTACCGGACCACTCTATCCAGCAAATGGATGGAGCGCCACTGCTGCAGAATTGGTTTTATTTATGGATACATGTAAAAAACTAAACCTGCCTGCAGTAAACTATTTCACCTGGGATTATCGCAAAACGCTCCCCACCCAATGGAATGCAATCGCTGCCTACAAATGGGTACCAGATGTAGTAATTAAGGATTTACCGGAACAATATATTAATGCATTAAACACGCATAATCCAGCCACTTGTGCAAGTTTGTATGGCAGTAATGCCATACGAATCACTGCTTCTCAAACCATACTTGGAAACAGTGCCATTCAAAACTGGTTTAATACCTTCTTTACCGTGTCTTTACCCAATGCTGTTTATAAATTGACCGGAGTAACCGGTACAGGCAGCTCGCGAAGGTTCACGTGGACTGCCACAAGCACCAGTGGAAAAATTAATAACGGAAGTGACACTATCGGGATTGTAAATGGCAAGATTGGATACCATTACAGCTTCTATACAATCACCAGTTAATTGTGGACCATGTATCCAGCATTAAATGAGTCAAAGCGAGTTCAGATAATCACTGAACTCGCTTTATTTTGTGGTTTCACTCAAACAATTGGCTTACTAAAAATATCAATATATAACCGTTTACTTTTTAACTGGTTTCGATTTTTTCTTAACCACCCGCTTTTTCTCAACTGAAGCAACTTTTTTGCTCGTGTCCGGTTTTTCTGCCTCTGAATCCTGCTTTAACTTGTTCCTTTTCTCGGCTGGCTTATTTGCGGTAGAAACCAGTTCCAATGAATAACAATCCATCATCTGGGTTTGCCCGATGACTTCATCATCATCCTTGACATCAAATATGGCTTTTCCTGCATAAGGTCTTTTCCCTGCCGGAATATCCCCAATTTTGACATACCTGGCAGCTGCTTTCCTGAAATGAACAATTTCTGTTGTCGCAGTGGTTCCTGCAATGCTGACTGCCAGTGAATTATTCTTATCCAGCCGGCAGGCAATTACGCCCTGCCCATACCTGCCTTGCAGGGGAAATTCCCGCATGGGAATACGCCAGGCAAAACCATTTTCCCCCACCAGCAGTACTTCTGCTTTTTCCTGGTAAGTTTCCATGCCAATTACGATATCCCGCTGGGCAAGTTTAATTGCATTTACACCACCAGCAACAAGTCCCATCGGTCGCACATCGTCTTCTTTGAAACGAATCGCCATACCCGTTGCAGTAAATAGCAGCCATTCATCTTTCCCATTGCTAAAAGCGACAAATGCCAGTTCATCGCCATCATTGACGCGCGTTATTGCAAAAGTATGCGCTGCTGGACCTGGCAGCTCGCTCAGAGCAGATTTTTTCACCATGCCAGACCGGGTAACACTAACCAGGAACATCTGGTCGTTTTTACGGGCAGCAGGAGGGATTGAGAACATGGCTACAACTTGTTCAGGATCTTGTAATGGTGCAACCTTGCCAACAGGCACTCCAGCGCTGAAGGTCTCTGCTTCCGGGATGCTTTCCACAGCGACCGCAGCTGCCATTCCATCGCTTTGTACCAGGTATAGTGTCTGATGGGTACTTGTCTTTACAACCGCTGCAGGGGCTGAGCGTCCACTCACCCTGGGTAATTCATCATTCATGGTTCTTGCGATGATTCCATCCGGCATTAATCCAACCCAGACCGGTTTTTCGGGAGTCATTTCTGATACTACCAGTAGCTGACTGGAGGTTTTTCCCTTTTAAGAGACACAATTTGGGTTCTTCGACGATCGGGATAACGAAGTTTTATTTCATTTAATTCATCTTCTATTACCTGCCGCATCCTTCTTGATGATTTCAGCAATGCTTCCAGTTCCTTGCACTGTGCTGCCACTTCTTTATATTCCAGTTCAATTTTCTTACGCTCCAGGGCAGCCAGGCGTTTGAGCGGCATATCCAGAATTGCCTGGGCTTGAATTTCACTTAAACGATATCGTTTAATTAAGCGAATCCTTGCTTGTTCTGCATCCGGTGAATTTCGGATGAGCGTGATAATTTCATCCAGGTGATTGAGGGCTATTCGCAACCCTTCAAGAATATGCAATCGCTGGCGGGCTTTTTCCAGGTCATATTCACTGCGCCGTTTGACCACAACCATACGATGTTCAAGATAAACATTTAATGATTGTTTGAGGGTTAGTAGCCGTGGTTCACCATCCACCAGCGCCAGCATATTAATGCCAAAAGTTGATTGCAGCGGTGTTCGTTTATAGAGTTCTCGCAGTACATTATCTGCATCGGCAGACTTGTTGAGCTCGATAACAATGCGCATACCCTGCCGGTCAGATTCATCCCGCAGGTCTGCAATGCCATCCAGGTGCCCTTCCCGCACCAACTCGGCAATCCGTTCGATCAGCGAGGATTTATTGGTCATATAGGGTAATTCAGTGATGATCAATCCGATTCGCCCGCGCCCATTTCTTCCATCGATCACTGTCCACGCACATTCACCTTCCCCCTCCGGTTGCGTAGGCCGCCTAACAGGATGTTTTCGTTCCCCTTCAGAGGATGATCCCGCCGGTGGGAAAATCTGGTCCTTTGATGAACTTCATCAGATCATAAATCCTGATATCATCCAGTTTATCCCAGTCATCAAGCATAAATATCAAGGCATCGACCACCTCCCCCAGGTTATGGGGCGGAATATTCGTGGCCATACCCACCGCAATCCCGGTAGCCGCCATTAACCAGCAGGTTGGGAATTGCAGATGGCAGCACGATAGGTTCCTCCAGAGAATCATCAAAGTTGGCGTATGAAATCCACCGTATTCCTGGTCAATCTGGCCAGCATATCCATCGCAAACTGGCGTAAGCCGTGCTTCGGTATAGCGCATGGCTGCAGGTGGATCGCCATCGACACTGCCAAAATTTCCCTGCCCATCCACCAGCGGTAGCGCATGGAAAAATCCTGAGCCAGCCTGGCCATGGCTTCATACACAGCCATATCGCCATGGGGATGGTACTTGCCCAGCACTTCACCGACGATCCTGGCAGATTTCTTATAAGCCGAATCTGGCCGTCAAGTCCATGTCATGCATGGCATAGAGAATTCGGCGTTGAACCGGTTTTAATCCATCCCTGGCATCTGGCAGTGCCCGGGCAACGATTACGCTCATGGCGTAATCCAGATAGGATTGCTGCATCTCTGATCAATATCAACTTTTCGAACAATTCCAATTTCCATTGAAATGCCCTCCGGAAGTAATATATCCATTTTACTTGTATTCGGCAATTTACTGTTTATAGAGAAGACATAAAACAAAAAAACCGCTCACCAAATATTAGGTGAGCGGTTTTTAGATTTAATTGATTATTACTCGGTCATCGGCAAGTTCAAGACGCGAAACTTTCGATGTTCCTTCATCAGGACGATCAAACCGACCAGCTACAAAACCAGTTCCGGCAGGAATAAGTTTGCCGATAATCACATTTTCTTTCAAACCAAACAACGGGTCTTCTGTTGAGCAATGGCTGCTCCTGCCAGCACTTTAATGGTATGTTGGAAGGAAGAAGCAGAAACCAGGAATCAGTGCTCAGATGAGGCTTTGGTAACACCAAGTAGAACTTCAATGTAGCGGGCAGGTTGTTTTCCTTCATCCAGCAATTGTTCGTTCACTCTGCGGATCTCCAATCGGTCAACAAGATCCATTGGTAAGAATGGTGAATCACCCGGCTCGAATTACTTGAACTCTACCCAACATCTTTCGAATAATCACTTCAAAATGTTTATCATTAATATTTTGACCTTGAGCGCGATAAACTTTTTGAATTTCTGGTAACAGATACATCATGCAGGCATCCGCCCTTTGATTTTTAAAACGGTGTGAGGATTTAATGAGCCTTCTGTCAGTGGTTGTCCGGCTTCAACATGCATCGCCATCTCTTAATCAATAAGCGGACTGTGGTTGGAATTTCGTATTCTTCCATTTCGCGTTGATTCATAACTGACAACACTTTATGACCGTTCAATTCGGATACGCCCAGCATGTTGTGTAGTGATTAGTGCTTCCCCAAAGGTAGCAATCGTATCACCTAAATGAATCGTATCTTCATCTGCAACAGCAGATCGTCCATTCTTCAGGAATATCATACGCATCACTCATCATTTCGCTATGTTCGACTCGCACAATTCGTTGTTCACTATAGTGATCGGATTGAATGACATGTGCCATCCCAGAAATCTGTGTGATAACAGCTTCACCTTTCGGTGCTCGGCGGGCTTCAAAAAACTCTTCTACACGAGGAAGACCAGTCGTGATATCTCCACCAGCAGCCACACCACCGGTATGGAAAGTACGCAGTGTCAATTGTGTGCCAGGCTCACCAATGGATTGTGCAGCCACAGTACCAACTGCTGAGCCAAGTTCAACAATTTTTCCACGACCTAAATCCATACCATAACATGGCGCACAAATACCATGGATCTAATTCACAGGTCAATGGAGATCGAACCTAAACTTCATCAATACTTGTGTTTATCAATTTTGCGAATCATTTCATGATCCAGCATTTCATTGCGTTCAGCCAGCACTTCACCTGTTTCAGGATCGACAACCCGTTTGCCACAATACGTCCATATAACCGTGGTACCAAATGATTGACCGGCAACATCATCAGATTTTCGAATATAAATACCTGACTCAGTCCCACAATCATGTTCATTGATGATCACATCCTGGGCAATATCGACCAGACGACGGGTCAGATAACCTGCATCAGCTGTACGTAAGGCGGTATCTGCCAGACCTTTTCGGGCACCATGGGTGGAAATAAAGTATTCCAGCGCAGTCAGACCTTCACGGAAATTTGATTGAATAGGCAAGCGAATAATACGACCAGCAGGATCAGCCATCAAACCACGCATACCAGCCAACTGCGAAATTGGACCAAAACCACCTTTTGTTGCTCCGGAATTTGCCATGGTTGCCAGATTACCATTCGGATCCATATTTTGCCGTACTGCAGTCAGCCACATCTTTGGTGGTTTTCTGCCAAATTTCAATTTCCCGTTCATTTCGTTCTTGTTCGGTTAGCAAACCACGACGGTAATGACCGTTGAACATTTTCAACTTCTGCTTGGGCTTTTGCAAGAATTTCAGCTTTTTGCATTCGGCATAGAAATATCAGCAACAGCAATGGTGGACCCAGATTGCATGGCATATTCAAAACCAATATCTTTAATCTTCGTCTGCAACCTTCGTAGTGTCATCTTCTCCACAAATTTCATAAACATCGGCGATCAGATCTTTCACACCACCTTTGTCCAGAACATCGTTGACAAACTGAATCTTCTCAGGCAGAATGCGATTAAAAAAACTCTGCCGATGGTGGTATCAATAATCGTTTTTCGTGGTTTAAGCAAGCGATTGTTTTTGTCATCGTACCAGGTTTCAACCTTCACTCTAACATTTGCATGGACTTCGACCTGATCCAAGTGAATAAGCTAAGTTCTACTTCATCCATATTGGCAAAGATACTTCCATCACCTTTATGGTGTAAGTTATTTTGCATGGTCAGATAATAAACACCTAGATACCATATCTTTTGAAGGACTGATAATTGGTTCACCATCAGCTGGTTTTAATAAGTTCTTGGAAGAAAGCATCAGATTGCGCGCTTCCCAAACTGCTTTGTCGGATAAATGGAACATGAACAGCCATCTGGTCGCCATCAAAGTCAGCATTAAAAGCAGTAGTCACCAGGGGATGCAATTGAATTGCACTGCCTTCAATCAAAATAGGTTCAAATGCCTGAATACCAAGGCGGTGCAAGGTAGGAGCACGGTTCAACAAAACCGGTCGTTCTTTAATCACTTCTTCCAAAACTTCCCAAACTTCAGGTCGGTTGCGTTCAATAAATCGACGGGCACCTTTAACATTGGCTGCATAACCATGATGAAACCAGACGTGAAATGACAAATGGTCTGATAAAGTTCCAGAGCCATATTCTTTGGTAAGACCGCATTGGTAAAGTTTCAAGTGTAGGACCAACCACAATAACTGAACGACCAGAATAATCCACACGTTTTCCCAGCAAATTGCGGCGGAAACGTCCTTTCTTACCTTTCAGCATATCGCTCAAGGATTTCAATTCTCGACGACCACGGCGGGAAATGCTTTACCACGCTGTGAATTGTCGATCAATGACATCCACTGCTTCCTGAAGCATACGTTTTTCATTGCGCACAATCACATCCGGAGCACCAAATTCCAACAATCGTTTTAAGCGGTTATTGCGGTTGATAACACGTCGGTAAAGGTCATTTAAATCAGATGTGGCAAAACGTCCGCCATCCAATTGAACCATTGGGCGTAAATCAGGAGGGATAACAGGTAATACTGTCAAAATCATCCACTCAGGACGATTTCCAGAACGGCGGAAAGCTTCAACAACTTTCAACCGGGTGGTTGCTTTTTTGCGTTTTTGTTTACTCTTTGATGTTCGCACTTCAATCCACAGTTCTTCGGATAATTTATCCAGATCCAGCCGTCGCAGAATATCGTAAAATGCTTCGGCACCCATATCAGCCCGGAAGACTTGTCCCCAACGTTGTTTTAAGTTCACGGTATCGGCTTTCACTTAAGAATGTAAATGGTCTGAAGTTCATGCAATTCATCACGTTCGTGGGAATTTTGATTTTGGGCAAACTGAGGATTGATCTTCCAGCTGATTCCGCAATGATTCCATTTCCACATCAGCTTCGGCTTTGACTTCTTCGTTTACCAGTTTCAAGCATGTTCAATTTCGCGCTGCAATCTGGTCGCGAATTTCAGATTTCAATTTCTTCCAGATGCTGTCTTTACAACTTTTTGAACCCTGGCGATGTACCTGGGATTAATGATCTCGCCTGCATCAGCAATTGATCTTTTGCAGCTTCAAAAACAATCGCTTTGCGGGCAGGTTATCCAACTTTTTCTTGCAATTCACGTTCAAGCGTTTGACCTTCTTGAATAACAGGTTCAAGCTTTGATGCAATTTCGTCATCTGCCCGTGCTTTGCATATCTTATCGTTGTTGCCGAAATTCTGCAATTTTCTGATCACGGTTTGCTTTACTTCCAAAATTGCGATTATTCTGTTTGCTGCTTGTTCCCGTTCAGAAACACTAATTTCATCTTCAGCCGTCTTAATGCTTTTTGACGGGCTTCTTCATCGACGTAGGTAACAATATATTGGGCAAAATACAAAACCCGGTCCAGATTCCGTCTGGAAATATCCAGAAGCAAACCAAGATAGGAAGGAATTCGTCGGGTATACCAGATATGCGCAACTGGGGTAGCCAGCTCAATATGCCCCATTCGTTCACGACGCACCTGGAGAGCGGGTTACTTCAACACCGCATTTATCACAAACAATACCTTTATATCGTGGGTTTTTATATTTTCCACAATAACATTGCCAATCACGAGTTGGTCCAAAAATTGCTTCACAAAATAAACCATCTTTTTCAGGACGTAAACGCCGGTAATTGATCGTTTCTGGTTTCAGTACTTCACCATAAGACCAGCTTCGAATCGTTTCTGGTGAAGCCAGGCTGATCCGTAATGCGACTAAATCCTTCGTTTCCACGGGAAACCTCCTAAACCGGGTGCTTGTGCCGAAAACACAAAGAAGCGCACTGGTTCTCTCAGGCGCTATGAATATAGGTGTTAAAATCTAAATATAACATGCAATCTAAAATTATATCACAAATATGGAAAAGTCAAACATCTGATTTCAACGGATTTACTATTTTATGTCGTTTCGCCAGGCAGCCTTTCTACAATATCATCGCCTGGCTTTTCAATCTTTCGCTGACGGGGCAGTTCAATCGAGAAACAGCTCCCTTTCCCTAAATTACTGCTCACTTTAGGCTTACCCCCATGCCTTTCGACAATCGAATTAACGATGGCAAGTCCCAAACCTGTTCCACGTTGTGCAAAAGCCTCACGCCTTCCACTTCTATAAAATTTTTCAAACATATGGGGTAAGTCAATCGGAGAAATGCCTATACCAGTATCATGTATTTCAATGGTTACTGTGGTTGGGGTTGGGATAACCTTTACAGTAACAGTACCGTTTACTGCGGTATATTTGATTCCGTTTTCCATCAGGTTATATACCGCCTGAAATAGAAGCGCACGATCTGCTTCAATAACTGTCTGCATCTCCTGTAATGCAGAGGTATCCACGGTAATTTTCTTCTGCGCTGCCTGTGGTTGTAATGAAGATGCAGCCTGCTCCAGAATTTCTTCTACCAGTACTTTTTCAAATTTAAGTGCAACACCGGCTTCGATCCTGCTTAAATCGAGTAAATTGGTTACAAGTGCAGCAATCCTGTCTACACTAGTTGTAATTTTGTTCACATACCCTGTTTGCTGCTCATTCATCGGTCCTACCATCTGCAGCATGGTGGCATAACCGCGCATCATCGTGAGTGGAGAACGTAAATCATGGCTGACGTTCTCTACGAACTCAGATTTTAATTTATCCAGAGCCTTGAAGCTGGTAATATCCCGCAGAAGGCATACTTTTCCAACGAGTGTACCCTCGTTAATCACCGGTGCCACACTGGCAAAGTAGACTTTATCGCCAGGGAAGGTGAGTTCACGTGAAACAATTTTCCCATCGCTGACTGTATGAATAAGAGCCAACAATTCGAGATTGATTATCACATCACCAATAGGAAGTCCTGGCATGGCAGATCTTAATAAGCCCGTCACTTGTATGGCTGCAGGATTAAGCAGGAATAATCGGTTTTGTTCATCTGTGACAAGCACAGGTTCAGGTGTTGAAGCCAGTACTGCTTCCAGGCGTTGTCTTCCAATTTCAGCACTTGCATACAGTCGGGCGTTGGAGGCTGCCAGTGCAGCATGTCCCGCTAAGGTACTGATAAAACGGATTTCTGGCTCAGTTAATACTTTTGGCTGCCTGAAACCCAGCCATAAAACACCGAAATACTGGCTCTCACGGTGCAAAGAAAACGCATAAATTGCTCCGGGACGGGCTTCTAACTCAAATTGAACCCCTTTCCAACGCTGGGTATTTGGGACGTTCACCACTTCCCGGTTTCGCATCAGTTCGAATAACTGGTCGTCCAGGTAGGAAAAGCGATGTGCAGTCTCCCCTAAACCAAATGATATCCGTTTTTCATCAAATGTATCCAGGGTGGTCTCACTAACAAGTACAACCCGTACCATGCTGGCTGGGTCAAGTAGCGCTGCTTCAAGGATGGGTCGAATTGCGTCCTGAACGCGTAAATTTCCTGCAACCCCCTGGCTTACCACCAGTAAACGGTTCAATTCCTCCAGGCGAGCTTTTAAACTCAATCGCATCTGTTCAAAAGTTTTCCCCAGTTTTCCCACTTCATCTTCTTCGTGCACAGATAATTCATGGTCCAGCTGACCATTGGCTATCCGCAATGCCTCATCTCCCAAAGTGTTAATCGTCGATAAAACACCCCTTAATGCAAACCGCAGGGTTACAAATGCAATTGTGGCAATCAGAATGAGCATTACCAGTAGAGGTACAGCAATGCTCATGGCTACTTGTTGGGATTGCTCTGCTGGGACTGCCAATAGAATCGACCAGGTTGAATCAGAAACAGGCTGATGGAATGCCAGTAAGTGTGCGCCGACCGATGAAACATCATTGTACAGTAAACCGGATTCCTTTATCTGCCCATAATATGGCTGCATTATCATGGCAGGATTGGTATGATACAGGATGATTTTATTTTCATCAAGTAGCATCCCCTCACCGCCAAGTTTTGAAACAGCCTGCATCGAACGAATAGCGGGTCCGGTAAAATGATTTGATCCCAGGTCGCTGCGCCCCAATAGTATTCCCTTGACGATGCCCTGGCTATCGCGAATGGCAGCCAGGAAAGATACCTCGGCTGGTAAACCATTCATGCTTGGCGGCACTGTGAATATCTGGATCAGTCTGCCTTGCTGCGCCATACCTATCCCGGCGGTTTCCTGGCTTGATAACATCAATTGGTTAATATCATTCGATGGAAAACCCAGGATGGGATTTCCAGTTGCATCAAAAACAAATAATTGGGAGAAAAACTTTACAGATTTAAAACGAATTGCCAGTGTGCGCGATAAATCCTCAGGGGACATCTGCACCAGGTCTTCAGTAGCATATGTCAGGATGAGATTTTGACCGGTTTCAAAGAAAAATGGCAGGCTGTCTGCAGCCACCAGGGCTGCATTCGAAAGTTGATCCTGTACCATCCGTTTCGATGCTCTTACAGCCACCACCCAGTCAGAAATGGTAAGAATAAAAACCAGTAACAGAATGTATGGCACCGAACCGTACAGGAATCGAAGCTGCAAATTCGTCTCACCTGGTGAGGGTATCAGTTCACCCTGTACCCCCCAGATATCTTTGCGGGTTTGGTAAAGTATCTCACCAATGACACCACCAATCAGTAATTCAACAGAACGGGTTAATATCATTGGCCAGATTTGCGTAAAGGCAAAATCCAGGCGGCTTGCCAACTGACCGTTAACCGCGAAAAATGCAGTCAGGATAAGCAAGGGAATTTGAAAAACTACCAGAATTGCTGCTGCACCCACAGGATGCCGGATAAATCCAAAGAAACTGGTTCGGTAAAGCTGACGAACTGCCACACCAAAAACAAATGCCAGTGCACCTATTTCAATGATGCTGAAAAGATTGTGTGTCTCATATAAACCCAGCAACAATCCACTGAACCCGCCAAGAATGGCTGCGTAACCAGGACCTAAAATCCCTGCTGCCAGAACCCACGGTAAGGCAGTGAATAACATCAGTGCTGGAGCAGTTAATGCCCCGCCCATGGTGGGATCGGTTCCAATTGCACCAATTGTCAGCCGCACTCCCAATTAACCATGTCGCAAAAGGAGTAAGGAATGCAAAAATGAAGAATATTATCCAGGTTCGGAGTTTATATGGACTTGCCCCTTCCCACCCACGCCAAACAACAAGAACCAGCATGGCAAAACCAAAAAACCATCCAAGCCACCCCACCATTGTAGAGGGCATTGAAATATATGGGAAAGGATTAAGCAGGCTAAGGATGATATCCATGAGAGGGAGTTGACATTATTATAGCATTTCTAAGTGTTTGGGAGATTTGCGCTTTTGTTAAATCCATTCCAAGCTATTTTGTAATGCCAGGGGATGCTGGTGGCAGGTATTTTTTCGATTTCAGTTTCCCATTCATGCAAGTGCATCTCTGCTTTGCTAAAACAATCGCTCGTAAATTCTCTTCTGCTTTCTGCACTGCCTGCTTTGTGTTTCTCACTTTCTATGATAAAGCCTTGTTCAAGTTCATCCCGGGCAGATCTGAACTGCGAAATTCTTCCCGGGTAGTTTTGAAGCACCTTTCGATGAAATTTTTCGTGCATCCAATACAGGGAATCCGGATCATATGTCCCCTTCGGTGTGCTTCCCATTTCAGGTAAGCCTGAATCCATCCAGACCGGTTTAAAAACACTGGTACACGGTGCTGCAGTTCCTGTTACCCAGTGAACGGCACCTTCCTTCTGTATGTGCGATATCATGGAACCTGCCGATTGACTGCCTCTCGCAGGTCCGAAACCGGCATGCATGCATACTTCTGAGCCAAGTATCCCCTGCGCAGGATTATATGTTTCAGAATTTTCTCCATGATATCGAAGGGCTTGCATCATTGTCTGTATGGTAATTTTTCCCTTTGACTTTCCCAGTATGTCTGTGGAGCAGCTCTGTCTCTTTTTTCCATCACTGAACCGGGTATACAGAAAATCTGAATAGCAGCGAGCAAAGTTAAACTCGGTTCGATTTCGGCACCATCCTTTTGTAATGGCATGCTCCACAAGATTATCTGATGCCAAATCCCATGTTTCTCCAATGGTATAGCCATTCGAAATTGAGCGGATATCCCGAACTTTTTCTGCCGCCCATTCTTTACCCGCTGTTTCCAACACCCAGGCTTCCTGGGAATCAGCAATTAGAAAACTGTTGTGATAATACAAAGGATGCTCAAAACCGCAATTCCCGCTCTGTCCATATTCATTTAATAATCGGATGATTAATTCGAAAGCTCCTTGCGCGCTTGAAGTCCGCTCAAGTGCCAGTCGGATGTAATCCATGCCAATTAATCCGGGTTCCTTGCCATAGGGTTCTTTGCTGAACACGGCTTCGTTGCCAATAACCACGTCAAACTCGTTTGCGCCAATCTCAGTTCCCCACATCCAGAAGGGTTTCGCAAGCAAAACTGCATTGGTATGAACTGCCTGGGGAATATCAATATAGGTACATTTAACCCGGCTGCCAGGTTCATGGTCTAGTGAAGGATATTGAACCAACATGGAGGCTTCATTGGGCTCACGATCACTGTTTTTAGCAAATAACACACTGCCATCACTGGTACTATTGGATAATGCCACCATGGTATCGCACATGAGTCCTCCGTAAATTTTTGGGTAATTTATTGCTGATAACGATTTGTATTACCTCATCTAAAACTTCCTGTGCATTTTTCCCATCAGACATGAGAATAATCGCATCATCGGCTGGTTTCAAGGGTGCCACGAGTTCGATTGCTGTCAATTTTATCTCTTGACTTTATGTTTTGCAGGATTTCCTCATACTGCACCTTTTGCCCCCTGGCGACTTCCTCTTCATACCGCCTACGTGCCCGTTCTTCCGCAGAAGCATCCAGGTAGATTTTCAAATCTGCATCAGGCAGCACCACAGTACCTATATCACGCCCTACCATCACAACATTCCCCTGTAATCCAATGCGGCGTTGCTGTGCGGTCATGGCAGCCCGAACACCTGCATATACTGAAACTGGAGAGACATTGCCATCCACTTGGCGGGTACGAATTTCCCACGTAACATCTTCCCCATTGAGTAGTACATCATACTTGCGCCCGTCACTAATAGTTGGCTTTTGCACATCAATTTGAATGGTTTCTGCCAGTTGAGTTACTGCTGCTTCGTCATTAATATCAATATTTAAATTTATTGCATTAAGCGTAACTGCGCGATACATTACCCCTGTATCAAAATACAAATATCCCAGTTTTGCTGCAAGTTTTTCTGCCAGGGTAGATTTTCCTGAAGCAGCCGGTCCATCAATTGCTATGGTGTGTGGCAAAGTCATGTTAAGGTGTTCCTCCAGAATCGGCTTTTCCTGCCGGCAGGATGTCAGTTCGTGCCCACAGAATGATTGCTTCCTTTGTAGATGGGATTTTTCGCCTCAAAAACCAGTTCATCCACTCCTGTGCGGTCAGGGTAGACCAGGCAGCATCGGATTTCCAAACAAAATCTTGACCAGTATAGCTGTCTGAAGAGGCGGGTTTATCTCCCAGTTTGGTTAATACAATCTCTGGATTTTCTCCAATTGGAAATGTCGAATAATACTGTGTGTAGGATAAATCACGCAATGCCCACTGCAGTGAAGGCGAGGTTAAATCTACTACAGCAATTGGTGTATTTGCCTCTTCCCCATTATTCCAGGTACCAATTGTCTTAATAGTAGTAGGTAATAACGCAGTATCAACCAATCGAGGACTGTTTCGCCACAATTCGAGTGTGGGGTGGGCTGCTAATCCTGTCGTTCTCCACGCTTGGGATATGGTAAATATTATTCCTAGCGATAACAATCCCAAACCCATCCCTGCAATACCAACCGTTCCAGACCATGCCCAAGCCATCATGCCAATTAAAACAGCAGCCACAATCAGAGCGCCTGCCAGGCTGATGATGCGAACATCCATCTCCCTGCCCGTGGAACCCAGTGTCACCAACATTAGGCTGCTATAAATCGCAAAAGCAACCAGGATTGCCACCACCACTCCAAGCCCAATGGATGGCAGCCAATCTTCTTTTGCAATCGTCAGTAATTCGTAAATGGCTCCTGCTGCAAGAACTAACAAAGGCAATACCACCCACGCCATATCCAGCATATTCCTGCCTGGATAAGCCAATGTCAGAATTAATGCCACCAGCCAGAAAAGGAGTAGAAACTGACCAATTCGGTTTCCACGTAATGCTGAAAAAATGCCATAAATTAACCCAAGCAGTAAAGGCAGCAATTCATAAGCAGGCAGGAGCACAATAAATGGAACTATATAATTACTGTATGGTTCACCCCAACCTGCGAAATATCCTGGCAATCCCGAAAGTATCTCTCCTGCTCCACCTGGAATAGTAAACATGAGTGATCCAAGCAAAACAACCACGCCAAGGAAACCAATCCAGCCTTTGTTATGCCAGAAAGTTTTAATCCTGGTACTAAACCAAAACCATGGCGCGTTTCCATCACTCCCCAACAAAAGCCGCCATAACCCAACCACAATAATTAAATACAGGATGCCTTGCCAGAAATGGATTCCACTGAGTAATCCCAATCCAAGCACCATTCCTGCCATGATGGCTCTATTTTTCTCGAGCAAGACAAAGAATAACAACAAAAATAGAATTCCCATGATGGGGGAGTCCACCTGCCGGGAAACAGCCACAAAGGCAGGGTCGATTGTCATCAGGCTTGCTGCAAGTAATGCTATTTCTTTTCCGAGGAATTGACGTGACAGATACAAGACTGCGATAACCACGACACCTGCCAGGAAAGGCAGAAGCCGTGCCAGGAAAGGGCTGGCATCAAATAAAAAGAAGAGTAAACCGCTCACAATCACATATAAAGGATTTTCTGACACGAGTGTTCTTTCACCCTGAGCCAGGTGTAGCGCTTGCATACTTAATTGTGCTTCGGTATCATTGAGTGCCGGATTATCCAACTGCACCACACGAAAAAATATCGCTGCCACAAAAATAATCAGCCATATTGTTTTTTCAATGGTAAATCGGGTATTTTTCATTGCATTCCAATTTCTGTAGTTATGGGTACTTCGTATATAGTCACCAATCATTTTGATATGCAACCTTGAGGAAATTATCAAACTTAACCAGGCTCGGTCGGTACGTGCTTAACTCGTAACTGCTCACGATAACGTATCTTATATGATATTTTTCAATCACGCTTTCTGCTTCCAGCCAATCTGTTGTTCGATACAGCGTTTCTATATCTTTTTCACGGCTGCTTAAGATATCATACCACCCGCCCCGCCATTGACCTTCATGTCCGGGCCAGCCGAGCACATTTGGTAAACCACTTTGGGTTGCAAATCTGCCATAAGCCGAATAACTGCCGCCAACTGCCTCAACAATAATTCCAAAAGGCGCTTTTTGCAGCCACTCCATGGCTTGCCAATCGCCTGGATTGTATTGACTGATATATGCATTCCCATCGAGAGTCATTTTTGAAAAGTTAAAGTGGTCTGTTTTCGTCCACAAACCCCAAAATGGATATGCTAGCGAAAGTAATAAAAGGATATTAATACCAATACGAAATACCCAATTTGCGATGCGGGATAAACTTCGGAACAATACAACGACTGCAAATGCGGCAGCCAAACTCCAAAATATCCATGTCTGGAAATAAAATTTGAAGATGGTGTTCATGCGTGAGCCAAATTGATCCCGCAAGTAAATAAATTCAGGAACCATTGTCAATCCAGCCCCAATTAGCATCATTACCAACACAAATGCATAGAGGGTCTTCTCTTTTTTCGGTTTTTGCTCAACATCATTATGGCTATACGCTTTTTTATAAATACTTAATCCCGCCCAAATGAATAATATCAACAAAAAGAGCGTCAACCAGGTGCCTGGCGAAGCCATCCGTCTTACAAGCGCGTTAAGTAACAAGCTGCTGCTATCACTGCTTCCCTGCAAATTGGCGTAAAGTCCGCCCATTGTGACAAGTTTTTCGCCAAGCACGCTACCAGAAAGGCTTCCACTTCCTTGTAACAGCCTTGTACCCCAATCAGTCAAACGGGAACCAATCCAGCCCAAAATAAATGAAAACACCCATAAACCGCCAGTGATTATCACCGCAAATTTAAATGCCTGGTCTGGACTGCTTTTTTGCCAATTCTTACGGAAATGCCAGATAACAAAAATCCCAATGGGTATAAGCAAAGGAGCAAACATAATCCAAAAATGAATCCCACGGGTATAAAAACTCATACTAGGCAATATCCCGCCTGCTTGTGATGAAAAACCGATGTAAAAAGGCAGGTAACTAAGGATTGCGAGCAATCCATAAACAATTGCCAATCCGACAAAATCCGCTAACAGCCTGATTATGCCATCCATTTTGACGATATTCTGCCAGCATCCAGATGGCGCAGATGAATGCAACGTATATGGGAAGGTCCCAGGTATTCAGAAATGCCAGTCCGCCTAATATCAGAACAGGGATGATCAACCTGCCTTGCTTAAAGCGGGCAACCAGCCGGGTGTCAAGGATTGAAATTCGCTCCCCTGCAATCCATCTTTTGAACCAATCCAGGAAGGAGATTTTTGTTTCCCCCTCCCAACCATCCTGTATTTGCAGCCAGAGATTTAAAACGACTGCAATAGCGAGAATGGCGAATGGCATTGCCAAAACATGGGGGTGTAAATCTGCCAGCAGGTAAGAAAAGAATGGAAATTCATCAATAACTTCCTGCCTGTTATTGAGTAAATCCCAATCCTGGACTACTCGCGATGCCCTCCACCACCAGATTCCGCTGGCACGTTCAGGTGCCCAACCAAATGGCAGCAAGGGAGGTTGGTTCAATTCAAGTATGTTCAGCCAGGTCCAAAAACGGGATTGGAAAATGCCCTCTGTTGTTTGCTTCCAGAAAAGACCCCGGCTGTGGAGCATTTCTAAAAATCCTTCAAGATTGCTGACCAGCAAAATAAAAAATGGACCACTCAATGCAGGCAGCAATGGAGGTTTATCAATGTTAACGCTGCCTGATTCAGAATTGCCTTGTTTTTGCCAAGCAGAAATCAGGTTGAACAACAATCCATACGCAGTTATCGCCGTTAATCCAAACCACAATGCTACCGCCAGGTTAAAACCAACCCCGGATATAACCCCACTTAACTTAATTATCATGGCTACGATAACATAGCCAAAATAATAATAGGAAATCGAATACCCTGACAACCACGGGTCATTAGGCGGAAAAGTTGGCGAGCGCAATATGGCATTAATAAATGCCAGTTCCATGGGTTTTTCAGTTCCAATGATCTCAGGATTTAATGCCCGGATAATTGTCCAAAAACCAAATGCAGCCAGGAAAACGGGTTCACTCGCAAGAACATATCGCCAATGGGTCTTAATCCAAATCCATACTTCCGTTAACTTGTCTTTTCGATTGCAAAGAAAACTCACCAATACCAGTATCAAAAAAACAACAAGGATTGCGGATACGGTATTTTGTAAGAGCTGAAGTGAAGCCAATATCCAAAAACCAAATCCCCAAAGAAGTAACCCGAGTGCCCGGGAAAATGCATACCCTCGGTCAGGCAAGTGTGTAAAGAATCGAAAAGCAATTGGGAAAGTTACCCAACCAAGGATTGTAATTATCAAATACCACGAAATAAATGCCAGCATTTTCTACTTTACCTGGTAAATAACGGTATCGTTATCGCGATAAACCTCAATCCATAAATCATTATTCCAGTTATTAAATTTTGCTAAACTGAATGCTGAATACAGAGTTCTTTCAAGTTTACCAACAATAATATACTTCACCTCATAACGTGACAAAAACTGGGTGACTGCCTGCCTGTCATCCGTCAGATAAAATTGTTCCACCGCAAGCACCCGGTTGGAAACCCACTCGGATGATGTAACTGTCCGCTGCTGTCTTTGATGCCAGTTCCAACCAACCACTCCAGGAAGTCCAGTATAGATGGTATATCGGCTGCCCCACCGATATTCAGGCGTATTCGCCTCGACAATTACCGGAGAACCCTTCACATTGTCCTGCATCCATCGGATTGCGCGATAATCGGCACCTAGCTCAATATCTTTACCGAGCTCATTGAATGTGGAGACCTGCATATAGGTCATTCCATCCAGGCTGATTGGTATATTAGATGCAATCCGGTCTGTCACCTTATCTGCAGTTGCCAGCAAAGTAAACATGAATGCACTGGCAACCAGAACAGCGATGCCAATTTGCCAGCTAAACCGCCATCCTTCTTTCCATTTGTGATTTACTTCAGGCAAAAGCCACGCCAGGCAGCAGGCTGCTGAGAGTGAAAGCAGAGTCCAGGCTTGAAAATAAAATTTGAAAACGGTGTTCATCCGCCCGAGGTCTCCCCGCAGGACGACTAACTCAACCGCGAGGGTCAATACAAGCCCGGTACCTATCATAAACAACACCAGGCGTTTTCCGTCAGAAATATTTTGCCTGATAAGGAGGATACCTGCCCAAACAATCAATGGTATCGTTATCCAGGCAATATTTACATCTATCACCAGCAAGACGATGACAACACAAATCAATAAAGCAATCCCAAGCCAAATTAAATCTCGATACGGTTTAAGGGTATTAAGCGCTGATGCCGGGGTATGCGCCAGCCATTGTCGAGTTTCCCAAGCCATCCAGGAGATTATCACAACCAGGAATAATCCCCAATGCGTGAAGTACGACCAGAATGGTGAATGGTCACCTTTCCAAAGATCGAATGCGGTATATCCCGCACCAAAATTTTGCGAGAACGGCAGGAACAGCAAGCTGCTCAGCCCGACCAACGCTCCAATTCCGATAACCAGCATGCCAAGTTTCTTAATCCACCGGTTTACACCGTGCAAACCTGCCAAAGGTATGGGTTCGTAGCGCAAGAAAACATACCCAAGCACAATGCATGCAAAGAGCAGGTATGTCGGTAAATCCCAGGTATTAGTCGGCTTAAGGGCTCCAATGGATATGGCGGCAATAAACAATGTTAATCCAACCTGTATCCACCCCATCACCTTACCCGGTTCTTCAGACCGAAATCTTTCCCCTGATGAATGCATAGCAACACCCAAGAATTAAAAGCGTAATTGGCAATGCTATCAGATGGGCGTGCATATCTGCATACAGGAATGTAAAAAGCGGGAACTCTGTTATTGGCTCGTTGGGGTAAACCCGGCTTGGAATCCAGTACCAATCTCCCCTGCCAAATGGCAGCGAAGTCCCACTGATGAATACGGCTAATCCCTGAAAAGTCCAGCGAATCCGGTCTATAAATGTGGCTCCATCCAGGTTTACATTGGGTGCCAGTCGCATCAACCCTTGCCATATCATTCTTACTGTGCCCAAATTTCCGAGCAACAACAAAGCAAATGTCGACGCACCCCCAGCAATCAATGAATTTTGATGCTTCGAACCCCACCCTATGTTATCAGCTGAAGAAGGTTCTTTTGGCTGCCTGGATAATAAATTCCAGCCAAAACTGAACGCTCCAATACCTGTCATTGCAAACAAAGTGGGTAAAATCAAGTTATATGCAAAGGTCGGTATGATTCCCAGTAGCTTTACGAGCACTCCAACAATTACAAATCCAAAATAATAATAATTAAGGTAACCACCTGCAAACCACGGGTCATACGGCGGGAATATGGTGCTCTTTTAACACAGCCGTAAAGTATGAAAGGTCCATGGGTTTCTCGCCACCCTTATAAGGGTGCCATAAATCCGGGTTTCCCAATCGGATCAGCAAGAAAATTATAAATAGTGAAAGGAATATCAACTCAATTGTGAGGAAATACCGCCAGTTTTGCTTGATTTCCGCAACAATTTTTTCTCTTTGCACATAGAAAAGGGTTCCACTAATTGCAGTAATAAATACAATTACCAATAAAATTGTCAGACGGGAAAATGGGATGCCAACCGAACCCGCCAGCCAGGTTATTGTTGCAACCAGAAGCATCCCGAAAATCCTGGTAAATGGATACCCTTTATCTGGCAGTCCGCTGAGACCTAATTTCAACCAGGGATAAACCAGCCAGCCCAAAATCATCACTGCCAGGTACCAGGCAATTACACCGAGCGGCTGGAAACGATTAAGGAGTGAATCGCGGTTGAATATTGTTGACCAGGTTCCGCCATTCTGCTGAATGGCTTTATCCTCCTGGTTCAACATCAAGTTACCCGGGTAATTGGATGCTTTACGTGGAGTAAGGTGACACCACCCGGCTTAAAATCTACCGCCCCCAGAATTGCTGCCGTTTTTTCAGCGTTGTATTCACTGGTTTTTCTAAAATATCAACACTTTGGGAGCATCATACACAGTAAAGGCTTCTTCAGCGAACTGGGTATTAAATCAAGACTACCCAAAGTGGGATAGGAGTGAAATACTTTCACAAGTTCAAATCCGATGTTGCCGATATACTCCCCGGTTCGGAACATTGTAATACCGGACAATATCCAAATCTTCCGGGCATCCCATCAATTGCCGGTAAAAACGCTGCCGTGAGCGGATAGCGTTCAGGAACCCGTACCGTAGTGGCATATTGCCTGTTCGATGAAATAAAAATATAATCTGCCTGGTTGAGAATTGACGTCATGCGTTGCAGTTTTTCTGCGCTGTCATCCCAATACATTTCAAAATTCAGGTCGCTGCGATAGATGCCAGTGCGATAGTCAAATGGGTTGTAACCATCCATGGGAAGCGGCAAGATTATCCCAACTGCTTTCGATTGCCTGCTTATCGGCATAGAAAGCAAGGGACCCGTCACCTTCAGTCATCGCAATTTTTACGGAAACAACCGGTCTTTTTCTACTGCCAAATTTGGAACCAGCGGGATGTAATGAGCATCTCCCCGCCCGTCAAGCCCCGGACCAAAGATGCCGGAAATTGTTCCGCTACTAAGACTACTCCAGTTTCTACATCAGATAGGGTTACAGATAATGTTTTCTCGCCATACAGGGCTTCCCAATCAACTGCCCGGGGTAAAACCATTTCCACCAGCGTTCGGTTCTGGTGAAATGCGATGATGGTTGAATAATCCATGTCCGGACTAATTGCGCTTACCAATTCAGGAAGAGACTGCAGGGTTCTGCCTGTTTCCGTGTCAAGCGGCAACTGGATTGACCCTGCCAGGTAAAAAACACTGTCATCCGATACAGGTTGGATAATGATGTAATATTGTTTATCCTCATCCAGCGAACCGGGAATTTAATTTAACTGTATATGACGATCCACGTGGTCTTCCACAGGAGTAAACATTAGAAATCAAGCCTGCAGCAATTCTTTGCTTCCCATCAGCACTTTCTGAAACAATTACAACCAGATGATCAATCTCATTGGGTTTGGTACTATTTACCACATGAATTTAATTGTACTGAACCCAAAATTCCAGATTTTACAGGGTGAAAGGACTGAACAATTGGATCGGCAGAAGTCGCCGACATTTCATTCCGTACAGAAACGGGTAAATTAAATAATCCCGTCTATGGTTTCTGTCCGAAAATTGATGGCGCTGTTGACATTCTGGTAAATCCAACGACTGGCTTCAATCCGGGTGACTGGTCGTGTATAAATCCGTGAAAAGGCAAATGCCCAGGCACACGTGGCTGCAAATACACCCACTCCTAAAACAACAGCGATGGATTTGCTGACTTTCCTGAATGCAGGTTTTATCGCGAAACTGGATTGCCAGAGATAAAATATCAGCCAGGCTGCAATTATCACTAGAGTTGGATAAACGGGTATCTGGTAGCGCATGCTTCGGGTAAAGTTTATGGATTGCCAGAGAAAATAAGCACCACTCCACCCCCACAACAACAGGTGTTGGCGCCATTCTCCTTTTACAATACGCCAACCCATGACCGCAAATCCAATCCACGCCAATAGACCCAAT
>CAWCAN010000011.1:0-20669 GCA_963793615.1 uncultured Chloroflexia bacterium
TTCCACCGCTGGTGATTACCCCGGAGCAACTCGCAGAGGGATTTGAAATGATTGATAATGCACTGGAAATAACGGATGTTGCAGTGCACTAAAATAACTACGATTGGAGTACGCAATGGAATTTAAATTATCCGGTTTGGGAAGCAAGAAACGAACCGCAGTCGAAAAAGAAACCAAAGTATTAATCCTGGGTGCAGGTCCTGCCGGTATGTCGGCTGCATTATATGCCGCCAGGGCAGACCTGGCACCAGTGGTTTTAACGGGTATGCAATTGGGCGGTCAGGTTGCGTTAACCAATACAATTGAAAATTATCCTGGATTTCCAGATGGTGTGGGTGGTACTGAACTTGGGGAGTTGTTTCAAAAACAGGCGGAAAGATTTGGCGCAACATTTGAATTTGGTTCTGCCACTTCAGTAGATTTATCCAGCAGACCATTTAAGGTAACAAGTGATAACGGAAGCAATTACACAACCGAAACGTTGATCATTGCAACGGGTGCCGACCCCAATCATTTAAAAGTACCTGGCGAAGTTGAATTGACCGGAAAAGGCACCTCTTATTGCGCAACCTGTGATGGATGGTTCTTTAAAACAAAGAAAGTGGTTGTTGTTGGCGGGGGTGACAGTGCTTTAGAAGAGGCTTTGTTCCTGACCCGTTTTGCTTCCTCAGTCAATATCATTCATCGACGGGATGCACTGCGAGCCGGGGTGATATTGCAGAAACGGGCAAATGAAAACCCAAAGATAAGCTTTACATGGAACACAGTTGTGACAGAAATTGTGGGAAAAGACGCAGTTACCGCGGTCAAGACGAAAAATGTGGTCACTGGTGAAACTGGAAGTATTGATACCGATGGGGTGTTTATATTTATTGGTCATACCCCAAATACACAGCTGTTTAAAGGACAACTGGAGTTGGATAGTCTGGGTTTCATCGTGGCTGATATGCAAATGCGTACCAGTGTACCGGGCGTTTTTTCATCTGGTGAAGCGGCTGACCCTCATTACCGCCAGGTCATTACTTCGGCTGGAATGGGTGCTGCAGCAGCCATTCAGGCTACCCGCTTTCTTGAAGAACATACCGCATAAATTTTCAGGTAGTTACAATTTGCTTTTGACGGGTTTTTCGGGAGAGATTTTTTCAACAAAAAGAGTTTCTCCCGTAAAGGGATCCTGCTCGGTGTAATACATCAGGCTGGCATAAGTTGAAGGCAGGGGGGTAAAAACCTGAACCTGTTCCGGGTGGATATGCAATTTTTGGCTGGTAAATTGCCTCAGCGAGTACATTTCACGCTCAGAGCAGCCGGGATATGCTGCAATAAAGTAATACGTCAGGAATTGGGGCTTACCAGCCTTCTTACTGGCTTCATCGAACCGATGTTTGAATTCAAGCAGACTGGCACTGCCAGGTTTGCCCATTCGATTTAAGACTGTTGTATCGGTATGTTCCGGTGCAACCTTTAATTGGCCAGATACATGATGGTTAACAACTTCCTCCAGGTATTCCTGACCAGATTTGGTATCTTTAAGCAGCATGTCATAGCGAATACCGGAAGCAACAAATACTTTCTTTACCCCTTTGATCTTGCGTATTTTTTGAAGCAGGCTGGTTTGCTGGCTATGATCAATCTTTAACACGGGGCAGACATCTGGATGCAGGCAGCGTTTATCCTCACAGCAGCCTTTTAACAACTTTTTTTGACATTCAAAACCATACATATTCGCTGTGGGTCCACCCACATCCTGGATATATCCTTTAAAATCAGGATGCCGGGTTAGCTGTTCGATTTCGTTCAGAATGGATTGCTGGCTGCGCCAGCGAACGGTGCGACCTTCGTGGACGGCAATTGAGCAGAAGTTGCATTCGCCATAACAACCCCGGTGGGTGGAAACGGAGAATCGAATGGTTTCCAAGGCTTTGACATCCCCCTGGACAGCATAATAAGGATGCTGGTCCCGGGTGTAATCGAGGGTGTGCATCCCATCCATTTCAACAGAATCTGGATAAGGAGCAGGTGGATTTTGAATTAAAAAGCGGTCGCCTTTTTGCTGAGCCAAACCCCTGGCGGTAATCGGGTCGTTGTTATTGTAAAACTGGTGAAACATACAGGTAAAAGCCTCTTTGTCTGCAATACATTCCTCAAAGGTGGGTAGTGTAATGTACCCATCCGGAATACTTTTTGCCAGGTAACAAAGGCCACGGACCTGTCTCGGGTCACCGCCATCCCGAATTGCATCTGCAAATCGCAAAATACTTTGTTCAGCCATGCCATAAACCAGAAAATCAGCCTTGGCGTCAAAAAGGATGGGTGCCCGGATACGATCACTCCAGTAGTCGTAGTGGGCTACCCGTCGCAGGCTGGCTTCTATACCCCCCAGGACAATCGGGCGGGTGGCTTTAAAATAACGGCGGATAAGGTTGGAATATGCAATTACCGCCCGATCAGGCCGCCGGTTGTTGATACCGCCCGGGGTGTAATCATCACTTTTTCTCTTTTTCAAAGTGGCGGTGTAGTTGGCAACCATCGAATCAATACAACCACCACTGACACCCCAGAATAGGCGTGGTTCCCCCAGGCGGGTAATATCATCCGGGCTGTCGATGGCAGGTTGGGCGATGATTCCCACCCGATAGCCGGCACGATGAAGGATTTTTCCGATTACACTCACACCGATAAATGGACTGTCGATATAAGAATCGCCGCTGATAAGGATGATGTCAAGCGCATCCCATCCCAGATTTTTCATTTCCTGTCGGGTTGTGGGTAAAAACATAATAGGACAATAATACTCCCCTTCAGGCCATTCCGGAAGGGGAGTGTATAGGTGATAGAGAAAAGTTATTGGGCGGGTGTTGCTGCTGTGGTGCTCCACCAACTAAATACGCGCGCTTCACTGAGTGCCCCGGCTGCATCCCAGATGGCTTCACCATCGTTGGATGTTCCACTTTGCCGTACTGGTTGAACCGTCCAGCGGAAAACATGCGGGACAGAATCTGATGGGCGTAAACTTACCGGAACGTTAAAGCTGGTATCGGTCTCATACTGGATGAGTTTCTTGCCTGTTCCAGAAGTAACATCCTCAATGGTGACCTGGTATGCCTCATTATCCCGGAGTGTACCTACTGATGCCCATTGCAGCGTGATGGTGTCATTGACATTCGTAATGGAGGTGCCATCAGCCGGTAATAACAAATTGGGAGCAAGGTATGGCGGCGGCAAAGTGGGTGTGGGGGTGGAGCCAGGAGTTGGATTGCGTTCACACAGAGGGATAATCAATGTTCTTCCTGCGTAAACAGTATCACTTGGCAGTCCATTATATTGTTTGATAACCTCTGCGCTGATGTTGTAGACGCGGGCAATGCCACTCAGGGTGTCATTTTCGGTGACAACATATTCGACTTTTTCACATGCTTCATCGGTGGCTTCCACACCACTCAGAGTGCTGGTTGGTTGTGGAGAAGCGGTGGGAGTTGGCTGTGGAATCAGTAATACCTGTCCAACGGACAACACACCGCAATCTGGCGGCAGATTATTCAGCAGTACGATACTCTGCAAATTGACATTGAAGAATGCCGCAATCGTTCCGCAAAAATCTCCGGCTTTAATGGTGTATTCCACCGGAGGCAATGGAGTGAAGGTCGGTTGTGGTGATGGTGTAACCGAAGGCGAAGGTGTGAGGGTCAGCGTGGCGGTAGTGGTAATGGTAGGTGTGACGGTGGGCTCCAAGACCCGGCCGGTACCTCGTAACACACCAAAAACCACGGCTGCTCCAACTCCAACCAGTAGAATCATTAACGCAATGGCTATTGGCAGGTTCAGCGTAATTTCCGGCATACGAGGACCTTGAACGGATTTTGCCTCTTTTGCTGCGGCGGCAGATTTGCCAAAATTGCGGCCACATACCGTGCAACGGGTGGCATTCTCACTTACTTTCGACCCACAGGTCGGACATAACTTGGTAGAGGATTGTGAAGTTTCAGGACTTCATAATGGTATTATACCGGGTGAATTAGCCGGCTGGGAAAAAATTATACCATAGCAATAATCCCAATCCTGGGGATTATCGGCTGGCTTGTCAAGTACTGTTTGAAGATTGAGGAAGGTATAATCCTGGTTATGAATAGCGTGTATATCCATTTTCCGTTCTGCCAAAAGCGCTGTGGTTACTGTGACTTTTTTACACGTGCTGGAATGGAACACTTTATTCCAAAATATGTTGATGCACTGGTGAAAGAAATCCGTGCTGTAAGTGCAGCATCCCCAACGAAACTACCCGTTCATACATTTATTTTGGCGGGGGCACCCCAAGCCTGGCAAGCCCGGCACAAATTGCCGCAATCCTGAAAGCGGTAAATAAAGGATTTAGCGTAAGTTCAGATGCCGAGATTACTATGGAAGCCAATCCGGGCACCGTCAACGCAGAAAAACTGAAAGGGTATCATTCTAGCGGAGTAAACCGGTTGAGCTTTGGGGTTCAATCTTTTCAACCGGATGAGTTGATTTTATTGGAGCGTATTCATACTGTGCATGATGTATCCGAAGCAGTTGCCTGGGCTCGAACAGCAGGTTTTGATAACTTGAGCCTGGACTTGATATATGGTTTACCCGGTCAGTCGCTAGCATCCTGGCAAAATACGCTTGAACAGGCTTTGGTACTTCACCCGGAACACCTTTCCCTCTACGCGCTTACTGTTGAGGAAGGAACACCTCTCTTTGAACAGGTTCAATCTGGAGCCGTGAGTACACCGGATGATGACCTGGCAGCCGAGATGTATTTACAGGCTGAAATCACACTGTCAGCGGCTGGTTTTTTACAATATGAGATATCCAACTGGGCTGCAACCCGGAATGGAAAATTATTGAGCAGCAGGCACAATCTGCAGTACTGGTTGAATGAACCCTATTTTGGATTTGGTGCAGGTGCACACGGGTGTGTTAGCGGCTATCGCCTGGCAAATGTTGCCGATATACCCACTTATATCCAATTTATGGCATCTCAAAATAACTCCCAATTTCCACTTTCTGCAGCGACTGACAGCAAGCAGAAAATTGATACTCTGACTGAAATGAATGAAACCATGATGCTGAGTTTACGTTTAACAGAGATGGGCATTTCGCAAGAACGGTTTTTGAACCGGTATGGAAAACGGATAGAAGATTTCTTTTCCGAACCTGTATCGCGGCTAATCCAGCAAGGTTTGTTAATCTGGAATAAGGAGGAGGAAATCCTGCATCTGACGGGACGGGGGCGTTTACTGGGAAACCGGGTTTTTCGGGAATTTGTGTAGTGGAATAGCTAGATTACCGTTATCTGGGTGCCATACCCTTTGTGGTCCCAATCCATAACATCTGCCACGGGCAACACCCAGCGGAAAAGCCATTTGGCTTCAGCGGGCTTCATATTGACACAACCATAACTCATGGGTACACCATAATTGGTATGCCAGTAAGTACCGTGGAAAGCAACTCCGTTCTCTGCGAAGAAAGTACACCAGGGTACACCAGGCAGCTCATAGGCATTCAGGTCTGAAGTAAGCTGACCATCACCCATATGTTTGGATGCCATTTTAACCATCACATGGAATACACCTTTGGGAGTTTTCCAGGAGGGTTTGTCTGGATCGGGTTTGTAGTTGAGACCGGATGAAATTTTTGTATCCAGAACAACAGCATCATTTTCGTATGCTGTCAGGGTTTGCCTGGCAAGAGATACTTCGAATTCGTTTTTGATTAAACGGAACCTCAGGGGTTATGGGAGATAACTCACTGAGAGGAATTATGCGAAGGTGCGCGGCAGGGACGAAGTAATCTGTCGAGTCCGAGTCCAGGAGTTCGTCCTTGATGCGGTACCAGGCACCACCATCAGGTCCTTCTTCCAATCCAACAATCCAATGAACCGATTCATAATACAAACGGTATACCGGGTTCCATCCATCATAAGCGGTATAGCGCATGGATTGTGTAAACGGGACCGTTATTTCAGAAAGCTGCTTTTCGCCAACGAAACTGGTTGGAACAGGATTGAGCAGGTATTTTACACGTTGCAACCTGGCGCTGTGAATATAACCACGCCAGACCCTGTACCAAAGCGGATTCCATTCTGGACCTTTATCAGAAATGACCTCGTCATATATATTGACGAGTTCGTCGTGATACCGGGTGTAAACAATCTTACTGGTGTCATCCGGTTGACTGTAAACGCTGATACTGGGGATTGCCACCCGGGCAACCTGGTCAGAATCCAGATCCTGGGAAATACTTTCGCCCACACCATAAAATGGACGAAAAGCAAGCCCTCCCAGACCAAGGGCGGTCAGCTTGAGAAAGTCACGCCGGGTGTATTGTTTCATAATGTTTATTATACCAAGATATTCGGACGGAATGGGTGGGATTTGAAATTTACTCACTAAATGTTTCTTGAACAACCGATCTGCACTTGATGCTCAAATTTGAGAACTATGATATTATTTGGAGTGTTACAAATCCCACCTGTCGAGTGATGCATGGTCGAGCCCTGGGTTCTGATTGCATTTTTTTTCATTGTTGCACCCTTGCTGCCAGCCGCTGGAATTGTCATGGCTGGGATATTATCCCCCAAAAAACCAAATCCAATTAAACAGTCCACTTACGAATGTGGAATAGAAGTCGTAGGCAGCAACTGGGTCCAGTTTAAAGCGCAATATTACATTTTCGTGCTCATCTACCTGGTATTTGACGTGGAAGTTGTATTTTTATTCCCCTGGGCGGTTGCGTACGATTTGCTGCCAGTGTATGCGATTGTGGAAGGAATCCTTTTTATTTCCATTCTGGCTGCCGGATTGATTTACGCCTGGAAAAAGGGGGCTTTGGCATGGCATTAATTCACACTTTGCATTGGGGGTGGCATGGATTTTTGGATTGATCCTGTAACTGCCAGTATCCAATGGCTGGTAGAGATTCTTATCGGTTGGGGGCTCGGTGAGCGATTTGCCCAACTTCTGGTCAATTTTGTAGGTGTAGCAATCTATTGCATGCTGCTCCTGGTATTCGTATTTTTCCTCATCTGGCTCGAAAGAAAACTGATTGCTCGCATGCAGGACCGGTTGGGACCAAACAGGGTTGGACCATGGGGTATTTTGCAATCCATCCCTGACACGTTAAAAATATTTACCAAGGAATACATCACACCCATCGGGGTGGATAAAGTAATTTACAACCTGGCTCCAATAATCGTTGTGGCTTCTGTGCTGCTGGTGTGGGTAGTTATGCCATTGGCACCAAACTGGTTTGCAGCAGACATTAATGTAGCAGTATTGTTTATTGTGGCAGTCGGTGAGCTGGGAATCTTGATGATCATGATGGCGGGTTGGTCGTCCAATAATAAATTTGCCTTACTTGGTGCATTCCGGGCGGCTGCGCAATTGGTTTCCTATGAAATTCCCATGGTGCTTGCCATGCTTACACCGGTTTTTCTCTCCCGCTCGATGGCATTGGGTGAGGTCATTTCTGCTCAAAATCCCTGGTTCATCATTCTGGCACCGATTGCTTTTCTCATCTTTTTCCTGTGTTCCCTGGCGGAAGTGGGTAGAGCGCCTTTTGACCTGCTTGAAGCGGAATCGGAGATTGTGGCAGGATTTCACATCGAATACAGCGGGTTAAAATTCGGCATGTTTTACGTTGGAGATTTTTTACATGCTTTTACCATTTCGGTACTGGCTGCCTTGCTGTTTTTTGGAGGATGGCGAGGACCGGGGGCTGAGCAATTCCCATTGCTTGGATTCACCTACCTGGTTATTAAAACATTTTTTGTATACTTCCTGATGATGCTGGTGCGTGGCAGTATGCCGCGCTTACGCATTGACCAGATGATGAGTTTTACCTGGAAAGTTTTGACCCCTGTGGCAATGGTGTTATTGATAGGCGTAGTTTTAATCGATCGGGTGACGAGCGGAGTAAATATTTGGCTCCGTTCAGGGGTTTTCGTCGTGCTCAACTTGGCGATTTTATATTTCACCTTGCTTTTGTTGGGCAGACACGCCTTGCCGAAGCCGCATCGGTTTCAAGAGGAGGACGGGCATGGATAACATACTCCTCCAGGTAATTTTTGGTGTGACCGCTGCAATTATTCTTGTGGCAGCCATTTTGACAGTTACAGTTCGAAATTTAATCCATGCTGCCATGTGGATGGTACTGAGCCTTTTTGGTGTTGCCATCTTGTTTGTGATACTGGGAACAGGTTTCTTTGCGGTGGTTCAGGTGGTAATCTATATCGGGGCGATTGCAGTCTTGATTTTGTTTGCAATCATGCTCACCCGCCGCGAGATGCACGAAAAAGTGGACCAGTTGAATAAATTCTGGTGGCTGAATGCAGTGACTGTCCTCATTTTGTTTGCCATTCTCATCCTGGTGGTTTTCAACCATCCTGGAGCGTTGCTTGCTATACCAGTTCCACCAGATGAAGGGCTCGTACAAAATTTGGGTAAAGCGCTGGTGGAACCTGACCAGTTTGGTCTGGTGTTCGAATTGCTTCGTTATTACTTTTAATTGCAATGGTAGGTGCCATTTACCTGGCACAGGAGCGAAAACCGAGCGGGGAGGTTGACCGATGATTTCCCTGAGCTGGTATCTCATCGTGGCAGCAGCCTTGTTTTGCATCGGATTGTTTGGTGTTCTCAGCCGGCGCAATGCCATTGGTATCTTGCTCGGATTGGAATTGATGCTGAATGCAATCAATATTAACCTGTTGGCATTTTGGCGAAATAATCCAGCGGGTTTGATGGATGGTGCTGTCTTTGTCGTGGTAGCGATTGCGGTTGCGGCTGCCGAAGTGGCGGTCGGATTGGCAATCATCATATCGGTGTATCGTTCACGCCGAACCGTTGTGGCTGATGACGTCCGGGATTTAAAGGAATAATAGCGGTATTTATGGAAATCGAAACTCTTATCTGGCTGATACCTGTTCCGCCTTTACTGGCTTTTGCGGTGATTGCACTCTTCACCAGCCGGAAGAGGGCATTAAGCCATTCCCTGGCAATTGGTGCCGCTGCTATATCATGGCTGGCAAGTATGCTGGTTGTGTACCAGGCAGTAACGACACCGCATTTTCTAGAAAATATCTTTCACAGCCAGGTTGCCTGGTTTCGAGTTGGAGAAGAATCGTTCCAGGTAGGGGTTCAAGTAGATCCCCTGGCAGCCCTGGGATTGTTTTTTGTTTCATGGACTGTATTGATGATTATCATTTACAGCACCGGGTATCATAATTTTGGCAAACAGGCTGGAAAATTGGATCAGCCAGGGCTGCCACCACAGGGCGAAAAATTCACTGAGCATGGGCAAGTTATTCATAGGGCAACAGTGGAACCAATGTACGGACGGTTTTTTGCCCTGGCATCCTTGTTTGCTTTTGCCATGTACCTGCTGGTCATTTCCGATAACCTGCTTACGTTGTATATCGGTTGGGAAATCATGGGATTGTGCTCATATCTTCTGATTGGGTTCTGGTATGCCAAACCAAGTGCCCGGGATGCAGCCGTAAAAGCATTCATCACAACCCGGGTGGGTGACGTTTTTATGCTGCTGGGACTGGCTTTTCTCTACTCCCAGACAGGTTCTTTACAGTATTCCGAAATATTTTCCCCAGCCGCAATTCAAAACCTGGCAGGATATGCAACGGGTGTACTGGGATTGAATGGTTCCGAACTGGCTGGTTTACTCCTGTTTATTGGTGTAATTGGGAAATCTGCGCAATGGCCGCTGCATGTCTGGCTGCCGGATGCCATGGAAGGTCCCACACCAGTATCCGCCATGATTCATGCTGCCACGATGGTTTCTGCAGGCGTGTATCTTGCCATTCGTTTATCTCCCCTCTTTTCTGCAGGCTGGCTGCCTGGGGAACCACTCACCAGCGCAATGATGGTGGTGACCGGTATTGGTACCTTTACCGCACTTTTTGCGGCAACCATCGCTCTTACCCAGCGTGATATTAAACGGACCCTGGCATATTCCACCATTTCCCAATTGGGTTACATGATTGCCGCAGTTGGAATTGGTGCACCAATTGCCGCTGCTTTTCACCTGGTTACCCACGCCTTCTTCAAAGCGCTGTTGTTCCTGGGCTCCGGTTCAGTGATACATGGCGTTGAACATGGGCAGATGCACACTGGCGAGCATGGCGACCCGCAGGATATGTTTCGCATGGGTGGACTGGCGCGGAAGATGCCCAGGACATTCATAACTTTTGCGATCGGTGGTCTGGCATTAGCGGGATTTCCATTGATAACGGCTGGATTCTGGTCAAAAGATGCCATACTGGCTGCTGCATATGGTGCACCGGCAAGAATTGTCTTCTGGATACTGGTGCTGGCTGCATTTTTGACTGCCTTCTATACCATGCGCCAGATTACCCTGACGTTTTTTGGGCAAAACCGTACAGAAAGTGCTATTCCATGCCCATGAAAGTGGAAAAACGATGACCATCCCGCTTATCGTGCTGGCGGTCTTTGCTATTGCATTGGGATGGATCGGGATTCCCGCAGCCTTTCCCGGATTGGGCGGAATTATCCCGGACTGGCTGCCCGAATTTCTGGGCGGGCATGGCAATGAAGAAATCCATTCCAACCTTCCCATCCTTATGTCAGTAATTGCATCCCTGGGCGGTCTTTTGTTGGGTTGGCTGGTTTACCGCAAGCAATCCAGCTCAAAAAGATCCATTATGTTTTTCTGAACCTGTATATGCTTTTATACAGCGGGGTTATGATTTTGATAAACTGTACCAGGTACTATTCATCCGACCTGCCAAATGGGTGAGCGAGAAATTTACCAGCCTGTGGCTGGACAAAGGCGCAATTGATGGAACGCTGCACACCATTGGCAGAGGCATGCTCAAAGTGGGAAGTGTTTTCCGCAAAGACCTGGATGGTCCGATTATTAATGGCGGAGCAGATAGAACTGGAAAAGGCATTCAGAACTCTGGCGCCGAAATCCGCAAGATTCAAACTGGACAGGTACAACAATATATGGTCATGAGCGTACTGGCAGCCAGTGTGGTGCTGGCTGTGATTTTGGTGTTATTCGTATAGGGATAATCGCTAAATATGAATTGGATTTCTGAGAATATTTTATTGTTTATCCTTTTCATCCCAACCCTGGGTGCCCTGGGTCTGGTAATTTTGCCATCCCAGAAGCGGCGCTTGTTACTATGGGCTGCGATAGGTATCAGCCTGATCCCATTTTTATTGTCCATAATTTTATGGATGCGATTCGACCGCAGCCTGGCAGGATACCAGTTTGTGGTGAATTATGCATGGTACGAAACCATCCATTCCAGCCTGCACCTGGGTGTGGATGGGATTTCACTGCCAATGGTTTTCTTAACCGCCCTGCTTACTCCGCTGGCAATCCTGGCATCTTTCAAAATAACAACAAACCTCAAGGTGTATCTTGCCCTATTCCTTCTGCTAGAAACGGGCAGCCTTGGCGTATTTATGAGCCTGGACTTGCTGCTGTTTTTTGTATTTTGGGAAGTTGGACTGGTACCGATGTATTTTCTCATTAACCAGTGGGGCAGTGATAACCGCAATTACGCCTCGCTTAAATTTATTCTGTATACCATCGCCGGTTCGCTTGGCTTGCTGCTGGCAACCCAATTAATCGGTGTTGTTTCGGGAACTTATGACCTGGTTCAAGTAATCGAACGCTGGACGGCTTTAACCCAGCCGATTTTTGGGGTATCCATCACAACCATCAAGACAATTGCTTTCTGGGCTTTTGTGATTGCCTTTGCAGTCAAAGTACCCATCTGGCCGGTCCACACCTGGCTGCCCGATGCGCATACAGAAGCACCAACTGCAGGTTCGATGATCCTGGCTGGTGTGCTGCTAAAGCTGGGTGCTTACGGTTTCCTTCGGTTTGTTATTCCTTTCTTCCCGGAACAAAGCAGGCAATTTGCCTGGGTGTTGGCTTTACTGGCTACTTTATCGGTAGTCCTTGGCGCATTCGGGGCATATGGGCAGCGTGATTTCAAGCGACTGGTGGCATATTCTTCCATTAACCATATGGGGCTGGTTGTGCTGGCAATCGCAGCAGCCTGCGGCATCCATGGGCACCTCCAATGCTGCCAATGCTGTGAATGGGGCTGTGCTGCTTATGTTCAGCCATGGAGTTGCAGCAGCCGGGATGTTCTTCCTGGTAGGAGTAATTTACGACCAGATTCACACCCGCGACCTGAGCCTAATGGGCGGCTTGTGGGCGCGATTGCCCGTGTATGGCGGGATTTTGATTTTTACTTCCATGGCTTCCCTGGGATTACCAGGATTAAGTGGTTTTGTGTCCGAATTTCTGATTGTGCGGGGCAGCCTGCCCGTGTTCACGGTATTAACTGCCATTTGCATGATCGGGTTGTTATTCACCGGTTTATATACCCTCAAAGCCATCCGGGAGGTGCTGCATGGACCACGAAATGAAGCCTGGGACGGGAAAGTTCACGAGATTTCCCGGCGTGAGATTTTCGTGATGATTCCACTTATGGTATTCATGCTGGGCTTGGGCATCTGGCCGCGCTTTCTGCTGGATGTAATTAATACTGTTATGAAACAGGGTTTTTAAGAGGTTGGATGACAGGACTTAACGGATTTCCCATCCTTTCCATGATGCTGCTCGCGCCCCTTGTTTTTGGGGTTGCCATCCTGTTATTACCTGCTGGCAACAAAACGACCCCACGCTGGCTGGCTCTGGCGGGAAGTGGATTGTTGTTCGGGTTATCCATAATCGTTTATTTTGCGTTCAATAAACAGGTGCCAGGCTACCAGTTTGTAGAATCAATTCCCTGGCTGCCAGCCCTGGGTATCTCATTTCATGTGGGTGTGGATGGAATGAGTGCTCCTCTGGTTCTTCTGACCGGGCTCGTTGTCCTGTCTGGCGTAGTGGTATCCTGGAAAGTTGAGGACCGGCCACGGGAATTCTTCGCTTACCTGCTCTTCCTGGCGGTCAGTGTAGCCGGTGTATTTACTTCCCTGGATGCGTTCCAACTCTTTTTCTTCCTGGAAATTGCGGTTTTTCCAAAATACCTGATGATTGTGATGTGGGGTTGGCCGCAAAAGAAGGAATATGGCGGCATGAAGCTGACCCTGTACTTATTCCTGGGGTCCATGCTGGCATTGGCTGGAATTCTGGCAGTGGTGGGTACCTCAGGTATTGGTTCCTTCGACCTGCTCCAATTGGAAAAAGTGAATTTCGATCCATCTTTCCAAAAAATCTGGTTCCCGTTCATTTTTATTGGTTTCGCCATTTTGGGTGGTCTCTTCCCATTCTATAATTGGGCGCCGGATGGTCATGTGGCTGCCCCAACAGCAGTCTCCATGCTGCTGGCTGGCGTTGAAATGAAAGTTGGTGCCTTTGCAGCCCTGAGAATTGGCATCCTGTTGCTGCCTGATGGGGCAAAATTCTGGGCACCGCTTGTTATTATTTTGGCAACCATCAATATCGTTTATGGGGCGTTCCTGGCGCTGGTCCAAACCGATTTTAAGTACATCATTGGCTTTTCTTCAGTATCACACATGGGTTTTGTACTTCTCGGATTCGCTGCCCTGAACCGCGAGGGATTGCTTGGGGCTGGCATGCAGATGTTCAGTCATGGGGTGATGACGGCACTTTTCTTTGCAGTTGTCGGAATGGTTTATGATCGCACGCATACCCGCGACCTGGCTAAACTGGGTGGAATGGCAAAGAAACTGCCTGTGGCAGCACTGGGGTTTATTATCGCTGGCCTGGTATCCATGGGTATGCCCGGTTTTTCCGGATTTGTGGCAGAATTTCCCATTTTCATGGGTACCTGGCAGGCTGCACCGGTTGCTGCAATTGTAGCGGTGATCGGTGTGGTGATAACGGCAGCCTATATTTTGCGTACAATCGGCAAGGTCTTTTTTGGCAATCTGCCTGATGCAGTCGACTGGTGAGATTATCGATATTCCCATCACGGGATAAAGTGATTGTGATCGGGTTGTCAATTGTGATGGTGGCGATGGGTTTGTTCCCCGTCATTAATTGCTCCGGTTGTAGAGCAGGGAACGAATACGATCCTTGCTGTTCTGGGGGGAGGGTAACATGGCAGGATTAACCTCCCAGGCTTTCCTGACTATTTTGCCTTTGCTGGCATTGGTGATACTGGCAATTGTTCTCCTGGCGTCCGACCTGATACTCAAGAAGCAGCAACGAAGATATTTATTGTGGATGGCGGCAGGTGGACTGGCAATTATTGCATTGGGAACCCTGTTATTCAGACCGCAGATTATGCAAGAGGAAACAACCTGGGGCGGGCTGCTGCGAATGGATTTGACTGGAATCGCCATGATTACCCTGATTTGCAGCGGGGCAGCCATTACCGCAATCTTTGCCTGCGATGAACCTGAATTGGTACAGCATGGTGAGTTTCCGGTGCTGCTGGTGGCAGCAACATTTGGTCTGTCCCTGATGACCGTTTCCACTAATCTGATAATGTTGTATCTTTCCATGGAAATGGCGTCTATTCCTTTATATGTATTGGCTGGATTCCTGGTAAATGATAAGCGCTCCACCGAGGCAGGATTGAAATACCTGCTGTATGGTGCCATGGCTTCAGCCTTGATGTTGTACGGTTTCAGTCTGCTGTATGGATTTAGTGGGAGCACAGCATTTTCTGGGATTGCGGCATATTTGCAGGGTGATGGTCAGATCCGGATGCTGCCGATGATAGTGGCATTTGCACTGGTTTTGATTGGCTTTGGTTATAAAATTGCTGCGGTGCCCTTTCATTTCTGGGCACCCGATGTTTACCATGGTGCACCCAGCCCTGTCAGTGGATTCTTGGCAACCGTTTCGAAGACGGCTGGGTTTGTGGTTTTAATTCGATTTCTAATCGTTCTCTTTCCAGCACTTCAGGAAGCTGCCCAAGGCATAATCTCCGGGATGGCTGTTCTCAGTATGCTGGCTGGTAATTTACTGGCTATGCAGCAAAAAAATATCAAGCGCTTGCTGGCATATTCCTCGATCGCTCATGCCGGGTATATGCTGATTGGGGTGGCTGCAGGAACTGCTTCAGCCACCACGGGAGTTTTTTACTACCTGAGCGGATACCTGTTCACCAACCTGGCAGCATTTGCCCTGGCAGCCATAGCAATGCGGCAAACCGGAAGTGATGATATTACCAGCATGTCCGGGTTAAGCCGGCGCAGTCCCGGTCTTGCTTTAATGATGTTGATTGTGTTTCTTTCCCTGGCTGGTATCCCGCCATTTGCAGGTTTTGCAGGTAAGATTTTCGTATTCCTGGCTGCTGCCCGGGCAGGTTTGAACTGGCTGGTGGTAGTGGGTGTGATTAATTCAGTAATCGCATTGTTTTATTATTTGAATGTACTCAAAGTGATATATGCCAGGCCGGAGGAAGAAGGAACGAACAGTCAATCCTTCCAATATTCTGGTGTTTTGAAAACGGTTTTAGTGGTGTGCCTTGCTGCAGTGCTGTACTTTGGTGTGTTCTTCCTGCCATGGTACGACATACTGATGCAGGCTGGCAGATTGATATGGAATTAATGGAATCTTATGACAACTGACAACGCTCTTCATTCTCCAAAATATGAACTGGACCCTGAATTACAAGGCGTGGTTTCGTTAACCACACTGGACCGGATATACAACTGGAGCCGGCGTTCATCCATCTGGCCGACCATGTTCGGGCTGGCATGCTGCGCCATTGAAATGATTTGTACTGCGGCTGCACGGTATGATTTTGCCCGCTTTGGTATGGAGGTGATGCGGCCTAGTCCCCGCCAGGCAGATTTGATGATCATATCCGGCACTGTGACGAAAAAAATGGTACCCCAGATTGTACGGCTTTATAACCAGATGCCCGAACCCAAGTACGTGCTTTCGATGGGTGCTTGCGCCAATGGGGGAGGACCATTCAAAGATGGATACAGCGTTGTGGCAGGCATTGACCGATATCTGCCAGTGGATATTTATATCCCAGGCTGCCCGCCCACCCCCCAGGCGTTGTTATACGGACTGATTGCCCTGCAAAAGAAAATTGATAAAGAAAGTCTGAAAACTGTGCGTTGGTATCAGAAAGAGAACGTCGAAGCCCAACCTATTCCGCAGTTGGGTTCGGATATTTACCTGGCTGAAGATGCAGACCATATCCGCACGGTGATGGAACAGATAAAGGCGAAATCTGAGCAGCAACAGAATGATGGCCAGGAGGAGACTGCATGATGGAACTGGAAGCGGTTCTGCAGACTTTTCCTGACGTGACTCCCGATACCCGCCCAGGGTATGAGGGTTACATTGTGCCTGCTGATTTCATCCTGAGTTTATTCAGTCGGTTGCGGGATGATTGCGGATATGATTATCTTTCATCTGTGACCGGGGTGGATTACCTGCCGGAAGATAAAATGGAAGTCGTTTATCACCTGCGTAAACTGGCAGGCGGCAGCCCGATGGTGCTGAAGGTGCAGACAGAACGCTCCGATCCTCATGTACCTTCATTAACTTCGTTGTATATAGGAGCAAACTTCCAGGAGCGCGAAGCCTGGGATTTGCTGGGAATCAAGTTTGATGGTCATCCCAACCTTGAACGGATTTTGTTATGGGACGGCTTTAATGGGCATCCCCTGCGCAAAGATTGGAAAGAGCCATTTTACGAGCAGGAGACTAAACCGTATAAAAGCCGGTGGCCGGACGGAAATTATGTCAGGGCAGAAGAACGCAACCCATTTGGCGATAATGTAAATTACCCCGAAGGATTTGATCCTACCCAACCACATCCCAAAATTGATTTGGGTTTGGATGCGCATTTTGAACACTTTTGTGCCTGACAAAAATGAAATTTCCACCGAACACCTGGTTGTCAACCTGGGCCCGCAGCATCCATCCACGCATGGCGTGTTCCGCATGCTGGTGGAGCTGGATGGCGAGACTGTGATGAAATTAAGCCGGTCATGGGTTACCTGCACCGCAACCAGGAAAAAATTTGCGAACGCAATACTTATTTGCAAATCATGCCATATACCGACCGCCTGGATTATGTTGCCTCGATGAGCAACAATTTCGGGTATGCCCTGGCAGTGGAAAAACTGGCTGGGATTGTCCCCACGGAACGGGCTGAATATATCCGGGTGATGATGGCAGAGTTGACCCGCATCAGCTCACACCTGATTGCAGTCGGTTTCCTGATGAACGACCTGGGGGTGTATTTCACTGCCGCCTTGTACGGATTGGAAGAACGGGAGTTGATCCTGGATATCTTTGAAGCCATATCAGGTTCGCGCATGATGTGCAACTACTTCCGTTTTGGCGGAGTGGCGCGTGACCTGCCGGAAGGCATTCTGGAAAAGATTAAACAGATTGTGCACGAACGCCTGCCGCGCAAGCTGGATGATTTTGACCGGTACCTGATGACCAACGAGATTGTTAAATCCGCTGCCAGGGGATTGGTGTGCTCACCCCCCAGCAGGCTATAGCCTATTCGACAGCCGGACCCGTGCTGCGTGCGTCCGGGATCAATTATGACCTGCGTAAAGCCAACCCGTACAGCATCTATGATCGATTGGATTTCGATGTACCTGTTGCACATCATGGAGATACCTATGACCGGCTGGCTGTGCGCCTGGCAGAAATGCGCCAGAGTTTGCGCATTTTGGAACAGGTCATCAAGGATATTCCGGAAGGACCGGTACTGGCAGGAAAGTCAAGTTACCATGACGAAAGTTCCCCCGGGCGAATCGTATGGGGCGGTCGAGGGACCGAAAGGCGAACTCGGTTTTTATATTGTTTCCAATGGCACAGCAAATCCCTGGCGCTTCCATGTAAGGGCACCAACCTTCATTAATTTGGCCTCGCTGGGTGAAATGGCGAAAGGCTGCAAAATCGCCGACCTGGTTGTCATCCTGGGCGCGGTGGATATTGTGCTGGGGGAGGTGGATCGATGACGACCTCTCTATGGCAGCGGAATCATCAAAGGGCTGGGCGTGGTGCTGCGCCATTTTCTTGAGACCTATATTTTTGACCTGCGTGATTTGCTGAAAGGAAAGCGGCGCGCAGAAAAAATACTTCGCGCTCCAGTGCTGATACACAGGGCATATTCACAGTGGAATATCCCGAATCGAAATTAGCCGTGCCGGAAGAGTTTCGATTTCTGCCTTTTTTGGTGTATGACCTGACTGAAGAAGGGGAAAAGAAACAGCGCTGTACCGCCTGTGGCACATGCGCCAGGGTATGCCCGCCCCAGTGCATCTGGATTGTGCGCGCCAAGGACGCTGAAACCGGCCGCCCGCTGCAAACACCGGCTGCTTTCTGGATTGATACGGATATCTGCATGAACTGCGGGTTGTGCGCTGAGTTCTGCCCATTTGATGCCATCCGCATGGACCATGATTATGAGCTGGCGTCCACCAGCCGTGCCGGGCACACGCTGAACCTGGAGCAGTTAAGTAAACCGGCGGCATATTACCAGCAAATTCGTCCTGGGCAATATGCACGCGAAGCCGCTGCCCGGGAAGAGAAGACGAAGAAGGAGTAAGGCGGGAGCGAGGGCAATTTAACACATTGATCACTTTTTCTTTTTTAGATGGGCTCTCCAGATGACAAAGAATTCTTGATTCGCTTCAAAACAATGAATATAATGAAAGAATGTTACACTTATAAAACCAAAATCAACATCATTACATGAGGAGAGATTGCGATGGGAGACAAAGGTAAAAATGACAAGGGGAATAAAGAGCAAAAGAAAAACCCAAGTTGACCATAAAAGAGAAGCGCAAGGCGAGGAAGAAAGAGAAATCAAGCCAGGGCAGCGGGATTATATGATATTAAAGTTGCAACAATACCTGACCTGCTGTTTATCGATTTTGGAATAGATGGCAGGTCAGGTATAAAGTATTAAATTGTTGAAACTTCTTTGAATTTATGCCCGTAGCAATAATGCGATTAAGAGCGTGAGCACGAGTTTAGTGAAAGATAGGGGGTGGGAGTTGAATAATCAGTATTATAAATATCGAATAATAATATGACTAAACGAAAAAACATTATCACCGAAATTACTGATAAAGAAAATCGTGATCAAAATAATATCCAGGAGCCGGAATGGCAACTGAGATATTGTCAAATGTTCCATTTGTTGTTACACCGGAAATTACTTTTGAATATATAAATCAAATTATTTGTGGAGATTGTGAAGACATTCTAAAACAACTTCCTGAGAATTGTGTGGATCTGATAGTTACTTCACCACCATACGCCGACCAAAGAAAAAATACATATGGTGGAATTTCTGCAGAAAACTACGTGAAATGGTTTCTACCAAAAGCTGACCAATTCTTCCGGATACTCAAACCGACCGGATCGTTTATTTTGAATATAAAAGAGCAAGCTTCATTGAGGGAGAGAGAGCATACTTTTATGTGTTTGAGCTTATTCTAGAAATGCGGCGTAGGGGGTGGTTATGGACTGAGGAATACATGTGGCACAAAAAGACAGTCATCCAGGAAAATGGCCAAACCGATTTCGAGACAATTGGGAAAGATTATTGCATTTTACAAAATCTAAAAAGTTTAAATCTTGCCAGGATAACGTTATGGTTCCAGTAGGAGACTGGGCGCAAGATCGTCTAAAAAAATTAAGTGATTCAGACAAACGGCGAGACAATTCCAAGGTTGGCTCGGTTTCGGGAAAAATATTTCAAACTGGGTCCGGAAGAGATATGGTGTATCCCTCGAATGTTTTACACATGGCTACTGAATGTTATAACCGTCAACATTCAGCTACTTTCCCTGAAGCATTACCAGAATGGTTTATTAAGTTCTTACCGAAGAAGGTGATTTAGTGTTGGATCCCTTTAACGGTTCTGGTATTACATGTGTTGCTGCAAAAATCAGAAAAGAAATTATTTAGGAGTTGATACAAATCAAGAATATTGTGATTTAGGCTTAACGCGTCTGGAAAATAGTAACTCAAAAATGAACAAGAAACAGAAAGAGTGAAATATGCAAACAATTCAGATGGAAGATGTGTGCGAGTATGTCAATACTCATGTTGTGGCATTTCACCAAAATCGCTTATCCATTCTTAAAAAGCTTTCTCTGAAACAACTTATAACGAAAAACCCATATTTATTCAAAGCGAAAAATATTATTACTGCAAGCGATTTAATTAATAACACACTTGAAGCATTTCTATCTTCCTCAGAAGAAAAATTGTTTGGTGATTTTCTAGAAAACCTTGCTGTGTATATCGCAGGAAAAACCACTGGTGGTTATAAATCCAGTGCTCCAGGTGTAGATTTGGAATTTGATAATGAGATGTCCATTATGTGGTATCCATTAATCCAACGGCACTAATTGGGGCAACTCATCTCAGCATCGAAAATTAATTCAGGACTTAGACGAAACTATGAAAGCGATTGAAACGATCTCCACATGTAAAGAATCTATGTAAAGTTCTTGGCATTGGATATGGTAAGACTAAAACGGGCATGACCGCACATGGATATTATAAAATTGTCGGTCAAAACTTTTTGGACTTCGATTTCAGAGATAAAATCTATATGTAGATATTATTGAACCGGTGGGTTTTCATGCAAGAGAACACAATGATAATTTCACTCTAGAAAAGGACGTATGGTTAACAAGTTGACGCTCGAATTCATTCAAACTTATTGTGATAAA
>CAWCAN010000012.1:0-15972 GCA_963793615.1 uncultured Chloroflexia bacterium
TGAGCATCTGGCTTAATGTTTCCTGGTTGAGGGTTTCGCCGCTGATCAGGATTTCTTGTTGATCCGGGTAATAGATGCGGTTGGCAGGTCCCCAAATTTCATACCCTTCCGCCAGGCGGTACCCGGCAGGCAGTAAAGCCACCAGGGTGGTGTCCCGTTTGATACCAGGGGCTCGCCAGGCTAGCTGCCACCAGAGCTGTTGTTGCGTGCTCCAGAAGCGCTGGTAATAGATGCCATTGCCAATATGCGTAACCAGGGCAATAGCTAGCACTGCACCACAAATCCAACGTCTTAATGCAGCGCGTTGAATGCCGTCGAGCAGCCCTCCAACTGCAATGGCCACACCAATCGTGGCTTGAAGGGTGTAGCGGTCAAACTGGTCGCTAAAATGCACATCCCGGTTAACCAGGATGATGGGGATTAGAGTAACGAAAGCCAGCAGCGTGCCAAATCCGAAAAACCACAAAGGCGAAGGTCTGGTTTCTTCTGGGTTATTGTTATCTTTGGCAAAATTGGATTTCGAGACAAATACCCAGGCGAACAGTCCCAAGAGTCCGACGATGGTTGCAAACAGCATGGAGGGAAAATCCAGGCTTTCGGTTGCCTGGTAGAGAGGTACGAACCAGGCTGAAAGCATGGTTACAAAAATATCTTTGCCGGTTTCCAGTATCAGGCGCAACAGCATGGGGAAAGGCTGGTTCAGGTACATGGAACTGATCATGCCCGGGTCGGTGGCAGCCCGGGTGCTGTTGAATATCACAAACCTCCACACCAGGAACACACCCATTGCCAGCAGGTACGGAATGCTGGCAATGAAGACTCGCACAAGGCGTTTTCGCAAATCTAAAGGAACCTGCCTGTTCCGCATCATCTTCCATAAGGATGAAGCGGACAAGTTCCAATCCAATCATGTACTCATAAATCATCCAATAAAAAACTGCCAGACCAATGGAAGCCGCCACTAAAATTATTTTCACGGCGGGTTTTTGTACCTGCAATGACCAGATACTCAAAGCGATGGAAACAATGGCTGCGGTATACCCGATAAAATGATTTTGAAAGGTGTTGGCGTTTGGCTGCTGCAGGAAGCCCGGGTACAGAATGAAAATTGCTGCCATCAGGAGGGTCATGCGGTTGTGCCTGGGCCAGAGCATTTTCACCAGCCACCAGAAGGCAAACATGCTGAGCATTCTTACTGCAAAGCCAAACAACTGCCAGTACAGGGGATTTTCACCCAGAATGCGGTAGGAAATGGCGTATAACACGCCCATAAAAGGACGGTCAATCAGAAATAACTGGATAATGCCTTGCGTGCCGAATGTGTGCCCGGTCCAGATTAAGTGCCAGTCATCCTTGTAGAACCCCCAACCTCGCAATTGCAGGAGATAGGCGAGAGAACCCAACAGGAGAAGGAGGAAACCGATGAAATGATGGTAGAGTGTTTGGAGATAAACTTCATTTCTGCCAGGCTCACTTTTGAGGAATATGCCGGGAAACCTTTTTTGATTATATCCCAACTGGTCAAACGACCTTTGCGAAGAAATCACCTGTGGATGGGATAATTCACTTCATCAAATCTTGATGGGTTGGATTGCGTGTGATAGAATCCAAGAGACTTGGGCGCGTAGCTTCGCAGACCCTGCGGGCTGTTGGTTAGAGCGCCGAAAGTTGGATAATTGAATATGGGCGCGTAGCTCAGTTGGTTAGAGCGCACGGTTCACATCCGTGAGGTCCGTAGGTTCGAGCCCTATCGCGCCCACCTAGACACCCTGTAATGCTGGGTGTTTTTTGTCCCATCCGTGTCCCGGAAGGGGATGTGTAATATCCGTAGGTTCGGAGCCCTCGCGAAGCACCCTGCGGGTATCGCTCCCCTAAACACTCAGCGAGATGCTGGGTGTTTTTTATTCCATCAAGAATTTATTCACATGTTCAAAGTATTGGTCATTGTAGTTGCACCACGCAAGTGCTAATATTGTATTAATAAAACTTAATAGCACGCACAGATCGGAGCAGACATGTCCAGGAAGAATTTATTTCGTTTCCTTATCATTTTAGCTTACGATCATGGTTTTGCAAATTTCCTGTTCTCTTGGATCAGTTGAATCTCTGGCAGGTCAATTGGAAACAGTGGTGGATGCGGTAGCAACCGTCCCTGCCGGAGTTTCCACCGAAAAACCTGTCATCAGCGTCCCCAAAGGACCACCCACACCAACCCCATTTGTCTACAATGGACCTTCTCCAGCGGCTGGAAGCGGAGGGGTGTATGGCCGCCTGTTATGGAATGGCGGACCGGTGGAAGGCTTGGAAGTGAAACTCTGCGATGAGATTAAATTCATCGGCGGCTGTACGGGTGCAGAATACCCATCCATCACGGATGCCAACGGAGTGTATGCCATCCTGGATGTGCCACCCGGCTCTTATGGATTAACCTACCATGCCGTGGACAGCGACACCTGGTATTATGTCACCTCCGGTTTTCTGGACGCAGAGGATTTTGAAGTTCCAGCGGATGATATGGTCAATGTAGGTGATTTCAATACCGTGCGCACCGACCTGGTAATCCTTACTCCCAAGGAAGATGAACGCATGGACGCAGTTTCACGACCGGTTCTCAGCTGGGAACCCTACCCTGAGGCGGCGTATTACGAGCTGACCTTCCACTCCGGGCGGGGTGGTTCGCTCATCCACCGCATGAAACTGACCGAAACAAGCTTCACCATGGACCGTGACCTGCAAAGCTGCGATTACTCTTTCGATATCGAGGTTTTCAATGCGCAAGAAGTGGTGATTGCAGAGTATGATGGCTGGCGCAACTTCGAAATCGCCGGCTTACCGCAGGATTGTGTGCTGACCGCGCTCACCCCGGCGGATGGGGCAACCGTTCCTGCTGACGGAATCACCCTTTCCTGGGAACCGCACGACTGGGCGGATGTGTATAAACTCCACATGTACAACACTGCCGATAATTCCCTCAAAATCCTCGATTTTGTGGAAACCAAAGAGACCAGCTACAAAGTAACCCAGGAAGTGCCGGCTGGCGAATATTATTGGGTGGTGTATGCTTATGACAAGTTTGGCGACGGGCTTGGCTTCAGTACCGGGTTGACCATGCATGTAACCAGTCCGTAATGGCGTGATTGTCACATAGTACATAGTTTCTGTTATTTAGCAGTTTGAAGGCTGGTATTCCAGTCCTGCTTCAAATACCAGTTCCGGTTCCTCGGCTTCAGTATGTGCCCAGTGCTTTAACTTGCCTTCGGCAATTCCGAAAGGTGTAAGCACGCTGGCGGCGGCACGTGCCAGCAGTTCCACATATTTCTCGTGATCCACTTTGCCCGCATCGATTTGCCCGGGGGTTTCCCAGGGACACACATCCGGTTCGCCGCGCATATAGATGAAGCGCATCTTCTGCCCGGGTTTGGTTCTCCGGCCGGTTTCTGCGAGCATAATCCTGGCTGCCCTGGCAGCCGGCGTGGGAGAACGGTAGGATTCCAGGTCGTGGCTGATGCGCGACATCACCACCAGTTTCTGCAGGGGCACCTGCCCGGAGCGGATTTCCTGCAGGGCGGTTTGAAACACCTGGAAAGCCTGCAGGACATATTCCGGCAGTTCGCTGACTGTTTTTGCCAGTGACAGGCATTCAATCATCCTGTTTTGGGTTTCCACCACCCAGGCAGGGGTATCCCTGCGGCGGGCTTCAATGCCGCGCACAACCATGGAGCCATCCTGCATGACGCCAAAATAACGGTTGGCAACCGGTACGCGCGCATCCATGCGTGAAGGGAGAAAAGTGATCCAGCGATAAATGCCATCCAGGGAAACCCCCAGCCCGGTCTGCAGCGAAATCTCGGAGATCACTTCCTGAAAATCCGCCTTGCTCGCGGCATCCTTTTTCTTCAGCCACAGGGCATCCACATACAGGTGCAGCACTTCAAAACCGATAGATTCAGCCACCTCTTTGGCCCGCAGAAGATTTCGCGCCCGCCATTGGTAACCGCCTCATGGGCTTCGATGCGCCCGAAACGCGCATTTTTGTATCCCAAAAATCCAAAACAGACCACCAGCAGCCATTTCAAGGCAGAGGCGCGCGCCTTATCCCGTTCTGCCAGGGGGGACCTTTTTCATACTGGCCAGGCGGATTTTCAGCGCCACCCGCTTTTCGTACAGCGGTTTTAACGTCAACGGCACCACCCCCAGTTCATCACTGGCAGGGATGATGCCGTCCGGCAGCGGGACCTCGGGAGAGATGTTGCCCTTGATGATGATGGCCGGGTACATCGAAATAAAATCAATCTGGGCGACATTGGCATGCAGCCCCACGATGGGTTGATACATCAACCCGCCCCGGTCGCGCTGGATCAGGTCCACGCCGTCTTTGAACGCCTCGACCTGCTGCTTGTGCCAGGGCACCAGGATGTGTTGTTCCAGGGCGGTTAGCATCTGCATGGCTGAAATTCCCGAACCCGGGAGAAACACGGGCTGCCCTCTCAATGGGCAGGGTGGTGACCCGTGCTGATTCCAGCACGCCGTCCAGGCCATAATCCCGCCACATCATGGCATTGCGTTGATCAATGTGGCAGCGGCCAAACAAATGCGCTTCTTCTGCACGGAAAATGATCTGCCCGTACGAAAAATAGGTCAATCTCTTTCTGCCAGTGCACCTCGCGCTTCGTGTCCCGGTTGAGGTTACAGCCTGATGCCGGCCTGTTTCGGACAGCTTCAACAAGGTCGGGATGAGCCAGTTATCCCCCCATTGGTCAGGATAAAATCCGGGTCGACCTGTCCAGAACCGTGTTCAACTTGTCCAGCAGAAACATCCGCCCGGTCGAGTTCCAATGAGAGCGATTTTTCGCTGCCACGCGGACGATAATGGATTGGGCGTTCCGCGGCCGGGTCGCAATCCGGTTCAATGGTCAGGGTGCTGAAAACCGGGAAATACGGGACCAGGTCCCAGCGTGAGTTCAACACCTGCAGGTTTTGGATGAAGCCGGTTCATCATATTCAACTTCGCAAAACGCCATCGGAAAAGTTCGATACAAAGCGGCATGCCGGATGCTGAAGGGGATATCCGAATCATAATAGGTGAGATCGCGGAAATTGCTGCTGCACTTCGCGAAACAATCGCATCTGGCCGCAGGGGTTATCAACCATGGCCTTCAACACGGTGATTGGTTCAGGAATAAAGGCATCGCGGCGCTCTCGCGCTGCAGGGAAATGCACCGCGGGTACTTTCGCAGCATCTTCCACAGGTCCCGCAGCTGCTCAGTTTCTCCGGCGGCATAAAAGGTGACAGGCATGGGCTGCTGCAGACAGACGCGTTCACCATCTTCCAGGATGAACCACAGGTGCAAGCCGTCCGCGGCATCATCGTACAGGTCCAGCAGCCAGCCGCGTAAACGGGCTGGCATTGCTAGTGCTCCATCCTGAACGTCCACATATTCGAGGCTCTGCGGTGCCGTTTGTTCAGAATTTCCGGTATCGGAGGAGGTCTCCGGGCTTACCAGTTCGAGCAGGTGGGGAACACCGGGAAGCCGCGGATTGACTTGCACCACGACTAGCCTGCACGCCTTGTTCTTCCAGCCTGTGTTCCAAGCTGCTTGACCTTTTTGAACATCTCCAGCAGCATGGAAACCAGGTAAATATCCATCGGGTAAAGATTGCTGGCATAAGAGGCCTCGGCAATGTGCTGACTTGAAAGGCAATCAGTTCCTGGACCAGGTCCTGGTCGCTCTTGCGCAGCGCGCTGCACGAAACGCCTGAGCGCCTTTTCTTCTTCCACCCAGGTTTGCGTAGCGGAAAGAATTGTGCGTCCCATACTTGCCTCTGCTAATCAGCGAACAACGATAATTGGGTATCCACCGGCGGTGACAATAAGCGAAAAATCTCCTCCCAGACATGGAAGGCCTGCGCTTTTAACTGCTTCCAGCAGCCGAAACGCGGAGGAAGAAATGGAATAAATCGGTTTTGCACTGACCACTACGGGTGCAGCTGGCTGATCAATGCCATGCGCTGCAATACCTTTTCAAACAAAGCGCTTGCATTCCTCCATCTGTACATTCTCATCCATAAACGTGGACTGCAGATCAAGGATCAAAACGGGAACACCTGCATCCGGTGAGAGCTTTTCCAACAATGCCACCACCTGGTAACAGGTAAAGGCGCGCGACAGGCGGATGTTTCGCAGCATGGCAACCGGATCGTGGGTGAGGAACCGCAGCGTTCTGGCGACGCGGTACATATCGCTGCGGTTCCCGCAATCCAGCACGTACAACGGCCCGTGGAGAGCCAGGCGGGCAGCCAGGTCAAGCATCACCGCTGCTCCGCCATGAGAACCGAAAACGACCATGAGTCTCATTCGGCAGTGCTAATGCCCTTTCCCTGATTTACAGATAATGCGTGTGTCATATTCATACCTTGATTATATAGAACATTTGTTCTTTGTCAAGTAATTGGAATTTATACTTGCATTCCATGCCTGATGTAGTGTTTATTGTGCTGATATAATTTGGACACATACCATGACACATAAACACGCTCATTCTGAACTGCAATACAATCACTCCTTTAATGGAGATAATCGCCGCAACGAGCGTAAGACCCTGCAAGTGGTTGTGCTGACAGTCATCATGATGGTGGCAGAAATTGCTGCCGGCTATTTATTTGGTTCCATGGCGCTGCTGGCAGATGGCTGGCACATGGGTACACACGCCGTTGCCCTGGGAATTACCTTGCTGGCGTATGTTTATTCCCGGCGTTATGCAGATAACCCCCGTTTTACGTTTGGTACCGGCAAAATGGGCATTCTGGGCGGCTTCAGCAGTGCCCTGCTGCTGCAAGTGGTGGCAGTTTTCATGGTGGTGGAATCCATCCAGCGCTTGATAAACCCGCAAACCATTCAATTTAACGAAGCCCTGATTGTGGCTGGCATCGGACTGGTGGTAAACCTGGCAAGTGCGCTGTTATTGCGCGAAGAACCTGATGGTCACAGTCATGGCGCTCACTCACATCAACCTGGAAAACGCGATCATAACATCCGGGCTGCCTACCTGCACGTCCTGGCTGATGCGCTGACATCCGTGTTCGCCATTATTGCCCTGATGGCGGGTAAATGGCTGGGCTGGGTGTGGCTGGATGCAGTCATCGGGCTGGCAGGTGGTGTGTTGATTACCCGCTGGGCAATCGGCTTGCTGGTGGATACCGGGAAAATCCTGCTGGATAGCAGTGTGGACAGCCAGGTGGTCGATTTGATCCGCAGTGCAATTGAGACGGATACAGATAACCAGGTGTGTGATTTGCACGTCTGGCGGGTTGATTCCCATCATCTCATGGCGACCGTATCACTGGTTACCAGCAGTCCGCAGCCAATTGAGCATTACCGCAGCCTGTTGGATGGGATCGATGGGCTTGAGCATGTCATTATTGAAGTAAATGCATGCGATTGTTGAAATGTATTAGTAGGGGGATATTCGGGTAAAGAATACGAAACAGCAGTGAGGAATATAAGTATGATAATTGTTAATAGAGCATAAATCAGACCTTGAATCTTACCAGCAAATCAGGTATACTGAATTACAGTAATACAGGATTACTGAAAAGAGGTAGCTATGACTGTTTATCGCATCCAGGTTGCAAAGCGCGGCGTTATTACTTTGCCGCAGGATTTACGTAAGCAAAGGGACATTCAGGAAGGTGAAGTATTAACCCTTCTCGATCTAAATGGGGTATTTGTGCTCACCCAAAAGGAACTGGAAACGGATCGCATTGCCGATCGTTTGGGTGAACAATGGCTCAACCAGGGGGCATCTCTGGAAACAATGTTGAACACTTTACGTGAAGTGCGCAATGACTACACAACCAAAAGTTGATGTATTCGTTGATACCAGCGTTATTTTTTCTGCCGTGCTTTCGTCCGAAGGGGGAGCGAGAATGCTTTTTCGATTGGGAGAAAGCGGGTATATTGGCCTGTTAATGGGTCCGAGCGTTTCAAAAGAAGCAGAGGAAGTTGTAAAAAGGAAGGCTGCGAGCACGCTCCCCAGCCTTGTTTCTTTATTGGCAACAGTCGGCGTGACAATAACAACCACAGCAACCGAAGAAAATTATCAAAAAGCAGCAAGCATGGTTGCGTATCTGCCGATGCCAGGTTTTGTCGGAGCAATCCAGGCAGAACCTGATTGGTTTGTCACCCATGACAGGAAACATTTTTCGGTCATAGATGCAAGCAGTGTATCGTTCCTGATTGGAACACCAGGTGATTTTATTCTTTGGCTAAAGGAGAATTTAAAGAAACGCAGCGAAATGGATTAACACAAAGATTAGCGGAAAAAATTATCCCAGGGTATCGTCTTAGCCGTGCCTTGCAGCAAGTCCGCCATGTGGCGCAGCAGGGGGAAATCCTGCCAGTCTGCCTTTCCGTCTGCAACCAGGCGGTCTGTTGCCCGGGCAACGTTGGTGATTATTTCAACTGTTTCCAGCGTTTCACCCGCCAGCATCTGGCGTGCCTCAGGGTAGGGAATTCCCTTGCCCAATAATTTTCCCAACCGGGCAGTACGACCGGCAAATACTGTTACATATAAATCACCCGCACCGGGCAAGCCATAAACCTGGTGGGTATCACCCCCCAACCGTTTTACAATCAGGCGCATTTCTGTTAAGCTCTGGGCAAATAAGGCAGCCTGGGGATTGAATCGGCGCGCCAGACCGTCATCACCCAAAACCTCATGTTCCCCGATTACCAGGTTAATTCCCAGGGCATAGGCATTCTTTAATGCAGCGCAGACTTCCACCCCGGTCACATCGGTTGATGTGCGCACATGGTAATAATCGGTTTGAAAGAGACTTGCAATCCAATTCAGGGCATCCGGATTCTGACCACAAAAGACTGTACCAGTGTGGCGGCGGGCAGCCAGTTCCTGGGCAATGCACGGACCTCCAATGGCATTCAAGGATGTTATCCCCTGCAATTCAACCGGAAGCCAGGCATTGGTCATTTCGGGGACGGTTAACAGCAAGCCATCGGGTTGGTCAAACAAACCCTTGGTAACCGAAATAACCGGAACGGATGGAGACAGGAATTTGCCTGCTTCAGTTGCAAACCAATGCACACCAAAACTGCTTACCCCGCTAACCACAAGGTCTGCTCCCTGAACAGCCTGAGCCAGTTTTTTGTGCGGGTATGGAACCACACCCAGGGGAACAACCTGTTGCAGGCGGGGGTGCTCACCGGTATTCAGCAGACTGGTGATGATGTCTTCATCCAGACGGGTGCCAACCAGGCGAATCTGATGGTGATTGTCCGCCAATGGCCAGCATAGTGCTGTCCCCATCATCCCAGCACCAATGATTGTTATTGTCGTCATAAAACCCTTTTTAGACTTCCGCCACCGGAACTGTTTCATCAACCCAGGCTGTAGCGCGGTTCCGTCCGGCTTCTTTGGACAGATACAGAGCCCGGTCGGCATGCTCGAGCAGTTGATCCAGGCTGGCAGATTCACCTGCAGCATAACTGGAGATACCCATGCTCAGGGTTACATGGATTTCACCACGCTCTGTAACAACCGGATTGGTTTCAACCAGTTTGCGCAGCCTTTCGGCGGTCAGCAGGGCTTTTTCATGGTCAGTTTCTGGAAGCAGCACTACAAATTCGTCACCGCCAAAACGCGCCATGATATCCGGGGTGCGTAATGAATTTTGCATGGCTGCAGTAACTTTTTGAAGTACGATATCCCCCGAAAGGTGACCAAAAGTGTCATTTACCTGCTTAAAATAATCCAGATCCACCAGGATAAGCGAGCATGGAAGCCCTTCCGTGATTGTGCGGGCTAATTCCTTGACAGCCAGGCTGATAAAATGCCTGCGGTTGAATAAACCGGTAACAGTATCCAGCTGAGCCAGTTTGCGGACTTTTTCCAGAAGCACCTTTCTTTCGGTAATGTCATGCAATGTAAGCAACAATCCGATAACCTGGGAAGAGCGGCTGGATAATTCCGTGATACGGACTTCAAAATGCTGAAGTTCACCATTACGATATAGCTCAACTTCCTGGTGGTCGGTTGTAAGGCTCGATGGATTGAAATACGCCGGCCAGGATGAAAAAAAGGTATTAATTGGCTTACCAATGATGTGCTGGCTGGATAGACCAAGAATGACCTGGGCTGCCGGATTAATATCCACTACCTGCTCGCGAAGGTTCAATACAATCACACCGTCTTTCATTTTATCAATCAAGGTTGAGCGGGCAATGGGAACAATGTCCAGCAGCTGGTATTTGAAAATACCGATTGCGAATCCAATGCCCCCCAAGGCAAACCCGATTGGAGAGAAATCCTTATGTAAACCCGGGATCAAACTGAATACGCAGACCAGGTTCACGAAAAGCGGCAAGGTGGCACCGACCACCATCCAGATGGATTGTTTGCGATACACGTTTTGAAGAGCGAAGTACTCTTTGGCAATCAAAGACGAGCCAATAATTATGAGTGCATAGGAATATACCAGGTGAACCCAGAACCATACGCCGTATTGCATTTGCAGCTGCGAAAAATTAGCTGTATCTATTACCGAAACCGATTGCCAAATCAGTTTATGATGATCTCCTGTCAGGGTGAGGATGGCTGTCGAAATGGGAATTAACAGGACGATCCAGAAAAACCTCGGAGATAATAAATGGTTTTTCCCCGTGTAATCCAAAGAAAAAGCCAGCCAGGTGACCGATAGAATCGCAAAAAAGAGCAGGTCCAGCCGGGCGAAGAATATTTTTAATTCAAAAATATTGAAAAGCAGCTCAAACGTGCTGACGATTAAAAAACCAGCAATGGCAGAGAAACACCAAAACAGCGAGTTTGCTCCGGGAGTTTGTTTTGCCCGACGGGTATAGAAAGCCAGGGCAATTGTCCCGGCAGCCGCAAAAGGTGCTATGAGAATGAATAACGTGTATTGGAACAACTACTTACTGCTCCCGTCCTGGATGACCCCACCAGACACATTCTATTTTCGTGGAAATATTGCAATTTGGTAGAAATATTGTATCACAAGCGTTGTTCGCCAGTATTTTTCTCCAACAAACCCTGCCTTTCACTATCCGTGAGAAAGGCGACCTGGAGGGCATTTTGCTGTGCCTGGCGTGCTAATTTTGGGGTAATACCAGCTTGGGGAGCAGCCACTTCGTATTCATGCCGGATGGTGATTGCGCTGATCCCGGGGTCATCCGTATTGATGGTTGCCAGCAGTCCCATCTCCAGGAATTTGTGCAGGGGATGATGAGCATAATCCGATACGATACTGGTTTGAATATTGCTGGTCAGGTTGCATTCAATCCCAACCTGGTGCTTGAAAAGGTATTCCATTAATGCTGGATCTTCGATTGCACTCAGTCCATGCCCAATACGGGATGCTCCCAACTGTTGAATTGCCTGCCAGATGGATTCGGGACCTGCAATTTCTCAGGCATGGATGGTGACCTGCCAGCCTGCATCCCGTGCTTTACGAAAGTGCTCCACGAACATGGTACCAGGGAAATTGGCTTCATCCCCTGCCAGATCAATACCGGTTATTGTCTGGCGATGCTGTAATAATGCATCCAACTCCAGCCAGGCTTTTTGTAGTCCATACGTCCGGCTGAGAATGCCAATTAGCTTTACCAAAATACCGGTTTGCTGCCGGCCTTCTTCCACGCCTTCAATAACAGCAGCCGTTACAGCCGATGGGTCAAGCCCATGTGCTTCTGCCATGAACAATGGACTGAAACGAAGTTCGACATAATTTAATCCTTCTGCAGCAGCATCCACAACGCTTTCAAGCGAAATTCTTCTGCATACATCCGTATTCACCAGGATCGCAGTTTGCCACTCAAACTTCTGAATGAATGCCATCACACCTGGCTGCGGGGTAGACACCTGCACGAAAGGGCGCAAGGTTTCAAGTGTTTTGCCTGGCAAGGCAAATTCTGTCTGCAAACCAACTTCCAGAATGGTTGCAAGTCGAACACTGCCGTCCAGATGTCGGTGTAAATCACACAGGGGAATGGTTTTATCGATCATATAATTATACAGAGTACCAAATCCTTGCAATTTCTTTACATCGGGCAGATTTGGATTGCAGTGGGATATAATTTAATATACTCACAAATGTGTACTTCAAAAATTATAACCCATGCTCACTAAAACAAAAAACGCATCCTTTATGGATTATCGGGGCATTTGTACTCTTTTGCCTGGGGTTGGGATACGCCATTATCCGCGTTCCCTCCTTACCGGTCAGTATTCTGATATTCCCGATTGCTGGTATTGTCTGGTTGGTGTTCGTGTATCCCATCAAATGGGCATACATTGCAACGATTGGATACCTGGTTATCCGATTTTGGGTTAACCTGGCAGGCATAAATCCGCAATCGCCCATCCTTCTGACTGCAATTACCGGCATAATCCTGATAATTCTTATTTTCTGGCTGGGACGATTAATCGAAAGGCACCGCCAGGCAGATAAGAAATTGGAAGAAGCCCGTGAACTCTATCGGGTGGTGGCGGATTGCAGCGAAGACCTTGAAATTTGGATTGATCCTGAAAAAAAATTCATCTTCATTTCACCATCCAGCGAATGTATAACCGGGTACGCACCCCAGGAGTTTTATAACAACCAGGAATTATTTTTCAGTATCATTCATCCCGAAGACCGTCCCAAAATATTGGCGATTTTGGAAACGCGGGAGAAAACCTCGCGCCTGACAGAGTTTCGTATTCAGCGAAAAGATGGTAAAGAATGCTGGATTGAGAACGCCTGCAGCACCGTTTTTGATGAACAGGGCAAATATTTGGGTTATCGCGGCAGTATGCGGGATATCAGCGATCGAAAAGCAACAGAACGGGAATTAGAGTTGACTTATCGCAGGCTCAAAATTGTCCTTGAACATTTGAATGAAGGATTGTTTGATTGGGATCTGGAATGTGAGCAAATCTATTTCAGTACCGAAATAGCACAAGTGCTGGAGATTACTGGAAATGAAACAATTCTGCCAGTTTCAATCCTGGATTCTGCCAAAGGTTTTCGAGAAATATTACCCATGCTCCAGGACAATGACTTGGAGCGGTTTCGGATCGCATTACTTGCACTGATCAACAATGATGCGAAACTTGTCGAAATCGAAATTCAATTCCTGCGAAAGAGCGGAAAGAAATACTGGATTTTATGCAGAGCGATATCCATGCGGTCGGAAGAAAATGATAAGCCGATACGGATTATCGGCAGTTTTATCGATATTACCACCCTCAAAGAAGCCGAAGAAAACCTGAAGCGCAGCGAAAAGAAGTTCCGGGACCTGATTGAACAACAGGGTGAAGGTGTGGTAATTGCAGATGCCAAAGAACAGATTGTATATGCCAATCCAGCAGCAGATATTTTGTATGGAGAAAAAATTGGTGGTTTGCTAGGTCGATATATTACCGAATACCTGGCACCCGACCAGGTTTCCATAATTCTTGCCCAAACTTTACGCAGAGAAAAAGGTGAAGTAGGCTCCTACGAACTTCAAATCACGGGTGCTGATGGAGAAAAACGCCAGATTCTCATTACAGCCACCCCGCGTTATAACGCTGAAGGTAAGTTTATTGAATCAATTGGTGTATTGCGGGATATTACCAAGCGTACCGAGGCAGAAAACCACCTTCGTTATCTCAGCCACCATGATGTTCTGACAGGCGTGCATAATCGCACCTATTATGAGGACGCAGTAGACCGACTGGAAAAGAAAGATGAATTCCCAATAAGCGTGATAATGATTGATCTGGATGGTTTAAAAAATACCAACGACCAGTTGGGTCATCATACTGGTGACGAAATGCTTAAGCCGTAGCAAAAATATTGAAACAGAGTATTCGTGGAAATGACATCATCGCACGTATTGGCGGAGATGAATTTGCGTTATTGCTTCCTGGTGTTGGTGATAAAGGTTTACGGACAGTCATGCATCGCATTCAGCAAAAAACAGCAATTGAAAATGCCACCGGGCAATATCCTTTTGTGATTCAGCTTTCGGCAGGCGGCGCAACCAGCATTAACTCGGAAGGTTTCAGGCACAGCCTGCAACTGGCTGATACGCGTATGTATCGTAATAAACGTGCCAAAAGGAAAGTGGGGGAATATGAAAACTCGGTTTAAGCTTTTCAAACCGGTGTACCTCGTGGTGCTGTATACACTGGTAAGCCTGGCTTTCGCAATCGCCCTGCTGACCCTGGATATGCCCATGTCTCTGATGACATTAATGATGGTTCCCATCATCTGGGCGGTCATTTATTATTCGATAAATTTATGCGTATTAATGCTGGCGATTTTTGGATTGGTTACGGTTGGCTTTACTTACCTGAGTGGAGAACCGTTTGGATCCTCCTTAATTGCCGTGCTGGTTTCTATGACAGCTTTTGCCATCGTCCTCTTTTTGATTGATGGGGCGATTATGAAGCGAAACCAGTTAGAAGATGAATTGCGCCAGGCACATGAACGTTTGAAGACCGCCCTGGATAACACGCTTGATGGGATTTGGGATTGGAACTTAAAAGAAGAAATTTTCCTCAGCCAGAATGCCCAGGCATATCTTGGTCAGACAAAATCCATTATCCCGATACATAAAGAGGATATTGATAATTCCTTTAGTTTCCTGGAAATATTTCCTTCCATACATCCCCAGGATGTCGAGGGTATTCAAAACAAACTGGACGCCTGTTTAATGGACAAATTGACCATTACGAAATTGAGTACCGTGTTGCAGATAAAGACGGGGAGTACCGCTGGGTATTCGGGCGCGGAAGGGTAATCCTTGAACCCGAAAGTGGTGAATTGCATCGCATAACCGGCAGTGTAATGGATATTCACAATCAAAAAATCGCCGAAATGACGCTGGAAATTAGCGAAGCCCGTTATCGTCACCTTGTTGAAACACAGGGTGAAGGGGTAGGGATTGTAGATAACACCGAAAAGTTTCTGTTTGCCAACCCGGCTGCCGAATCCATTTTTGGGGTCCCGATGGGAACACTTCACGGAAGAAACCTGCATGAGTTTCTGGATGAGGGTGAATTCAAGCGTATTCAAGAAGAAACTGAAAAGCGAATACAGGGATCGGAATCCTCGTATGAGTTTTGGGTGGTCCGACCGGATGGAGAACGCAGGCGTGTTCATGTTACCGCCACCACCAGTCGTAACAGCCGGGGAGATTATGTTGGAGCAGTGGGTGTGTTCCGGGATGTGACCGAGGATCAGGAGTCGGAAGAACGCCTCCTGTTTGAAAATACACATGATGCCCTGACGGGGTTGTATAACCGGAAATTCTATGAAACTGAAATAGACCGATTGGAAATTGAACAAGTAGCGCCGGTCAGCTTCATCATGCTGGATGTGGATAAGTTTAAACAGGTTAATGACCAGTTGGGTCATCAAATTGGGGACGAATTGCTGCGGGATTTTGCGAATGTCTTAAGGTTATCTGTCCGGGAGCCAAATCGAGTTACCCGAATTGGGGGAGACGAATTTGCGATCATCCTTCCGGGAGTGGGACCTGAGGTGATGCAAAAGGTTATGGCACGTATTCAAAAAAACATGGAACTCGAAAATGCCATCCCTGACAAACGATATTTTATTGCGTTTTCGATGGGCGGAGAAACCAACTTTACAGGTAATAACCTGCGTTCCACCATTTCGAAAGCCGATGCCAACATGTATCGCGAAAAACAGCTAAAGCATATTACAAATTAAGTCTGCAACTTATTTACCCACTATGCGTATATAGTATGAGGTAAAAATGACCGAAAATCATGTAAAGCGTGGCGTTCCCTGGTATCTATGGCCGTTTTGGGCTATCTGGCGCCTGGTAGTAATCATCATCACTTTAACCGGTAGACTCGTTGGAGCAGTGATTGGCCTGGCGCTGTTAATTGTTGGAGTGGTTGTCAGCCTGACAGTTGTTGGCGCAATTGTAGGCATTCCGCTCAT
>CAWCAN010000013.1:0-307592 GCA_963793615.1 uncultured Chloroflexia bacterium
GTAAGTTTACCCCCAATTCCAAAACCGATTATAACATGCGATTCAGCCGCCTTCATGTATAATTGCGCCCATGAACATCTACTTCTCGTGCTCCATCACCGGCGGCAGGCAGGACCAGCAGGTGTATGCCGCCATCGTAATTTCCTGCTCAGCGCCGGGCACGAAGTGCCGACCGCCCATCTTGCCAGCCCCGACATTCTCGACCAGGAGCAGGTGGTGACCGCCGCCGAGATTTACGAGCGTGATGTGAACTGGGTGCTGGGTTGTGATGCCCTGGTGGCAGAGGTCAGCACACCATCGCATGGCGTGGGTTACGAAATTGCGCTGGCAAATTTTCACCACAAACCGGTGCTGTGCCTGCAGCGGGCAGACCGCAAGGTTTCCAAGATGCTCACCGGCAACCCCGATCCGCTGCAGCAGGTGGGGGTGTATCATACGCCCGGCGAAGCCGTGCAATATGTGGCTGACTTCCTGGGCAGCCTGCCTTCCGCATCCCTGTAATATGACGAAATGTCTGACAAGTCCGGAACAACGTCACCTCGTGAATGGTGACGTTATACATATCTGATTTCGGACACAATCGGGTAAGATAGTGCCCGGAGATATTTCGATCGGACTGCTCATCTGATATTTTTAGTCTCCTCCTCAGGCGATAGCCTCCACCGGCCTCCTCCAAAATTCCGGTGGAGGCTTTTTATCTCCCCAAATCCCTTCAAAACGACCCAAAATCTACCTGAATAGTAAGAGTTGTATTAATCTTGCCGTTCCCCTATTGACTTTGATGAAACGGGAAGACTACAATAACTGTATGGAATATCGAGATTACTACAAAGTTCTGGGTGTGGAGCGCAATGCCAGCACCGAGGAAATCAAGCGCACCTATCGCAAACTGGCGATGAAACTTCACCCTGACCGCAACCCGGGCAACAAGGAATCCGAGAAGAAATTCCGGGATGTGACCGAAGCCTATGAGGTCTTGAGTGACAAGACCAAGCGCGCCCGTTACGACCAGCTGGGTGAATTGTACAATTCCTGGCAGCAGGGCGGGGGTCAGTCCGGCGGTTTCAACTGGGATGAATGGGCTAACCGTTCAGGCGGGGGCAGGGGCGCCGGCAGCCGGGTGGAAGTGGGCGATTTTGAGGATGTGTTCGGGGCAGGCTTTTCGGATTTCTTCCAGTCCATCTTTGGCGGCATGGGCGGCGGTCAGCGCACCACCGGACGTACCGTGGCACGCCAGGCGCAGGTGCCGCGCTCGTATGAGCAGGCGGTTTCGATCTCGCTTTCCGAGGCATACCATGGCGCCCAGCGCATGCTGCAACTCGAAAACCGCAAGCTGGAAGTGAAAATTCCAGCCGGCGTTAAAACCGGTTCCAAGGTGCGCATGTCGGGGGTTGTCCCGACCGGACCGAATACCCCGCCAGCCGACATCTACCTGGTCATCCAGGTGGAACCTGACAGCCGCTTTGAACGCAAGGGCGATGATTTGTACACGGATATTGAAGTGGATTTATACACCGCCGTGCTGGGCGGGACAGCATCGGTTTCCACGTTAAGTGGAAATGTGGTGCTAACCATCCCGGTCGGCACCCAGCCCGGGCAGACCATCCGCCTGGCTGGCAAGGGCATGCCCAAATTGCACAGCAAGGGGACGTACGGTGATTTGTACGCCCGTATCAAGGTCAGCCTGCCGCGCAAATTGAGCGAGGACAGCGGAAACTGTTTGAACAATTGCGGGGAACAAAGTAATGCTTCCCCGCTGGAGGTATGAATGCGGAAGTTGAAAATCTTTAGTGTTAGCCTGATTTTATTACTGGCAACCCTGGCTTGCAGCCTGGGAAATGCAGATTCGCTGTTTGTGACGGAAAGCCCGGCGGCAACGGCAACTGCCCTCCCGGTTTACCCCACCCCGACCCGCAACCTGACGCCGGTTGTTACCGGTGATTTATCGGAATTTGATGCCACCCTGACCGAACTGTACAACCGGGTCAACCCGGGTGTGGTGTTTATTCAGACTACCACCGCCACTGGCGGTGCACTCGGATCCGGTTTTGTGTATGACAAGGAAGGGCACATCATCACCAATTTCCACGTGGTGGAGGGTGCGGATACGGTCGAAGTGGACTTTCCTTCCGGCATTAAAGTGTTTGGCGAGGTCATCGCCACGGATGGCGATACCGACCTGGCAGTCATCAAGGTGAGCACGGAAGCGAAATACCTGTTCCCGCTGCCGCTGGGTGATTCGGATGCCCTGCAGGTCGGGCAGACCGTGATTGCCATCGGCAACCCGTTTGGGTTGAGCGGGACGATGACAATGGGAATTGTGTCTGCCAAGGGCAGGGTGCTTTCCTCGGTGCGCGAGGTACCTGGCAGTACCGGCGGGCGCTATTCGGCGGGTGATATCATCCAGACGGATGCATCCATCAACCCCGGCAACTCGGGTGGTCCGCTGTTGAACCTGTACGGTGAAGTGATTGGAATCAACCGTGCCATCGAAGCCACCGGTGTAACCGCGGATGGCAGCCCGATCAGTTCGGGCATTGGGTATGCCATTTCCATCAACCTGGTCAAACGGGTTGTCCCGGCGCTGATAGCCACGGGGTCGTATGATTACCCCTACCTGGGAATCACCCCGGTCGATGAACTTAACCTGACCATGATGGAAGCCTTGAATATTAAATATCTGAACGGTGCCTACGTATTGCAAGTCGCCGAAGGCGGTCCGGCACAACGAGCGGGTATCCGGGGCGGCACGACCCAGACCGAAATAACCGGTCTTTTGGGCGGCGGTGACTTGATTATTGCCGTGGACGGCATCCCGGTTCGCAATTTCTCTGAATTGATCAGTTACATGATGAACAACAAATCACCGGGAGATGAAATGCTCCTGACCATCATTCGCGAAAACAAGCAGCAGGAGGTGACAATTACGCTTGACAAGCGACCTTAACCGGGTCGTGCCCTGCCCGGGTGAGCCGGGCGGTTGGACAATCGCATACAGTGAAGCATTAGCCGTGTTTCTTAAAGGAGGCACCTGTGTTTACAGATAAGGATTTACGCGAATTATTGGCTGTTACCACTGCGGAGCCGGTGTTGAGCGTGTTTTTGAACACCGATCCCAGTGACGGAAATGCGGACGTTTATAAACTTCGCTTGCGGAATATGCTGAAGGGGATTAATTTACCAGCAGATGTTCAGGCTGTAGAGAATTATTTTAATAATATATTCAACTGGAGTGGACGGGGAGTGGCTGTTTTCTCGTGTGCACCCCAGGATTTCTTTCGGGCGTATTCGCTGCCCGTGGCTGTGTCTGACCTGGCGGTAACGGGCAGCCGTCCGGCAGTTAAACCCCTGGCAGACCTGCTGGATAATTATGGCGGCTACGGGGTTGCCCTGGTGGATAAACAGGGTGCCCGGCTGTTTTTCTTTCACCTGGGAGATTTACGCGAACAGGAAGGGGTGATGGGGGAGGTCATCAAGCATTCCAAGCGCGACGGGGCTTCTTCCTTCCCCGGGCGGCGTGGCGGCATTGCGGGAACATCACGGCACCAGGATGAGCTGGTGGACCGCAATATGCGCGAGACTGCTGAATTTGCCGCCCACTTCTTTGAACAAAATAATGTCAGGCGCGTTCTCATCGGGGGTACAGCCGAATTGATACCACAATTCCAGGCTGCCCTGCCGAAGTTCTGGCAGGCGCTGGTGCTTGGAACGTTTCCGATGGGTATGACCGCCAGTCATACCGAAGTTTTGGCAAAAGCCTTGCAGATCGGGCAGGAATCGCAGAACGTGCACGAGCGCAGGATGGTGAATGAGTTGATCACCCTGGCAGCCAAAGGTGCCAATGCCAGCGTGGGGCTGGAAAAGGTGCTGCAGGATGTGCATTACGGTAGGGTGCAGACCCTGGTGATGGATGAAAAAGTACATTCAGCGGGGCATACCTGTCCATCATGCGGGTGGATTACCTCGTTGAATTGCAAGTCCTGCAAGTTGTGCGGAGCAGAGATGCTGCCCGTGGCAGATATCGTGGATACCGCTGTGGGTATCGTCTGGCGCCAGGGCGGGAGCGTGGTCGTTACGCGGGGCAATGAAGACCTGGCGCAGGTGGGTGATGTGGGGGCAATGCTGCGCTATTGAGGTTTTGACGGTTTATGAACATATTATGGGCGCACCAAGGTGCGCCTATCCGTTTTTAGTACCCTTTCATTTAGTCATTTCCTCAGGTAAAATGAATATCCAAGTAGTGAATGAATGTTTGCTGCGCATATTAACAGGATTGATTTCCTGATTTGAGGTTATTTAAATGAAATCTGATGTTTTAAAATCATCCCCCTTGGCGGTTTTGGCGAAGTGGGGAAGAATATGATGGTATATGAGTACGGGGGCGATATCCTGGTGGTAGACGCCGGCTTGATGTTCCCTGAAAACGACATGTTGGGGGTGGATTACATTATCCCCGATTTTAATTATCTGCTGGATAAACGCGAGCGGGTGAAAGGTATTGTCATCACCCACGGTCACGAAGACCATATCGGCGCCATGCAGCATTTGCTGCAGGAAATCCAGGCACCCATTTACGCAACGCCGTTAACCCGCGGCATGCTGGAAGTAAAACTGGCACGCAACGGGGCAGGCAACAAGGCGGACTTGAACACTGTTCAGGCTGGCGAAAGTGTGCAGATTGGAAAATTCCAGGTGGAGTTTTTCCACGTCTGTCACTCCATTCCGGATGGCGTGGGTCTCGGTATTCAGACCCCGGTCGGGCTGGTGGTTCACACCGGCGATTTTAAATTTGACCATACCCCGGTCGATAACTGGCCGACAGATTATGCCAAGCTGGCAGAGTTTTCCAAACGCGGCGTCTTGCTGCTGCTTTCGGATTCAACCAATGCCGAACGGGCAGGTTGGACACCTTCGGAGCGCGTCATCGATGCAGCCCTGGAAAACGCATTCCGCAAAGCCCCTGGCAGAATCATCGTTGCCAGTTTTGCATCGCTTATCTCGAGGATGCAGCAGGTGGCAAACGCAACCTGCCGTCACCAGCGCAAGCTGGCTTTTGCCGGCGCCAGCATGGTGGATAACGTTAAGATTGCCCGCAAGCTGGGCTATCTCGAAATCCCGGATGAGTGCCTGACCACGCTCGACCAGGCGCTGAATATGCCGGATGACGAAGTGGTAATCATGTGCACCGGTTCGCAAGGCGAGTCTGCCTCCATTTTGGGCAGGCTGGCGGCGGGCACCTATCACCTGTTTGACATCAAACTGGGTGACACGGTCATCCACTCTTCCCATCCCATCCCGGGCAACGAAGAAAAAGTGTTTGGCACCATCAACCGCCTGTTACAGCGCGGTGCGGATGTGATTTATGAAGCCATTGCCCAGGTGCACGTTTCTGGGCATGCCAGCCAGGAAGAGCAAAAAATGATGCTCAACCTGGTGAAACCGAAATATTTCATCCCCGCCCATGGCGAATTGCGGCACATGCGGCAGCACGCCCTGCTTGGGCTGCAGGTGGGAATCCCGGAAGAAAACATTGCGGTCATTGAAAACGGGCAGGTCATCGAATTCAAAGATGGCAAAATGCGGATCGCCGAGCGCGTGCCCGGTTCTTATGTGTACGTGGATGGCAGCATTGTGAGCGGCATGAGCCCCGACCTGATGCGCGGCGCGAATTGCTGGCGCAGGATGGGATTGTCATTGTCAGTTTGAACCTGAACTCAGCCACCGGAAGATTGGTCGGCAGCCCGCTCATTGACAGCCGCGGTTTCATGCTCAACAAAGACTTAAGTCCGTTAATGACCCAACTGCGCGGCAGAATTGCCGAACTGGTCAGCCGGCAGGATGGCAACCTGCAAAAAGATATTGAACGCTCGGTGCGTGACATGCTCTACAACGAGGTGCGCCGGCGTCCAATGGTGGTAACAAGCATCCAGAAAACGTAAACCTTACGGGGTGGAATAATGCGGGCGGTTATCCAAAGGGTCAGCCAAAGCAGCGTCAGTATTGCCGGCAAACAGGTTGCCCGGATCGGGGCAGGCTTGAATATCCTGCTGGGCATTGGTCCGGAGGATACCCTCGAAACAGCCCGCCAGATGGCTTATAAAATTGCCCATTTGCGCATTTTCAGCGATGAAGCCGGCAAGATGAACCTTTCGGTCCAGGATATACATGGTGAAGCGCTGGTGATTTCGCAGTTCACCCTGTATGCCGATACCCGCAAAGGTCACCGTCCGTCATTCACAGGTGCAGCCGGACCGGAAATTGCCAGCCCGCTGTGCGACCAGTTCGTGTCCCTTTTACAGGAACAGGGTGTTCCCTGCCAGGTGGGGGTATTTGGGGCGGACATGCAGGTTGAAATAGCCAATGACGGCCCGGTCACAATCTTGCTTGAAATCTAATCCGAATTAATAATTGGTGGTCTGGTCGATCAAGCCGCGCTCCCTGGCGCGGTGATCCAGGGCGTTAAACACCAGGGACGAGGCAATGGCGAAGAACACGGTCATGCCTGCCAGGATGGCGAGTAATTCCATGTTGGTCAGGTTGGCAAAGGTGGGGAAGGCTTCTGCCACGTTTCCAATGACTGCCCGGCGCATTAATTCCAGCCAGTATGAAACCGGCATGATATACCCGATCCAACGGATATACACCGGCAAAACGCTCAGGGGAAAAATGGCACCACTGAACAGGAACAGCGCGCCTGCCACAGCCTCGCCGAGCATGTCCGAATGCCGGGCGATATTCATGGCGATGCCGGCCAGCATCAATCCCAATGTTGCCAGCATGGCGATACCAATGATCATGGTGACAGCAAACAGCAGCCAGTCGACAGTTGCAAAATTGATGGGTACTTTGAGGAACAATACGCCAAAGGCAATCGTTATGATGACTGCAAATGAAGTGGTGAGGAAGCGGGCTACGCCGCGACCCAGCAGGTAGTAGGGCACCGTTACCGGCGCGGCATAGATGTATTTCAGCGTGCGGTAGTGCTCCCGGTCATCGATGATCGCCCACGCCAGACCTGACATCACCGCTCCCACATACTGGTAAAAAGCATTCCCCAGGTAAAGATAGGCAAAGATGGGTGATGTGAAATCGTTTTGCGAGATGATGCTGTACATGATGACCAGAATCCCAGCCGCAGACAGGGGTTTAACAATCGAATAAATCGCAAACAGAAACGGGTCGGTCCAGTTGGATTCGATTTTCCAACCCAACCAGGCAGCAGTTTTAAATGAGCGCAGAATTTTATTCATAGGTTATTCATGCCTGAAAGCACACTTGTGCTTAGCGTCTTCCTTCGGTCAAGCCGGCCTTCGCGGACGGCTAATTTTTCCACATATGCCAGCAGATAGCGGGCAGCAATCACAAACACAAAACAAATCCAATCAGGATAACCAGTTCCAGGTTAACGCTCAAAAATCCCAGGCTGGGACCGGTGGCAAAGACGAGCTGCCGCATGGCATCCAATCCCAGGGTCAGCGGAATAATCGACGCAGCCGCATGGCCACCCAGAAAGGAGACTCTTGATGGGAAAGTAAAAACCGGAAACCAGGTAGATCGGCTCCTGCGCCAGGTTGGCGATGTGCCAGGCTTCGCGGTTAAAGCAGCAGAAAAAGGGAGGCAGTCATCATCCCCATGCCATACAGCGCAACCATGCTGACGAAAAAGACTGCCAGCAGCATCCAAAAACTGACGACGACATAGCTGACCTGGAAGAGCAGGCTGCCAAGCAGGATGATGATCACCGCGCCGGATGGTGGTGGCAACCAACCCGCCCAGGGCCATCCCCAATAAAATGGCCAGCATCGGGGCGGGTGAGACGATATACAATGCCAGGTTGCCCTGCTCTTTTTCCCAGTACAGCTGGCTGGACATGCTCCACAGGATGTTCATCCAGAAAGCGGTCATGGCTCCACCAACCACCACAAAGCCGATGTAATCTTCGGGTGCCTGGATGGCCCGGTAGACAAAGACATACGCCGAAACGGAAAGCATCGGCAACAGGATGTCAAAGAACATCCAGGATTTCTCGCGCTGCTGCCCAACGATACGGGGGTAAGCCCGCCCGAAAACCGTCATCCAGAACAGCCTCCAGCCGGTTGCTTTGCTGCTAACTGGCGGGAGCATCGGCATGCTCCACCTCCTCCATGCGCTGACCGACCAGCTTGCACAAACACATCTTCCAGGGTCGGCTGGCGTTTTTGCAGGCTCAGAATCCGGGCGGATTGCTCGTGTAAGCTGGGCAATCACCCCTGCCAGCGCATCTTCAGCCTGCATGAAAACTTCGATATTGGCTGTACCATCTTCTGATTTATGAACGAATATTGTTCAACCCGGGCAGGGCAGTAAACTTTTCCAGGTTGATGGCTTGGGCGCATTCAACATCGATGGAGAAAATGGCTTCGCGCTGCAAGTGCCTTTTTCAGACTGGTCGGGTGTGTCACAGGCTAATACCTTGCCTTTATTAATGATCGCCACCCGGTCGCACAGTTCATCTGCTTCAGCCATATAATGCGTGGTCAGCAGCAGGGTGCGGGTGGGGTTGTCATTCATCCAGGAGCGGATAAAATTGCGCACATCGCGTGAGGCACCCACATCCAGCCCGAGGGTTGGTTCATCGAGGAAGAGCACTTCCGGGTCGGTCAGAAATCCGCGCACAATATTCATTTTTTGGCGCAGCCCAGTGGAAAGGTCCGCTGAACGGGTATTGGCTCGGTCTGCCAAACCCACAACTTCCAGCAGCTTTTTAATGCGGGCATTGGCTTCCTTGGTGGAGATACCATAAAACTGGGCAAACATCCACAAGTTTTCGCGCACGGTCAGCAACCCGTAACCGGAGGATTTCGCCACCGGATACCATGTTGATCCGCACCCGCACCTGGTCGGGATTCTTGATTGACATCAAATCCAGCAACAGTCGCCAATCCGCTGGTGGGTGACAAAAGGGTGGTCAGGATTTTGATCAGGGTGGTTTTTCCGGCGCCATTCGGACCGAGCAAACCAAAAGTTCCCCTGGTTTAATGTGCAATGTTGACATCCTGCAGGGCAGCCAGCTTCTTTATCTCGCCTTTTTTGGCGTCCCGAATTTTATATACCCGTCCGAAGTTCTCGGTGTGTACACTATAGGTGTTTTGCATGAGCATCCAATCAGTCGTAAATTGCTGGGTTATGCGTAGGTCAAGCGTAGGGTATAGCGTCAAGCACAATTAGAACAAAAGTTATATATTAATCCTAAGGGCGACTTCTCTTCTTCTCCTCCTTAGTGAGAGCGCCGGGGTCGGCGTCCCCGGCGCTCGATGATTTTACCACCATTTTAAAATGAAAATCCCCTTTGCTCGGGCAAACCCCTGGCTGTCAATCGCCAGGGGTTTCAATTTAAATTGATTGATGCAATCTGGTATACAATATTGTCGAAACCATTGCAAAGGCAGGTTTAACATGACCGAAAACATGCAGGGAAAAACTGTCATTATCACAGGCGCAAATTCTGGAATCGGGAAAGCGGCAGCATTTCAGATGGCGGAGCTTGGAGCGCATGTCATACTGGCATGCCGTTCGATTGAACGTGGTTCACTGGTTCAGTCAGAAATTATGACAGCAGTACCCAATGCTCATCTACTCTGCTTTTATTGGACTTGTCATCACAGGCATCCATTCGCAATTTTGCAAAAGAAGTAGAAAATCGGTTCCCCAGGCTGGATGTCCTCATCCACAATGCTGCGAACTTTGATCACCGTCTAAAACCGCCCACCCTGACCGAAGATGGTGTTGAAACCATCTTCGCTACGAATCATCTTGGACCTTTTTACTGACAAACCTGCTGCTGGATGTGCTAAAAGCCAGCGAACCCAGCCGGATTATCACGGTTGCTTCGAAAGGGTTGATCGCCTACCCATTTTTAGACATTGAATTTGACAATCTGAATGGCGAGAGAAAGTTCAACACCCAGCATGCCTATTATCATTCCAAGTTGGCACAGGTGATGTTCACATATGACCTGGCTGAACGATTGCAGGGTTCCGGTGTAACGGTAAACTGTGTACGTGTCACCAATGTCGCCATACCTGATGACAGGTTGAACCATTTACCTGCCTGGCTAAAAAAGGTTTATTCGGTCAAGCGCAGCATGTCGATTACACCTGCACGCCAGGCAGAAACCTATGTCTACCTGGCATCCAGTTCCGAAGTTGCGGGGATAAGCGGCGGGTATTGGGATGAAAACAACCGCCAGGTCAAGTCGAGCCGAAAATCGTATAACCAGAATACATGGAAAAAGTTGTGGGATGTCTGTGAACGAATGACAAACCAGGCATAAGAAATATTCCAGATGAAAATATGGTTATAATAATATCCGCTGGAATGTGAAACACCTTATTATCGGAGGCAGGATACCATGACCAAGAGACAAACCTATGGAGTAGACATCGCCGGTGTACACCGCGAGTTAACTCTTTTCGAAATCAAACCCGGGCTTCGGATTGCCATTCTCAATATTTTAGGGGACACCGAGTTCGTGGCAGCCTGTTCCAAGGCATTAACTGCCAAATTGAAGACCGTCCTGTACGACGCCATCGTAACTGCAGAATCAAAAAGCATTCCGCTGGCTCATGTGTTGAGCGTGGATACTGCCAAACCGTATGTTGTTTTACGCAAATCCTATAAACCATACATGGGCGATGCGTTGAGTGCTGGAAACCCTGTCAATCACCACCGGCGAACCCCAAACTTTATTCCTGGATGAGAAGGATCAGGACCTGCTCAAAGGCAAGCGGGTGATCATCCTGGATGATGTCATTTCCACTGGCTCCACACTGCAAGGCATGCGCCTGGTGATGCAAAAGGCTGGTGCCCAGGTGGTTGGTGAAGCTGCCATCTTCACAGAAGGTGAACGGGCAAAGTGGCGCAACATCATTTCATTGGGACATTTGCCGGTTTTTACTGATTGATTTAATTTGCCATATCGTGGCAGTTGTAATAACAAATCAAGCGGACAGGGAATTTTCATCTGTCCGCTTTTTTTTAAATTATTAGGAAAGTGAAATTACGTTTGCGCCGTCTGCAGCCTGGCAGGGGATGATTCCGGCTGACTTCCCGGTTTGGTTAAGATATTCCCGCCTAATAGTTTCGGTGAAAGTTTCCACCTTTCCAGTTTCCACCAGGTTGATGGTACAACCGCCAAATCCTGCTCCTGTCAACCTGGCTCCCAAACAGCCAGGGATTTTCGATGCAGTATCCACCAGAAAATCCAGTTCAGGCAGGCTGACATCATATAAATTTCGCAGGGATTGGTGACCGGCGAACATCAATTGACCAAAGGCGATAACCTGCTCATTCTGTAACAATATTTTTGCCTGGTGAACACGGTCACATTCTTCGATGACGTGCTGGGCACGTTTATGTAAAATTTCAGGCAGTAAATGGGCAGCCTGTTGAAACTGCAAGAGACTTACTTCTGCCAGGGAATTGGGGGCAGGTGAGATTGCGCTTTGTAGAATTGCCAGAGCCTGGTCACATTCTGCACGCCGATCGTTATATCCTGAATGGGTGAGGGTGTGCCGGATTCCTGAATCAACCACGACCAGGCTTAAGCCAGCCGGAAGGGGGAGAGCAGACCAGTCAAAGGTGGTTGTGTCGAAGTATAAAACATGCCCGGCTTTTCCAAACAGGCAGGCAAACTGGTCCATTAAGCCGCAATTCAAGCCGACATATTCCACTTCGGCTTGCAGGCAGAGTTGTGCCAGTGCCAGCTTTTTTATCCGCCACCTGCCTGCAGTTTGCCAGGCAAGTGCAAATGCGACTTCTATGGCAGCCGATGAGCTTAATCCCGCGCCGGCTGGTAAAGTGGCACTGAAGGCGGCTTTTATCGGATTTACAGGTAAGGATCGTTGCAATGCAGCCCAGGCTACCCCGGCAGGGTAATTCGCCCAGGCAGGAAGGGGATTGCCGGAAACATCTTTCTTTTCTGACAGACTGTCATTACTAAACGCAACCTTTTCATGCAAATCCAGGGCGTGGATCTCATGCACAGGTTCATTATTTCGGCTTACTGCAGCCAGGACATTGCGATCGATGGCAGCCGGTAAATACCGGTCCGCCATTGTAATCAATGTGTTCTCCCAAAAGGTTCACCCGTCCGGGTGCAGATATCAACCATTCAGCATCAGGCAATGCCTGTCGTACTCCGGGAAGATGGGATTGGATGAGGTCGGTTTTTTTCGAACGGGATTGCTGTTTAAGCTGGCGCTCCCGTTTTAGCGCCATGCTGCGATTTTCAACGTTTTCCATGAACACCAATTTGACCGGCCGGTGCATGCGGGTATAACGAGAACCCGTACCCAGGTTGTGTTGATGGACCCGGCGGGATGGGTTAGTTGTCCACCCCGTGTAATACGTTCCGTCTGCACATTCCAAAATGTAACAAAAATACCCCATAGAGCAATATACTCCGACCATTTAGTTATGGTTTGGAAACATGTTGAAACATTGATGATTGTACAGGATTTAGAAAAACATGCAAAATAGCCGGGAATTAATTTCCTGGAAGGATGGATTGTTTTGTACGGTCAGATCGGGATTCCCAAAAGCAGGTTGAACAAATTGGATAAAACTGGATGGATAATCCAACCCAGGATGTCCACTCCCACCATTGGCAGAACAAAGATGATTATCAATAACAAAATGGGGCTGTATGGGCGGATGCGTTGAAAAACGCGATTGCAGGATTCTGGCAGGAAATATTCAGCAATCTTGTCGCCATCCAGGGGTGAAAGGGGAATGAGGTTAAAGAGCATCAACAGGAGGTTGATGGCGATGAATTCGATTATGAATTGATAGGGTGAAGGCAAAAACTGGCTGGAAGGGGCGTAGGATATCCATGAAAAACGAAGCGGTATTGCGGCAATGATTGCAAGCAGAAAATTCGAAAATGGTCCAGCCAGAGAAACCCACATCAGCGCTGAAGAACTTCTCCGTTGTAAAGCATAAGGATTAACCGGAACCGGTTTTGCCCAACCAAACCCGGCAAATATCAATACGATGGTTCCCATTGGATCCAAATGGGCGAGCGGATTGAGGGTTAACCTGCCTGCCGCCCGCGGTGTATCATCCCCAAAAGCGTTGGCGGTCCAGGCATGGGCAAATTCATGCACACTGAAGGCGATGAGTAGTGTGAATATTCGGGAGACGAGGGTGGGGATGTCCAAACCAAGCATGTAAATTTTCCTTATTGACCAGGCTGAAGATCCGTCTGGCTGACTGAGGGGATTATATCACGGTGGTATAATGCGCTCATGCTGCCAGATTTACACACGGGTGACACCCTGAAGATGCGCAAACCCCATCCCTGCGGCGGGTACTTATGGAAAGTTGTCCGGCTGGGTGCAGATATCGGTTTGGTTTGCCTGTCCTGTGACCATCGGATCATGTTAACCAGGCGGGAATTAGCGCATCGCATGAAAAGCGTAGTGGAAACCGCCAGCAGCGATTTGGATACATCTGCTCCCCAATAAGAAACTCTCAAAATCAGGTATTAATTTATTTCTCTTCCAAATCAAAACAGAGAATGGTTTTGGTTTGAACCAGGGGATATTTTTCTTATCCAGCAAGATTGTATATAATGGTTGTATTATGCCGATTCTTGACCGCAATACGGTAGAATTCCTCAGCCGCAGTCCCGAGCAAACCCGGAGATTGGGTATCCGCCTGGGGTCGTTGCTTCGTGCAGGGGATATTATTTGCCTGCATGGCGACCTGGGATCCGGTAAAACCACATTGGCACAGGGTTTGGCTCAGGGATGGGGATCGCTGGACCAGGTTACCAGCCCCACTTTTGTACTGGTCAATCAATATCATCGGATGGATGGTGCAACCATGTTTCACCTGGATGCATACCGCATGCAAGATGCTCGGGAAGCAGAAGACCTTGACCTGGACGAAATGATGGATACAGGCTGCCTGGTGATGGAATGGCCAGAGCGGATTTTGGACGCAGTACCGCCTGAAAGGCTGTGGGTGGATATGAGCTGGGTAGCTGATGAAGCCCGCCAGATGGTTTTCATGCCCTATGGCGAGCGAAATATCCAGATATTGTCTGAATTCCGCAAGGCTGCGTTTGGAGGTTGAGGATGATTTTAGTAGTTGATACATCCACCCAATCCATTGGACTGGCTTTGTACAATGGCACAGAAGTCATTGGGGAAATGGTCTGGCAGACACGCAGCCATCATTCGGTGGAACTGGCACCGGCTGTGAAATCCTTATTAAACCGTTGCGGGGTGGAACCTGCCCGTTTGACAGCGCTGGGTGTTGCTCTTGGACCTGGCTCATTCACCAGCCTGCGGATTGGACTTGCGTTTGTTAAAGGTATGGCGTTGACATTACATATTCCGGTGATTGGAATTCCAACCCTGGATGTGGTGGCGGCAGCAATTCAACCCCACGGTGATTTCCCCCTGGCTGCCATCCTGCGAGCCGGCAGAGCTCGCCTGGCAGTGGGATGGTATGACTGGACCGATGAAGCCTGGCAGGCACGCGGGCACGCAGAGGTCATGGATTTCGAAACCCTGTCTGGGATATTCAAACAACCCACCCTGGTATGTGGTGAACTGGATGCGGAACAGCGGGCTGCGCTGGCACGCAAAAAGAAAAATGTTCTGCTTGCCAGCCCGTCATTATCTGTTCGCAGACCGGCATACCTGGCAGAACTGGTCTGGCAGCGATTGCAGACCGGGCAGGTAGATGATGTCATCAGTCTCGCACCCATCTATTTGCACTTTAACGATCCAATTCCCACCCCATGAGTGACTTGAAAGAAATCCCCATCACTATCCGCCGAATGGAAGTGCGGGATATTGCCCGAGTCAGAGAAATTGACCAAAATTCATTTACCCTGACCTGGACAGAAAACTCCTATTTATTTGAACTAACGAAAAACGAAAATTCGCGACTTTGGGTGGCAGAAATTCACAACCCCTCAGGTATCAACGAGGTGGTTGGTGTGTTGGGAATCTGGATGATTGTGGATGAAGCCCATATTGCGACACTGGCAGTGGACCCAATTTATCGAAAACGACATATCGCCAACCAGTTGCTGGAACACGCACTGAAGGAGACCGGGAAGGAAGGTGCTGCTACCGCCAGACTCGAAGTGCGTGTCGGGAACCTGGCAGCGCGTACTTTGTATGAAAAATTCGGATTTTACACTGTGCACATCCGTCCAAAATACTATGCAGACAACGGTGAGGATGCTGCCTTAATGGATTTGGATATGATTCGGGCAGGGTATACTGTGATGGGAAGCATTTCACCATGACCGAAACACACTTACCGCTGGATCAAATTTTGCATGGAAATTCGCTGGAGGTTTTAGAAACCCTGCCAGAAAAATCCATCGATCTTATTTTTGCGGATCCTCCCTATAATTTGCAATTGCAGCATAACCTGTGGCGACCCAATATGACCCTGGTGGATGCAGTCAATGAAGAATGGGACAAGTTTGACAGCCTGCAGGCGTATGATGAATTTACCCGTAAATGGTTAACCGCCTGCAAGCGAGTCTTAAAAGATAGCGGCAGCATCTGGGTTATCGGTACCTATCACAACATCTACCGGGTTGGGTCCATTATGCAAGACCTGGGATATTGGTTTCTGAATGATATCGTGTGGATAAAGACCAACCCGATGCCAAATTTTCGGGGAGTGCGGTTTACCAATGCCCATGAAACCCTCATTTGGGCATGCAAATCGCAAAAATCTCACTATACTTTCAACCATCATGCCATGAAAAGTTTGAACGATGATTTACAAATGCGCAGTGACTGGCTGCTGCCGATATGCAGCGGAAAAGAGCGCATTCGGGATAACGGCAAACGCGCCCATGCCACCCAGAAACCACAGGCTTTGCTGTATCGTGTCATACTCTCATCGAGCAATCCTGGAGATGTGGTCCTTGATCCATTTTTTGGCAGCGGTACAACCGGTGCTATTGCAAAGAGGCTGCACCGGCATTGGATTGGAATTGAGGGCAGGGAAGATTATATTGCAGTCGCACAGACCCGCCTGGATTCCATACAGCCAGACCCGTTTGATGATGAAACCTATGATGTGCATGGTGGAAAAAAGCGCTTGCCGCGTGTTCCATTGGGTGTTTTATTGGAAGCCGGATACCTTCAGCCAGGACAGCCGTTATACTTTCGGCGGAATATGACACTTGCAGCCAGGCTGCGGGCAGATGGTAAAATCAGCATCAATGATACTGTTGGTTCCATCCATGCCATAGGCTCCCAGTTAAGTAAAGGCAGCCCATGCAATGGTTGGGAGCACTGGTATTATCAGGACGATGAAGGTGTTTTACACCCATTGGATGTCCTGCGTCATCAATGGCTGGAACACAGCCGGGCACCATTGGATAATGAAGAAAACCTCGAAGATGTCTAACAGCAGTTATTTGTGGGAGGTCAGTATTGGAAGGGCAAATTATTCTAAGTGAAATTGCAGAACAGGTAAAAATCTGTGAAAAGTGTAAATTGCACACTTCGCGGAAATTATCTGTCCCTGGTGAAGGTCCAGCCAATGCGGAAATCATGTTCATTGGTGAGGGTCCGGGTTTTTATGAAAATGAACAGGGTCGACCGTTCGTTGGTGCAGCGGGAAAGTTTCTTTCAGAATTGCTGTCAAAAATTGATTTAAAGCGCGAAGAAGTTTTTATCGCCAACGTTGTGAAGTGCCGACCTCCAGGCAATCGTGACCCGGAACCTGATGAACTGGCTGCATGCAATGAATATCTCGAACGCCAGATAGCCGCCATTAACCCACATTTGATTGTTACCCTCGGCAGGATATCCATGGGTCGGTTTATGCCAGATGTGCGCATCGGAGAGGTGCATGGTCAAGCCCGTTGGGTTGGCGAGCGCCTGGTGGTTGCCATGTATCACCCTGCTGCTGCCCTGCATCAGCCAGCGCTCAAACCAACCATTGAACGAGATTTTGGTCAACTTCCGGGATACGTTTTGGAAAGTAAAAAGAAACATGCACCCCAACCTGTCTCTCCTCCGCCGGATGAGAAGCCCTTTGACCTGGAAGCCACCCAGCTAAGCCTGTTCTAATCCGAAAACTTGTCTTCGACTCACAATTTCGTCAGTTATAATTCACGCATCCTAAATAATTGGAGAAACAATGGGAAATTTCATTTTGGATCAACTGGTTGCAAAACTAAATAATAAATCTGCCCGGGTTGCCATATTGGGTTTGGGATATGTCGGATTACCACTGGCAGTTGTTTTTGCTGAAGCGGGATTCCAGGTATTGGGAATAGATCCCGATCAGCGTAAAATAGATTCATTACAACGCGGTGAAAGTTATGTTCTGGATGTAAAGTCAGAACAAATTGAGAAATTATTAAAAAGTGGAAAATTCGAAGCAAGCACCGATTTTTCCAAACTCCAGCATGTTGATGCCATCAGCATTTGTGTTCCCACACCGCTGCGAAAAACTGGGGACCCTGATTTATCGTATATCATTTCTGCAACCGACTCGCTTGCCAAATATGTCCGCGCCGGTCAGGTGATTGTGCTCGAGTCTACAACCTATCCGGGCACAACCCGCGAATTGATTTTGCCAAAAATTGAACAGCAATCCGGACTTAAAGTGGGGATTGATTTCTTCCTGGCATTCTCCCCTGAACGGGTGGATCCTGGTCGGGAAGATTATACAACCATCAATACTCCCAAAGTAGTGGGTGGTATCACACCAGCCTGTTTGCAGGCATCCGTTGCCTGGTACTCGCAGGCATTGGAGAAAGTCGTTCCAGTCTCCTCCACCGAAGTTGCTGAAATGGCAAAATTACTCGAAAACACTTTCCGAATGATTAATATCGGAATGGTGAATGAACTGGCTCTCATGTGTGACAGGCTGGGGGTGGATGTATGGGAGGTTATTGATGCCGCCGCCACCAAACCATTTGGATTTATGAAGTTCAATCCAGGTCCTGGATTGGGTGGGCATTGTATTCCGATTGATCCTCTTTACTTATCCTGGAAATTGCGCTCCCTGAACTATACCGCCCGATTTATCGAACTGGCTTCAGAAATTAACACAGGAATGCCGCGATACGTAGTCGGTAAGGTTCAGGATGCCTTGAATGACCAGACCAAGTCCATCAAAGGCAGCCAAATTCTGGTTTTGGGAGTGGCATATAAACCGGATATTGATGATTTGCGTGAGAGCCCTGCCATTGATGTAATTGGGTTGCTGCAACAAAAAGGGGCAGTGGTTAAATATCATGACCCTTACATTGCCACACTTTCTCAAGATGATTGGAAGTTAATCTCTGAACCAGATTTAATGCAGGCTGTTGCACAGGCGGATTGCGTTGTCATAGTTACCAATCATTCCAGTTATGATTATTCCGCGATTTTGCAGGCTGCCCAATTTGATTGTTGATACCCGCAATGCACTTGGGAATCGCTGGGAAAGACCATCCCAAGGTTGTGAGGTTGTAATGAGCCAATACCTGGTAACCGGTGCTGCTGGTTTTATTGCATCGCGGGTGTGTCAATTCCTGCTTGGATGATGGTCATACCATTATTGGTGTGGATAATCTGAATAATGCCTATGATGTGCGCCTGAAAAATTGGCGATTGCAACATTTGACTGATCGAACGGGTTTTCAATTCTTTCAAAAAGATATTGCTGATTTGGAAGCGATGGAAACCGTTGTGGGCAAAGCGGGAAGATTGACGCAATCATCAACCTGGCAGCCAGGGCAGGGGTGCGTGCCAGTGTTGAAAATCCGTGGATATTTTTCCAGACAAACACCACAGGTACTTTAAACCTGCTTGAAATCGCCCGCCGGTACGAAATCCCTAAATTTATTCTGGCATCCACATCAAGTATATATGGAGAAAATGCACCTTTACCAACACCTGAAACTGCAGAAAGCAGTTTTCCATTACAACCATATGCTGCCAGTAAAAAGGCTGCTGAGGTGCTTTGTTATTCGTATCATTTTTTGCATGGCATCGATACAACGGTGTTCCGTTATTTTACGGTTTTTGGTCCAGCCGGTCGGCCGGATATGGTCATGTTTCGGTTTGCGCAATGGATTGCAGAAGGCCGCCCGGTGCATCTTAATGGTGATGGCACCCAATCGCGTGGGTTTCACTTTTGTAGATGATATTGCGCGTGGCACGATCGCTGGATTAAAACCCGTTGGATACGAAATCATCAACCTGGGTGGACATGAAACAATATCCATCAATGAGATGATTGGCATACTTGAACGCATGATTGGCAAACAAGCGAAAATTGAGCGCCACCCGTTTCACCAGGCAGATATGATGGCTAACTGGGCAGATGTTTCCAAAGCGAAGGCTATGCTTGACTGGCAGCCACAGGTCAATCTTCAAGACGGTATGCAGAGCCTGGTGGACTGGTATATGAAAGAGCGCAGCTGGGCAAGCCAGATTGAAACTCCCTGAAAATGATCAAACAATTGTGGCATAACTGGCAGCAAGACCGCCTGTTGGGCAATGTTATCCGCAACAGCGGTTACCTGTTCAGCAGTAATTCCATCTCCATGGTTCTTTCGAGCCTGGTTGGGCTGGCTGCTGCACTTTTGCTTGGTCCAGCCGATTATGGTGCACTGGGCATGATTACATTATTTGTTTCCAGTATTAACCGGCTGCTTTCTTTCCGTATGGGTGAACTGGTGGTGAGGTATGCCGGACAGGCTCTGGCGATGGATGATAAACCCCGTGCTGCAGCCGTAATTAAAGTGGCAGGGATCAGCGAAGGGATTACATCGCTGACAGCGTATGGAGTGCTGGCTGTTCTGGCTGTTTGGGCAGCCAGGGTGATTATTAAAGACCCGGCAGTAACAACCTATATTTTATTTTATGGGCTGGTGATTTTGGGAAACATGTTTGGGGAAACCGGTACGGCGGTTTTACAAATTACCAATCATTTTCGCAGCCAGGCTGTGTTGAACCTTATTCAAAACATTACCATTGCAGTTTGGGTCGGAATTGCATTTCTTACCCGCAGCGGTTTGGGTGCGATCCTCACCGGTTATTTGATGGGGAAGCTGGTTTTTGGAATTGGCACAGTAATTCTTATGTTTTTTTATGCTCCCAAGGCATTGGGAAATAATTGGCTGCGTACCTCCCTTAAAGGTATTACCCGATTGGCGCAACCTGGCACGTTTTGCCATTACAACGAATTTGAGTGCAACCATCAACATGGTTATACGGGACAGCGAAGTGTTATGGGTGGGGTATTTCCTCACCAAGGCTGATGCCGGCTACTATAAATTCGCACTTGCAATTATGAATATCATATTGATGCCCATTTCACCTTTCATTAACACCACCTTCCCGCAAATCAGCAGTTCTGTTGTGAAACGGGAATGGGGGAGACTGATGCTCATGCTCAAGCGCACCACACTGATAGCAGCAGTGTGGACGATCGCGTGTGCTATTGGACTTGCCCTGGTTGGAAAACCGTTATTAGCCTGGATGAAAGATGGCGCTTACCTGCCTTCTTATGCGACCATACTAATATTATTAATAGGTTTTGGGGTGGCTAATATTTTCTTCTGGAACAGACCTTTGTTGTTATCCCTGGGGCAGCCAGGATATCCTTTAAAAGTTGCAGCTATCACTGGTGCAATTAAAACCGCTTTGATGTTTGTCCTGGTGAAACCATTTGGCATTCTGGCTCAGGCTGGATTGATGTCGTTCTATCTGGTTGTGTCTGTTGGCATGATTGTGATAAAAGGTCTGCGAGAGGTGAAGAAAGCCCAATCTTCCGGTCAGGTTGTAACGGGAGATGTGCAATGAAAATTGCTGCTAGTAACCAGTGCTACCATTCCAGCGACCACGGCAAACAGTATTCAGGTTATGAAGGCATGTCATGCGCTTGCCCAGAATGGACATGACGTCAGTCTCACGGTCCCAGGGAGAAATATGCCCTCCTGGGAAAAACTTGCATCCCAGTATGGATTACAGGAACCCTTCGCAATCCACACCTTTAAATTCCTGGAAATTCTTAAAGCGCTATGATTTCGCCTTACTGGCTGTCCAGCAGGCGCATAATGATGGTGCTGAATTGTTATATACCTGGAGTCCACAAGCGGCACTGGTTGGGTTGTGGTATAAAATGCCGGTTATTCTCGAAATACATGATTTACCTACCGGAACACTGGGTCCCTGGTTGCTGCGTCATTTCTTTCGAGTGGATGGCAGTAAGCGGCTGCTTGCAATAACCCAGGCTCTTGCAGACAAACTAAAGCATGTATTAGGGAGCGATTATCAACCGGAGATAGTGCAAATTGCACCCAACGGAACCGACCTCAGCCAATACCAGGATTTACCAGACCCAGTCATTGCCCGGCAGATATTAGCGCTGCCCGAAAAATTCACTGTTGGTTATACCGGTCACTTCTACAAAGGGCGGGGTACTGCCTTGCTCATTTCCCTGGCGAAGGCTTTTCCGGAGATCAACTTTATATGGGTGGGTGGAAATCCAGGGGATATTCGATACCTGGAAGAGCAGAACTTATCCAAGAGGATATCCAAAATGTAATCATGACTGGATTTGTTGAAAACTCCCACCTGCCACTATACCAGGCGGCAGCGGAAGTTTTATTGATGCCATATGAAAAAACTATTGCTGGCAGCGGCGGAGGCAATTCTGCGGATATTTGCAGTCCGATGAAAATGTTTGATTACCTGGCTGCTGGTAGGGCAATTCTGACCAGTGATTTACCGGTTTTTCACGAGGTATTGAATGATAAAAATGCTGTCTTCTGTTTGCCAGAAGACAGCGAGGATTGGATTAAACAGTTATCCATGCTTATTCAAAATCCATCTTTGCGGGATGCCTTGAGTAAACAAGCACGACAGGACGCAGAGTTGTATACCTGGAAACAGCGGGCTGAAAAAGCACTCACAGGTTTTTAATTATTTTGCTTTGGGTATATCAATGCCCGTAATTACCCACTTGCCATCTTCCTGGGCAAGGGTGAATTTTCGGGTGCTGTCTGCGGTGCCAGCCACTTTTAACTGCAACCGTGATGACAGCCGCTGGAGGTTCCTGGCTAACCGCAGCCGCTTTGACGGCATACCCTTCCAATAAATCTCGAAAACGCAGCATCAATCCGGGTCCACCTTCAGGCACTTTTTTTTGTAATGCCTTGCTCAGGTATTGGGTCATCCCTTCCTGGTCGGACTGGTATGCAGTCAGGAAAGCAATCACCACACCCTCTGCATCTGCCGGGTACTGACCGGCGGGACGGGTTGGAACGGTCACTGCGGTGATGAGCAGAATATTGGGTGTTTCCAGTTGGTTAATATACGTGGGTTGTATTTCTCGAATACTGTCAGTGGCTGAGCCATTGATTCCAGCACAGGCTGCTGCCTGAAAAATCAGCACGAATGCCGCAAGCATCATCACAACTTTGGTGAAGCATTTCAATCTATTCATTTTCCAAAACCCTGTTTCATCCATCAATTTTTATTTTCTCGTGCGATTTTCCAGCCACTTCAATAATTTTTCCCTGCTCCAGGTATTAATCACCAAATCTGGATTAATCCAGGCGCGCCTGGCAACCGATACTCCAAAAACCATCTGGTCGAGCTGGTCGGTGGTGTGGGCATCGAAATCGATAGAAAGGATAATCCCCATTTCTGCTGCACGGCGGGCGTAAATTTCATCCAGGTCCAGGCGGGAGTAGTTGGCGTTAATTTCCAGGGCAACCCCTGATTTTTGCGCTTCTTTCAACACAATATCATAATCCAGGTCTGCCCCTTCCCGATTGGGGAGAAGCCTGCCACTGGGATGACCAATGATATCCACATTTGGATTGCGAATGACATTTATCAATCTTTCGGTGATTTTCTCGCGTGGCTGGCGCAGGCTGGTGTGCAGGGATGCCACTACAATATCCAGTTGAGCCGAGAACTTCATCCGGATAATCCAGGCTGCCATCTGCTTTAATTTCTACTTCCGCCCCCTGCAGAATGCGGATGGAGTCACCCATTTCCTGCTGTACGGCATCAATGTCTTTTCGCTGCTTTGCCAATCCTTCAATGGTAAGTCCACCTGCAATACCCAGTCCACTGGAGTGATCGGTTATGGCAATCGTGTGGTAACCCAGGCTGCGGGCTGCCAGGGTCATTTCACGCACCGAATGGGCAGCATCTGACCAGGTGGTATGCATATGTAAATCAGAATGGATATCCTTTTGCTGCAGAAGGCTTGGAACATGGTTTTCCAGTGCCGCCTGAACTTCTCCCCGTGTCCTCTCTTAATTCGGGGGGAATATAGGGCAAACCCAATGCCTTGTAAACATCCTCTTCTTTTGCAAATAACATCTCTTTGCCAGTTTCATCCAATATTGATTGTTCATTGAGCGAGAGGTGCCTTTTTTGGGCGTGCTCACGGATTTTGACGTTGTGTTCCTTGGAACCAGTCACAAACTGCAACAGCGTTCCAAACCGTTCAGGTGGCTGCACCCATAGCTGGACATTTATCCCATTATGTAATTCAATGCTGGATTTATTCTCGCCTTTGGCAAGAATTCGCAGACATTCCGGATGACTGGTAAACCAATCCATAACCGGAGCGGCATTGTTTGATGCTACGACAATATCCAGATCTCCAATGGTGGCTTTCCAGCGTCGCAGACTTCCTGCTGCTTCGGCGCGTTCCACACCCGGTTGCTGGCGAATTTCATCGAGAAAGCGGTTGGCAATCGTCCAGGCGTTACCCAGCAGCATGCGATGGCTTCGTCGGGAAAGTGCTTCAATTCCGGCTATGATTCGGGTTTCCGATTTTTCACCCATACCAGGCAGGTTGCGCAGTTTTCCATTCCGGGCTGCGGTTTCCAACTCGGTCAGGGTTTTTACCCCGGCTTGTTTCCAGAACAGGGTAACCTTCTTGGGTCCAACGTCAGGAACCTGGAGCATTTCAAGCAGGCTGGGAGGAACTTCCATTTCCAGGTTTTCCAGGAATTCCAACCCACCGGTTCTTAATAGTTCATCAATTTTCTCGGCAATGGCTTTTCCCACACCGGGAATTTCATCTAATCGGTTTTCCTGCCAAAACACTTTAATATCAGAAGGCAAAGTGCGCAGACTTTCCGCTGCCCGCCGATAAGCGAGTGTTTTGTAAATTACTTCGCCTTTTATCTCCAGAAGATTGGCAATTTTGTCAAAGGTGTCTGCGATTTCATTATTATTCATGTGATGCTGTCTTTATTGGATTCCTGCAAAGACCTGAAGGATTGTTGCGCAGTTTTCCTCGAGAGTACCTCGTTTGAAATCGGGCAGGATATGAGGTTCTGCTTGTTGAAATGCTTCGACTTCTCTCGCCAGTACCGTGATGTTTACTTCTTTATACATCTGCAAAAATGTCGCCTGGTAATCCCAATATCGCCAACGATTATGATTGCTGGATGGATTTAACCATCGATACCAGGTCTTCGTATGGGTAGGTTAACATCGCAAATGGATATTTGAAGAAATGATCCCGCAGGTCAATAAAATGAAGACAGACTGAATTGCTGGTTGCGATTTTTACCATTGCGTTTGTTATTCCAGGCACATCACTGAGATGTTCATAAACTGAATTGCTGTTAATACGATATCTACTTGGATTAATATCTGTTCTGAGCAGCGATACTCCTGATATCACCCTCCAGCACGGTTAACCGGTTTGGATTGACAACAACCTTTGAACCCTGTAAATCTAAAATTTGCGGATAATTTTCAACCAAAGCCCTGTTATAAATGTGATCGGGAGTGACTTTATATTCACTTAAAATCACATGGGCTGCTCCTGCCCGTAATAATTCACATCCGGTTGCAAATCTGTCCGCCATACCCCAATACCAAAACTCTTTTTCCTTCCAGGCTTTCCCCATATTCCTGCAAAACCTGTTGATATTGATTCACAGCAGAATCCGGATTGGCGGTCTCCAATCCCGGTTTGATAATCAAGTTACTTAATAATAACAACCGTACCAGAGGTCCTGGCATAAAGTGTCGGATTACTCGAGGAACAAGGTACGGTAATTAACTAATATTTTACAACTCGTGACCCACCCCAAGCCTGAATACTCGAAATCCATTACTTTTCAATAGTTCGGCTGGCAACACGTTGACCGTATCAATTACCAGTCGGGCTGGGGTATTTTCAGCAAAGGATGGAATATCCAGGTTTCGAAATTCACGATGACCAACCAAAACTAAAATTATTTCTGCATCCTTGATACTTGCTTCCAGCAGAATCAACGATGTGAATGCCTTCGATCACTGCACCAGGTTTATTGGGTTCAAATGCTTTCACTTCAGCACCCAATTGCGTAAGACGGTGAGCAACTTCAACTGCCGGGGATTCGCGCAAGTCGTCGACATCTGGTTTGAACGATAAACCAAGTACCGAAATCCGTTTACCATGTAAATTTTCACCCAGCACTTGTTTTACCAGGCGAACAACATAATCAGGCTGCTCATCATTAACCAATCGTGCTGAATGTATGAGTTGGGTAATATCTGGGGCAGATTCGACAAGGAACCACGGATCAACGCTGATACAATGCCCGCCAACTCCGGGACCGGGGTTGAGAATTTTTACCCGGGGATGCAGATTTGCAATTCGGATTGCTTCCCAAACATCAATTCCAAACCGTTCTGCCAGCCTGGAAAATTCCATTGCAATAGCGATGTTAACATCCCGATAGGTGTTTTCCATCAACTTCACCATTTCAGCAGTTGTGGCATCGGTCTTGATAATATCTCCGGTCACAAAAGTGCGATACAAGTCACTTCCTGCTTGAGCCGAAGCCTGATCCACTCCGCCAATTACCCGGGCATTTTCTTTCAGTTCGCGTAAAATCTGACCGGGTAAAACCCGTTCAGGAGAATAGGCAAGCAGAAAGTCGCGGCCTGCTTTCAGCCCATTCCTTTCGAGAATTGGAGCAACCACATTCAGGGTTGTTCCTGGAGGAGATGTAGATTCTCAGCACCACGAGATTGCCAGGCTGAAGATGTGGCAGGATGGATTCGCTGGCAGAACGAACAAATCGCAAATCGGCTTTTTTATCATCCATAAATGGGGTGGGTACGGCAATGATGAATGCATCTGCAGGCTCTGCTTTGTCTCGAATGACAAGATTACCCGACTTGAGGCTTTGCTCAGCCAGCTCACGTAAACCGGGTTCATAAATATGCAGCTGCCCATTATTTAAATCCCTAACAATTTTCGGATTGAAATCAACCCCAATCACTTTTATTCCATGAACTGCAAATGTACAGGCTGTGGGAAGTCCGATATACCCTAAACCCAAAACACAAATGGTGTTAAATTTCATAAATTCTCCAATTGTTTCTACAATGGTATGTCGGTTTAATTTTAGTCCACAATTGGAAGTATGTCGAATTTTATATCTCATAATAGATTATCCATTGAAATTGTGCCCAGGTAAAGTAAGCAAAATATCACAACAGGCAATATATGCGCATAGAAGAATATTGAAAAAATGCAACACCAGATGGCATTATGCTATAATCCCCCCAGAAAGGTTCCCATATGTTCAAGAACATCATTCGTGTATTGGGGGGTGACCCTCATAAACGTGAAATTGAAAAAATAATTCCAGTGCTTGAGGAAATTAACAATCTGGAAACTGCTTATAAATCTTTATCGGATGATGCCTTGCGGGCGAAAACCGACGAGTTTCGCAACAGGATTGCGGAAGCCATTGCTGGTATTGAGGATCAGAAAGAGAAATATAAAGCAGAGCAGGAGGCACTCGACAGCCTGTTGCCTGAAGCATTTGCGGCAGTCAGGGAAGCCAGCAAGCGGACGATCGGGTTGCGTCATTATGATGTGCAAATGATTGGTGGTTATGTGTTGCATCAGGGGCGGATTGGCGAAATGCGAACTGGTGAAGGTAAAACCCTGGTCGCTACCTTACCGATGTATCTGAACGCATTAACTGGACGAGGCGTCCATTTAGTAACAGTCAATGACTACCTGGCACGTCGTGATGCCCGTTGGATGGCACCGATTTACTCCTTGTTGGGTATGACGGTTGGAGTCCTGCAAATGGCTGCCCGGACAAATAACGGGGTGAATGCATTTGTGGTTGATTTTGAAAAAACTTCCCCGATTGAAGACCAGCACCAATTGCGGATGGTGTTACGACGCGAAGCCTACCAGGCAGACATCACATACGGAACGAATAGTGAATACGGTTTCGATTACCTGCGCGACAACCTGACAATGAGTCTGGATGAACGGGTCCAGCGCGGTCATTATTATTCCATCGTTGATGAAGTTGACAACATCCTGATTGACGAAGCACGCACTCCCTTGATTATTTCTGGACCTGCATCAGATGATACTGGTTTGTATAACACATGGCAAATGTGGTACGCCAGGTAGTTCCCGAAGATTATGAGGTAAATGAAAAAGACCGTTCTGTCAGCCTGACTGAAATTGGCGAAGCGCATGTTGAAGAGATTCTTGGTCAAACATTGCGGGATCCCGAACGACCGGAGGATATCACGCCCGAACAGGCGCGCTTACTCGGTCATCTTGAGCAGGCGTTAAAAGCCCAATTCCTCTTCCATCGTAATAAGGATTACCTGGTTCAGGCAGGCAAAATTGTGATTGTCGATGAATTTACCGGTCGCTTGATGCCCGGCAGACGCTGGTCTGAAGGGCTGCACCAGGCAGTGGAAGCCAAAGAAGGGGTTAAAGTCGAACCTGAAAACGTGACCTATGCCACCATCACCTTGCAGAATTATTTCCGCATGTATCAAAAACTGGCGGGTATGACGGGTACTGCGCTCACCGAAGCCGAGGAATTTGCGAAAATTTACAAACTGGAAGTAATCCCCATTCCCACCAACCTGGAATATGCAGTATCGTATGAAAACTCTGAATTGATGGAAACGGAAACCAAGGATGCGGAGGGGTACAAGTATTCATACTATACCCGCCGGCTTGACCCTGAAAAGAAACCCGTTTTTTGGCGGCGAAAAGATTATACGGATGTAGTTTATCGTTCTGAAGAAGCCAAATTACGCTCCATTACGCGGGAGATTATTTACTGCCACATATTAGGTCGACCCCTTTTGGTAGGTACCACATCTGTGGAGCATTCCGAACGGCTGTCGGATCGGCTGCAAGCAGAACCCATAAGACGCCTGTTACAGACTTTGTTATTGCGGTATGTCTGGATGGAACAGAATAACGCAGTAATGATCGAGCGCTCCATCCCGGAATTGCAATTATTAAACAAACCCATTCCTGAACTTACCCCTGCAGATATGCGTCCTCTGGCAAAAAGCCTTAACCTGACTCTCAGCATGGAAGATTCCGAGAACATTACCCGGTTACTGGAAATGTTTGAATTACCGGAAGGCTGGCGATCCCGCCTGGAACAGGTGGTAAAGGCTGGCATACCCCATCAAGTTTTGAATGCCCGCAGGCATGATGAAAATCGCTGATAATTGCCCGGGCAGGTGCTTATGGTTCGGTAACAATTGCAACGAATATGGCAGGACGTGGAGTTGACATCAAACTGGGTGGGGAACTTCCCGAAGATGTGCTCCGTGATACCAACCGGGTACTCGCCAAATTTACAGAAGACCCTTATGCACTTTCCAATGAGGAAAGGGTTGGTTTCCTTGCCAAACTTGCTTCTGCAGATTTTGGCATTTACGAAGAATCGGTAAAAGCATTTTTAACCTACATGGACAACATGAAACAGGTGCATGCCCTGGGCGGTTTGCACGTGATAGGTTCGGAAAGGCATGAAGCCCGCCGGATTGACAACCAGTTACGTGGTCGTGCTGCCCGCCAGGGTGACCCGGGTTCTTCACGGTTTTATTTATCCCTGGAGGACGACCTGATGCGTTTATTTGGTGGTGCCCAGGTGGAAGGCATCTGGAAACGGATGATGTTTGATGACAGCCAACCCATTGAGCTGGGGATGCTTGGCAAGCTTGTGGAACAGTCCCAGGAGCGGGTTGAGGGTTCCAACTTTGACATTCGTAAACATCTTCTGGAATATGATGATGTGCTGAACAGTCAGCGCAAGCGCATTTACGGACAACGCGACCGGGTGTTTACCAAGGAAGACCTGAGCGATGACGTTATCGAAATGCTGCATACCGAACTGGAAAACAGGATTCAAATTGCCTTAAAAGACAAGGAAGGTCCCTGGAAACTGCTCGCGTTTCTCGAAGAAATCCAACCTGCTTTTGAATACGAGCAGCATGCCTATCCATCCTTCGCTTACCGGTTATTGATAGATGAAATCCGTCATAATACATCGTCCTCTGAAGACCTGCAAGCAGCAATTTTGGAGCTTGCCGATCAAGCATTGAGCGCTGAACGCGACCATACCTTGCGCAGCGTTCAAGAACTGCTCGATCGAACGGAAGAAAATCTTAAAACGCAAATATCCGAAAGAACGGACATTCTGGATACGTTCTTTTCTTCGATCGGAGATCCGAATGAAGATGGTGAGCCAAGGCGACCGGCTGAGCTATTAACTGAATTGAATGAACTGTTGCGAGTTCCAGTGCGATTAACCACGGAACAAATCCGTCTTCTGCCTTCAGGTGATGAAACAGTGCAGGAAAGTATCAGCCAGCAGGTGGATCAACTTTTCACAACACTTACTTTGACCCGCCTCCTGGGTGCTCTTGAACGCAGGTTGGATGAACCCATTAATCTCAAACCGGTAGAGCTTGTAAACCAGACCTGGCAGGATATTTCGAGCCAGGTGATGGATGCGGTTACTGGAATTTTCGAACAGCGAATTAAACGCCTGTTGGGACCACAGGGCATCATCCAGCGCGACCTGGATACCTGGTTTGCACGGGAATCTATCAGCGAGTATGATGACCGAACATTAACAAAACTTCTGGTATTTGTCTCCCAGGGCACCAGGACTGCTTTTGATGCACATACCCACCGAAAGAGTTCACGCACCTACAACCGCTTGAATTATGTTTTTCTTGCAGCCCGGATGATCGAAGACTCCACCCCGCAAGCAATCACAGAGCGGGTGGTTGAGCATTTCGAAAATGGTTTGCTAACATTGGAAGCCGCACGTGGCAGTGCAGAATGGAATCGGTTGAAACAGGCGGATATAACACTGGGTCAACTGGATGCCAGAGTCCTGGAGCGCATCAGCCTGGCAATGGACGATGAAAAATATCAGCAGGTGGTCAACCTGAAACTGGCGGATATCAGCCCGGAAGACAGCGAAAATATCAGCCTGGTATTTGGCAAGTACATTCAAAATGAAATCAACCGTCACCTGTTGCTGCGTGTAATTTCTGACCAATGGGTCGAATACCTGACGAAAATGGAAGCCCTGCGGGTATCCATTGGACTGGAAGCCTACGGTCAACGTGACCCATTGGTGCAATATAAAGGTAAGGCATCCGAAATGTTCCAGGAATTATTGGCAGATGTACGCATGGCTGTCATCAGCCGCATATTCACCTACCAAATGCGCAGGGCGGCAAATTTACAAACGGAAACCGACTCTGCTGAAACTGAACAGCCTGGTGAAGAGGTGGTTGCTCCCACTGGTAACAACTCACCCCAAAGTGATGCGAATGAGCGCAAGAAGAGAAAGCGCCATCACCGCTAACATTTGTGGTAGATAATCGGTATCTGCAATCCAAATTGGGGTTGTCAATAACACGTTTAACTTTTATAATGCTATTAACTTTTTTTCTGGAGATCAGGACCATATGGACAATTCCGAAGCCCGAGACGATCGGGAACTAATGCCCGAGAACGAAAATCACAACATGGAATCTTTGCTTGCTCAGCAAGGAGATATTGATTTTCCAAGTCAGGGCGAAATTCGTACTGGTGTAATTGCCAGTATCAGTGCAGGTCAGATCCTGGTCAGTGTTGGTACGAAGTCAGAAGGTATCATCAGCGGCCGTGAACTGGAGCAGATAACCAAGGAAGATTTGGATAAGCTGCAAGTTGGACAATCCATCCCCGTTTTTGTTCTCAATCCTGAGGATCAGAACGGCAACGTGGTTCTTTCCTTTAATCGTGCCCGCGAAGAAACTGATTGGCTGCAAGCCGAAACGCTTTTAAACAGCAAAGAAGCAATTCACAGCAAGATTATTGGCTACAACAAGGGTGGCATTATCGTGCCTTTGGGTGGTCTGCGTGGTTTTGTTCCTGCTTCGCAGGTCAGTCTCAGCCGTCGCGCAACCCAGGGTGGAGATACCCCTGAAAAACGTTGGTCAGAGATGGTTGGTCAAGACATTGACGTATGTGTCATCGAGGTCGATCGTGAGAGACGACGCCTGATCCTTTCCGAACGGGCTGCCAGCACCGATACCCGCGAAACCGTCAAGGAACGTGTTCTGGACGAATTAACCGAAGGTGATGTGCGGACCGGTCGTGTCACCAGCCTGGCTGAATTTGGAGCATTTGTCAATATCAGCGGTGCCGATGGCCTGGTACATCTTTCTGAAATTACCTGGGATCGTATACAGCATCCCAATGAAGTTTTACATGTTGGACAGGAAGTACGGGTCAAAGTCATTAATGTTGACCGCGAAAAGAAACGCATTGGCTTATCCATCCGTCAATTGAAAGATGACCCATGGATGGACCTGGTAAAAGATTACCAGGTTGGTCAACTGGTCGAAGGAGCCATAACCCGGCTTGCCAAGTTTGGCGCATTTGCCCGCCTTTCGGATGACGTGGAAGGTCTGATTCATATTTCCGAAATCAGCGAAAAACGAATTGAACATCCCCGCGAAATATTAAAGAAGGCGAAATCTGTAACCCTGCGTATCATCAAGATTGACCCGGATAACCATCGGATTGGTCTGAGCATGCGCAAGGTGGAATCCATGGCATATGCCGATATGGATTGGCAGACATTGTTGGACGAAATGGATGCTGATGAAGACACCGACGCAGCACCTGAAGAAAACATTGTCCTTCCGGATGATGTAGATGAAAGCAGCAAACCTAAAGCTGTTGTTACCGCTGATACGGAACGGGAAGTTGACGAAGTATTACCGGTTGCAGAAGAAATCAAAGAAATGAAACCAGTTGTCGAAAAAGCAAAGAAGGCTGCACCTGCAAAAAAAGAAGTCGGCGAAATAAAACCAGTAACTGAAAAAGCAAAAAAGGCTGCACCTAAAGCAGTTAAAAAAAGCAAGACGGCTTCAGAAGTCAGTGAAACAACTGATGTTGAGCCGGATAAAGAAGCAAGCAGTCGATATTGCACCTGATGCTGCCTAGTATCTAAACCGTAATCAAACGCACCTAAGTTTCTTAGGTGCGTTCTTATTTCCCACAGATGACATACTTAATTGACGCACACGAAGACCTGGCTTATAACATCCTTGCTTTTGGCAGGGATTATTCCACTTCATCTGCCAGCATTCGAGCCAGCGAAGTTGAATCGGGTATACCCGCCATTGCCGGGCAGACATTACTGGGATGGGAAGATTATCAAGCAGGTCAGGTTGCGCTGGTTTTTGGCACGCTATTCAGCGTTCCCATACGGTATAAAGGAGCGCAGCCGGCAAGTATGGTATATCGTACCAATAACGAGGCGTATGCCATCACCTGTCGCCAAATGGATGCTTATAAACGCCTGTTTGACGAACATCCCGAAAAATTTCTGCAGATTTGCACCAAAACCGATCTCAATGATTTATTGAATCCCTGGAATAATCAAGCGGTTGACCCGCAAATACAAACTGCAAAACCGGTCGGAATTGTGGTCAGCATGGAAAGTGCCGAGGGACTGCGCCAAGTGGAAGAAGTAGAAGAATGGTGGCAGGCAGGGGTGCGGTTTATCGGTCCGGTGTGGTCAGGTATTCGGTATTGTGGTGGAACGTTGGAGCAAGGTCCATTTACCAGTGAGGGATTTGCACTCCTGGAAAGAATGGAAGACATGGGCTTTGGTCTGGATGTTGCCCATATGGATGATAAATCAATTCAAACTGCTCTCGATCGTTACCAGGGTACTATTATCTGCAGCCATGGCAATGTAAGAAGTTTACTCAAGCAATACGTTGGAGAACGCCAGTTAACTGACCTTGCCATCCGCAGATTGGCAGAGCGGGATGGGGTTATCGGGGTAGTACCTTTCAATCGTTTTCTCAAAACTGATTGGGTAAGCACCGATCCACGCGAGCAGGTAACCGTTGACCACCTGATTGCTCATATTGATGCAATCTGCCAGATTACCGGAAGTGCCTGCCATGCTGCCATTGGAACCGATTTTGACGGCTTATTTGGGTGGCCCGATGTACCATTGGAAATAAATACCATTGCTGATATACAAATAGTTGCTGCCAGACTTTTGGAACGGGGGTATACTCTGGAAGATGTTGACCGTATTTTCCATGGGAACTGGCAGCGAATTTTGGAAAGGGTACTTCCCAGTTGATGACCAGCACCTCACCGCTAGAAAATAATCCTACCCCTGCTTCTACTGATGTAATCACAAGACCGTATTCTCTGCGCAGGATAAGGGTCGGCCTGGCGTTCACTTTTGTTGGATATCTATTATTCCTACTGGGTACCAAGCCTGGACTTTTTGGTTTGGATCGCAGCCCGGTTATCGGGTTTGTGCAAATATCGGTCTTCCTGGTCGGTTTGGGTATTATCTGCCTGGGCGGTTACCTGAGTTTTATGGCGTTATGGAAAGAGCAAACACGCACTATTGCTGCTGATATCGGCTTGCGTACAGTCAGTACCGGTTTTGTGATTGCGGTATTTGCAGGTATGGCTGATATATTTGGACTGGGAAGCCACCTGCCGCCTCTAATTCCTTACTTTGGTGAATGGCAGGCAATGGGGGTTATGATTTCGCAGGCTGTGATTGCCCTGGGTTTTCTTTTATTAATCCCATGGAAAAAAGCATCTGATCGTTCGTAGCAAAACTGAATTCAACCTGGCCTGATTCAATCGCCCTGGCGCGTTCTGCTTTTTCAAGCAACGCCAAATTTTCCAATCTGACCACCGGGTGGGGCAATTGTGCAACCTGGTTCTCCAACCAGGCCAGGCTGTGTTTGTTATTTGGTTGCCGCTGGGAAAGATATTGAATAACTGCACGCGCGCCATTTATACCGTCTTTGCGGGCTTGACCTACAAGTCCTTCAGAAGCTTTACGAGCCCAACCAGCCAGAAAAATACTTTCTATGACCTGTCCTTTTTCCGGATCAAATGCTTCAAAAGAATTACCTTCCACCGGGTAGGCAGGATTTGGATTTTTAGCAAACTCCCCCTTTATAACAGGCAAACCTAATCCTTCGTCCACCTGGTTTCCGATTGCCAATACAACCGTATCTGCTTCTAGACATAGTGTTTCATCGATGGCTTGAGCCTGGGGTTTGCCGTTCTTTAGATGAAGCGTGTTTTTTTGTAATTCAATTCCAACAAGTTTTCCATTTGCGTCTCCAATAAACCGGGTTGGAGATGCCAGAAAGCGGACATAAAAACGTGTGTCCGAGTTCTTCGGATCTGCTTTAGGCAAGCAGGCATAGAATAATTCACGGGCACAAGCCGGATCTTGTCGGAGTGATTTTAATAATGGTTCAAGAGCGTTCAATTGTTGGTCGAGGTCATCCATATCCAGATTGGCAGCAATCCGTTCAAATTCCTTTTTTTCAAACTTTACTTCCATCGGACCGCGCCTGGCTACCACAGTTACCTGTTCCACTTTCTGCTTGCGGATAAGATAGCAGGTGATATCCGTCATTACATTGCCGGCACCGACTACCACTACCTTATTGCCTATTTCACATGGATCCATACTATTTGGCGGCATTTGGGTGTAGTGATAAACGAGTTGATTGGCATGTAACACCCCCTCCAAATTCTCTCCAGGTAAGTTCAAGGAACGGTTATTTTGCGCGCCAATGCAAACCAAAACTGCATCAAATCCTGCATCCAGGAAGTCTATAATTCGGATGTCTTCCTGCTCACCAATGCGTATATTCCCATAATAGGTAATGCCAGGTGAAGCAAGAATTTGTTTGAATTGAGAGCGTAAACCCTCTTTCATTTTCAGTTTATCGGGGTATATGCCGTACTCCGCCAATCCGCCTGGTTTTATATCGCGGTTGAGCAGCGCAACTTTACATCCGGCTTGCGCCAGTTCGCGGGCTGCGAAAAGCCCCGCTGGACCGGCTCCAATAACTGCTATTTCACTCTGGACTGAATTGGACATGGGATACATTATATCAAGTCAACACTCTTTTCAGTCAGTAGTTACGAGGTAATAACTTTATTGTCACCCACTTTAACCCCAGGGCATCAGGTACCGTATATATTCATCCAGGCAGTCAGGGTCGCCATTAAGCGGCACGAATACTACAGAGTCCGCGCCTGCACTTATCAACCGCTGAATTGATTCTGCCACCTGTTGTGGAGTTCCAGCAGCCGAAAATGCATCCACCCATGCATCAGGCATGGGCTGTGCGTCACCGCTTTTCCCATATTCTTGTGTGAACGTTTCAACCTGTTCGCCAATTCCCAATGCGTTAACCTGTGCATCCGACCATGGCAGCCGGCTTGCAAGCACCTGGCGCATCGCTGCCCTGGCTGTTTTTCCATCCTGGCTGACTTTTACAAATATATACACAACTAAACGATGCTGCGTCCGCCCGGATTCCAGCATGCCAACCTGAATTTGTTCACGTGCCCAGCGGACATATTCAGGAGAGGATATTTCCGCCAGGATGGTGCCATCCCCTATGCGGCCAGATAACTGCAATGTTTTTTCCCGCACTGCTCCCAGGAATAATGGAGGAATGACCTCAGGCGTTAACTGCATTTGAACTTTTTCCAAATTAACATTCTCGGTGTGGGTTGTAACTAATTCGCCATTTAAAAGGCTGCGTACTGCAGTGACGGTATCTTCCAAACCTTTTATGGTAGGTTTCGGTGAGGCACCGATTTGGGTCATCCAGGTACCGACGCCATATCCAAATCCTGGCAAAATGCGATGCGGAAAAGCTCTTGCCAGCGTGGTAAGTTCCATCGCAGCAAATACAGGATTATAGGCTTTCACAGGAATCAAGCCGATTCCAACTTTTATCTTCTGTGTGGCTGAAAGTGCAATGGCAGCGGATGTAAATGCTCCTGGTAAAAAACAATCATCCCACAGCCACAATTCATCAAAACCAGCAGATTCCGCTTTTCGGGCATAATCTGCCAATGTTTCTGGCGGAAATTTGGGGTGAAAGATCACCCCAATCGCGGGTTTGGACAGGTTATCTTGCATTCAGACTCCTTAGACGTTGGACATTGAATTTTTGATAGATAGGTCGGCTGCACTCATCCTGAACTAGGAAAAGTGCGGTTTTACTCTGTTTGTATTGTATCTAATATATATGGAAATATGTGGTTAATTTATACAGCGTAGATTGGTCACCTGTATACATCCGTTCGGAATATGGCAGGGTGTTAGGTATAATTACTTACCTATTATGAATACAACTTACTTCTCTCAACATTTATCTAACGGATTACTGGTGCATCTTAAAGAAATCCATACTGCACCACTCATCAGCCAGTGGATTTGGTACCGGGTCGGGTCGCGAAATGAGCTGCCTGGCAAAACTGGTATCTCACACTGGGTGGAACACATGCAGTTTAAAGGTACCCCTGCGTTTCCAACCGGTATACTGGATAAAGCCATATCCCGTTATGGTGGATTCTGGAATGCCATGACCTATTTGGATTGGACCGCCTATTTCGAAACCATGCCTGCGGATCACATTCACCTGGCGTTGGAGCTGGAAGCCAGCCGGATGCAGGATAGTATTTTTGATGCTCAGGAAGTTGAATCCGAACGAACGGTAATCATATCGGAGCGGGAAGGAAACGAAAATGTGCCTATTTTTCGACTGGATGAAGCAGTCCAGCGGGCAGCATTTGACAGGCATCCCTACCAACACGAGGTGATTGGAGAGCTGGAGGATTTGCGAAATATTACCCGGGATGATTTATACCAGCATTATCTTGGATATTATTCTCCTTCCAATGCTGTGATTTGCCTGGCAGGCGATTTTGACACAAACACCATGCTGCAGAACCTGGAAACGCTGTTCGGAAACCTGAAACCTCGCAGCCATTCCAGTTCGGAAATACAACCCGAATGGGCAATCCCGGATGAACGAAGGGTGGAAATTAAAGGTCCGGGTGAAACTAGTATTCGTTCGGCATGCCTATCGGGCACCGCAAGCCAGCCACCCAGATTTTTTTGCATTTACAGTTCTCGACAGCCTGCTGGCAGGTCCATCACCGCTCAATATGTTTGGCGGCGGCGGTATTACCAATAAAACCAGCCGTTTTTACCGGGCTTTGGTGGAAAAGGAACTGGCAGTTGGTGTGAGCGGCAGCCTGCAGCCAACCATTGACCCTTATCTGTATGACATCACAGCCACCGTTCACCCAAACCGCAATGCACAGGACGTACTTACTGCCCTGGATGCAGAGATAAAGCAAATTCAAGATACGCTTGTAAAACCGGACGAAATTGCCCGGGCAGCCAAACAGGCTCGTGCCCAATTTATTTTTGGTTCAGAAAATATCACTAATCAAGCCTTTTGGCTTGGATATGCAGAAATGTTCGACCATTATGATTGGTTTGAGAACTATGTTGAGCGATTGAGCAGCATAACCCCAGCAGAAGTCAACCGGGTGGCATGTACGTACCTGCTTCCTGAAAACCGGGTGGTAGGCATTTATATACCTGAAAACGGGCGGGAGGAATAATGAATAATTCAAACGCTGTCAGGTGGAATAGTCTGCCCGGACCGAATGATATTACCCGCACAACCCTTTCCAACGGAATTACCCTGTTAACCCGCTCCAATTTCAGCAGCCCTTCAGTGTACCTGACCGGATATCTCACCTGCGGCAGCCTGCAAGACCCGGAAGGCATGTTGGGGCTGGCAAATTTCACTGCGGTGACTCTCATGCGCGGAACTGAAAAGCGTACCTTCCAGCAAATTTATGATGAGCTGGAAACCGCAGGTGCCGGACTTGGATTTGATGCCAGCGTCCATACCTCCAGTTTTAGCGCAAAAGCGATGACTGAAGACTTGCCCCTGGTACTGGATTTAATCGCCCAGGCGATAAGGTATCCCGTTTTTCCTGTTGAACATATTGAAAAAATCCGTGCCCAATTAATCACATCCTTTGCCATGCGGGCTCAAGATACCGGTGAAATGGCTGCCCTGGAATTTGATAAACTACTCTTCCCGAATCACCCATATGGACGACCGGAAGATGGATATCCGGAAACCATCCTGCCCATCCAGCAATCCACCATCCGCACTTTTCATGATACTTACTATAGCCCAAAAGGCATGGTGATTGTCATTGTTGGTGGTATTTCAGCGGCTGAAGCACTGGAAATGGTTGAAACGGCATTTGGCGATTGGAAGTCCACAACTTCAAACCCGCATATTGAAATACCCGGCGTTGAAAAACCGAACCAAATAATCCGCAGCCATGTTGCCATTCCAGGAATGAGTCAGACTGACCTGGCTATCGGTACGCTGGGACCAGCCCGAACCTCACCCGATTACATCCCGGCTGCATTGGGAAACAGCATCCTTGGGCAGTTCGGCATGATGGGTCGGATTGGAGAAGTGGTGCGTGAAAAAGCCGGTTTGGCATATTACGCAAGTACCAGCCTGAATGCCTGGTCAAAACTTGGCTCCTGGGAGGTTTCCGCCGGTGTGAATCCGGCAAACCTGCAGAAAGCCATTGACCTGATTATTGAAGAGATTGCCCGATTTGTTAAAGAACCGGTTACCCAGGATGAACTGCAGGACAGCCAATCCAATTTTATTGGCAGACTGCCCTTGATGATGGAATCAAATGGCGGGGTGGGGGCAGCCTTATTAAACATTGAACGTTTTAACCTGGGATTGGATTATTATCAGCGTTATGCCGGCATGGTTCAGTCTGTAACGCCTACCCAGGTACTTGAAGTTGCCAGCAAGTATCTTAACCCGAAAGCACTGGTAATCACCAGTGCCGGTGTCGCATGAGATTTTTATGATTACCGTATACACTGGAATTGACCTTGTTGATACGACCCGCCTGGATGGATTGCAGCCTGGAATCCGCAACAGGTTTATCAAACGGGTATTTACCCCATTGGAAATCGAAGAGGCGGGTAATTCATCAACCAGCCTATCCGGGAAATTCGCAGTGAAAGAGGCAGTTGCCAAGGCTTTGGGATGCGGTATTGGTGCCATTGGATGGCAATCCATTGAGGTGCTCACTTCCCCTGCTGGAGCACCATTCGTAAAGTTAAATAAATTCGGCAGAATTGATTGCAAAGTCGAAAGGTATTTTTACCTGGTCTGTCAGCATCACCTATGAGAGCAATTTTGCTGCAGCGGTTGCCATTGGATTGGGAGAGACCAACACGCCTGCTGGAAGTAAACAGGAATAAAAGCGATGCGTTTGCTGGCAATAAGTGATGAAGAACTGGGTATCATTTATAACCCTCAAATTAAGGAACGGTTTAGGGATGTTGACCTGGCTGTCAGCTGCGGCGACCTGCCTTACTATTACCTGGAATACGTTATTTCCATGCTGGATATCAATTTATATTACGTGCGGGGAAACCATGCCAGGACAGTGGAGTACACCATTGGCGGTGAGCGGGCAGCACCCTGGGGCGGGACAGATTTACACCGTCGGGTGATTCGGGACCCAAGTGGATTGATATTCGCCGGCATCCAGGGCAGTGTTCGATATAATACTGGACCATATCAATACACCCAGCTTGAAATGTGGAACATGGTATTGGGGTTGGTTCCAAAATTACTGATGAATCGAATGATATACGGTAAATTCCTGGATATATTTGTTACGCATGCCTCTCCCTGGCAAATACATGATAAAAAAGACAGACCTCACCAGGGGATTAAGGCATTCCGCTGGTTCGACCGGGTATTCAAACCCAGTTTTCACCTGCATGGACATATTCATGTTTACCGTCACGACGAAATTATTGAAACACAGTATTTTAATACACGCGTGGTAAACACCTTTGGATACAAGGAAATTGAAATTAACACCGTTCAGTGCGAAGGATTATCACTGGCAGCACGTGAAAGCAGACAGAAATAGGTAGTACGATGGACGAACATCCTGAAATTCTAAATAATCAAATGGTTCGCATGATTGCGAGAACAGATTTTGAAACCGCATTACGCCGGGGATTTTGGCATTCGGTAAAAAGCTGGATTACCAATTCAGATAATAAATTATTACCTTTCGATGAAATCATCAAGCAGCTTCCTCTCAAAGGTCAACATTCGCTGGGAATGAAGGTGATTCCAATCGATAAAATAATTGGCAGTGTGGGGCGCTACCGTGATTTTGATCGGGCATTTTTACCGCGTCAAAGCCATACCCGATCGCGTTGGATCAACATTGATACCGCTCATCTTAAAGATGTTATTTTGCCTCCAATTGAAGTATATAAAATGGGAGAGGTGTACTTTGTAAAAGATGGAAATCACAGGGTATCGGTTGCCAGAGAAAAGGGTCAGATTTATATTGATGCTGATGTGATTGAACTGGATGTGATTGTTCCCATCGATGCTGATTTAAGTATTGATGACATTATCAAAAAGCGGGAACAAGTGGAGTTTTACGAGAAGACCCAGTTACATAAAATTTTGCCTGATGCTAACATTGAGTTATCTGTCCCGGGTGGGTATGACAAAATTATCGAACATATTGAGGTGCACCGCTGGTTTATGGGTGAAGAGCGGAAATGCTGATGTTTCCTGGAATGAAGCGGTGATATCGTGGTATTACGAAGTATATCGACCGCTTGCGGAAATCATCCGTGAACAGAAAATATTAAAAAATTTCCCCCATCGAACGGATGCTGATTTATATTTGTGGATCATTGAACATCTCTATTATTTACGGGAGAAGTTCCGGGAAGAAGTAAGTCTAAAGGAAGCGGCTGCTCATTTCGCAGAGGAATATGCACCAGGCTTTTTTAAGCGGATATTTGGTTTCTTCCGTGAACAAAAAGCTATAAGCCCGGAATCCGGTGATTCTGATACACAACAAGCAGCACAGGATGAAGAATTAGCCGAATTAGGCGGTTTTATTTTGTGTCTCATGAATTCCCAACCAGAGATGATTGGGGAGAACCTGTGAAGCACTGCGGATTTCAATTCCTGCCGGATGAAGTGCCTGACCTGGCAGCATGGATGGATGGACGAAACATAAATCCGGCTTTTTGCCATATTTTTGATGATAATATGTGGCTGCCCGTATGACCTTATCCGATAAATTTGTTTTTGGGCTGTTATCGTACCAAAGCATTCCAGTCATCATCTTGCACCTTCCTGTATAGAAAAATTGTTCTATTTATATTATAGTTGAATTCTACAAATTGTCAATGCGATTTTTACATATTGGTTCGTATTTTCGTGTATGATTAGCCTGTGTTACAATGTGAACAGGCAGAGGGTAATCACACCATCCACCCATTCCAATATAAGGAGCTTGCTGTGATAAAAGAAGCGCTAAAAGATGCCGAAGGACGTATGCATAGTGCCATTCATGCACTGGAAGAAGACCTGGCTGGAATTCGAACCGGGAGAGCCTCTCCAGCACTAGTTGAAAAACTGCCGGTAGATTATTACGGGGCAGCAGTTCCTTTGATCCAACTTGCTTCCATAAGCGTTCCAGAAGCCCGTTCCCTGCTTATCCGTCCCTTTGACCCGACAACATTAAAAATCATTGAACGAGCCATCCTTGCTTCTGACCTGGGATTGACCCCTAATAATGATGGCAAATCCATCCGGCTCAACCTGCCTCCACTGACAGAAGAAAGACGACGCGACCTGGTAAAGGTTGTGCATAACCGGGTTGAAGATGCCCGTGTAGCCATCAGAAATGTGCGCCGCGATTTGATGAAAGATTTGAGAGAATTTGAGCATGAAAAGCTTATTTCTGAAGATGACCTGAAACATGGCGAAGATGATTTACAGAAATTGACAGACCACATGATTGAACAGGTTGATAAAGTGGGCGAACACAAGCAAAAGGAGATAATGGAGGTTTAACCTCCAACTTATGTCTGCTGAACCGGTTCTTTCACCCATACCAAACATTCCCACCCATGTTGCAATTATTATGGATGGCAATGGACGCTGGGCAACTCGCAGGGGTTTACCACGGTTGGCTGGACATAAGGCGGGTACTGAAAATTTACGCCGTATAATTCGTGCCTGCGTTGAATTCGAAGTCAAATACCTTACCCTGTATGCATTTTCAACTGAAAATTGGGAACGCCCACGGGATGAAGTGGAAGGTCTATTGCATATCCTGGAAGAAGTTATTGACCGCGAGCTGGATGAATTGAATAAAGAGGGCGTGCGGTTGCAGCACATTGGTCACCTGGAACACCTCGGACCGATGCTGGTGAAAAAAGTTCAGCATGCAATTGACTTAACCCGCACCAATGACCGACTGGTACTCAACCTCGCATTTAGTTATGGCGGCAGGGATGAAATTATGTGCGCCATCAGGCGCATGCTTGCTGATGGAATTAATCCGGACATGGTAGACGAAAACCTGGTTGATCAATATTTATTTACCACCGGAACCCCTGACCCGGACCTTATCATTCGCACCTCGGGTGAATTTCGGATAAGCAATTTCCTCATCTGGCAGAGTGCCTACTCTGAATGGTTATTTACACCGATTTTATGGCCGGATTTCGACCGGCAGGAATTACACAAGGCTTTACTGCTTTATAGTAAACGCGAACGGCGTTTTGGCCGCGTTTCCAACACTCCATGTGACCCTTCAAAAGCTGACCATGCTGGTTAAACGCTTGCTGGTTCTCATATTCCTTGTTCCCATTTGCGCAGGCGTAATTGCCCTGGGCGGGTGGTACCTGGCATTGTTCATGGCTGCCCTGCTGTCTGTTGGTGCCTGGGAGTGGGCGAAAATGTTTGAGCAGGGGGAACATAAGCCATCCCGTTTGGTTTTAATCCTCGGGGTATTTTTCATAATTATCGCCCGTCAAGTTGACATCCCATATTTATTTGAAGGTTTGCTTACCGCTACCATCCTGATTGCAATGGTTGTTCACCTGGTTCAATATGAACGCGGCCGCGATGTGGCTGCCACTGACTTTACAATTACGCTCAGTGGATTTTTATATCTAGGCTGGCTGGGTAGTCATTTTCTCCTGCTGCGCCAGCTTCCCAATGGAACCTGGTGGATGCTGCTGGCTTTGCCTGCCATCTGGCTGGCAGATTTAGGCGGCTACCTGATCGGAAAAAAATGGGGCAAACACAAGCTTTCCCGCCGTGCCAGCCCTAATAAATCCTGGGAAGGGTATATCGGTGGAGTTCTTTTTGCGGTGGTGCTGACCCCTTTGATTGCCATGCTTTGGCAAATCAGGGCACCCGAAGTAACCGCCTGGCATGGATTGGTATTGGGTGTTGTCATCAGCATACTGGCACCTTTGGGTGATTTGGGCGAAAGTATGATCAAGCGGCAATTTCAATTGAAAGATACATCAAACTTATTACCCGGGCATGGCGGCATTTTGGATCGTATAAACTCGTGGTTGTGGGCGATTCCCCTCGCCTATTACGTTTTAATAATTATCAAGTAGTAACCCCACCTGCTTTTCTTCTATTCGACACACTAGGAGGAATTTTATGGATACCAATCTTCCTTCCCGCAACCTGGCTTTGGAGCTGGTTCGTGTAACTGAAGCAGCCGCCCTGGCAGCCGGGCGTATGGTTGGGCGTGGTGATAAAGAAGCTGCGGACCAGGCAGCAGTGAATGCCATGCGCTTTCTATTGAACTCCATTGAAATGGATGGCATTGTTGTGATTGGTGAGGGTGAAAAGGATAAGGCACCCATGCTGTTTAATGGGGAACACCTTGGAACCGGCAGTTTGCCCCAAATGGACATTGCGGTTGATCCCATAGATGGAACTCGCACCTGTGCCAATGGATTGCCCAATGCCATTTCCACTGTTGCCCTGGCACCGCGAGGAACCATGCTGGATCCAGGTCCTTTCATGTACATGCATAAAATTGCTGTTGGTCCGCTCGCCCGGGATGTCATCGACATTAATTTGACTGTGACTGAAAATTTGGAAAGAATTGCAAAAGCAAAAGGGGAAGATGTTGATGACTTGATGGTCATGGTACTTGACCGGGAGCGGCATACCCAATTGATTGATGAAATTCGGGGTTGCGGAGCCCGTATCCGGCTTATTCCGGATGGAGATGTGATTGGGGCATTGATGACTGCCATTCCGGACTCAGGGGTAGATGTTTTATTAGGCGTAGGTGGTACACCGGAGGGAGTATTGGCTGCTTGTGCCCTGAAATGCGCGGGCGGGAACATACAGGGAAAGTATTATCTGCGCTCAAAAGCCGAATTGGTGGAGGCGAAAAAGCGGGGCTATGACCTGGACCAGGTTTTGACGATGGATACCCTGGTATCGTCAGATGATGTGTTTTTTGCTGCAACCGGGGTCACAGGCGGCTACATGCTGGATGGGGTGGATTACATCCCTGATGGAGCCCGTACAGACAGTATCGTAATGCGTGGGTTAACGGGTACGGTAAGGCGAATACAATCAACCCACCGGCTGGATAAACTGGGTCGCATCAGTAAAATTGCATATTAGTTGTGGTATATATTGATATTTATTGAACGACGACATATTAAAGTAAAAACAGGCTGCCAATGTTGGCAGCCTGTTTATTGAAGAACGAATTACTTAATCTGATAAGTCAGGTCGGCGTTTACGGTCAGCATTAGCTGCCCAGATGACACAGGAACTGAGCCTGCTCCGCCACCAATGCCATAGGCTTTACCTTCGTACATTGGCACTGCATTTCCAACCGAGTAAACATAAACCGAGGTCAGTTTGCCAAGTTTGATGCCTACTGCTGTAGCAAGTTCATTTGCAGTCTTTTTGGCGTTATCGATTGCCTGTTGACGGGCTTCATTGAATGCTTTTTCTTTGTCAAGGACATCGTAGGTCACACCATTTATGCTGTTGGCACCTGCCCGAACTACTGCATCCAACATATCGCCAAGTTTGGTCAGATCCCGCACGGTTACATAAACGGTGTTATCCACTACATAATCATTGGATAATACTTCACCATTGGGACCATACTCGCTTGCCATCGGATAAATATTGAAGGCACTGGTCTGAATGTCTTTTGCGTCCACACCCAGCTCCTGCAGTTTCTTGCTGATCGAAGAAGCACGCAGGTTATTTTCGCTCAGTGCATCGGCAACATCCTTGGATTTTGTTTGCACACCGATATAGACATAGGCAACGTCTGGATTAAGATAAACAGTTCCAGAACCGGACGCCGTAATCTGCGGATACGGCTTATTCAGGGAAGTTCCACAAGCAGTAAGGGCAAATAGAGAAACTAACCCGATAATCAATACAAAAATTTTCTTTTTCATTTTTTCCTCCGTTTTATTTCCTTCTATCATTATAGACGAAGGTTGTCCAAAATAGTTCCCCGAATATCCCGCCAGATTTAAAACAAAAAGCTGGTGGACTTATCCACCAGCCTGTTCGGTATCAATTATGGAATAAACTCTATCACCAGGGAGCCGATTGGAACCTCAACTTCGAGATTGATTGGATTTGTGGCGTCCTTAGCGCCAGGAGAATAGACGATGTCCTCCTCGCGTGTATAGCCTTGCGGTAGTACGACTGTGGTAATTGCTGTGTCCAGGGAAATAATAACCGGTTCACCTTCAGGTACCTGAACCACCAATTCACCCATTACAACTTTGCTGCTGCCATGCACATCTAAATCGGAAGGCAGGGTCAGAGTCAGGCTGCCGAGAATGGTTTCGCTGGCGAAACTTTCAACGTTCAACCCGGTCAGGTCCACAATTTGCTGCCCGGTGATGAGCTGACTGGATAAAACCAGTGGAATTTCAGAGTTAAGGGATAAGTCCCAGGTGGCGAAATCCGAGCCGCCAATGAATGGGGCAGGATAAGAAATTCCCTGTGCTTCCATTTTGAAATACCCTGTCTCGCCATCGATCCGATATTCAGGTTCTGCTTTTTCTGTGGAAGCCAAAACGATACTTCCAGAAATCATTTCATCAGCGGCGGCACCTTCATGTAAATGTAATTTGCCAACCGGTGACACAATGCCGATGTCGCCTTGCTTTGCTGCTCCCAGTTCCTGATTTACGGGAATACTGTTAAAGCTTTGTGCTCCAAAAGGAGTTCCTAACGACAGCCAGATTATGCCTGCGATTAACATGAGACCCAGTACAAGCCCAATAACTGTGGTGAGGATTGTGCGTGGTCGGAGAAGCAGGTCAAAACCCCATCCAATCAGTAGCACCGGCCACAAACGCAGCAAGAGTTGAAATGCATTCATGGAAAGGTAACCCAGATTGGCAAGGAGAAAAACAGTACCGATACCTATCCCAACCAACGGTCCGGTGTATCCTTCGCGTTTATACAGGCTGTCCAGACCACCTGCAATAAACAGCAGCGGCCACAGGCGGAAAACAAAGCCCCACATGGAGCCAGGGATTACTTTGATTGCGTTGAGGAATAGAAAGACACCCAAAGCAATCAAAAGGATTGGACCAAATAAACTGTGACGATTCTTATGCTCTTCCATTTTTTACCTCTCTTTAATTGCCCGGTAGACAAGAAAACCGCCACCAAGGATGAGTAATACTGGCCATGCCAACCGACCATCCAGCCAGTTCAACCAGGAAATGTTCAAGCTGCGCAGGAAAATGGTTACCCCAGCCAACACCAGCCCGGCACCAATGAAAATGGCGGCAGAAGGATGAGGTTTGCTGACAGCCTGACCGAACTCTGAACCGACCTGGCGTGCCCGGTCTGAAAAATCAGGATTGGCATTGGGTGCATCTTCGCGTGGCATGACAGCCCATAAAATGAGATAAATCACCCCGCCGATCCCGCTGAACACTGCCATCAAGATGAAAAAGACGCGTACGAATACAGGGTCTATTCCAAGGTAATTTCCCAAACCAGCGCACACCCCACCCAAAACCACATCTGTGCTGCTGCGTAATAAACGTTTATTCATTCTTTACCCTTTCTTAATCACTGAACGTACAACCAGAATTCCGCCAGCCAGGATTAATGCCGCTGGCCAAACAAATTTGCCAAATTCTGTACCACCGAAACCTGCCACCAGTGAGACAATTCCAAGTACACCTGCTGGTATCCATGCCCACCGGGTGTTATGTTCTTTGGCTGGCAGTAAAGCAACCAGTACAAAGGTTAATGCCAGACCCAACAAGAATACGCCACCACCGTTGAAAAATACAATCCCATTATTTTCATTGAAGGAACTGACACCAATAAGTGCCGCCAGGCTTAACATTACGCCACCTGGGATAACAGCCCACCAGTGCTCACGGTGCAGGAAGAAAATTACCCAGAATGCCAGGCTGATTCCCAGGAACAGAAAAACTGCTCCAAATTCAGCCAAGGCATCATTAATTTGTGAGACGCCAATCAATGCTCCCAAACCCAGAAGGGTAAATCCAGGTATGGCTGCCCACCACTGCTTGCGGTCAGAGACTAATACTGAAAGGAAAACCAGACCGCCTAGAAGGAATAATCCGCTGAAGAAGTATCCCCACCATTCTCCTTGAAGTTCAATCACATTCATGACCTGCAAAAAGGAAACTACACCAATCAGCAGTAAACCCACCCCAAGAAAAATTCGCCAAAATGTGTTTTTCATTATGTTCTCTCCTAATATAAATTTACTTTACACTTACAGATCCCACGCCAGTGGATACAAAAATCTCCACCTTGTTCATTGCCGTGGAATACCCCGGTGTCTCATAAGCCCCACCAACTCGATGGAAATCTTGAATTATCAATACTGATTCCAGCCAAACCGCTTTCAACACGAATGTGACCAGCCACACCGTCCGGAACAATGATATCCACCGCAGCAGCGCCAGATTTTACATCTACCCGGGTATACCAGCATTGGCAGGCAAAATCAGGTCAGTCTTGCTGGCGCCAGTTTCAAGTGTGACCTCTCGAACTTTGAGGTCGCGCAGGTTAATGCGGGATTCACTGGCTCCGGTGTGGAATGAAAGACGCAGGCTTGCTGTTTTGCTTAAGCCTACGGACCAATTCAGACCTTCGTGGAAGCCAAACGGAATCACCAGGTCAGGTAATGCACTGAGTTGCACTTTCGCCTGGCTGCCATTGCGGATGGTTTTTTGTTCCACACCACCGCCAAAATCACCCTCCACCAGGATGGTGTCCAGGGCGGCAGCCTCAACATTCAACTGACCGGCACCGTGCTTGAAGATGATTTCCGCATCAGTGGTATCTTCGATGGGTAGAGATACATGGTCTGTTTCCAGTTTTGAATTACGCCGAAAAACTGGTCCCAGTAAAAACCAGATCCCCAGGATGATTAATGCTGCCGGCCAGAAGAGCTGCCACACATTGAAAGGCAGTAGTCCGAACGTATTGAGCAGGAACAAAAAGCCCAATACAACGATGAGTACACCCCAAAAAATTGATGATTTACGCATTTTTCCTCCAGATATTTACAGAAATTAAAGATTTTTTCTAAAAAAACTGCGAATGATAAGAAGAATACCCGCCAGAACCAGCAAGAGCGGCCAAAATGGTCCCAACCAGGATAGGTGACCCAGAAAAGAGCCAAATACGAGGAAGAGAACCATGACTGACAAAGATTTGCCATAAACCGCGTTGTATTTCACGATGCTGCTGTGAATCTAAAAGACCTGCAAACACTTGTCCAACGCCGCTAAAACCTGGAATCAATGTCCAGGCATACGCCCAGCTTTCCCAATTGCCGGTTTGATTTTGCCAGTACAACAACCCACCAATTCCTGCCAGGATACAGGCGGGAATAACGAGTGATGGGGTTGCCAGAACCAGCCCAAGCACAAACAAGATGGCACCTGCGCCAACAACAATTAATGGCCAGGAAATCTCAATTTGAAGGATTTGCTGCAATTCGGGATAAACAAGCATTGCCAGCAAGCCGATACCAAACAAAAGCAGTAAAACTCCGACAGCCATTCGTGATTTTTGATAGGGTTTCATTTTTTCTCCTGCAAATTACATGATTACGTTTCCACACATTGTATATACGGAGAAACCCCATTCAGGTTGCAAACAAGCATTTCCCAGTGAAATGGAAATGCACGAAGTAATTCAAATATGATACAACCAATAATAGTGGAAGGCCTTATTCAGAACAACAACAGCAGTGTTCCCAATATTCGATGATCCGACCGTAGCGGTCACATTCAAAATGACAGCAGGCAAGCAGGTTGTCCTTAATCATTTGCCTGGCACGCTGAACCCGTGATTTGGCACCTGAAAGGGTAATCCCCAGATGGTCAGCCAATTCTTGTTGAGTTAATCCCTCATATTCTGTAAGCAGCAATGCATCCCGGTATTTCTCAGGCAATTCGTCCACCATTTGTCGCATGGAACCGGAAAGTTCCTGGCTGGCATCGGGCTCAACAAATAATTCTATGGGGTCTGGGTGGTTATCCGGGATAACCATTGCAGTTCTGCGGGTCCGGTAATGGTCAATGATGGCATGGCGTGTTATCTGGAAAATCCAGCTTTCCAGGCGCTCGGAATCTTTCAGTTGTTTCATATTCAAATGAACCCGAACAAAAACTTCTTGCAGCAGGTCATCTGCTGTGGCATCATCTTCAACACGGCTGCGAATGAAGCTTTTTAACCGTGCACTGGTTATTTCCCAGACCGCTTCCAACGACTGCATTTTCCAGCAATTCCTCTTAATAATTTTTAATATTATAACTGGTTGATTACAGTTTGTATCTCATTAATTTAATAAATGGAGATGCATTAATCCTAAAAGAGAGGATGAATCCAAAATCCTCTCTTTTTGAGAAAAGAAGTGTAGTTTAGAACAATCCGGATAGCAGCAACAGATTGTAAAGATATCCCAGTGCTATGGAACCTACCCAAAGCGTTCCAACAACGGCTGCAATTACCCGCCAGCGGGCAATCGCAAGCGCACCAGTAAATGCACCGATGGATGTCCCTGCACCAGCAATCAGGAAAGCCAGGGCTGCACCCTGACTCATCCCGCCTTCGATTAAGGCTCGAACAAGGGGCAGAGACGTTTCTGTGTTGATGTAAATTGGCAGTCCCAGGGTGGCAGCCAGGGGAACACTATAAATATTTCCCTGTCCAAAGATGGCTGAAACCCAGGCGGCTGGGATCAATCCATTGAGTACATATCCAATGAACGCAAACCCAAGGAACATCAAGAGCAGCCTTCTGCCTGTTGTGAGGAATTCAGACAGAAACATTCGCAGGCTGACCTTTCGGTGCATCTCAGGTTCCTGTTTTGTGCTGCAAGTTTGACTGGGTGAAATCGGTTCTGGGATTGTACTGTTACATCCACATGGTGTGGCAGGGGATGAGGATTGTTGCATACCCATATTTGAAGGAATTGATTCAAGTGAAGTGGGAGAACCGCAGCAACTGGAATTTCTTATCTTCGCCTCGCCTGGTTGGTTATCCGAACGGTAGACGTTGTAAGACCCAATTTCCGAATCATAGCGGCGCGTTTGCGTAACGGGTTCAACAAGGACTATTGCTGGTGCACCAGCAAAGTTGCAGGCAGGCGCAGGAGATTCGTTCACAGGCTTCTTCTTTTCGCTGGATTCCTGGAACCTGGATTGGTTTTCCAGCCAGCCGCGTTGTTCCATAAAATCACCCACAAATCCACCAAGAAAACCCAATATTATCGAGGAAATAAAAAATGCCAGTGCGAACGGCCAGCCAAACAATCCAGCACTGGAAATTAATTCCTGGGGTGAAGTAAGCGGTGAAGCCACCATAAAGGCAATAATGGGTGCCCAGGGTATCCTGCCTGCAATCATGCCCAGCATTACCGCAGTCGTACCACACGAGCAAAATGGCGTGGCAACTGCTGCCAGCGTTGCTCCTGCCACACCAACCTTACGGTACCGGATTAAGAGATTGGCTATTTTTTCCGTGTTCAGATACAGTTTCAGAGCAACTGCGATCCCCACGCTGGCAACCAGGAATGGCCAGTTATGCAGAAAAGTAGCCCAGACATTTTTTGCAGACGTCAAAAGCAAATCGATGATGAAATCCATATTCAATCTCCTTATATCGTATTCTAACGATATAGACGAAGACGGGAGAAAAAGGACGCAAATTGGCAGAAATACTGGTATTAAAGATATTTCCTATCCAGGAAATAATCACCCACTTAATCCAGGCAATGAATAAATATCCACCCTTGACAGACCTAATATCTATCATATAATTGATATAAATATGACTAAAATACTCTATTTTGATGCTGTTATGAATACTTGCATGTGTAGCCGGCGGGGACTGTAAACCACCGCCACAAATGCGCTTTTAATTCCGGTTAATGGATTGTGGCGGCGGGCAGACACCCGCTTTTTTTATTTCTCTGCCACTGGAACATCCATTGACCGGTTTTTATTTTAAAACGTATAAGGATGAATGATGAAAATTTTTGATGATGTAACCCAACTTGTTGGAAACACGCCACTGGTTCGGCTGAACCGGGTACCCCAAGGGGCAAAAGCCGAAATTGTTGCCAAACTGGAATACTACAATCCAGCCCATAGCGTTAAGGATCGGATTGGGGTGGCGATGATTGACACTGCCGAAAAAGCAGGCATCATCCAGCCAGGCAAAACGGTTATTGTCGAGCCTACCAGCGGAAATACGGGTATTGCCCTGGCAATGGTTTGCGCCGCAAGGGGCTATCGGGTAATTTTAACCATGCCTGAAACCATGAGCAAAGAACGGCGGATATTACTGCGGGCTTATGGCGCAGAGCTGGTGTTAACTCCCGGCAGCGAGGGTATGGCAGGCGCCATACGGGTGGCAAATGAGTTGATTGCTGCAAACGAGGGCTATTTCATGCCGCAGCAATTTGAAAATCCAGCCAATCCGGAAATTCACAGGAAGACCACGGCAGAAGAAATCTGGAATGATACGGATGGCAAAGTGGACATTCTGGTTGCTGGAGTGGGCACAGGCGGAACCATCACAGGGGTCGGCGAAGTATTGAAATCCCGAAAACCCGGCGTTAAGGTTGTTGCCGTGGAACCGGATGCGTCGCCTGTTCTGTCCGGTGGCGAAAAAGGTCCCCATCCCATTCAGGGCATTGGGGCAGGTTTTATTCCGCTGATTTTGAACACCGCAATTTATGATGAAATCATTCGGGTTACCAAGGAAGATGCTTTTTCAACTGCGCGCGCTATGGCAAGCCAGGAAGGTCTGCTGGTAGGTATTTCATCCGGTGCAGCCACCTGGGCAGCCATTCAACTGGCAAACCGCCCGGAAAATGCCGGGAAGCTGATTGTTGTGATTATTCCTTCATTCGGTGAACGCTACCTGAGCACTCCCTTATTCGCCGACCTGATGGATTAACATGAATGCAATGGGAGGGAAGTGATGAGAGGTTCGTTATTGCGCAGCATGCATGAAGATATTCAAGCCGTGTTTGATCGTGACCCGGCAGCCCGCTCAGGTTTCGAGGTGTTTTTCACTTATCCTGGCTTGCATGCCATCTGGGGATATCGAATTGCGCATTGGTTATGGATTCATAAATTGAAGTTTTTCGGTAGAGCCTTATCCCACCTGGTGCGCTGGTTGACCGGGGTTGAGATTCACCCGGGGGCAACCATTTGTTCCAGCCTGTTTATTGACCATGGCATGGGTGTGGTCATCGGGGAAACTGCTGATATTGGCATGCAATGTTACGATGTATCACGGCGTAACATTGGGTGGAGTAAGCCTTAAAAAGGAAAACGGCACCCGACCATCAAAGATAATGTGGTCATTGGGGCAGGTGCAAAAATATTGGGTGCCATAACGGTTGGAGAAAACAGCCGGATTGGTGCCAATGCCGTTGTGGTGAAAGATGTTCCACCCGACTCGGTTGTAGTGGGTGTACCCGGTCAGATTATCATGCGCAGCCAACCTAAAGAAACCTCACCCGATCTGCATCATGACCGCATGCCGGATACCATTGGTACCGCCATTACGGCTGTGATGAATCGCCTGGAAGTGCTTGAGAAGCAATTATCCGTGCATGAAACGAAACTTAACGGAAATGGGCAGGATGTGGAGGAGCATATTGTTGCAGGAATCCACACCCCGGACCACGGTACCTGGCATGGTGAAGATTTCATGATTTAACAAAAAAGAACGGGATGCCGCCATCCCGTTCTTTTTTGTTCTGGACTTACAACGATTATTTTTTCCTGCCACTCAAAACAAGAAATAACAATCCAAAAACGCAAATTCCAATTATTCCCATACCAAGTACACGGCGGTTACCCTGCAGGATGGAAATTTCCGGAAAGAGGGGCTGCCGGGTTGGAGTAGGTGTGATTGTTGGTGCGCGGGTCTGGGTTGGCGGAGCAGGAGTACTGGTCGGTTTTGGCGTTCGGGTGGGAGGTTTGGCAGTCTGGGTTGTGGTGGGTGAAATCGTCGGTGTAGACGCCAGCCGGATAGTAAGTTTTTGGTTGGCGAAAATGGTGTCGCTTGCCATACCATTCAAGGCTTTTATTTCATCAATTTTCATGTTGTATGAGGTCGCTATCCCCCACAGGGTTTGACCAGGTTGAACAACATGAATCAGAGGAGCCATCTTCCATGGGTGTTGCTGTCACGATGGCAACCACGCGTTGATCAGATGTTGGTCCACGTGTGGCGGTAATACCACCAGGAAGAGTTGGCTGAGGTGTACTGGGATTATAGGAACCGCTGGTGTACCCCACATGTAAAACGTAATACCACCAGCCATCGGCACTTTGTGCTGCGCCGGCACCGGCATGTACGTACAGACCAGCCTGCGGTCCATTAACTGGACGCATATGTTCGAAGTCTGCCCAGTAATTGGAATACAGGTCAGGTAAAGCGCCACTGCCACAGGCAATATTTTCGGTTACAAAAGCGGTCGCACCCCCGCCGTAGCCGGCAGTCATGGCGCGTCCGGAAGCATTCAGGTAACCCAAAGTTACCAGGTGGGCACAGGTTTGTAAACTTGCCATAGTTTCTGCAGAGAATTGGGCGGTTGCCATCAAAATACCATCGACGCTTAAATCTGGATACCCATACGCAGCGCGCATGATATTAGTCTGGCTGATTAAATCCCAGGGAGTTGTGGGTGCATCATCTTGAGCCAGAACTCCGGTTGGGGGAAACCATGTAAACACAAGGAAAACAATAACTAGCAGCAAGGCTGCTTTTCGTAGTTTTGAGATCATTGAACTTATTATAATGCACAGATTTGCGGAATTATGCAAGGGTTGAATTTGGAAATATCCGTAAAAACAAAAAACCGCGCCATTAAGCGCGGTTTTTATGTTCATGCAAAGTTGGTTCAGGAAGCCATAGCTTCTGCAACGACCAGGAAATCAGTCGCTGATATCATGCCAATTAATTCACCAGCATCATCGGCTACCGGAAGATGGTGCACTTTCAGTTTATTCATCAGTCGGGCACAATCTTGCAGACTGGTGGATTGACTGACTGATGTTAAGGGGGTGGACATAATTTCACTAACCAGGGTCTTCGAGGGGTCGCGTTGCTGCGCAATAATTTTGTCACTGATATCGGTGGAAGTAATGATCCCGTATTCGGGGCTTGATTCGGTTTTATTCACAATCAGACTATGAATATAGCGGCGGCGCATTAATGAAAGTGCATGTTTTACCGTAGCGTCCGGTTCAACGAATACAATTAATGTAACCATCCATTCACGTACCGTGAAATCCATTGGTTCCTCCAAGTGTGATTTTAGGTTCATCTGGCACAACCTTTCTCAATTATAAAATGGGGCATCAAGTTAAGCAAACCGGTCATATCAGGGGACGGGATTTTCAATATTTTCATCCAACCAGTCCCATTGGGAGAGTGGGTTGATTAACTGGTGCGCAGTCAGGTCAAGCTGGATGGGTGTGATGGAGACAAACCCTTCCGCCAACTCGCCGATATCTGTTCCTGGTTCATGAACACCGGTAGGTGCATCCCCGCCAATCCAATAATATGGCTGCCCGCGTGGATCAATCCGTTTTAACAGGGCATCTTTGTAAATTCTCAATCCCTGGCGGGTAATATGAAATGAGGTCAATTCTTCAACCGGTCGATATGGAACATTTACGTTCAGAATAGTATCAAGCGGCAGGTGGTTATTTAGCATTGCTTGAACGACCTTGTTGGCAACCCAGGCGGCACCACTGTAGTCAATTGGACCTTCCAGACCTTCAGGGGATTCCAAAGACACAGCCACTGCAGGAATGCCTCCAATGCAGGCTTCCATGGCAGCAGTGACGGTCCCCGAGTAGGTGGCATCGTGTCCCAAGTTGGCATTGGGATTAATACCGGAAACAACAAAATCAACGGGTTCTGAGAGCAGACCAAGCAAAACGAGGGATACACAATCGGAAGGGGCACCGTCACAGGCAAAAGCCTGGCTGCCATCGCATAATTCGATTTGTTTCACCCGTAAGGGTCGGTGCATCGTTTTCACATGCCCGGAGGCTGACCAGTTTCTGTCTGGAGCGACAATAGTTACTTTCCCCAGGGGTTGGAGAGCCTGCGCCAGGGCAAGTAATCCGGGCGCTTGTACCCCATCATCATTTGTTACCAATATATGCATGTAACCACCTCGAAAGCATCAGAAAGAATATATCAATATTACCAGATTTCACTTTATACAGATGTTCACCCAAAACCTAATCCGGAAAAACATCCTGCCAGCCTGCCGTTATTTGCGCAGACAATCTGGTACGTTCCAAATCTGGCAAAAATGCAGCCTGGGCTGCATTGAACATGGTTTGGGCAACCTGTTGCATTGTCAGCCCGGCTGATGTTGCTGCCAGGGCACATTCCATGGAAAGTGTTGTTTGCTGGATGGCAGGATCATCTGTATTGATGGTTACCAGCAATCCGGCTTCCATCATATTTTTTAGCGGATGGTTTTCCAAACCATTTACTACACCACTCAACACATTGCTGCTCAGGCAAACCTCAAATGGGATATGCTTATCCCTTGCGAGCCGAACCACTTTCTCATCTTCAAGAATGCGGCAGCCATGCCCGATTCGGTCTGCTTGAAAATCATGAATGGCATGTGCCACATTGGATGGCGGTCCCCATTCGCCAGCATGAACTGAAACATGCAAACCATTCTGCTTGATCCTGGTAAAAAGAGGCAAAAATTCTTCACCAGTAAAGGCTGCCTCGTTGCCTGCCAGGTCTACACCACAAAATCCTGCATCTTTTCTCTCAATGACCAAATCGACAATTTTTTCCGCTTCTGAAAGTGGTTCGTGTCGATTTAATAAGGCAATCAATTGAACCTGTATGGGATTAGCCTGGGTGCATTGCTCCACAGCCTGCTGCACCCAATCCAGTACCTGGGCGTACGATCCCGCTCCAGCCGCGCTCAAGGCTGTAGGCGAAATCCGAAGTTCAAGATAGATGACATTATCCCTGGCAGCATCTTCAATCACCTCAATCGTTGTGCGCTGTATGATTTCTTTGGAAATATAAAAACGACGGAGCAATCCAAATTTACTTAAAAAGACTGCGACGGAATGCTCATCAGACGGTTGAATTTGCACCATATTCGCCAGTTCTTCCGGCGAGTATGGAAAATCGGGTATGGATGGTGCCAGTTCAAGCAGGGTGGATAAACGAATGGAGCCTTCGCGATGACGATGCAGGTCGATTTTTGGCCGGTTACGGAAATTCTCCACCAGGCTGGCTGGGACGGAATCAAACATCCAAACCTGACCTTACCAATAATCGGTCGCAGAACGGATTATTGCGCATTCCAGTTTTCAAGCAATACGACCACTTTCGAAAGGAATGCATCCGCGGCTGCCCCATCCAGAATACGATGGTCAAATGTCAGGCTGAGGTATACCATCGGTCGTATGGCAATCGCATCATCTACGACCACGACACGCTTTTGGATGCTGCCAATCCCCAGAATGGCACAGTTGGGTGGATTGATGATAGGAGTGGCGAATAAAGAACCACCGGTGCCATGATTTGTTATGGAAAATGTACTTCCTTTGACTTCTTCCGGTTTTAATTTCTGGTTTCTGGCACGCTCAGCCAGGTCCTGAATTGCGAGTGCCATACCGGATAGGGAAAGCCGGTCAGCATGCCGAATTACAGGAACAATCAACCCCTCAGCACCCAACGAAACTGCCATCCCGAGATGGACATCCTGATGCATTTCAATCGCCTGCCCTGCCCAACTGGAATTAACCAATGGATGGGCTTTTAGCGCCTGGGCAGCCGTGTAGAAGAAATAAGCGCTGAAGGTCAATCGAATATTATTTCTCTCAAAGTCTGCTTTATTTGCATCCCGGTGGGCGGTTACCCGCTGCAGGCTGGCTTCCATGACAGTTGTCACATGGGGAACCTGCTGGGTGCTTTCCACCATTTTGGCTGCAATCTGGCGGCGCATGAGCGGCAGGGGTACCACCTGGCTGGAAACAGGAACTGCCGTGGTGACTCCCTCTGTGGTTGGTTGTGAAATCCGGCTGCATAGCATCGGTTGGCTTAAACAGGTCGCCGGAGCCAGGGGTTTCCCAGGCTGCTTTTTCGGGTTCGGCTGCATTTTTCTCCACAAAGGCAAGCACATCTTTTTTGGTGATGCGTCCACCTTCACCACTGCCTTTAACAAGACCCAGGTCAACCTGGTGTTCTGCAGCGAGCTTGGCAACTACTGGAGAAATAAAACCCAGTTCATGCGATGAAGATATGGGGGGTTCCTGCACATTTTCAGGGGGTACATCGGACTTTTCGACATCCGGTATCTTTTGAGCCGCTGCTTCAACGCTTTCCCCCACCGGTATTTCTTCACCTGCAACTCCAATCCATGCCAGCAAGGTGCCAGCCTTGACCGTGGTACCTTCAGTTACCAGTATTTTTAAAACGATTCCACTGGCAGGGCTTGGAATTTCCGTATCCACTTTATCGGTGTTTACTTCCAGCAATGCTTCAAGCTCTTGAATGGACTCGCCGGTTTTTTTCAACCAGGCGGTAACCGTACCTTCCACAACCGATTCACCCAATTGGGGCATGATCACTTTTGTTGCCATTCTTACCCTCCTCTTCCTAGTAGGCTGCCAGTTCTCGAATTGCAGCCGCAATCTTTTGCGGATTCACCATGAACCAATCCTGCAGCGGGTGGCTGAATGGAACTGCGGGGACATCCGGTCCAGCCAGGCGGCGTACAGGCGCATCCAGGTCGGTAAAAGCATGTTCGGCAATGGTGGCTGCAATCTCTGCCCCGTATCCGCCGGTCAGGTTGTCTTCATGAACGATCAGTGCCTTGCTGGTTTTCCTGACCGATTCAAGGATAGTCTGGCGGTCAACCGGGTAGAGGGTACGCAAATCCACCACTTCAACATCAATACCTTCCTGTGCAACCGTTTCCGCAGCCTGCAGGGCATAGTAATGCATCATGCCATAGGCAAACAAGCTGAGGTCCCTGCCCGGTCGGCTTACTTTTGCTGGTCCAATCGGGACGGTGAATTCCCCTTCAGGAACTTCTCCCTTGATCAGGCGGTAGCCTTTTTTGGGTTCGAAGTACAACACCGGATTTGGGTCACGAATTGCAGATTTAAGCAGTCCCTTGGCATCATAAGGATTGGAAGGAATGACCACCTTCAGTCCAGGGACATGGGTGAAAAAGGCTTCAAGACTTTGCGAGTGATACAGTCCGCCGCTGATGCCTCCGCCATAGGGTGCACGAATGGTCAGGGGTACGGTCCATTCGCCATTTGAGCGGTAGCACATTTTGGCTGCTTCGCTCACGATCTGGTTAAAGGCGGGGTAGATAAAATCTGCAAATTGAATTTCGCAGATGGGGTGCATGCCGTACAGGGCAGCGCCGATACCCACACCAACGATGGATAGTTCTGCCAGGGGAGAATCAATCACCCGGTTCTCACCGAATTTCTCAAACAGCCCCTGGGTGGCACGAAAAACACCACCCCGCGCGCCAACATCCTCACCAACAATGAATGCCAGCGGGTCGCGTTCCAGCTCCTCTTCCATCGCCTGGCGGATGCCTTCAATCAGGGTAATTTCAGGCATGGCGCACCTCCTCCGCATACACCGGGTAGCTACCTTCTTCAACCTCCGGGAATGGAGCGCGCAGTTGCGTAGGCAATGGCTTCCTCTACCGTTGTTTTGGCTTTTTCTTCAAGTTCTGCCAGGCTGGTTGGAGTCAGCAGTTTCTCTTTTTCCAGAATCCGTTGGGCAACCAGCAAGGGGTCTTTCTTTTTGGCTTCTTCCACTTCCTCGCGGCTGCGGTAGGTGCGGTCATCGTCATCGGAAGAGTGAGGAGTGATGCGGTACATGCGGGTTTCAATCAGGCTGGGTCCGCCGCCTTTGCGGGCTTTTTCGACTGCGGTGGATACTGCATCATAAACAGTGAATACATTGGATCCGTCAACAGCCCTGCCATCCAATCCCAAACCGCAAGCTTTATCGGCCACGCTTGGGACAGCCATTTGTTTATCAGGTGATTCGGAGATGGCGTACATGTTGTTCTGTACCAGGAAAATCACCGGCAGTTGGTGAATGGCTGCCCAGTTCACGGCTTCATACCATTCTCCCTGCGAAGTGGAGCCTTCACCAATGGTGGTGAGTACCACTTTATCTTCTTTGAGCAATTTGATGGCCAGTCCAATCCCGGAAGCGTGAACGGTCTGGGTTGCTACCGGTGCCGAATGGCTGACAGCGTTTGCTGAGCGCAAACTCCAGTGACTGGGCATCTGCCTGCCGCCTGAACTTGGCTCTTCCTTTTTTCCCATCAGGCTGAGAGCAAAATCCCTGGCGGTGTAACCCAATGCCATCATTAAAGCCAGGTCACGATAATATGGGGTCGACCCAGTCGTACCCGCGGCGCAAGGCAAAGGCCGAGCCAACCTGGGCAGCCTCGTGCCCGATTCCCGATATGTGAAAGGCGATTTTACCCTGGCGGTGCAAGACCCAGGCGCGCTCATCCATCCGGCGGGCGAGCAGCATAACCCAAAACATGTCAAGTTTCAAAGATGCATCCAGAACCATAGTCCCTCCTCAATCCAGAAAACCTGTAAAAAAGCCAAATACACCCTTAAATATCCACGATTTAAAGTTTAACATACTGGTCAAGAGAAAACAAATTGGGTACTAGGAATGAATGGGTTTTTTCCGTACTATAGCGTCAGTCATGCGGGTAACTTTGACCATTTCTTCCACATCATGCACCCGGATGATATCCACCCCGCGTGTGATTCCAACAGCAACGGCAGCGGCGGTACCCTCCAGACGTTGACCAGGCTCAGCATTGAGCGTATAGCCGATGAAGGATTTTCGGGATGGTCCCAACAAGACAGGATAACCCAGGGAACATATTTCATTCTGGCGGTTTAACAGTTCCAGGTTCTGGCTGACTGTTTTTCCGAAACCGATACCCGAATCCAAAATAATATGGTCGGAGCGGATACCTGCCTGGTGGGCAATGGCAACACTTTCGAGAAGTTCGGATTTAATTTCACCGATCAGGTCTTCATACTTTGAACCGGTATACCGACCACCCAGTTTTACATCGAGGGCAGCATCATTTGGTTTGCTGCGGTTGTGCATCAGGATAATCGGTGCATGATTTTTTGCCGCAATGGCTGCCAACTCTGGGTCTGCCCGCAATGCCCAGACATCATTGATCCAATCCACCCCGCAATTTAATGCAGCCTGGGCAACGCTAGCTTTATAGGTATCCACCGAGAGAATGATATCTGGTAACGCAACACGGATGGCGGATATAACCGGAAGGATGCGGTCCATTTCTTCCACAGCGCTTACAGGTGCAGCGCCAGGGCGGGTGCTCTCACCGCCAATATCCAGAATATCTGCCCCGGCTTCCACAAACTGGAGGGCTTGTGCCAAAGCTGAACCCACAACATCCACTTGCGGGTTCAATCCATCACCTGAAAAGCTGTCAGGTGTGATATTGAGAATCCCCATGATGAATGTTCGGCTACCCCATTGCAGGGGAAATCCAGGTTTTGGGCTCATGCGTGCTCCAGTAATTTTTTAATGAACTTGTCAATTCGACGGGTACGGGTTTCCGCTTTTTTTGCTTCATTAATCCAGTCCAGGTATTCTTTGCGATGGGAGGGAGGCAGGCTCTCGAACCTTTCCCTGGCGGAGGGGGACGGTTCAAGTGCAGCCTGAACATCTTCCGGGATTGGAATTACCGAGGTTTGTATCCTGGTGCTTCCAGTTTCGGATTGATACAGGTCCACTCCAGCAGTCTGCATATTTTGGAGGATGCCGCGGCATGCTTTTTTTCAATACAGGATGAATAAAATCCGGTGCAATTTCTGCCAGCGGAACCATCACAAAAGCGCGTTCAGCCAGGCGCGGGTGTGGTATGGTGAGTGTTTCGCTCTCAAGAATTATGTCATCGTAAAAAAGGATATCCAGGTCAATTGTGCGTGGACCATTGCGAATGGTTTTAACCCGTTTTAATGCATCTTCAATTTGTTTTACATATCTGAGTAAAGCCAATGGTTTGAGTTCGGTTTGGGCAAGCACAACCTGGTTGAGAAACCTGGGCTGGTCTGCGTAACCCCATGGTTCGGTTTCGTAAACCGACGAAACCCGGGTAACCAGAACTTCAGGCGCAAGGTGAGCGAGCGCTTCTTGCAGGTTTTGCAGCCGGTCTCCCAGGTTGGTGCCCAGGGCAAGAATGATTTCTTTCATTTTATTTTGGCTGGTAGATATTCAGCATATCCGCCAGCAGCCCAAATGCAGTCGTTTCGGGTCCCGGATCCGATTCCAGGATTCCCAACCCGGGCAGGACGTCGGTTTCGAATACAACAAATGAACTGGTTCCACTTACGCTATAGAGCGGTGACGCTGGGCTGACTTTTTCAGGTTTGACGGTCGCCACAATTTTGTCATCCTGTTTACTGGCACGGCAGACAAGTTTCCAGCGCATCCCTGCCTGGCGGGCTTCTGCAAGCATTGCCGGGGTGATACCCCGGATGCCTTCCCGGTCAACATCCTGCGGTTTCATGGGAACTCCCATTAACACCGTTACCAGGGCTGCAACTTTTATGGAAGCATCCCAACCATCGATATCGGCAGACGGGTCGGTTTCGGTGATTCCAATTGAAGCACCATAACGGACGGCTTCCTCCAGGGTTTCGCCGCTCTCCATGCGTTCCAACAGCAGGTTGGTGCAGGAATTCAATATTCCGGTAAAGCCGCGCAGCTCTGCGCCTGGCAAGGTTGCCCGGTGCAGCGAAAAGATGGGTGCACCATCCATCACCGTTGATTTAAAGCGGAATTGCAGCCCTTTTTGCGATGCCAGGCTGGTTAACGCATGATGCCCATGCACCACCGGACCTTTGTTGGCTGTGATGGCGTGCATACCCAGTCTCCAGGGCGGTGCGCAAGTGGCTGATAGCGGGTTCACCGGTATGGTGATTGACGGGAGAATTCTCAAAGAGCACATCACCCGGAGCAGGATTTAATAAAGGAAAGTATGTCTGCAGGTTGGGTACCTGTCGAGAGGGATTCCAAAGACTTGCCGGATTCCACCAATGCAAGAGCCTTATCCACATCCAATCCCTCCGGATTGATTGCCATGCCGTGCCGTCCGGTGGCAATGCCGGTAATTTTCCATTTCAAACCATATTTGTTTCCATAAACAGGGTCTTGCGCTGCAGTAAGCGCGCCAATGCCCTGCCCACATTACCAAAACCAACCAGTACCAACCGGATTTCTTTCATGTGCCCTCCAATAGAGATAATGGGTAATTATAAAGCACCTTGTTAAATCGGCGGCCAGGGATAGGGGCGGCGTTCGCGGGCGGGAAAGGGAAACACGGGATTATTAATAAATGCCTGGCAGCGCCGAACCAGGGCATGAATTTCGCTCACCCGTAATAACTTTGGATAGCATGACAAACAGAGGTTTATCCTTTTCCAGCTCCGAGACCAGGCGCTTTAAATCCTGCAGCAATGCGGCGGGTATTTCCTGACCGGCGAAATCCCAAATGACCGTGCGAAGTTTGTCCTCCACGTGAAAGCATAAGCCATGGTCAATCGCCCACAGGTGTTTTTGCCCGTCAAAAAAGACATGCCCGCCTTTTCGATCTGCATTATTGATAACCAAATCAAACAACACCAATGGCTGCAGGGTTTGTTTTTCGGTTTCGCTGAATTTGAAGTAATGATATTCCGGGTCATGCTCGATATATACCTGTACCGAACCAGCCCCCAAAGGTGTTTTGCGGGTGCGGTAAATGCAGGCTGGTACCAGGTTCCAACCAAGGGCAGCACTGACCAGGTAGGCGGCTGTTTCGCGACGGGTGAGGGTGCCTTCTGGAAAATCCCATAATGGTTGTTCCCCTTTTCGAGGCTTATACACCACCCGGATTGTTTCCTGTTCATATTTGAGCAGGCAGAGAAATGTATAGTTGGAACTATTTAAGAACTGACCCTCCAGTTGAATATCTCCATACTGAAGGGCAGTAAGCAGGTTTTTATCCGATGGATTTAATCCCAAAATTTCAGTGTTTATGTCCATTTTTCTTTGGGCAGATATGGTCTGCATCAACCGGCTGATTGCAATACGGGCAAATCGGGCGCCCATGGTTAACCACTTCCAGCAACCAGCTGCTCAGTTTTGCAATTTGGGTGCGCGAGCACTGAAGGGTAACTTTGCGGGCATTCTCGTCATTGACTTCCCCAAATAGGATTTCGCGCAAAATCAAGATAACCTGGTCGGACGATTCTTCATACCCCATGCTGATTTCACCAATTCGAAACAGGGGATCGATGGGCGGGTGGATATGCATGTCTGCTTCCACAAATTCAAAATCAGAAATCTGCAGTTCCGGATATTTATTGGCAACCTCAGAAAGCAGTTTTGCGAGTGCGATTCCAAGCGACTCAGCCTGAATTTTTTCCATAATAAAGCTGATGGTATGCTCATCCTGACGAGTTTGCAGGAAGAAAACCCGCTGCCCAGGTTCTCCGATGGCGTCCGCAGTAATAAAGGTTACATTATGAAAATGAAAGTCTTGGTCTGTCATCTGTTCAGCCTTTTCGAGTATGCATACGCATTGTACCAGTTACCCCGGTCAATTGGTATGCAGGGATGTTTCAACGAGCCCGGTTTGCTGCCAGGCAACCGCACCAACCGGAAAATTTTCTTGCAGTAATTGGGGAAGGAGGATTTGCAATTTATCTACCGAAGCGCTGGTGTAAATTTTTACATCCGCTTTCTCTCCGGTATCATTCACCCAACCTTGCTGCTCCAATACCCGGCGGGTCTGGCGGGCGATTGCCGGGGAGGGATCAATTACATCCACATTCGGACCGGCAATTTCCCGAATTTGTTTGAGTGCAAACGGATAATGGGTGCAGCCCAGCACAATACTGTCCACACCTTTTTGCAGCATGGGTTCAATTGCCTCTTGTAATATTTTACGGGCTGCAGGCTGGTCAACCCTGCCGGCTTCGATCTCCTCCACCAATCCGGGACAGGTGGATTGTAAAATGGTTACCCCCTGGGCAAAGCGTTCCACCACGGATGCAAACAACTCGCTCTGAAATGTGGCTGGTGTTGCCAATACACCCACATAACCAGAATGGGTGTGACTGGCAGCCGGTTTTACTGCCGGTTCCATGCCGACAAACGGAACATCTGGAAAGAGTTCCCTTAAGGGATGCAGGGCTGCCGCCGATGCAGTGTTACAGGCGACGACAATTATCCTGGCACCCTTGGCAAGCAAAAAACGGGTAATCCCAATGGAAAATTCTCTTACTTCTGCCAGGGTACGCGGTCCATACGGTACATGCACCTGGTCCCCCACGTAATAAATGGGATGCGCAGGCAACTGCTCGTGAATATGGCGTAATACGGATAATCCGCCAATGCCCAAATCAAATATCCCGATGGGGGCAGGAATACCTGGATTGCCAACAGACTGATTTAACGATTTTTTCGAACTAATTTCCGTCATGGTGATATTGTTGGGCTGCTTTGGTGAAAGCGTTGAACAAAGCCCGAGCGTGGGCATGCGCCAGCAGCCACTCTGGATGCCATTGTACACCCAAAAAGAACGGCTCTCCGGGTAATTCCACGGCTTCGATCAAACCATCAGGTGCATGGGCAGATATCCTCAATCCAGGTGCAGCCTGGTTCAGTCCCTGGTGGTGATGGCTGTTGACTGGAATTTCCGATTCCTGGATGATTTCGTGCAGGTGACTTCCGGTTTCAATGGTGACGGTATGGGCGATATGCTCGCGCGGCAGGTTCTTATCCGTACTGTGCTGCAAGGCGCCAGGAAGCTGGTCAAGTATATGGGTGTACAGCCCACCCTGCAACGCCACGTTCATCACCTGCACACCGCGGCAAATCCCCAGCAATGGAATGTGGTTCTGCAATGCCAACTGCACCAGGGCAATTTCCAGTGCATCCCGCCCGGAGTCCGCTTTTTCGACCGCGAAATGGGATTGACCTTGAAATATCTCAGGATCAACATCTGCCCCGCCTGCCAGCAGGATGCCATCCAACCTGGCTGGCAGCATTGATAAGTCATCTTGTGAGAGTCCAATGGGAATAATTAGCGGAATGCCACCCGCCTGTAAAATGGCTTCAGCATACTTTTCAACCATGGCAATCTTATACAGATGCGTTTTCGATTTTTCCCGGTTGCCGGCGATACCAATCAAAGGTTTAGTCATTTTGTTTTCCGCAAGGTGGTGATATAGTCCGGGTCTTCTCCGGTTAATTGGGCACTCAAGTTCCATAAGCGCAAGGCTGCTGCCTGGTCATAGGATGCTTCAGAGGATGGTACTGCTTTGCTCTGATCGAAATATTTTCCTGTAATTCCTTCCACCTCGGGTGAACAGGCTAGATACAGGGTGGTCTGTGCGCCTTCTTCAGAAGACATATGACCGGGCTTCTTCAAAGGGGTCGCGGCAAGTTGTTCTGGAGTATTATTCCTGCCAATATTCGTGTTGACAAAACCCGGATGCAGGGCGTTTACTGATACCGGCAAGTCTGCCATTCTGCGTGCCAGTTCATAGGTAAAGTAAATATTACATAATTTGGAACGAGAGTAAGCCTTCCAGCCAAAGTAGTCCTGCTCAAACATGTAATCATCGACTGCCTCGGTTCCAACGTAACCGTGTGCGAAAGATGAGGTGTTAATGATGCGGGCAATGGGGCTGGCAAGGAGAATATCCATCAGGCGGAAGGTCAATAAAAAATATGCCAGGTGATTGGTGGCAAAGGTCAACTCGATTCCGTCCGGTGAAAGCTGGCGGTTCATGTATACAGCACCTGCATTATTGATGAGCACATCCAGCCTGTCCGTAAAGGCGTGTACTTCCTGCGCCATCTGGCGGATTTGTGCCTGGCTGGACATATCAGCCAGCAAAGGGGTAATGTTCTGATTGCCAGTGGAGTTTTGCAGGTCTCTCAAGGTGGCTTCGAGCCTGGAGGGATTGCGTCCATGAATAAACAGGTGCGCTCCCCTGGCAGCCAACCCGCGCGCAACTTCCAATCCCACACCGCCAGTTGCTCCTGTAATCAGGCAGATTTTATCCTGCATTGTGTTGTTCAGTTCGATGTTTTGTTCTGTCAGCATACAACCTCACTTTAATATTCCGGTATCGTTTGATTTTAACCGGGAATGACCGAGTTTTACCAGAAGCAAATGGGTTTAAACAAAAAGGGCACAGCCCCGGCGTTGGGCTGTACCCAGATAAAATTAACGGATGGATTAATACTTCTGTTTTAAGCGGGCAGCTTTACCCGTCAGGTCACGCAAGAAATACAAACGGCCGCGGCGAACTTTTGCATGACGTTCCACCACTACCTTGGCAATGTGTGGGGAGCGGGTCAGAATGTACGTTCGACACCAACACCATTACTGGCAAGGCGGCGGACGGTGAAAGTTGAACTGTTACCATTATTATGGGTATACAGTACAATCCCTTTGAATTCCTGAATACGTTCGCGGGTACCTTCTTTGATTTTTACATGTACCGAAACACTGTCGCCAGGTGCCAAATCTGGAATTTCTGGATTGACAGGGGTTTCTACCGATTTCATAAAGTCATTCATAATTTCCACATCCTTGCTAAAATTCTCGCTTGCAGCGAAGTCGGATTATAACACAACTTTCAAAGATGTGCTAAAACTAGAAAAGTACCAGGTTTTCGTTGAAAACAGTATTTCATTCGACAGGTTTTGGACTGACAGGTAAAATTACCGGCAATGAACTCTTTTCAGGATTATCAGCAAACTCGCAGGAAACACTGGCAAAATGTAGCCAGAAAAATGGAACACTGGAACGGATGGGGCAGCGCTTACCAGAAGCGACTGCGCCAGGTGGCACAAAACCTGGTGTCTCCCGGTTTGCGTGTATTGGAATTGGGCTGCGGGCAGGGTGACCTGCTGGCAGCATTACAACCTGGTTTTGGGGTCGGTATTGATTTTTCTTCCGCCATGTTATTGCAAGCGAAGCAAAAATATCCCAACCTTCATTTTACCTGTGCAGATGCCCAGCAATTATGCCTTTTGGGGAAATTCGATGTAATCGTGTTGAGTGATCTGGTCAATGACCTGTGGGATGTCCAGGATGTGCTGGTGCAATTGCGTCCTCTTTGCACTGCAAATACCCGGCTTTTGATAAACACCTATAGCCGGGTCTGGCAATTACCTTTGAAGATTGCAGAAAATCTGGGTCTGGCAAAACCCAACCTGGAACAAAACTGGTTTACCGTTCCTGATTTGGATAACCTGTTCCGGTTAACCGCTTTTGAAACCCTGCGTGCCTGGACAGAGTTGCTCTTTCCGGTACAGATTCCGGTAATTACTGCCTTGTTGAATAAAGGTTTGGTGCGTTTCTGGCCTTTCAACCAGATGGCATTGACCAATTTTGTTCTGGCAAAACCCACAGCAGAGCCCGGAAATAAGCAATTTACAGTATCTGTGATTATCCCTGCCCGCAATGAAGAAGGGAATATTAAATCCATCGTGAAACGTGTACCTGAAATGGGATCAGGAACTGAACTGGTATTTGTGGAGGGCAATTCCACCGATCAAACCTTTGCGAAAATACAGGAAGTGGCTGCAGCGAACCCACACAGGAGATTCCAGGTGTTGCAGCAGGCTGGCAAAGGAAAAGGTGACGCGGTTCGACTGGGTTTTTCACGAGCATCCGGAGATATCTTCATGATACTGGATGCAGACCTGACAGTTCCTCCCGAGGACCTGCCCCGCTTTTATGATGCCCTGGTGTCTGGCAAAGGCGATTTTATCAATGGTGTCCGGCTGGTATATCCCATGGAACAGCAGGCGATGCGGACCTTGAACTTTATCGGCAATAAGCTCTTCAGCATGACGTTTACCTGGCTGCTGGGTCAAACCGTAAAAGATACGCTTTGCGGCACCAAGGTGTTATGGAAAACCGGGTACGAACGGATCGCTGCCAACCGGGCTTACTTCGGCGATTTCGACCCATTCGGCGATTTTGATCTGTTATTTGGGGCGGCTCGCCAGAATATGAAAATTATTGATCTTCCCATCCGCTATCGCGAACGAACCTACGGAACCACCAATATTCAACGCTGGAAACATGGCTGGCTGCTGGTGCGGATGGTGTTTTTTGCGTTACGAAGGCTTAAATTTATTTAGAAATCATGCAGTTTACAAAACAAAAAAACCTCCAATTTTAGTTTGGAGGTTTTTTTCGATAGAGAAAAGAAAATTAGCTATGGATAACGTGTCCTTCCACATCGTGGGCGGCTTCCAGGATTACTTCGCTCAGGGTGGGGTGGGAATGCACGTTGCGCGAGATTTCTGCGGCTGTTAATTCCATGCGCTGTGCCAGGGTCAATTCGGGCAGCAGTTCCGAAACTTCCGGACCAATTAGGTGGGCGCCTAATATTTCCCCATACTTGGCATCCGTTACTATTTTTGCAAATCCTGCTGTCTCACCCATACCCAATGCTTTCCCATTGGGTTGGAAGTTGAAACGTCCTACCTTGACTTCATGCCCGGCTTCTTTCGCCTGTGCTTCCGTCAAACCGAAAGATGCTACCTGTGGATTGCAGAAAGTGGTGCGGGGCATCATACGGTAATCCAGTGTCACCGTTTCAGCACCTGCCATGTTTTCTGCGCAGACAATTCCCTGGGTTGAGGCAACATGTGCCAGCAGGAGCTTTCCAGTGGCATCGCCAATTGCCCAAATTCCGGGCACGCTGGTTGCCATGCGGTCATCAACCTCAACAAATCCCCGCTCGCTTAATTTGACCCCGACAGTCTCAAGCCCAAGATTGGCGGTGTTGGGTTTGAATCCGATTGCCACCAAAGCCTGCTCTGCTTCGAGGGTTTGTTCACCCGCTTCAGATGAGACTTTGACGATAACCCCTTTGTCAGTTGTTTCAACGGATTGCACGCGTGTTCCAGTCATGACATTAATGCCACGGCGTTTGAACTGCTTGCCCAACTCGTTGCTGATTTCTTCATCTTCCAACGGGACGATGCGGGGAAGCATTTCAACCAGGGTCACCTTGGTGCCATAGGAAGACCAGATGGTGGAAAACTCAACGCCGATCGCACCTGCACCAATGATTACGGCGGATTCAGGCAGGTTGGTCTGCAGGATGGCTTCGTGATAACTGACCACACGTTTACCATCCAGGGCAACACCTGGAATGGAGATGGGGTAGGATCCGGTTGCCAGCACAATATTTTTGGCAGTCAACTCCTGTGTCTTTGCCATCAGCATCCACTACCTGGACTTTGTCTTTGGCAACCAGTTTGGCTGTGCCCATGTGGACGTCAATCTTGTTTTTCTTCATTAAGAAACCCACACCCTTGGTCAAACGTTCTGAAACCTGGCGGCTGCGGGCAACGGCTTTGCCATAATCCAACTGGAGATTTTCGAATGAAATGCCAAATTCTGCTGCGCGTTCACGCAAAGTATGGGCTAACTCTGCATTTTTTAACAGGGCTTTGGATGGAATACAGCCAACGTTTAAGCAAACCCCACCCATCCATTGTTTATCAACGATGGCGGCTTTCAGTCCAAGCTGTGAAGCACGGATTGCACAAACATACCCACCTGGACCTGCACCAATAACAATTACATCATAATCGCTCATGTTTTCCTCGAGATTTAATATGATTGACAGGCGCTGTTCTGCCTGGAAAACGGTGAATGTATTATACTCAAATTTTATAACAGGGGTATGCTGCTCTTAGAAGGTTATGCTATATTAATCCATAATCAAAATTTGCGAGGAATTTATGAAGACAATTACTGCACAGGATTTATACAAACTTGAATTGGTCAGTGGTGTACGCTTATCTCCGGATGGCGGAAAGGTGGTTTACACACTACACCGGGTGGAAAAGAAAACGGAGAAAAAGTATTCCAATCTCTGGCTGGTTGATACCCAAGGTGGAATCCCATCCCAATTTACCTGGGGTGATCAATCTGATTTTGCCCCGGAATGGTCACCAGACGGCAAGATGATCGCATTTTTATCCAATCGGCGCAACAACGCCCGTCCACCCCAATTATTTGTCATTTCACCCCAGGGTGGAGAAGCCCGTCCACTGCAGGAAGTGGCAGGCACAATCGGCTCACCCAAATGGTCACCGGATGGCAGATACCTGCTTTGCATGGTTCGGAAAATGGATCCAGAGGAACTTGAACGCGAGAAAGATGAGAGTAAAAAGAAGCTGGGCGTGGTTTTTCGGCATTATGACCGGCTGTATTATAAATTGGATGGTGAAGGGTACCTGCCTCACGAGCGCTGGCATTTGTGGAAATTTGATGTAAAAACAGGCAAGGGCACCCAATTGACCGACCACAAGATTTATGATGAGCAATATCCAACCTGGTCACCGGATGGAAAAACAATCGCTTTCCTTTCGATACGCACAGAAGACCCTGATGGTGATATCTACCCGGTAGGCGTTTACACCATCTCAGCCAATGGTGGTGAGGTGCATGAAATTCCAACTCCGAAAGGCACCAAAGCGTCCCCATCATTTTCACCTGACGGGAAATGGATTGCCTATTACGGGGTGGAATGTGAAAAGGAAGAATACCTGAATGACAGTTTGTTCGTGGTACCTGTGGATGGCAAAGCCAAACCACGCAACCTGACAGATGCCTTTGATGTTCATGTCTCAACCTGGACCATTAATGACCTGGGAACTCCTGAAATGATGCCTCCATTATGGTCGCCTGACAGCAAACGGATTACATTTCCGGTGTCATACCACGGCAGCACCATATTGCAAAGTGTGGCACTTGCAGGTGGCGGATTACAGACTGTTGTGGGTGAAGGTGGTGTAGCCAGCGCCTGGACTGTGGACAAGCAGCATAAGAATATGGCATATCTATATGCAAATATCTATGATCCATTCCAGGTGATGCTGCAGAACCTGGAAACAGGCACACGCAAGGCACTCACCCAGGTAAACAAGGAAATATTTTCAAAAGTAAGCCTGGGTAAGGTGGAAGAGGTCTGGTATAAAGGTGCTGCCCAAAATGACCTGCAGGGTTGGATTTTGACCCCGCCTGATTTCGATGCAAAGAAAAAATATCCTTCCATCCTGTATATTCATGGCGGACCGTTGCTGCAATACGGGTTTAATTTTATGCACGAGTTCAATTTTCTGGCTGCCCAGGGATACGTGGTTCATTTCACCAATCCACGCGGCGGACGCGGTTATGGTCAGGCTCATACCAAAGCCAACTTTGCAGCCTGGGGCAGTGCGGATAATGCCGACTTGATGGCATGGACTGATTACGTCGCGAAATTACCCTACATTGACAGCAAGAATATGGGTGTGGCTGGAGGCAGCTATGGCGGTTATATGACCTTATGGATTATCGGGCATACCCAGCGGTTTAAAGCCGCAGTCAGCCAACGCTGTGTGAGCAATTTCATCAGTGAATGGGGATCAAGCGACGTGAATTACTCGTTCGAGCAGGAAATAAATGCCGGAGCGCCGTTTGAGGACCTGGATAAATACTGGAACATGTCGCCCATGAAACACATTGGGAATGCCCGGACACCAACCCTGATCATTCATAATGAAAACGATATGCGCTGCCCAATTGAACAGGGTGAACAGGCATATGTGGCACTCAAGCGAATTGGAGTGGAAACCGAAATGGTGCGTTTCCCGGATGAATTTCACGGATTATCACGCAATGGTCGAACCGATCGGCGCATAGCCCGACTGGAACACATTTTGCGCTGGTTTGATAAATATTTGAAGCCTGAAAAGAAGTAACCAAGATTGATTTGACTTTACAAAAAGAGCACAGATTTCTGTGCTCTTTTTGTTGGAGATTGCTTCGCTTCGCTCGCAATGACAAGTCAGCGAGGTAAACACTTATTGTTATTTGGGCGAGGATCCAATCAGAATATCGGTGTAGTCTAGAACTACTTCCGCTCCGGTAAACCAATTGCACTCCGTACGAGAAACATGGTTTCTTCCGCAATCAGGCGGGCACGTCTTCCGCCATCATGCAGAATATCCCAGACCTGATCCGGTTTTTTATCCAATTCAATGCGGCGTTCTCTAAAGGGTTCCAGGTTTTTATTAATGTTCTGTGCCAGTAATTTCTTACAATCCACGCAGCCAATGCCGGCAACCCGGCACTCGCGATTGACCATCTCGATTTCTTCAGGAGTGGAGAAAATTTTATGCATAGAGAACACATTACACACGTCCGGATTGCCCGGGTCACTGCGACGCTGACGGGCTGGGTCGGTCACCATGGTCATTACCCGTTTGGTTGTTTCTTCGGGTGTGGCTGCCATCTCAATGTGATTGTTGAGACTTTTACTCATCTTTTGCTGCCCATCAATCCCAAGCACCTTGGGAACCTTGGTGGCTTTCATTTGCGGTTCAACCAGTACGTTTGTGCCGTAACGGTAATTGAATGAGCGTACCAGCTCACGCGCAAATTCCAGGTGGGGAGCCTGGTCAACCCCAACGGGAACAACATTTGCTCGATAGAGCAGGATGTCGGCAGACATCAAAATGGGATAACCAAGCAGACCATAATTGACATTTTCCGGCTGCTGCCGAACTTTCTCCTTGAAGGTTGGCAGATCGGTCAATTTGCCCAACGGGGTTACCATGGAGAGATAGGTGTGCAGCTCGGTTACTTCGGGAACGTGTGATTGAATAAAGATAATTGATTCTTCCGGGCGGATACCCGCAGCCAGCCAATCCAAAGCCATTTCATAGGTGTTCTGGCGTAATTCGAGGGTGGTTTCCATTGTGGTCAGGGCGTGTATATCCACCACGCAGTATATACAGTTGTAATCTTTCTGCAAGTCCACATAATTCTTAATCGCACCCAGGTAATTACCCAAATGCTGTCTGCCAGTGGGGCGGGCACCGGAAAAAACACGTCCCTTTTTTTCACTCATCCTTTGCCTTCTTTCAAAAATGCTGCTACCAGGTTCTTTACTTCACCCGGATCCGCATGCCGCCCATTGGCTTTCTTGGAATAAATCAGGTTTCCATTTACCGTGATTTCGTATCTTCCACCTTCAGATGGAATGAGCGTAATGCTTTCTATTTCAGGTTCAAAATTTTCCAACAGTTCGGCTGCCAGACCGACAGCCCTGGGGGTGTAGTGTCAAACTGCGCAATATTCAATACTGATTTTAAGTAACATGGACATTCTCCCAAGTGAGCAAAAATATATTTATGGCTGAATTATATCAAGACTTAAAGCCTGTTTATGATATGATACCAAATAGGCACAGTTACTTATTATCTGAGGGACAAATCATCCATGGGTGGCGTTTTTCCAGCAGGCATCCCGGCAGGCAAGAGAATATTCGATCTTATCATCACAATGATTGGATTGATTATTCTATCCCCGTTTATGCTGGTAATTATGGTGCTGGTATGGATCAAATTGGGACGTCCGGTTGTGTTTAAACGGATACGACCTGGATACAAGGGCGGGTTGTTTACAATCTATAAATTCCGCACCATGCGTGACCTGACAGATGCAGAGGGTAATTTGCTGCCAGATTCTGACCGACTGACCCGCCTGGGAAGATTCATGCGGGCTGCCAGCCTGGATGAGCTGCCGGAGCTGATTAATGTACTGAAAGGCGAAATGAGCCTGGTTGGACCGCGACCTCTCCTGGTGGCATACCTGGATCGTTATAGTCCGGAACAGATGCGCAGGCATGATGTCATCCCTGGTATAACCGGTTGGGCTCAGATTAATGGACGGAATGCAGTTTCCTGGAGTGAGCGTTTTCGCCTGGATGTGTGGTATGTGGATAACTGGTCATTTTGGCTGGATACTGAAAATATTATTTTTAACACTTTGGAAAGTCATCCGGCGTGAAGGTATTAATGAACCCGGATACACGACAGTTTCAGAGTTTATGGGGAATGATGTAGTTTAAATATATGGGTTTTCAGGGGGAGAACGGTGCAATCAATCCGGATTCGAGACGCCAGGCGCAATTTCTCAACATTATCCTGCTTGCCTATACTAAAAAATTGTTCGTTTACATCCCGGATTTGCAATGCGGTTGTAATTACACTTGCTTCTTGCTTGCCAGTAATAAATCCTGTGGCAGCCTGGAGTGCGCTGGGTACATCATATCCAATCGTGGCAGCCCACATTGACCGGTAAGTCTCGGAGGGACTGCGATTGCCGGTTAGAATGACACCTTTTGCCACCAAATCTGATAACAACGCCGGATCGGCAACATCTTCGTCCACATACATGACATAAACTACGTTGTTGAGGAGTTCTTCAGCCAAACCAAGCCAGGAATTTACGTCAGTTCCTGAAGGGTAATACCCTACCAGTGGAAACTGCACCAAAGGTGTGTAATAAGGGTAACAGGTGCCGCAATAATACCGACCGCCATTCATAAAAGCATCGACCTGAATCGGACCATTGGGTTCGTCCGACCGAAATAAACCAGCTGAACGAAAGTCGGGTGAAATCAGCGTGGTAAGGTATCCTGCCAGAAATGCGTGCTTATCCACTGGAAGCTGGATGACTGTAAGATTGGCAGCGCTGCTTTGCTGGGCATGGGTTACTGCTACAAAACGGGTATCCGGATTTGCTGCTGCCAGGTCTGCACCATTGGGTGTATCCGTCATCAAAATGACAGCAATTGCTTCATCGTAATTACCGCTATCATCCGCTGCGTTTTTTTCTACCAGCGTTAATCCAGCGCCATCCGCAATTTCCAATAAAGTTGCCCGGATATCGTCTTGCTGGGCATCATCCCAGGTTTCCAAACCGACTATCATCAAGTTTGTGGAAGGGGGGGAAGCGTTGCGGTATCTGTGGGGGGTGCAGCTGTCAGGGTGACGGGTGGTAAAGGTGTTTCGGTAGTTTTGGCGCATCCTGCAAGGATAAGAGTAAGAATCACGAGCAGAACGGGGATATTCTTGGAACGGAAAGGATGACGCATGTCTCATATTTTACCTTACTTGTCATAAATGCTGGAGATAGAAGTGGAATTCAGACAACTTTTGTTATAATTAGCGCCATGACAAAATACCATATCTGGACTGAAGGCTGTCAAATGAATGTGGCAGACTCGCAGCGGGTGGCTTCTGCGTTGGAGCATTTGGGTTACCAGGAAACCCGCCAGGTGGATGAAGCGGATGTGATTGTTCTAAACACCTGCGTGGTTCGGCAAAGCGCTGAAGATAAAGCCTACGGCAGATTGCAGTCCTTGAAACCATTGAAAGAAAGCAAACCATCCCTGGTAATTAACCTGATGGGCTGCATGGTTGGAACGCACACGCCTGAAGGCATGAAGAAACGATTACCGATGGTGGATGTGTTTTCACCACCCTCGGACCCGGGTCCTTTGATCTCTTTTTTGACGCAGCAGGATAGCCAGCAAATGGAGTTGAGCGAAACGGCGCGCCGTTTTGCCTGGATGGACGGCGAATTGGTGCTGCCCGAAAAAAACGCGCGGCAAGCTGGTGTCGGCATTCATACCAATTGTTTATGGTTGTTCCCATGCCTGCGCATATTGCATCATTCCCTACCGGAGAGGTGTGGAGCATTCACGTCCACCCCAGGACATCCTGGCTGAAACGCGGACACTGGCGGAACAGGGTGTAAAAGAAATAACACTGCTTGGACAGATTGTTGACCGTTACGGTAAAGATGAACCGGATTATCCAAAATTACCCGGTTTACTGGAAATGCTGCATGAGGTGGAAGGGATTGAACGAATCCGTTTTTTGACTTCGCATCCCAACTGGTTGACCGACGAATTGATCGATTGTGTTAAGCGCCTGCCAAAGGTGATGCCGCATATCGAAGTGCCTGCCCAATCTGGTGATGATGAGGTTTTGGCTTCCATGCGGCGCGGTTATACAGACCAGGAATACCGGGCACTGGTGGATCGGATTCGCAGCCGGATTCCCGGGGTGTCCATTGCCACGGATATCATCGTGGGTTTCCCTGGCGAAACCGAAGTGCAGTTTGAAAACACCTTTCGTCAACTGGCTGATTTGCGGTTGGATGTGGCGCACCTGGCGCGCTATTCTCCCCGCCCGGAACACTTTCAGCCCGAAATATGCCTGATAACGTGCCGGATAAAGAGAAATGGCGCCGTTTTCGTGCCCTGGAAGAATTGCAGGAAAGCATTGCTACTGATATTCATGCACAATACCTGGGAACCACCGTTGAGGTCCTGTTTGAAGAGAAAGCCAAACAACGCTGGCGCGGGCGCACGCCAACCAACAAGCTGGTATTTGTGGAAAGCGAAAAGGACTTGCGCGGCTGCATTCTGCCGGTAACCATTACCTGGACCGGTCCATGGTCCATGCTGGGTAAAATTCCGTAGGCTCCACTTCTGCCAGGAGCCAGTTCCGACCTCTGGTACAATACATTCACGGAGTAACATACATTGTTTGAACTGGTATTTTTAGGCACATCTGCCTCTGCACCTGCGCCAAGACGAAATTTACCCGCGCTGGTGGTTAAGCACGATGAATATCGATTTCTGGTGGATTGCGGTGAAGGTACCCAACGCCAGATTTTACAGGCAGGCATTGGCTTTAAACGCCTGAACAATATTCTTATCACCCACGGACATCTTGACCATATTCTTGGGCTGGCTGGGTTGTTATCCACCTACATGCGCTGGGAAATGATCGATGAACTGAATATTTACGGTGGCAAGGCTGCCCTCGAGCGCATCCACGATTTGCTGTATAAAGTTGTCTTGCGCGGTACCCAACCGGAAGTCAATCTTCAATTTCATGCTCTGACCGCCGGTCCTTTTTTGGATGGGGGCTCTTTTACGCTTTCTGCTTTTCCGGTGCAGCACCGCGGGTTTGACAACCTGGGTTATATTTTCGAAGAAAAGGGCAGGCGGCCATTCCTGAATGAAAAGGCTGAAGCACTGGGAATTCCGCCAGGACCCATCCGACGCAAGTTGGTGGAAGGTGAAACGGTTACCCTTCCGGATGGTCGAATAATTACACCTGAAGAAGTTTTAGGGGAATATAAGGCTGGCACTCGCCTGGTGGTGGTGGGGGACACGGGCAATACCGAAAGTTTGCTGGAAGTCTGCACTGGTGCGGATGGCCTGGTGATTGAATCCACTTATCTGCAGGAAGAAGCAGAAATGGCAAAGCAATTTGGTCATCTGACGGCGATGGACGCCGCTCTCCTGGCTAAAAAAGCAGGCGTGCGTCAATTGTTTCTGACTCATCTTTCGCGCCGCTACCGTGAAAAAGATGTGCAGGAAGAAGCACAGCAATATTTCGAGAACGTTCAGGTGGCGCGTGATTTTGATAGCTTTATCGTCCGTCCTGAATAACCATTTCTGATTCAAACTTTTCTATGGAAAACGCAAAAATTGCCGTATTAATCCCTGCTTACAATGAGTCAGTTCATATCGAGTCGATTGTAAAAAGTGCCAGGTGTTATTTACCCGTGCTGGTTGTGGATGATGGTTCGAATGATGCCACAGCCAGCCTGGCGGAAAGCGCCGGTGCACAGGTTATCCGCCTCCATCCCAACCAGGGCAAAGGAGCAGCCTTGCGGACAGGTTTCGCAGCCTGCCTGCAGCAAGAATTTGAGGCTGTTATCACCCTGGATGCAGATGGGCAGCATGATCCGGATGAAATCCCGCTTTTCGTTGATGCTTTTCAAAAAAATGGATCAGGTTTGATTATTGGTAAACGCGATTTTTCCAAAATGCCTGCATCCCGCAAACTGGCAAATTCGTTCGGCAAATGGATGATTTCTCTTGCACTTGGACGCAACATTCCCGGATAACCAGAGCGGATACCGGTTGATTGCCGGGCGACTGGCTGACCTTCTGCTATGCATCCAATGAAAACGGTTTTGAGTTTGAGGTGGAAATGCTGGCGCAGTGCATCAAGCATGATTTGGGTTTGGAATGGGTGCCGATTCAAACCATTTATCGGGATGAGAAAAGTCATATTCGTCCCTTGCATCACATTCTGCAATACTTTCGTATTGTTCGAAAAGCACGTAACATCATTAAGCAGTAAACTGCAATCATTTTCAGTCCATTTGCTATTCATTTGTTATCTACTATAATTAAATACTAGGTGAGTAATTATTTAGAACAACAGGTGAATCCCATGTTTTTTGAAAATATAGCAAAAATACACCCCATTATCCAGGCGTTGCTGGCTACTCTATTTACCTGGGGCGTAACTGCCGCTGGGGCAGCGATGGTATTTTTCTTTAAAATCGATCAAAGCATCGGTGATGAATATGACCCTGGGGTTTGCAGCCGGAGTAATGATTGCAGCCAGTTTCTGGTCATTGCTTGCCCCAGCCATTGCAATGTCTGAAACATTGTATAAACAAAGTTGGTGGCCGGCTGTGGTCGGGTTCTTAGGTGGAGGCGCTTTCCTGTTTCTGATTGATAAACTTTTACCTCATATGCATTTGAATATGGAACGCAGCGAAGCAGAAGGTATTTCGACCACCTGGCATCGAAGTATTCTGTTTGGTGCTGGCAATTACCTTGCATAATTTTCCCGAAGGTCTGGCGGTGGGTGTTGCATTCGGTGCGGCTGCAGTGGGATTACCAGAAGCCAGTGTGGCTGGCGCTGTTGCCCTTGCCTTAGGTATTGGTATTCAGAACTTTCCAGAGGGGCTGGCAGTATCTGCTCCATTGCGCAGAGAAGGAATGTCGTTAGGTAAAAGTTTCTGGTACGGGCAGCTTTCAGGTGTTGTGGAACCGGTCGCAGGGGTGATTGGTGCTTCTGCTGCACTCTTTATGCGTCCGATCTTACCATTTGTATTGGCATTTGCAGCCGGAGCAATGATTTATGTTGTTATTGAAGAACTCATCCCCGAATCACAAAGCGGAAAACACAGCGACCTGGCTACTATCGGAGCCATGGTTGGTTTTGCAGTCATGATGACTTTGGATGTGGCTTTGGGATAAGGTGTTCCAAACAAATCCAATCAGTTTGACAAGCATCATTCTTTGTGATAATATCCCGAATACAAAAATAGCCCCAAAAGGCGCTTCTATCCAGAGAGGTGGAGGGACCGGCCCGTTGATACCTCGACAACCTGAAACAGGGTGAAAACCCGTTCCAAGGTGCCAATTCCGGCAGAAAGAAATCTGGAAGATAGGAGGGAATGCGATTTATTGATTGCCCCTCTATCCAGATGGGGCACTTTCTTTTTAGGAGGTAAGGATGACATCAACATTTATGAAGGCTTCCAAGTACCTGTTTACTTCTGAGTCTGTAACAGAAGGTCACCCGGATAAAATGTGTGACCAGATTAGCGATGCAGTGCTGGACGCATGCCTGGCGGCTGACCCTTATTCACGGGTAGCCTGTGAAACTGCAACCAAAACCGGTTTTATTATGGTAATGGGTGAAATCACAACCAACGCATTTGTGAATTTTGACGACCTTGTGCGCAAGGTGGTGAAGGAAATCGGGTACGACAGCAGCAGCAAGGGGTTTGATGCAGATACCTGTGCTGTTCAATCTGCCATTGCCAGTCAGTCCGGTGATATTGCCATGGGGGTTAACAAAGCGCTGGAAGCCAAAGAAGGCAAGATGCAGGATGACGAGATTGAGTCAATCGGAGCGGGTGACCAGGGCATGATGTTTGGCTATGCCTGTAATGAAACCCCCACGCTGATGCCGCTGCCAATCTACATGGCGCATAAACTTGCCCGGCGGCTGACAGAAGTTCGCAAAAGCGGCACATTGCCCTGGCTTCGTCCGGATGGAAAAACGCAGGTAACGGTCGAATATCATCATGGTAAACCCGCCCGGATAGATACCGTGCTGGTCAGCACCCAGCACGATCCTGATATTTCGCATAATGATATCCAGGAGTCACTAACTGAAAACGTTATCATGCCGACTTTGCCCAAAGAACTGGTGGATGACCAGATGAAAATCTTTGTCAATCCAACCGGGCGCTTTGTAATCGGCGGTCCAATGGGTGATGCCGGATTAACCGGGCGCAAGATCATTGTGGATACGTATGGTGGAATGGGACGTCATGGCGGCGGTGCTTTCAGTGGCAAAGACCCGACCAAGGTTGACCGCTCGGCTGCGTATGCAGCTCGCTGGGTGGCAAAGAATGTGGTTGCAGCAGGATTGGCTGAGCGTTGCGAAATCCAGGTGGCGTATGCCATCGGTGTTGCCCGCCCATTAAGTATCAATGTTGAAACATTTGGTACGGGGATGATTGAGGATGAAGCCATTGCCGCCTTGATTGCAGAGCATTTTGACCTGCGGCCAGGTGCGATTATCCGGGATCTCGATTTGCGCCGCCCGATTTACCAACAGGTGGCTGCTTATGGTCATTTTGGTCGTGATGACCTCGATTTGACCTGGGAACACACTGACCGGGCACCTGCCTTGCGCAAAGCAGCAGGTTTATAAAATCATTGGGTTGAGAAGCAAGGTGCGGTCGAGTACTCGACCGCACCTTTTTTGTTGGGGATTCCCGAAAAACCCTCGGGACTTCGTGCTTCGCTTTGCTCGCAATGACTGGAAGAGTTGTCATGTTGAGCGAAGCGAAACATCTCGCACTGAAATCAGATTGAACATCATATTCAATACAAGGCAAGATCCTTCGGTCGTGTCCTCACGCAGGTGCGCAGTGACGAAGTGGGATTCCCGATAAACCTTGGGACTTCGGACTTTGCTTTGCTCGCAATGGCTGGAAGGGCTTTCATTACGAGGAGTGAACGACGAAGTAATCTCACACAATACAAGGCAAGATCCTTCGGTCGTACCTCCCTCAGGATGACAATGGAGTGTGGTGATTGACTTCTGCTTCGCTCGCAATGACAAATCAATTATGGGAAAATCAACGCTTTGCTTGAAATCACAAATAGGCGTTACCTATTTTCAAGCGCATATTTGCAAATATCATTCACCGGGCAGCGGTCACATTCTGGTTTGCGGGGATGACAGATTTCTCTCCCCAAGCGGATGAGATTGAGATGCGCCGGACCATATTGCTCAGGCATAAACAATCCAGCCAGGTGGACTGTGTGCCTGTTCAGCATTCATCTTCTCTGGTCGGAGACCTATCCTTCCACTGACGCGGTGAATATGGGTATCCACCGGAAAAGCGGGTTTATCCAATGCAAATTGGAGCACAATGGCAGCAGTCTTTGGTCCAACACCCTTGAACTTCATAAGCCAGGCATGCGCTTCTTCGGTAGAAAGAAGTTTCAGAAAATCCAGGTTCAGGTTGCCGCGTTCTTCTGTTATTTGTTTTAATACTAGCTGAATGCGAGCGCCTTTCTGGTTTGCCAGACCAGCCGGGCGGATGGCTGCAATCACCTCCGCCAGGGGTGCATCCCGTACCTGTTCCCAGGACGGCAAAGCGTTCACCAACCTGTTAAAAGCGACATCCCGATTGCGATCATTTGTATTCTGGGAAAGAATGGTTGAAATCAATTCGTCCATTGCTGCTAATGGAGTTCGCCACTCAGGCAACCCATACGCCGCAACCAACCGTTCATATACCGTGCTTGCCAGGGCTTGAAGATTATCCGGATGTTCCATTCCTCGTCAGCGATCCAGGGTAAAACAGGGTCGAATCTCGCCAACCACCAGTTTACGCCAATTTAGAACGGGTCGACGATCAAAATCCTGCAAGGCGGCTTGTATTTCAGGAGTTAAAATTCCCAACTGCCGCAGCACTTCAATTGTTACCAGCGCACCACTTCTGCCACCTGGGTTTCCCGGAGGTGTTCCCTCATTTTTCATCTTTTCCACAGTTGGCATAACCCGCCGGTTCAAATCCCCATCCGAGGTTTTGATGGCAATCCCAATCCCCGGGCTTTCTGGGGATAAAACACCTGGTAATACTCCGACAATTTGATACCCTTCGGCACCAATTTTCGCAATCCACCGATTTTTCCCCGCCTGGATTAAGCGGGTGTCAAACCTGCCTGGTCCTGCAACCATGTCGGGGTGAGCCTGCATCGCGTCAACAACTGACTGGCAGGCAGACTGCATACCCGGCAGGTGCGAATCTCAAATCGCTGACACGGGCAATTGCGAGGGCTGCATTGCGAAGCGGAACGGCGAATACCGGTGCGGAACAACCGTCGATCCCCAATTCCACCTGGGTTGGTGACAGGCCGCAAAAAGCGGCGAAATTTTCCAATATTCGTTGTTGAACCGGATGTGCGGGGTTGAGATAGTCATCCAGCGGCACACCCAATAATGCGGCGAATGCTAAAAAGCCGGAGTGCTTGCCTGAACAATTATGGCGCAGGGGAGTGGGTTCCTGGTTGTGCAAAATCATTTGCCGATATGTGGATTCATCCATTGGCGGGTGCGTGCCACAGTGCAGGTCAGATTCACTTGCGCCAATTTTTGAAAGGATACTGGCAGCCATCTGGACGTGCGCATCTGTTCCGGAGTGGGAACCGCACATCAGGGCGATTTCTTCCTTACTTAAGTGGAAATGCTGCGCTCCACCTGCTGCGAGGAATGGTAATACCTGCAGCGGTTTGGCTGATGAACGTAAATAGGTGACGGTATCCGGGTTTCCAACACTTGCCAGCAATTTTCCATCAGCAGAAACGACCGCCACAGCTCCATAATGTATGGACTCGGGGATATTGCCCCGGGTTATTTCAATGACCGGTACACAATCGGTTTTTTGCATTAGAAACCCCATATTCTGTTTCAGTTGTTATTAAGATATTTGTGCGTGTTATCCGTTCGGCAAGCTGTAATTGCGGTTAAAGTACTGACTTAACCCGTATTTCAATCGCCGCTTGTACATGGGCAATTCAGGGATATTCTGGTTGTATTCCTTCAAAAGCAAAGGAATCATCCTCTCTGTATCTTCTGCCACTCCCTGTCCATTGGCAAGGTCACCCAGTTTTTGTTCAATTTTGTGCAGCCATTCAATTTGCTTTTTAACATTCTCGCTGCGGATGATTCCTCCTCTACCACTCACAATAATATGGTCGCGGTAAACAGGGGTTAACAGTTGTTGAAGTGTTTCTATCCAGGTGGGAATATGGGCATAGGCTAAAAATGGTGGTTGATTGACTGTGACAGCATCTCCAATAAAAACAACCTTGTCCTCCGGCAGATGTACCCAAATGCACCCGGAGGCATGCCCAGGTCGGTATTCCAGAACCACAGTTGACTTGGCGCTGTGCAGGTACATCTCGTTGGAGAAGGTGATATCTGGTGGAGCCCAGCGGATACTGCCGATGGTGTCATACTGTTCAGCCACTGCACCAATTTCGGTCGACTGCGATTTAAAAGAGATGGGTCGATTGCGGAACACTCCAGCCATCTTTTCATGTCCGATGATGGTGCAATCCATCGATCGGGCTCCCACGGTGCGGTCATAGTGTGCATCCAAATTGATGAGCATACGATCAGTACTGCCACCCAGGTTTAAAATCGCCGAACGCCAGGTGCGGATATCTTCCAATCGCATGGGTGCATCGATAAGGATTACACCATTGCTCCAATTAATGGCTGCCAGAGTCACTCCTGGAAACCCGGTTTCAATAATTACATTATGTGCTATTTCTTCCATTTTATTGTCTCATCGTAATTTCTTTGAAGATACCTGCTTAGTATTTTCCAATGGCAGGGTAAACTGAAAAGTACTGCCTTCACCAACTGTGCTTTCAACCCAAATTTTTCCACCATGAGCCTCAATTGCCAGTCGGCAAAAAGCCAGTCCAATTCCCAATCCCCGAGCAACTTTTTCTTGTGTAAGGCGCATGAATTTCTCAAATACACTCTGAAGAGATTCTGCCGGGATTCCAGGTCCAGTGTCCTGAACTGAAAATTTCATATTCCCATCCGTTCGGTATGCACTGACCGTTATTTTCCCCTGGTTTGGAGAAAATTTACTGGAATTTTCGAGCAAATTGATTAAAACGCGCTTAATCATATCCGGGTCAACATGAAGTTCCGGAAGGGCTGGAGTAAGATTTATACTGAGGAGCTGTTCTTTACTTTCGAGATTGGGTTGAACAGCCTGAACTGCATCCAGCACAATTTCTGAAACGGAAATATTTTTTCGATTCGTGATAGGCTGACCTGCTTCCAGCCGATTAATATCCAGTAATGAGGAAATCAAGCGCTGCATACGGTCAGTCGAACGGGAGGCAATGTTAACTACCGAGGTAATGGATGGATTGCTCTCGCCCAGATGCAAGGCTTTCAGCATGTCCAGGCTGGAAATGATGTTGGCAAGCGGCGAGCGCAGGTCGTGATAAATCATAGAAGTCATATCTTCACGCAGACGGTCAAGCTGCTTGCGCTCAGAAATATCACGGGCAATCCATTGCAGATACGTCTCATTCCCAACATTAATTTGCCGCACATATACCTGTACCGGGATGCCTTCCCCGCTGGCATTGATTAATCGCGCTTCAAAACTCAAGGTTTCGTTCTGACGCAGCTTTTCAAGATTTCGAGCGTATTCACTGGCTTCAAAGGCTGATTCTTGAACTGCCTGGTGTAATTCAAATATCGATTTATTTACCAATTCTTCGCGACTGTTTCCGGTTGTTCGAATAGCCTGTCGATTGGCTTCAAGCACCAATCCATTAATATCCGTTATCAGGATTGTGTCAATGCTGTCCTGGAATAGTTCCTGGTATCGCGAATGAGCGACTTGTAAAGAATCATAGAACCAGGCATTATTGAGGGCAATGCCAGCCTGGTCTGCAATGGACTGAAGTAAAGCGAGATGATCTTCATTAAAAAAGCCAGGCTCTTTGTGAACAATGGTCAAAACACCGGATACATGGTCCGCAGCCAAAAGGGGAACACAGATGACGGACTTTTTCCCCGTCTTATCCTTTTGGTCATCTTCACGCATTAGCCAGCGTTCATCTTTGCTGGTATCCGATACCAGGGCAGACTGGCGGTTTTTCAACACCCAACCGGCAAGACCATGCTGTAATGTGGGCTGCATCTGAACTGCAGTATTGGTAATCAACTGATTATTTATTACAATGGCAGCATCGATGGGTTTCTGGTCTTTATCCAGAACAATCAGGCTGCCACGTTCTGCATTTACTGCAGAGGTGGAAAGAAACAGTACGCGTGACAAGGTGGTTCGCAAATCGAGCGAAGTTGCCAATTCGCGGCTGATTTTTATGAGCAGTTCAAGAGAAGCCCGGGAAGAGTCCATTGTCATCCTATGTAAATCAGATTCTAATGCAGATTGATTAATTCACCTATAGAGAATCACATTCAAGGGACACCCCTTGAATGTCTGAATTATTGACGATGCCGGTACGTGCTTCGGACTGCGTTGCATCTTTCACAATCCAGCCGATCACAAAGCAGAGAAAATGGATCCCTTTTCAAGCGTACCACCAGAAGGGGTATCATCTCCGACAGGGGCATTGCCTGGACCGTTGCATTGCCGATAGTTACAGTTCTGGTAATTGGTTCCAAGAGGGAAGCCGATTTCTCAAAACCATCCGAGCAGCCAGGAAAATTGGTGCATTCAATAATTCGCCCTGGAATCATGCTCCAACGGATAAATTGTTTGCGTCCTGCCAGCCGTTCAGCCCAATGGATGCTGGTATTGACCGTATTATCAACACCCAGAAGCACTACCCATCCCTGGTTTTCCTGCAAATGACGGATGGGAGCCAGTGGTTCCTGTAAACTTTGGGTTGACAGGTATTTGGCTGCATTAATTCCAGAAAATGACAAAATCGGATGGGATGAGCGGGAGGTGCTGCCAAGTGTTCGGAATGTCTCTGCAATGGTACCGATTAGCCGATCGACACGCATATCCGGTCGGTATGGCACCGACATCCTGTTTACATCCCGCCCGCTGCCATATTTCAATCCATTGTTAGCTGGACCTTGTTCGGGAATGATCATGGTGGCATAGGTAAATGCCGGCATAAGGATGGCTGCATGGTTGGCAAGCAGAGCCCCAACCACAGACTGCGCTCCCCCGCTCACATTACCAAATGCGGAGAGGGATGCATGCACCAATACCGGTTTTTCTCGGGGTATTTCCAGGCGTGCCAGTCCTACCACAAGGTCGCGAAAAGATACCATACCATCCAATCACAGACAGATTTGTTGTCCCCAATGGAAATTATACAGACTTCGTACACAAGGTGCAATTTTCTTATCTGTCAGGTATACAGGTCACAATTTCGGCGGGATGGTTCTTTGCATTTAGGGTTAATCCAAGGTATGGTGAAGGATCAAGTGTATTGGTGATTTCCAGTTCATTTCGGAATCGACCATCTTCATCATCCAAAACGATCGAAAAATGCAGATGCACTCCAACAGGTTGGTCAGGGTCACCAGAATAGTTGCCCTGGTAACCAAGCAAGGTTCCGGCTGGTATCCATTCTTCGGCAGTTCCAGGCGGGAAATCACTAGAAATGTACGAATGCCCTTCAGCATCTGCGAGGTGGGTGTAATACGTCCAAATCTGGCGGCCTGGCTGCAGGGGGTCCTTGGGGATGCGGATGATGAGACTGGACTTCCATTCAGGCAGGCGGGTCAGATAACCTGGGTACGCACTGTACACAGGGGTTAATCCAGGTTGTTCGCCACCGAATACATCGATCCCCTGGTGCCGGTGTCCAATCCGAAATGAATCATCCCACAGGAAGCCGACATATCCGCTGGTTGGCATTAGGAAAGGTGCTGCATTGCATTGCGTTTTTGCGGGAACCGACCATTCAGGATGAGCAGTTGGATTGCGTATCCATTGGACAACCCTGACATTGCGGCTCATACCAGCCGGTTGACGGATGAGGAAGTAACCAACTACCATCGCCGCGATTAAATATAAATGCAAGGAGCACTTTCGCTGTCTTATTCATCCCGACATTATAAAACAGGACTGTTTTTCAGGTATTAATTGGATATGTTAATATGAAGTGTGCTGCCTAAACCATTCCAGGGTATCCAGGAGAGTATCATCCAATGAACGTGGAAAGTATCCCAATTCTTTTTCCGCTTTCAGCCGGACAATATGATGATTACTGCGCAGTGCATCCAAAGACACACTGGTGAAAACCGGTTCAAAATGAAATATGTCAGCTGCCAGGTCGGCTGCGGGAGTGGCAATGCGTGCCAACCAGAAAGGGAAAGCGATTTTGGGACAAAAGCCATGGGTAATCTGGGATATCCGGTCTGCCAGGTCGAGCACACTGGTCCAGGTACCTGTAATAAGGTATTGAGCGTTAGGGGGAGCATGGTTGAGAGCGAGACAAACCGCCTTGCCAACATCCCGACCATCCACCCAATCAAATCCGCCTTCAATCACCACCGGCCATTTACCGCGTCCCAACATCCAGATGGCTTTACCCAGCGCAGTGGGACGGTAATCATGGGGTCCAATCACAGCGGTAGGTTTTAGAATGGTTGTATTAAGTCCTGATTGTGCAGCCAGGGTTATTTCCAATTCCGCCATAGCCTTTGAGCGGTCATAGGGAGAAAACTGGTGATCCAACGCCAGGGGGCGGTTTTCATCCAGGGGAATTTCCAATGGATATTGCTGATGTGCATGCACGGATGAAATGTGAATCAAGCGGGGCACACTGGCCGCAAGGCATGCTTGAGCCACATAGCGGGTGGCTAACACATTTAGCCGGTACACTTTATCCCAGTCACCTCTGCGCAGGGAAACATGCCCGGCTGCATGTACCACTGCATCCACACCCCGAAAAGCATGTATTAAACTTTGCAGGTTTTCGATATCAGCCTGCACCGTTTCCACATTCAAACCCGCTATCGCCTGTTGATTATGATGAACAAGGGTGCGAACTGAAATACCAGCATCCAGCAGACTTCGGACAATGTTCGCGCCAACCAAACCGGACGCACCTGTAACTGCAACAATCATTTGTGTCCTTTTAATCATTCAGGATGGGCATTTTTAAAATTCCTGAACATGCCGCTGGGAATATTTTATTGGAAATTTGGGAAAGGAATAAATAATTAGGCGGCGTCAACCTGGTTAATCCACACGTTGTCTTTGCCAGCCAGGGTACGAAGCTTGCCAATCAAATCATCACATACACCAATAGTCTGGTTGGGGAAATCAATTTGATAATCGTTTTTACCTTCCTTAACCTGGAAGACAAAACGGTCATTTCCCGGTGAGGAACGAAGGATCCCAATGATATGTTCCATGCGGCGCTGGTCACGGTTGCGATCGCCTGAAGATAGCAGTGATACCACAACTACCTGGGATGTAATTTGTCCATTCGCTGCGGTGAGAGGAGGAATAAGGTAGGAAAATGTATTGTGCACCCGGTTGAGTGCCGCCAGGCTTTCAGAGTTTAATGGTGGGCAGGTCGGTAACCAGGCTCGGAGTGGATTCTTCTGGTTCAAATATTGTTGTTGTAACGGATTGAGCAGACTGCAATCCTGCTGTTGTGTCCGTGTGGAATTCCTGTGTTGGTTCTTGCACCTTATCGACCTGGGGTTGCTTCTTGCTTTCCTGCGTTTTAGCGGTTGGTGGATTCGTATCAATATCGGACCAGTCATCCCAGTTTGGCGCTGGAGGCATATCGTCTTGCGCAGACTCTGGCTGCTGCTCTTCAGGAGTATCAAAGGTACCCAATCCAATATATTCATCCAAAAATGCTGCCTGGCTGCTGAATGCATTTCCAGATGAAGTCTCCTGGTCATCTTGCTGCATATTGTCCAATTGGATGGGAGAAATTTTATCTGCGGTAATAGACGGGTCGTTATTTCTCCGTCCCAATTTTCCTTCGACCAATAACACCTGGTCTGGCAAAATGAATTGACTGTATTTGCTCCAGATTTTTGGGAACAAGACCAATTCAATCGTACCCTGGAAATCCTCGATGGTGACAAATGCCATCATATTGCCATTTTTCGTCTGGTAGGGGCGAAATTGGGTTACCATTCCGGCAACCGTTATCTTTTCGCCTTCCTCCACTTCGTTCAACTGGCTGGAGAAGTGGGTGATCTTCTTACTCAACTCACCCTGATAGGCGGTTAATGGGTGGGATGATATGTACATGCCAATTAATTCACGTTCCCAACCCAGTTGTGTCTTTCGGTCCAGTTCCTGGCAGGCGGGCAGTTTAATGGTGCCCGTGTACGAACTGAAACCATCAAACATGCTTAATTGACCGCTGTTGCGCGCCCGTATATTGGAGGTGGATACCGCAATTATGTTATCCAAACCTTCCAGAAGAGCGCAGCGGTTGCCAAACCCATCCAGCGCACCCACTTTAATCAGGCATTCCAATGACCGTCTTCCAACCTGGCGCATGTCCACCCGGTCAGCAAGGTCATTCAAATCTTTAAATGGTCCTTCCTTGCGGGCTTGCATGATGAGGTCTACTGGAGAAATCCCCACATTTTTAATTGCACCCAGTCCAAAGCGAATGGCAGAAGTTCCGTCAGGATTGTCATCAATACTGAAATTCCACTCGCTGGAGCGTATATCCGGAGGAAGTACCTCGATTCCCATATTTCGCGCTTCTGCAACATACAGGGCAACCTTGGCAATGTCATTCATGGAGACAGTGAGCAGGGCGGTAATATATTCGACCGGGTAATGGGTCTTCAGGTAGGCAGTTTCTACAGCCAGAATTCCGTAATCTGCTGCATGAGATTTATTAAACCGTATCGGGCGAACTCTTCCCAATCCTGGAAGATTAACTCTGCGGTTTTTTCTTCCAGCCCTTTTTGCACTGCACCTTTGATAAACTTTTTCTTATGTTTTTGAATCTTGTCGGCTTGTTTCTTGGAGATTGCTTTTCGAAGGTCGTCTGATTCTGCCAGGGTATAACCGGCAATATCCACCGCTGCCTGCATAATCTGCTCTTGATAGATACCAATCCCATAGGTTTCTTTGAAAATGGGTTCCAATATGGGATGCCGATATTCCACTGGTTCTCCATGCAGCCGGTTAATATATTGTGGAATAAATTCCATTGGTCCAGGCCGGAACAAGGCAACCATGGCAATTACGTTGGACAGGTTTTGCGGCTTCATCTGAACCAGGAAGCGGGTCATGCCTGTGCCTTCCAATTGAAATACACCGGCTGTTTGACCTTTCCCAAGCATTTCAAATACGAGTGGATCATCCAGTGGAATATTTTCGAGGGTGTATTTGACACCATGCCGTTTCTCAATCATGGCACATGCCCGCTGCATGATGGTCAGATATGCCAGCCCAAGAAAATCAACTTTCAGCATACCCAATGATTCGAGTACTGACATTTCAAATTGGGTAACCGTTTTGATAGGAGACTCTTCCGAGCCGCTGGTAGGTCGATGGAGCGGCAGATATTCCACCAGGGGTTTATCCGAAATTACAACACCCGCCGCATGGGTTCCGGCATTTCGTACAACACCTTCGATTTTGCTGGCAGTTTCAACAAGCTCCCGAATGTAATCCTGCTCATCGTAAATCGATTTGAACTCTGGTATTGTTTGCAGAGCCTCGTGAATGGTGACAGATTTTCCGGGAGTGTTTGGGATCAATTTGGCTATCCGGTCAATCTCGCCACGGTCAATATCCATCACCCTGCCCACATCCCGGATTGCTGCCCGGGCACCCAGAGTGCCAAAGGTGATGATTTGTGCGACCTTGTCTGTTCCGTACCGGTTGCAGCAATATTCCAGCATTTCTGCCCGGCGGTCATCCTGGAAATCCAGGTCAACATCCGGCATGGAAATACGGCTCGGGTTGAGAAATCGTTCGAACAACAACCCGTGTTGTAACGGTTCCACCATGGTGATTTGTAAAACATAAGCAACCAATGAGCCAGCAGCAGAGCCGCGTGCTTCGTACCAGATACTTTTTTCGCGGGAATAGCGGCAAAGGTCCCAAACGATGAGGAAGTAAGCCTCAAAACCCATATTTTTAATTACGCCCAACTCGTACTTCATGCGATCCTGTACAGCGGGGTCATTACTTCGGTCGCCGTACCGCATTTGGCAACCGATATCACACAATTCCCGTAAATAAGTCTCTGCGGTGTGATTTTCTGGTACTTCAAAATTGGGCAAATGATAGCCATCAAATTCCAGTTTTACATTGCAGCGCTCTGCGATTTCTAGCGTATTTTCTATGGCACCGGGGATATGACCGAACAATTCACGCATTTCATCAGCGTTGCGAAGATAATAAGTCTCATCTGTCATGCGCATACGCCGTTGTTCCGAGAGGATGGATCCGGTCTGGATGGCAAGCATCACATCCTGAAGGCGGGCATCATCCGGGTGGATGTAATGTACATCATTCGTTGCAATCAAACGGGCATTATTCTTTTTGGCAAGTTCTATCAGGCTTTGGTTGAGAGCCGGCAGTTCAGGAATATTGTGACTTTGGAGTTCGAGGAAAAAATTATCCTTTCCAAAAACTTGCAGGTACCATTCCATTAACCGCTGCGCTTCTGTTTCACCTGCTTCCCGAATTGCGCGCGGGATTTCACCGGACATACAGGCTGAAGCTCCAATTAATCCTTCGGCATGGTCAGCCAGGTATTCATGATCAATTCGGGGAGAATAATAAAATCCCTCCAGCTGTGAAGCGCTGGCTATCTGAAGCAGATTTTGATAGCCGGTTGGGTTTTCTGCCAGCAGAACAAGGTGGCTGTGCTGCTTGTCAATCCTGGCTTCTTTATCTGTCATGCGCCGAGGGGCAAGGTATGTCTCGAGTTCAATAATGGGTTTGATTTTTGCTGCCACGGCTGCATTGTAAAATTCTGCCATGCCAAACATCGTGCCATGGTCGGTCAGGGCAATGGCAGGCATACCCAATTCGGCTGCTTTTTGGGTAAGCTTATTAAGATTGCTAAAACCATCCAGCAATGAGTATTCGGAGTGAACATGAAGGTGGACAAATGACATGGCTTTATCTGCTAACGTTAATGGACAACCCCTGTTGTGAAAAGCCCACCGCCTCCTGAGACTGGAGACGGGCATCTGTGGCGGTATTCAGGATAGCATACGCCAGATATACGGATTAATGTCTGAAAAACATTATAGCATGAGGGGTGATTGAACTGTCAAATTATTAAGAAAGCCGGAGAGAATTTTAAGTTCTCTCATGTTTGATGTGGAAATATGTTTTGAAAAATGCTATCAGCAGGCAAACTGGCTCTGGATTGCACTGGTTCCTGAAGGCTGGAAGGTATCCTGCCATTTTATCTTCATGCTACAATCGTATGCATGGCAAAAACAGGGGAAACACCCGGGCAAACTGAAACCAACCACGTAACCCTTGACGTAGATATTGCTGCCGGGGAACGGGTTGAAATTGTAATTGAATCCCTTCCAGGAACAGGTGAACTGCGAGTAATACGCTCCGATCAGGCTGCTGCGGTAACTTCGGATGATGCATTGGCGGATTCCAAAGATTCTGCTGGTGAATTCCCAGCGGGTCGCTTCCAGAAAAAATGGAAAAGGTTAATACAACAGGTTGGCAAACCAATCACCCTGCAACCCAACATTCTTTTTCTGGTGGGTATTATCCTTTACCTGGTAATCCACTTGTGGGGATTGGATAAATTCCCCATTTACTTTTCATGCGATGAAGCGGTCAATCCTGTCCTGGCAAATTACCTGGTGCGGGAGAATTTCAAGTCTGGAGATGGCGAACTGCTGCCAACATTTTTTAAAAATGGTGGTCAGTATTGCCTCAGTACCTCCGTGTATATGCAGCTGCCAACCGCCTTACTCTTTGGAATTTCGGTGGTTACCACCCGGGCAACTTTTGCTATCATTTCGGTGCTGACCGCATTTTGGATTGGTTTTGCGCTTCGAGACATATTTTAAGATAAGAATCTGGTGGCTGGCACCCTACCTGTTATCCATACTGCCCATCTGGTTTTTATTGTCGCGGGCTGCCTATGAATATTCCCTGCAGGTAACTTTTTTTGCAGGATTTGCCTATTACTACTTGCGTTACCGCACTTCGACCCCGAAAGCCATCATTCCCGCCATAATTTGCGGTTCGCTTTCGTTTTATTCGTATACCCCGGGGCAGATTGTCATGGTGGTTATCGGATTACTTCTTTTAATTACTGACTGGAAATATCACTGGCTGCAGAGAAAAACTAATATAAAAGCAGCAGGTGTTTTTGTCCTGATGCTCTTGCCGTTGATTCGGTTCTTTAGCTTTCATCCGGCAGAATACACAGACCGATTACTGATGTATAACTCTTACCTGGTTTCTGACGTATCCATCGGACAAAAAATTCTGCAATATTTCCAAATATATTTCCAGGCATTAAATCCACTCTACTGGTTCTTACCCAACCAGGTGGACAATCCCAGATTCCTCATGCTGGGGTATGCCCACTTAACCTGGTGGGTGCTGCCATTTTTATTGGCGGGTATCGGCATTGCCATCCGTTTTATTCGCAAGCCTGAATTTCGATTTCTTTTACTGGCACTATTAGCAGCACCTGCGGGTACAGCCTTGGTAAAGTTGACCGTCCACCGGGTGTTGGTTATTGTTGTACCTGTTGTTTTCCTGAGTTTAATTGCCATGCATTATGTGACTGGCTGGGTATTAAATCGTGCCCGGATAAAAACGGGTTTGTTGTCTTTCTTTCTGGTAATAGCCTTTTCTGCAGGCTCGCTTGTCATGCTGATGGATGCAATTAATCATGGTTCCACCTGGTACAAGAATTATGGAATTTCCGGCATGCAGTATGGGGCGATGCAGGTGTTTACTGCTGCCGATACATACCAGCAATCACACCCTGAGGTGACAGTCTATATATCTCCCAACTGGACTTTTCAATCGGAAAGGGTGCGCGAATTTTTCATTCATAATGACCAGGTGAAGATGGGCACTGTGGATGAAGCCATGCGTAAACAGGACCCCGAGATCAGCAAGAAGGTTTTTGTATTATTACCCGATGAGCTGCAAAGAGTTCAGGATTCCGGATTATTCAGCATTATTAATGAAGAAATGGAAATTCCATATCCAGATGGCAGCCGTGGTTTTACCTTTGTACACCTGGAATATGCTGATAATGTCGATGAAGTGTTTGCGAGATTGCGGGTCCAATCAACTGAACCCGTTGAAACCAGCCTGGTCTGGATGGGTCAACAAATAACCGCCATCCATTCTCCCCTGGATATGGGTCCGATCGAGAAAATAATGGATGGGGATACGAAAACCCTTGTCAAAACGAAAGGGAATAATCCGCTAAAGGTAGATATTTTATTCAGTCAACCCGTTCGCGCAAGCGGAGTGGTCTTTTCTGTGGGTGCTGAACCGGTAAAGATTACTGTCGGGATTCAAAGAAACGCAGACGGAATTGCACATGAGTATACACAGGAAGCAGACGTAGTGGATGGATATAAAGATGTAATTGTGGATTTCGGAAAAAGCATGGAGTTTCAAGTGCTGCAATTTGAATTGCTTGATACCCTGGTTCCTGAAGATATGCCGGTCCATTTATGGGAAATGCGATTCCTGCCCTGACGAATGCCCGGGATCAACCTTCTTTACGACGCAGTCTTCGCACATACCAAAACATTCCAAACCCGGCAATTATTAATAGTATGGCAACAATTGGCAGGCAGATATTCCAGAACTGCTGAATGTTTTGCATTCGGGCTGCTTCAGGCGAAAGAGTTGAGGTTGGGATCAATCCACCAGAGCCAAGCGGAGTTAAGGTGAAAGTGGGAGTCATGGTTGCGGTAGGCGAGACCAAAAGGGCAAATACTGTACCTGCCTGGGAGGGAATGGGCAGGCTGGTTGGCAGCCCGGTCAGGGTTGGTGCCAGCGGGGGAAGGAAATTAGTAGTTGCAGTAGGGTCAAAAATATCCGGGGTAACCGCTGTGGGGGGATACGTAACCAGGTTAAGCGCAACCCGGATGGCATAATCCAGTTGCAGCAAACCATGACCCGTATAAGGGTCAAACCCAGCAGGACCAATATCCAGGGCAGTTCCCAGCATTTGCTGCCTCACCAGGCTGGGAGCATTGTTGCCTGGCAATCCCAATAAAATGGCGGCTGCACCTGAAACAAACGGAGCCGCCATGGAAGTGCCTGTGCGTGTGCTGTATGCACTACCAAACTGGGTGGAATATATACTTTCTCCAGGTGCTGCAATATCAATTTGTGAACCGTAATTTGAAAAAGAAGAAACGTTGTTCGTAATGTCTGTGCCAGCCACAGCGATTACCTGGCTGTACCTTGCCGGATACAAAACACCGGCTGAGCCGCTGTTACCTGATGCTGCCACAATTAAAACACCTGCATTGGCAGCATAGGTGATTGCGTCCAATAATAATTGGGAAGGTGCGGATGCACCCAGGCTGAGGTTAATCACGGCTGCACCGGCATCCGTGGCGTATATGATTCCGTCTGCCAGGTCTTCATATGTACCATTTCCACTAAAATCCAGTACTTTGACCGGAAGGATGCGGGCTCCCCACGAAACTCCGGAAACTCCAGTCCCATTATTGCTTTCAGCAGCAGCCACCCCTGCGACAGCGGTGCCGTGACCGTTTTCATCCTCTGCGATGGCATCTCCATTAACAAAATCCCACCCACCAATAATTTTGTCATCCAGGTCCGGGTGGGAATAATCCACGCCGGTATCAATGATGGCAATGGTGATTGAAGAAGAGCCAGTGGAATAATCCCAGGCTGCAGGGGCTTTAATGCGCGCCAACCCCCATTGGGAGGGAAAGGACGGGTCATTCGGGATGGTTTCCAGGATGTGAACGATATAGTTTGGTTCCACCCATTCCACTGCCGGGTCTGATGCGAGCTGGGCAAGTAGTTCGGGCATTAATTTTGGTGAAACGTCAATTATGGATACATTCAGCGCATCAATTGTGCTGGATTCTTCCACACTTCGGCGGGCTGCTGGTGAAATGGGTGAATCAGAACCTGCCTTGTATTTAATTACAATCTGGCTGTCAACATGAGGATAATCCAATCGTGGATCATCAATGATATAAGGGGTGGCACTCGCAGTGGATGTGGTTGTTGCTGGAATAGATAAGACGGTTTCGGAAGGGGTGGGTGTTTCGGTTGCACTTTCAGATGTATTGGTTGGGGTTTCTGTAACCGTTAAGGTTTCGGTCAGTGTACCGGTATCCAGTATTTCTGCTGGTGGAGTCTCACCGGTTTCGTCCTGGCTGCGGACAATCGAAGTCCAATTACCAAGGGTGTAAACCAGCAGGGCAATAAGAGCAACCAACCGGAAGATGCGTATCCGAGAGTGCCTTCCCATGTGATAATCTTACTGGAAAAGCGTCCATTTGTATACAAGATGAAGATCAGCGAAAATGCCACTCCTTGCTAACTGGTCATATCAGGACTATAATTCTCTTTTGCATGAAGATGAAAGAAGGAAGTTTGTAATATGCCAGTTTATACGTATAGATGTGAAAACTGCGGAGTGCAGTTTGACCAGACCCAAAAATTTACCGACGAAAAGCTAACGCGTTGTCCAGAATGTAACCATAAATCCCTGCGGAAAGTATACATGCCGGTTGGAATTGTATTTAAAGGTAAAGGATTTTATGCCACAGACAACCGTTCTCCGTCCGGGCAAAAATGGACAAATAACCATGAGGACAGAAACCCTGTAAAAACCAGTGAAGGCAGCACAGAAAAATCAAGCGACAAATCGTCTGAAAGTACACCTGCTGTTGAAACAAAGACCAAAACCTCCCAAGAGTGACAGCGTCGAGTAATTGTTAAAATCCCAACTCTATCTCCCCTTCTGATACCAGGAGGGGAGTTTTTGATAGTTTTTGAGGGATACAATTGCTTTCGTCTGCCGAAAAGCAGGCATTTTTGAGAAGAAGAAGGTAACCATGCCCCAAATTGAAAACCAAAAAGGAGTTCGTCGTGACCGGCGTCAGATAGATTGGCGGAAAGCGATTTTTGCTTTTATGTCAATCCTTATTATCCTTTCCTGGATACTGGCGTTGATTGCCAAGTAAATAATGAAATTACGCATAACCTCAATTGTTGTAACCGGGTTGATTCTTGCCTGGGCAGTGGATTATTTTTTCTGGGATAAACGTCCCGGACTGGCATTTCCCATTTGGGTAATCGCTGCATCTGCAGCATTATTCGTGCTGGCACTTCTGCACAAACGACGCATACCACTCGCCAGTGGTTTGCTGCTGGGGGTCAGCGTCTGTTTATCCCTCGTCCTTTTTGTTCGGGATGAGCCGATGACCCAATTCGTTGCAGGTGCCTTATCCATCGGTTTACTTTCGCTATCGGCTGCCAGTTTCTTGTGGGGCGATTGGCTGCAATATAACTTTCGAGATTTTGTCGTGGTGTATGCCAGGCAAATTGCGGGGGTGCTCAGTAAACCCTTCATGGCATTATCCAAAACTGATTCAAACGAAGGGGACACATACTCCAAAATCAAGCTCACTCAAGGGACTATGTACCAGTTTTACGCGGTATCCTGATTGCACTCCCCATCCTGGCAGTCCTTACCTTGCTGCTGGTATCTGCTGATATGGTGTTCTCCAACCGGGTGGAGAATTTGTTCTCATTCCTCGATATTCGCAGGCTGCCCGAGTATATTTTTCGCCTGATATTTATCCTTGTGCTCACATTCATTTTCACCGGTACCTTGCTGCACGCATTGACAAGGACTGAAAGTGATAAAGCCATGCAAACCGGTAAAGCCATCTTCCCGCCATTTTTGGGTTGGATTGAGGGCAGCGTAGTGCTGATTCTTGTTAATGTATTATTTGCTGCCTTTGTTGCCATCCAGGTACGCTATTTATTTGGCGGGCAGGCAAATATCACTGAAACCGGTTTTACTTACTCGGAATATGCCCGGCGTGGATTTAATGAACTGGTTATGGTTACCATCCTGAGTCTGATGATGTACCTGGCGATTGCCACCGTCAGTAAAAATGTAACCCGCTGGCAAAAAAGACTATTCTCCGGATTGAGCCTGGTACTTTTTGGATTGGTACTGGTTATTCTGTTTTCTGCATTTGAACGTCTGCATTTATATGAAGAAGCCTATGGTTTCACCCGATTACGGACATACACGCACCTGTTTATTTACTGGATGGCTGCCTTGCTGGTTGGGAGTGCAGTCCTCGAAATACTTTCCACGCGTAGACGATTTGCATTGCTGCTGGTGATAATTGCTGTGGGTTTCGGTTTTACGTTAGGCATTACCAACGTTGACAGGTTGATTGTTCAGCGCAATGTGGAGCGTGTTCAGAATGGTGAAACATTCGATGGACAATACCTTAATGTGCTCTCCTCAGATGCTGTACCTGCCATGATTTCCCTGTACAAGTCTCCCGCGACAGATACAAAGGTGAAAGATGACCTGGGAGCAGACCTGGCTTGCCGTAATTACCTTTCTCTTCAGTCGGAACCCCAACCCTGGCAAAGTCATTAATCTATCAGAGCAGCGTGCCGGAAACCTGCTGGCTGAAAACCATTCGATCCTGAAAGGTTATTCTGTAGAAGAAACCGATCAAGGGCTGCAAGTCAAGGTAAAAGATGAGTGGCTAAGCTGTTACCCTGTGATGAGTGGAATGGACTAATCTCTTAACCTGAATACACAATCGGACCGTATTGAGATGGTATCCCACCTTAATACGGTCCGTTTGGTATTTTATGCCTGTGATAGGGATTATCGTTCTTGATTTTGCCACAGTAAGCAGCATCCGCCCCAACTTCAAAATAACGCATAAGGTATAATGACCGCATGAAACGCTGGCAAACCTGGCTGGGAATTATTATCAGCATCGTATTTTTGTACCTGGCATTACGTGGATTGCGCCTGGCAGACGCATGGCAGGCTGCCAAAACCGCCAAATACCTCTGGCTTATACCAGGGATCGCGGTCTATTTTATAGGAGTTTACGTTAGAGCCTGGCGCTGGCATTATCTGCTGCGGCCATTAAAAAAATACCCACCCGGACCATGTTTCCCATAGTGACTATTGGTTATATGGGGAATAATATTTTTGTTGCACGCGCAGGTGAAGTGCTGCGGGCGGTTATTCTTCGAGACAGGGAACAGGTTCCGGTTTCCGCTTCACTTGCGACGGTGATAGTGGAACGCATTTTCGATGGGGTGGTGATGCTCGGGTTTGTTTTTCTCAACCTGGGCGCGTTAACCCATTTAACCGGCGATTCGGGTTTTATCGGCAATATTCGTGAACTGGCAATCTGGGGAGCGGTTATTTTTGCGGCAGCGCTATTGGTTTTCCTGCTGGCTGCCATGTTCCCAACCAGGGCGGAACGAATAATTACCGCAATTATTCAAAAAATATTTCCTATACGATTGCGTGAGAAGAGCCTGGGCATTGCAATCAAATTCCTGCATGGATTGCAATCCTTGCGGTCACCCAAAGACGCGCTGATGGTTCTGGTCACAACTACCATCATCTGGCTGCTTGAAACTGGAAAATACTGGTTCGTGATGCAGGCATTTAATTTTGATGTGGGCTTCTTTGCCTTGATGTTGATGAATGGTATCGTCAACCTGGCGACCACCATTCCATCTGCCCCAGGGTATATCGGTACATTTGATGCCCCGGGTATTGCCGTGCTGGTGGCATATGGAATTCAAAAAGAAGTTGCAGTTGCATACACTCTTGTATTGCATGCGGCTTTATGGTTTCCCATTACATTACTGGGAGCCTATTATTACCTGCACCAACCGCTGCGCTGGGGAAAGACTGTTTCCAAAGCATCTACAGATGAACCTGCAATTACCGCAGAGACCCTTTAACAGCAGTTTGAACACGGAGTGAAAATGGATATTGCGATTGTTGGAGCCGGAATTGGCGGAATGGCAGCAGCATATGACTTGCAGCGCCGGGACATAAAGTAACCATCTTTGAAGGCTCAGACTACGTTGGCGGATTGGCTGCAGGTTTTAAGGATGAAAACTGGAACTGGTCGCTGGAACGTTTTTATCATCACTGGTTTACCAGTGATAATCACATGCTGGGATTAATCGAGGAATTGGGACTGACCGACCAGCTGGTAATTCCCCGACCAGTAACCGTTATGTATCATAAGGACAAGTTTTACCCATTCGATTCCATTCTGGCTGCCTTACTGTATCCCGGTTTAGGGTGGGGGATCAATAAAATACGATTTGGTTTCGTGGCACTGTTCCTGCGGATGACCAAAAACTGGCAAGCCCTGGAAAAGTTCACCATTGCTGAGTGGATGCGTAAATGGGCGGGAAACAAAGTCTATGAAGAAATGTGGGAACCCATGGTTGTTGGAAAATTTGGTTCTGAATATGCCAGCCAGGTGACCATGGCGTGGTTGTGGGCAAGGCTGCACAGCCGCACTTCCAGGCTGGCAACTTTTCGGGGAGGATTTCAAGCATTTTGTGATACCTTTGCGGAAAAATTGCAGACGATGGGGGTAAAAATACAACTCTCAACTGCGGTTGACCAAATAAAACCCTCTTCAATCGGCGGTCTTGAAATTTCATCCAAGGGGGAGTCGCACCATTTTGATAAAGTGCTGGTAACATCCTCGCCGGCTTTGCTGACCCGGCTGGCTCCAGATTTACCCGGGGAATATTTGCAAGGTTTGCTTTCCTTAAAAAGCCTTGGTGCAGTGGTAATGACGGTTGCGTTGAAACATCCCTTATCAGAAAAAGGATATTACTGGTTTAATCTGCCCAAGAAGGCAGGATTCCCGTTCCTGGCACTGGTGGAACATACCAATTTTATTAAACCTGAGAATTATGGCGGAGATCATCTCATTTATATGGGTGATTATCTTCCAGTTGAACACGAGTATTTCAGGCTTACCAGGGAAGAGCTGCTGAAACGCTTTATCCCCACACTAAAACGAATAAACCCGGCTTTTAACCCTGATTGGGTGCGTGAAAGCTGGTTGTTCAAAACAAATTATGCCCAACCCATTCCGCTGGTCAATCATTCCAAGAACATTCCCGATATTCAAACTCCGATCAGCGGTTTGTATTTCGCCAGTATGAGCCAGGTGTACCCGTGGGATAGGGGAACCAATTTCGCGGTTGAGATTGCCAGAAGAGCAGCAAGGATGATGACTGCCTGAAACTGCCAGATTCACAAATGGACATCAGGAAAGTTACAACTGGTATTTCTAATGGTTTTGGAGGATTTAAGAAATTAACCGCCATATATCGGACAAATTTTCAATTATACGGTTTACACCCCATATATGGGGGTATCGCTGATTGGTGAGCCACAAGTAGCCAGTATTTATGTGAAAAATTGTACTATGAACATTAGTTCTGTGAATTGAATCGTTAAGATAAGAATCCTTAAAATTCAGATTCTTTTTAGATGGGCGTAGGGTAAACGGCTTGTATCCACCTCTCTAATCTGCTAAAATCTTGCTACCCGAATAACGTGCTGAAATGCCCGTTTTCACAAAACCACATATGCTCGGAACAGCAACTTCCTGATTAATTCGTCAACAGGGGGCAGTGCTAAGTGCATCTATTGCACTATACTTGGGTATGAAATTGCTCTAAGGAGGAGGGACCTATGAACGCTCAACAAGCCTGGCAGGCTGTGCTTGGTCAGCTTCAAATGGACATGTCAAAGGCAGCATTTGATACCTGGGTGCGGAACACTGAGTTTCTTACCCATAATGAATCGTGCTTTCACGATTGGTGTTCAAAATGCATATGCCCGCGACTGGCTGGATAGCCGCCTGACCGGTACTGTTGTGCGATTACTCAATGGGTTGATGGGTGAAACCCAAAGTGTTTCTTTGTTGTGTGGCATCAGGAAGATACTCCCTCGAAATCACGAGATCAGCGAACCTGAATATCAGTCTCACTCTATTAAATCTCCCAGCATAGGTACACCTGAAGTAGATGTACGAACCAACCCGAGTATATGTTCCCGGTACACATTTCATTCGTTTGTCGTGGGTGCCAGTAACCGCCTGGCTCATGCTGCCTGCATGGCGGTTTCGGAGAATCCTTCAAAAGCATATAACCCGCTTTTCCTGTATGGCGGAGTTGGTTTGGGGAAAACCCATTTATTGCATGCCATTGGTAATGTGTGCTCGCAACAGGGATTGGAAGTTGTGTATGCTTCATCAGAAGAGTTTACCAATGACCTGATTAATTCCATCCGTACACACAATACCTCGGCATTCCGTGAACGCTATCGGAATGTTGATGTCTTACTGATTGATGATATTCAATTCATTGCAGGTAAAAAATCCACACAAGAAGAGTTTTTCCATACATTTAATACCCTGCACGGGCAGGACAAGCAGATCATCATTTCGTCTGATCGTCCGCCCAAGGCAATGGTTACCCTGGAAGAACGCCTGCGGTCGCGGTTTGAATGGGGATTGACTATTGACCTGCAGCCCCCAGATTTGGAAACACGAATTGCGATTTTACGATCAAAAGCAGAACGCGCCAATAAAATTGTACCTGCCGAGATTTTGGAATTAATTGCCCGCCAAATTCAATCCAACATTCGCGAACTGGAAGGCGCACTCACTCGTGTCTGGCATATGCTGAATTCAAAGTCGGATCTTCTATCACCCTGGCGCTGGTAAATTCTGCGCTGGCTGATTTATTGCCCCAACGCAGCCAGGTGGGACCTGACCAGGTGGTTGAAGCCGTGGCATCCGCTTTTGGAGTAACCACTGCGCAGCTAATGGGACGGGACCGCTCACGGGACATCGCCTTGCCTCGCCAGGTGGCAATGTACCTGCTACGGGAAGAAGTAAAAGCCTCTTTGCCACAGATTGGTGCAACCCTTGGCGGCCGCGATCACACCACGGTAATGTACGCCTGCGATAAAGTTGCGGACCTGATGGAAAGAGATGACAGGCTGCGAAGACAGATTATAACCATCCGGGAAAATATGTACGGGCACGCCCAGTTTGCGTGCTGAAAATTATTATGCTCAACAAACAAAAACCCCGATGTGGGGTTTTTGTTTTTAAGAGGAGAACAGCAAATGGTTAACTTCAGGCTGGAATAATACTTTCTTTGAGCACTTCAAGAAATGCTTCTACTGCTCGAGCGTCAAAATGGGTGCCCCGGCAGCGATACAGCTCTGCGGTGGCTTCTTCCTGGGTCATTTGTTGTTGATATACCCTGCCTGCTGTCATTGCGGTAAATGCATCCACAATAGTTAATAACCGTGCTCCAAACGGAATATCCTCACCTGATAATTTATTTGGATATCCTTTTCCATCATATCGCTCATGGTGTGCAAGAACGATTGGTAGTACCGGTTGAAATTTGTTTACCGGTCGCAGGATTTTAACCCCGAGAGAAGGATGCTGACGCATAATTTCCCATTCAGCCTCAGTGAGGCTGGTGGGTTTTGTTAAATCAATTCAGGGATAAACGCTTTGCCTACATCATGCAGCAATCCTGCCATGGAAAGGGTTTCCAATTCTGCTGCGGCAACCCCGAGTTTTTTACCGAGAGAGCGTGCCAGAACCGAGGTGCGCGAGATATGCGTATTACTTAAAGAACCCAATGAATTAACATGCCTTGCCAGCGCGATAACCGTATTGACATAACTGTCTTCCATTTTGGCTGGGACAGTTACCGGACTGTAGGAGTATGCGACCATTTCAGAAATTGTTAACATAGTTCTCATTTCGGTGTTCATATTTCATAAAGTGTAATGACGTTTACCTGGCTTGCCTTCGATAATCAGGCAATAATACTGGATGAACACTCCGAGGAATGTTCACGGTGATGTAGTGAATACTTAGATACGTGCCAGTTGGGCTGCAAATTCAGATAATGAGCTGGCGTGAATGGCGCTCACCCGTTCATGCTCATCTGCTTTCAGGTGAAAAGTTTCTCCGCCATAACCATTGGTGAGAGCCTGCCCAGGATTATTCAATAACATCCTGCAAAAGCGCTGATTAATTACTGCAGCAGCAATTATCCGGCTATATTCATTTGTATTTGTCTTGGAATATGAATTTGTAAAAACAGCACTAAAGCTACTCATAATTTGCCTCCGTAATAATGGGTTCCTTTGGTTTGGTTGATTTGCCGCCTAAAGACCAGAGGAATTGGATAACTCCAAGGGAGAGAATGATATCTCCGATACTGTACGCTACCTGGTAAGGGATCCAATTTGGTAAGGTGAAATAATCTGAAAACCACCATAACCTGGTTTGATCCAATGGGAGAACAATATCCTTGGTAATTCCTAATCGCTGACCAATTTGCCAGGTACCTGCCGGCGCATCGGGAAGGAACTTTTCCAACAATTCCGGGCGGATGGGCATCAAACCACCATTTAATGTGATCACCATCAAGTTCAACCCCAGTCCGATTCCCATCAACACAGAATCCTGGATGCTTGCGGTTTACCCAACAGAAAAGCAAGAGTACCGCCTGGCTGGCTACCAGAATAATTCGCGCCCATGTCTCAGGAACATAGGCGCTGATAAAAGGGACATTGAAGACAAGTACTTGTGGTACGAGAGCGAATACCACCAGCCATTCGAGCTTCAGCCCGACCGGTTGAAAACTGCGCTTGCCTATTATTGCCCTTAAAAATCCAGCCAAAAGCCCGAGTAAAACAGCAACGAGCAGAATCACCGGATGTTAAGGTTCAAATTACCAAACGGGGATAGCGAGAGTTACTGAGTTGATGCCATTACCGCCAATACCACCGATAGCAACTGGTGCACCAGCACCAATCACGAAGAGGGCGACTACGAGAAGGAGTACGATCAGGCGGATCTGGTCTACAGTGAGTTTACTAAACAAATGCTTCATGGTTTCCTCCGGTTTTCTTATACTATCTTGTATCATTATCCTCAAACCGGTCTCATAACAGGCATTAAAACGGTCTCATTATTACCAATTTACAATTATTCTATGTCCTGATATTAATTCGATTTCGAATCAATATTCAACTTATTCAATATGTCGATTATAAGAGAATCTACCTGATTTGCAACCAGTAATTTATCTTTGATTGGCTGCCAGATTATTTGATCAACGATTGATAAAGGGATTGCGTCAGTGGCGATGGCGCAACGCCGATTTCGTCAGCCAAATATTGTACACAACGTTCGTATTGCCTTGCCACCAAAGCGCTGTTGCCCATGGCAGCGTGTGCCCGCATGGCTATCCTGTGGGCTGCTTCCAGGCTGTTATCTTCAGCAAGGATCCTGGCACATTCATCCAGCGCATTTTGAAACTGTCCATCCTGCGTATATATTTCTGCGAGTTCAATGACAGCATCCTGGTAAACCTGCTGGAGATGTTCCCGCTCAGGAATTACCCAGGTATCTTCCAATTCCGGCAGGTAAACACCTTTATAAACCTGGATGGCACTTTTTAACCGGATAATTTTTTCCGAGTTTACTTTGGCTGCAGAAGCCGCTTCAATCTCTTTTTCGAAATTTTCAACATCATAGTCATAATCCAGTTCGTAATTGAACCGATAATAATCATCCTGCAAAATGATAGTTTCCTTACCAACTGCCCGCCGAACGCGGTACATGGTATTTTTGAATTGAAAACGGACTTCCTCGGTTGAAGCATCCGGCCAAAAGTTTAATCCAATGGCTTCCTTGGTTAGACCTTCAGGATGCGTCAATAACAGGAAGAAGAGGTCCCGTGCAGTTTGTGTTTGCCAGGTTGAATTTCCAATAACATGTCCATTCACCCGTAACTGCATCCTCCCGAGGGCACGAATGATAAATTTGGCAGGTGCAAACGGAACGCTCGTCCCTTTTTGCCGCAAACGACGGCGTAAAACCGGCAATCTTTCCTGGAAATCAACAACCAGGTTCAGCAGGCTATTCGCATTTTTATGGTCAATGCGGTGTTTAAGCAGAATATTCAACACCTCTGAAAATTGGCTTGCCAGCCAGATTAATGGAGAAAGATTGGTATTTTCATTTATTGCAGCCAGATGCTTATGGGCTTCTTCCATTTTTCCAAGGTTTGTAAATGCAGCCACGAGTAAAAATCGTGTTCGATCTGTTTGTACCTTGTGTCCACCATCATGAAATACGATCAAACATTCTTCCAGAATAGTGATGGCTTCGCCATATTTTTTTTGCCGGATGTAAATAATCGCCCGTTCATATTGGCACAGTGCAGTTTCAAAAGGTGCTTTCAGGTCCTGTGCTGCTTTGCCAGCATCAGCCAATTGCGCCAGGGCAGATTCCAATCGATTACCGAGAGAGGCAGCAACTGCCTGTGCAATTTGAATATACACAATCAAATACTGGTCTTCAATCCGCCTGGCGATGTCCAGTGACTGCTGATACACATCAACCGCTTCCCCAATGGCGTCCAGGTCTCGATAAATATCTCCAATACCAGCCAGGGCAAACGCTTCCAACCTCTGATAGCCACTAATGCGGGCATATTGCAGGGCTTTATCAAGAGTGGAGGCAGCTACTTCATATTCCCCCATTAGGTGCTGCAATACTCCCAGGTTATTGAGAAGATTCGCCTGCCAGACCGAATTATTCGTTTCGCGCCAAAAAGCAAGGGCTTCTTCATACAATTTGGCAGCCTGGGAATAATTCCCAACGGTCTGATAGATGATCCCTACCTCGAGACTGACGACAGCCTCATTCTTTTTATCTTTAATTGTTTTATATATTTCGATTGAGTTTAATAACCAGGATAAGGATTCATTGGCTTTCCCCTGCTGATACAGGCTGACGCCAATTGACCGCATGGCATCTGCCTGCAGATTGCGCATGGTCAGGTCGCCATCCACCAACTCAATAATTTTCTCGCCATCTTCCAATGATGCAGCATGGTCGCCAAGCATGCGATATGCAGCAGAGCGCCGGGTAAGGGTGCGAGCCATCGCCTCACGGTCTGCAGGTAATTTCATGGCTGCAATTGCCTGGTTGAAAAGTAAGATACCCTGTTTCAAGTCACCCTGCATGACAGCCACATTACCCTGAAGAGAGACCAGGGCAGGGTGTCGGGAAATCAATTCCATGGGCAGGTCATCCAGCCATTCTGCGAGTGTGGTCAATCGTCCGCCAACTGTCAAGGCTGGACCGGCACTTTCAATCAGATTTACCAATTCGTTCGTCCGATTCAACCTGCGATAAATGGCATATGCCTGTTCCCATTCTCCTTTTTGTTCATTGATTAGCGCAAGCTGCTGCCAGATTTTCTCTGCTTCCTGGGGTCGCTCACGTATCATGCTGGCTTGCAGGAAATCTCTAAACAGGTGGTGATAGCGCATCCAATTGCCCTCATCACCGACAGGCAAAACAAACAGGTTATGCCGTAATGCCAATGCCATTAAATCGGTCCAATCAATCTTCCGTAAATTGAGAGATTTGCCGATGATTTCCTGGCACAGGGATGCATCAAACTCTTCCAGCAATGAACTGCGTAATAAAAACTCTTGTACAGGCTGCGGATTTTGCAACAGTAATTGCTGGAAATATTCATTCAGTCCAATCCCAGCGGTACGGCGGGAAAGGCTAGCCAGGTCAATATCTGTGCCGGGTGACTGGGCGGTTAAGAGTACACCCGTAATCCAGCCTTCGGTTTGCGAAACCAGTTGTTCAGCCTGTTGATTATCAATCTCCTGCTGATATACCTGCTGGTACAGGTGTTTAATTTCCGAGATATTGAATGCCAGTTCTTCAAAACTCAAGCCACCCACTTGGGACCGGGCTACCATCAATGGTAAATCAGGTAACGAAAGCAAAGTGCGGGAGGCAAAAATGACATGACAATTTTCATCCAGGTCCTGTACCAACCGGCTGATGAAGTGATTTACCTGTTCACTCTGGTCAACCAGGTGATAATCATCCAATACAATTGCGAAATGCTCGCTGATATGGTCATACGCGTCATTCACAAATGACGTTGCGAGATAATCCAAATCCGGTTTTGCCTGGGTGGAATTATTGAGTGCCTCGAGAGCGGCTTTTCCAAAAGTTGGAAAACGTTGATGGATGGAAGCAATCAGGTATGAAATAAACCGGAGTGGATCCTGATCAAGCGGGTCGATTGCGTACCAGCAAACCGGGATATCAAGTTTGCTGGCAAAGTCTATTAAGAGCGAAGTTTTCCCATAACCTGCTGGAGCTGAGACCAGGATAAGTTTTTTATCTATGAACCCATTCAATATTTCCAGTAAGCGGGGGCGGGAAAGAAAGTCACCGCGTACACGGGGTACTATAATGCGTGTGCGAGTTACAGGGATGTTCAGGTCCATTTGTTAGTGATACACCAGGTTCAGGTCTGTTGAGTTTTACGCGCTATACAGCGACATTTAGAAATGCATAATTCTGGATATCTAGATATGGGCTTGTTACTGTGGGATTGAAACCAGAATATCTCGATCCGATTAATAACCATATCTGTCCGCTCCATTAAGCGACTCTTTGCGAGCGGTTTCATGTACAATAATTATAGTATAGACTGGTGATGGAATCGCATAAATGGAACTATCAAACCTGATAAGGGATATGGTTCACTTTGGCAATAAAATTGCCTTAAGGTATCAGAGAGCTTTGAATGGATAATCCTTCCCGAAATACTGCAATTCAGCTCTACAAATCCGGTGATGTGATTCACGCCCGTGAGCTGCTTACAGAATGTGTTCGCAACAATCCCAAAGATGTGACCGCCTGGTTGTGGTTGGTGGAGACCTTATCCGACAATAAAGAACGCCTGGCAGCCTTAAGGGTGTGCCTGAAACACAACCCGGAAGAAACCAGTGTTAAACAAGCAATATTCCTGTTATCCAGGCAGGAATTTGAACACAAGGAAACACCACTATCAACCCCGGTACAAGAACCTGGTTTACCCCAGACAGAGGAGGTTGATGTCTCTGAATCGGAAATATCGCAGGCTGAAGAAGAACCGGTCTCGCAATTTGCTGACAGTTCCATCAATCCAGTATCGCAGCCTGCTAATGAACCGTTGGTTGAAACGGTAAGCCAAATACCGGGCATCCCCGCAGCAGTGGATGAAATTCGTGAGGAGTACCTGGCTGAGCAAAACCAGGAAGAGATATCGGTCACAAGTGAAAATCAGGAAAGCACAGAAAAGGTTATTCTCCCCTCCGCCTCTGTTGCAGGTAAAGGTGAAAACGAGAAAACACGAAGCAAGGCAAGTGGAAAAGCAGCAAAAGAACAAAATAGAAAAAAGCACAAAACTCCCATTTTTCGTAAATTTGTTTTTCATTGCACTCTTTATCTTTCTCCTGTTTCTGCTTGTATTTGCTGCCTGGTGGATTGGCTCTGGCAGGGATCCTGGGGCAATTCTTTCTGTCTTTGGTTTGGTACCGGTTCAATCACCTGAGTTAGTTGCAGCAATAACGGATACACCCCAACCAACCCTTAAACCAACCTTTCCGGCAACATTTACACCGCAAAGTGAACCAACCATAACAACAACTCCAACACCAATGGTCGACCCGGCACTTGTGATTTAATTGCAGGCAGGCGAACCAATTCAGGAATTACGCGGATTGCCACCCATCGTGGCAGTTGTTCCATCCAAAAATTGGATTGCATTCCAACCCCGTACAGGTGGTTTACAGGTGTGGGATATAAACACCCACAAGAAAATTCAAGAACTGATGATTAACAGGCTCAATCCAGGGTTTGGCTTTCAGCGAGGATGGACAATACCTGGCAGTTGTACAGACGGATGGCATCTTGCTGGTCTGGGATGCCCAAACCTGGGAAAATGTTTTGACCATTCCGTTGGATATAACCACGTCAACGCTTATGCTTTCCCAACTTGCATTCACCCCTGCCCAGGATGCAATACTCATCGGATATTGTTCGTCTGTTGAGAACGCATGCGCTGGATATATCCCGCCTGGTGAATATTGACAGAAGTAATGGCGAAATCCGGTACACCTTGAATGGATATGACCGATTTGCTGTCACGGAAAATGACCGCATGCTGGTTTGGAAATACAATCAAAGTCCGGCGGAGTTGCGCCAGGTTTCCATCCAATCCGGCTCCAGTCTTGGATCGCCTTGTTGGTACTTCGCTGCCTGCAAAGGATGGCTACAGTATTGCTGCCTATTCAGATGATTTGTCCCTGATTGCGGCTGCCAGTAATGGTGGTGTGGTTCGGATTTGGGACGTCAGCACTGGCAGCCTGGTTTCCGAATGGGTGAGCGCAGTACCCAATCCCAATCAAATCCTTTTCCATCCAAATGACACCAGGATGGTGGTGGGAAATGCCCAATCATTAGCCCAGGTGTGGGATATCGCATCCAGTCTGTCTTGTTATGGACTTCAATCTATTGGCTGATTACGGAACCTTGTACTGGCAGTCAACTGGTGAGGTGCACAGTATCCGGGCTGTTCAACCCAATATCTCCATCTGGGAAGTTTTATCGATGCAATCGTTGGAAAACTTTATTGATGAAAACGGAAAAATTACAAACATCATCCTTCTGCCAACAGCAAACCAATTCGTGGCTGTAACAGATACTGGCGCAATCACAGTCTGGCAGAGCCTGGTACTTAAAGAATATTCATCAAAGTCGCCCCCAATTTTGAAAAGTGTGTATTCGGGAATATACTTGTAACCACAGATAAATCAACCAATAATTAAGCCGAAAACCATCAATTCCATGTCATCACGCCGAATATCTCCCGCCTGGATTGTTGCGCTCATCAGCCTGCCGATATTTATCGGCGCGCTTGATTTAACCGTAGTGTCAGCCGTACTACCCCATGTCATCTATGATCTTGAATTGCCATTTCAGACTGGTATGGATGATGCCGCCTGGATGGTAAGCGGTTACCTGCTGGCATATACCGTTGCCATGACTTTTATGGGGCGTCTTTCAGACATTTTGGGCAGAAGAAAAGTTTACCTGCTGGCTCTGGCAATTTTTGCGTTTGGATCTTACCTGGTGGCAGTGGCAGATACCTGGCCGACAACCCTGGCACTTCGGATTTATTACCAATTTTTCTCAGGACGCCCCGATCCCTCCATGGTCACATTATATATTTTGATCGGCGGGCGCATGGTACAGGCATTTGGGGGTGGTGCGATGGTGCCGGTGGGGATGGCACTGGTGGGTGACTTATACCCACCTGAAAGACGTGCCCGACCGCTGGGTATCATTGCCGCATTCGATACCGGTGGATGGGTGATTGGTCATCTGTATGGGGGCATTATCACCCGCTATTTCAGCTGGCGGATTATCTTCTGGTTGAATATTCCATTTTGCCTGGTAGCTTTTGTTATCATCGCACTGGCATTGCGAGGAATAAAATTCAATGCTCGTAAAAACGCGTATGGATTGGCTGGGTGCTGTCCTGGTTGCACTGGCGTTAACAGCACTCAACCTGGGACTTGGCTCAAGTGAAGGCTCATTTTCCACGGCATCGGTAAGTGAAAGCTCTGGCTTGCCACCCTATGCCATTCCTTTTTTGGCTGCGGCACTCTTGTTTTTAGGATTATTTATCTGGCGGCAGGCACGCGCCAGATTCCCGCTGATTCCTTTGGGATTATTTAAAATAAAAAACTTTACTTTTGCCAGCCTGGCAAATTTCTTATTGGGCGTCAGTTTATTTATTGCGATTGCCAATGTACCTTTATTCATAAACACCGTAAAAGCCGCCACACTCGAGCAGGCAGCCTGGGACAGCGGCTGGATGCTTTCAGCACTCACCATTCCGATGGCACTCGCATCCATTCCCGGGGGATGGTTGACGGATAAAAAGGGTTACCGTTTTCCCGCGATGCTCGGCGTAATAATCGGTACAGCCGGTTTTGCGATATTGACATCCTGGAAAGCGGATACAACCTATGCAATGATGGTGCCGCAATTAATGCTGGCAGGCATAGGACTTGGGCTTACCATGGCACCAATAACCACGGCTGTCGTAAACGCTGCACCCGATGAGCACCGCGGTATTTCATCTGCCCTGGTAATTATTTTCCGACTGATTGGGATGACTGTGGGTGTGTCTGGTATGACAACGTATGGCTTGCACCGGGCAGAATACCTGAGTGAAGTCTGGCTGGCTGGTTCAACGGATATGGTGCGAATGTACGAAGTGGCAATCTCGGCTGCAGTTAAAAGTGATTTCCGAAATATTTATTATTGCAGGAATTGTATGCCTGCTGGCAATCATACCGGTATATTTTCTCAGGAATGTGAGTATACTAAAAGACGTTGAATAACCCTTTTATGATTGGAGGTGGATCAATTTATATAATCTTGAATTTTGTGATGCAACCCAAACATTAATTCATTTCATCTTATACTCTTTTTACCTAAATTCGAACTATCCGAGGAGAATTGTTATGACCAATCAACCCTATTATCCGGCATACCAACAACCGGTACCCGAACAACCAGCCCCTCAAGCAGAGAATCCCAATAAGAAACGGAATATGTATATTGGCATCGGGGTTGGTGTTGCGGTTTTATTATGCTGTTGTCTTTCGCTGGTATTAGTTCTATTTGTTGACCCATTTGGATGGGGATTGTTAAGCAGGTTTACAGGTGGTGTTGACTCCCCAGCCAAGGCAGTGCCTGCAGATGCGGAAGTTTATATGGGGGTTAAATCTGCTCAACCTGACACCAGAAAAAATCGACCGGGTGTTAATTCCCTTCTCAGATGCACTGGAAGATATTGATGTCAAAGACCAGGAAAGCGCCATCAAAGAGCTGGATCAACAATTGGATGACGCCCTTGACCTGACCATAACCGATGACGTAATGCCCTGGATTGGTCAATACGCAGGAGTGGGTATATATGATATTGAAACGGGCTCCTACGGGGATTTGGAAAATGGCAGCCTGATTTTCGCCATTGAAGCGCGCAACACGAAAGGTGCGGACGAATTTCTTGTGAAATTGCGAGACGGAATTGAGAAAAACCAGGATGCCAGCTTTGATGAAACCGAATATGAAGGTGTTTCCATATTTGTTTCGGAAGAATATCCCGAAATAGCATTTGGACGATCCAAAAACCTGGTGCTCATCAGCAACACGGAAGATGCACTGCATGAGGCGATTGACGCTCAAAAGGGTGATTCGATGGCGAAAAATGCAGATTACAAAGCCATGCTGAAAGAATTACCGAAAGAACGTGCTGTACATGCATATATCCAAAATCTCGATTTCCTGGATGCATTATCATCCGGTATGAGCATGGGTATGAATACCGGGGATATGTTCGTCAGTACCCTGGAGGGATGGAAATCCAGCATGCTCAGCCTGGCTATCGTGGATGCCGGGGTTCAGATGGATATGGTCACCGGGTACGATACCGACAAACTGGATGAAGATATGATGGCGATGCTTGAAACAGCCGGAACTGAATCCAAAACCATTGCCATGATGCCGGAAGAAACCCTGGTATTTGTGAGCGGAACACGTTTGGACCTGGCATGGAAAGCCATCAGTGTCAGCCTGGCGGGTATGGGCGATGAAATTGGGTATGAAGAATCCATGGATCAATTTGAGGATACGGTGGGTTTTAACCTTGATGAGGATTTGATGGCATACCTGGATGGAGATTATCACAATTGCTGTTTTCCCATCAAATGACGGTTTTCTATCCGAAATGCAGGGAATTGACATTGGCATGGTTGGAATGATTGGCACCTCACAGCAGGATGCCCTGATGGATACGCTGGATAAGCTGGCGGACACAATGGAAGAAAACTACATGACCATTGATACATCTTCCGTCGGTGATGGCCAGATTTATGAAGTGCAGGATGTTGGTTTTTCGTTTGGTTTGAGCGATAATTACCTGGGTTTGTGCACCAGCGCAAACTCACTGGAAGATGTTTATGCCGTTTCCTCCAGTTTCAAAGATAACCCACGCTACCAGGAAATTAATAAAGCCATCCCGGCTGGCATGTCTCCGGTTATCTTCGTTGATTTCGCGGGCGGACTGGAATACCTGGAAGAATTAATTTCCTATAGTGGTGATGATGCCACCATGAATGCATTAAAACCGATTGAATACCTGGTTGCCAGTGGTTCTTCCTTGAAAGGAAACCTGATGCGGAGCAGTTTCCTGCTGGCAATTGAGCCGGTGAAATAAGGCAGGAATCTGCACGGTTACCTGGTAAAGTTGGGAAATACTCTGAATAAATATTTGTTGAGCTAATCATTGAACCTCATCCCACCCAGTTATTCGGGTGGGGTGTGGTTATTCATACACCTTTGCACAAGGCAGCCATTAATTCCGGAACTTTTAAGTCTCCTTCTCCGTATATTGAGAGGTGAAAAAACATCACAAAAAGAAACGGAGATAAAAATGTTCACTAAAACGCATTCCGGATTTATCGATATGGTATTAATCGTATTACTTGCGGGTTCGCTGCTGCTCTCAGGCTGTATTACTGTGGTTGAAAATCCAACCGCACAACCTGAACCGACAGGAACACTGCACCGACAGAACGGTTGTTCCAACCCTGGATACTACCCTGGAAATATCCCTGGATACCGGCAGCCTGGCGACTGGATTTCAGACAGAAAAAGTGGCAGCCAGGTCCGCCAGCGACAATGTTCCCTATTGGGAAATACTGCCCGAATACACCCTGGTTACACTGCAGGGTTATCCCATCAGTAACCATAAAGTGAAACCGCAAATATTCATTTTTCCGTTGCAGGAGCTCGGAACAGTCAGCGAAGGTGCAGGAACCATAGTAGCATCTCTCCAGACTTTGCTCCAGTCACCGCAGGAAATCCCAAATATGCCATTCCTGCCCATGTCCAATTCCACCCAGATGATGCATGCAAACGTGCAATACCTGGATTTTAAGAATGGCACAGGCTTGCGATACCTGACCGAGTTTACCCAGGGGATCATGCCAATCAACAATTCTGAATTGATTTACACCTACCAGGGTTTGTCTGGTGACGGGAAATATTATGTGGCGGCTGTGTTACCGGTCAATCATCCCAGCCTGCCTGCGGATGGGACGGTAACAGGGAATGAACCGGTTGAATTTACGAACGATTTCAGCGCTTATGTGTCGAATGTGGTCAATTCCCTCAACACCCATGCCGCGGATACATTCACACCAGACCTGAGCCAGTTGGATGCCATGCTGAGTTCGCTGGAAATAAAATAAGCATGATGTTTAGTTTTGCCGGGTGGGTAAAACCACCCGGTTTTTATATCTATATTTTTCACACAAAAAACTTGATAGTAGATAGGATCACTAATCTAAAAGGGTCAAAAAAGCAATTATTCTCCAATAATTCTTCTTGCATTCTTAATGCAACTATGATAATATATTGGCAATTCCAAAGGGGTAGTTAATCCCGTTATCTCTCCAAATCGCTCCGTAGGGAGTGGTTTTATTTCTTTAACGGCTAATGGATTGCGAACAAGCGCTCGTAAACATACCATGACTGAAGGAAACATGAGATGCCTACAACATTCTTAACCAGTGAAGGTCATCGCAAATTACAGGAAGAACTGGAATTTCTGCGCACTTCCAAGCGCCAGGAAATTGCCGCACGCCTCCACGAAGCGATGGAAGGCGGCGAGCTGATCGAGAACGCTGAATACGAAGCTGCAAAAAATGAGCAGGCATTCGTTGAAGGCCGCATTAAAGAATTGGAAATCATCCTGGCAACTGCCCGCGTGATTGATGAAACATCCGTCGTCACGGATGTAATCCAGGTCGGTTCGAAAGTGACCATTCAAGAAGAAGGCTCCAGTACTGAAAAATACACCATTGTTGGCGCTGCAGAGGCAGATCCAGCCAACGGTCTCATCTCGAATGAGAGCCCCCTGGGAAAAGCATTGCTAAACCACAAAGCGGGTGAAAAAGCGCAGGTTGAAGCACCAGCCGGTTCATTTGTCGTAAAAATTTTAAAGGTTGAGTAAGTTCTGGGGCGATCCTATTCGCCCCGCCTGACTATGTTGGGCGGGGCAGTTTTTAGTACTAATAAAGTGGTAAACAATGGAATTAACAGAGCTTGAAAAAGTACGTTTGGAAAAAGTGCACCGTCTGCGTGCCAAAGGGATTGAACCCTACCCGACCAGGGCAAATCCCACTCATACCGTTCGGAAGCACTGGTTCTTTGGAAAATGCTGAAAAAGAAAGCAGCGCACTGCCGGAAAAGATCACCCTGGCAGGCCGATTGCGGGCCATGCGTCCCATGGGTAAAGCTGATATTTGCCCAGATGGAAGATGGCACCGGTCAAAATCCAGCTTTTCTTCCGGGTCAACGAAGTGGGCGAAGAAGCCATGGCAGAGCTTGAGCGAGTGATTACGACCTGGGTGATTATATTGAAGGCACGGGTAATTGTTCCGCACCCGGACCGGTGAAATCACTTTCCACGTCGCATTCCTTTGCGCATGCTTGCAAAAGCCATCACTCCCCTGCCGGCCGCAAAAGATGAGGTGGTGGATGGGCAGATAGTCCGCCATGCCAGGACTGAATGACCCGGAAACCCGGTTCCGCCAGCGCTATGCCGACCTGGCGGTAAATCCTGAAGTGCGCGAAATTTTTCACAATCCGGGCCAGCTGTAGTCGCGTGCAATGCGCGAATTCCTCGATCACACGCGGTTTTCTGGAAGTGGAAACCCCGATCTTACAGCCGATCTACGGTGGTGCAGCAGCCAAACCATTTGTCACCCACCACAACCAGCTTAAACAGGATTTATATTTGCGAATTTCATTCGAGTTATATCTCAAACGATATGTTGGTGGGTATGCTCGACCGGGTTTATGAAATTGGACGCGATTTCCGCAATGAAGGCGTTTCCTATAAACATAATCCCGAATTTACCCAGCTGGAATTTTACATGGCTTATGCGGATTACTTAAAGTCATGGAACTGACCGAGCAGATGCTGGTGTATGTTTGCGACCAAGTGCTGGGCACCCGCATGTTGCAGTTCAACGGTCAGACGATCGACTTTCAATCCACCCTGGAAGCGGATTGAAATGCGCCAGGGAATTGATCGATGCGACTGGGGTTGATATTTCCCAGTATCCCGACAGCCGAAAGTCTGTCAGCAGAGCCATGAAAGACGTGGAATTAACCATAAACCCAGCGCCAGCCCGCGGCAAATTGATCGATGGGTTGACTCGGCGAATTATTTGGAACCAAGCTTCATCCAGCCGACTTTTCTGTATGACTACCCGCGCGATATTTCTCCCCTGGCGAAAAGCAAACCGGCGACCCGAGTACCGTGGAGCGTTTTGAAGGGTTTATCGGCGGGATGGAATTGTGTAATGCATTTACCGAATTGAATGATCCCATGGACCAGGAAAACCGCTTTTTGGAAATGGGCAGTGCATATGCCAGCGATGACGAAGAACGCCATCCGATGGACGAAGATTATCTGCGAGCCATGTCTTATGGCATGCCGCCGTGCGGCGGGTTTGGGATGGGTATTGATCGCCTGGTCATGCTGTTGACCGATTGCCGTACCATCCGCGAAGTAATTCTCTTCCCCCACCTGCGGGAAAGAGACGAAGATTAGAAACCAAAAAGACACCCAAACGGGTGTCTTTTTTTGTGCCCCAGGAGGGAATTGAACCCCCAACCTAAGCGTTAGGAGTGCTTCGCTCTGTCCATTGAGCTACTGGGGCATGCCTTGATTATAACCATGCTGGAAAATGTGGGCAAGGGGAATAAGAAACATGAGCCGTTTCTCGATTCGGAAAATGTGCCTTAAATCGTATCCTGCCAGCCAGCAGGCACCGCCTGGTTTTGCGGTTACTCAAAGGCAAGAGATTCTTAATAATCTCTATCCGTGCGTGAAATTCACGCCGTCCGATGTCAAATCTAATAATCCACTCTTGATTTGAAAAGGACGAGATAACGGCTCATGCTGAATCTACTATAGCATTTCTACAAGGGTGGATTCAATAGAACACAGGCTTAAATCGCTGGGTGCAAGTTGGAGCGATATGCTTGACCTGAGTACTGGCAGTGGTAAAATATTGGGACGTGCGGGAGTCGCCAAGTGGTAAGGCATCAGCCTTCCAAGCTGACATTCGCGGGTCCGAATCCCGTCTCCCGCTCTGATTTGCAGAACGCAAGCTGCCGGTGGAATCACCTGGCAGTTTTCGTTTAAGAATGCCTGATACAGCCTGCAGCCCTTGACAGGCACTGGTAAAATTAAACAGCAGAACAAATTAATGGTAATAAAATAATATTTTGAGGAATAATAGAGGAGGTTAAAATGGCTGAAAGAATGGCAGATGCTGTCTGGAATGGGTCTCTAAAAGGTGGCAAGGGTACTTTCAAGGTGGGCAGTGGTGCGTTTGGAGGTGCTTATAGTTTTTCCACCAGGTTTGAAGAAGCACCGGGCACAAATCCCGAAGAATTGATCGGCGCCGCGCTGGCAAGTTGTTATTCCATGGCGCTCAGCGCATCCCTGGGCGAAGGGAACTTCACACCCGAATCCATCCATACCGTGGCAAAGGTGACGCTGGGAGTGATTGACGGCAAAGCAGCAATCACCGCAATTCACCTGGATACCGAAGCCAAGGTAATGGGAATTCAAAAGACAAGTTCGTGGAAATTGCCGAGGTTGTCAAGAAGAATTGCCCGGTTTCGGTGGCGTTGTCGCATGTACCCATGACACTGACTGCGAAGTTGTTGACTTAATTCTCAGAAAATTATGTAATGTAGAGCAAAACCATGCTGGTCTACCAACCACATGGTTTTGTTTTACCCGTTGGGTTTAACCAAGTGAAATGCACAGGCTTTTCTTGTATATAATTCTGGATAGTGATATCTTGTGGGTAATCTCAAAAAGTGGTATTAACTTGGAACGGGAAAAATAAATAAAGAGGTGGTTATGCAGCCGGTGGAAGTCGTGAAGGACATATTTTGGGTGGGAGTCAATGACCATCAAACAGACTTGTTTGAAGGCTTGTGGCCGATAACCCAGGAGGGGGTTTCGTACAACTCCTACCTGGTTCGGGATGAAAAAACGCCCTCATCGACCTGGTCAAAGAACCATTTGCAGCGGAATATTTAGAGCGGTTACATGCGCTGATTGATGTTAAGCAACTTACTTATGTGGTTCTGAACCACATGGAACCCGATCACAGTTCGGCTTTGCTTGAACTACTAAAGGAAGCACCCCAGGTGAAAATCCTGGTCAGTGAAAAAGCCCGCCCGATGCTGGCATCCTATTACGGGTTGAGTGATTCGGTCCAGGTGGTCAAGGATGGTGAAGAAATTTCACTGGGCAGCCAAGACCTGCGTTTTATTGCCACCCCGTTTGTACACTGGCCGGAAACCATGATGACCTATGTACCCGAAAAACAGGTCTTGTTTTCCTGTGATGGTTTTGGCGGATATGGTGCCCTGGATGGAATCGTTTTTGACGACCAGGTAGTTGACCTGAATTGGCATATCGAGGAAGCATTGCGGTATTTTTCGAATATCGTTTCTGCGGTCAGCAAACCGGTACTGAATGCAATTGAAAAACTGGATGATTTACCGATAAAGATTGTAGCCCCATCACATGGACTGGTGTGGCGTCAAAATCCACAACAAATAATGGATCTTTATCGTCTGTGGGCAGGTTACGGCAGCCAACCAGCTGAAGTTGGGGTAACAATTTTATACGGCTCGATGTATGGCAGCACCCGGCAGATGGTGCACGCAATTGAAGAGGGATTAACCTCTGTAAACATGCCTTATGCAACGTTTGATGTGGTTCGAGAACATCCCAGTTACATATTGCCTGCCATGTGGAAACACAGGGGGGTGATTGTAGCCTCTCCAACCTATGAAGGTTTTCTCATTCCACCCATGCGGAATCTACTGGATATTGCCGTGCACAAGCGCATGTTTGGCAAACTGTGCGCGTATACAGGCAGTTATACCTGGGGTGGTGGTGCGCGACGGGATATCGAGACCTTCACCGAAGCCTTAAAGTGGAATTTAACAGCCAATTACGATTACCCGGGCTTTCCACGCCAACCGGAACTGGAGAAAGCCTTCCAGTTTGGCGTGGATTTTGCCGCCCGGGTGCGTCAAGACTGATCCGGGTTCTCTTCCACAAATTCAACTTCTTTTTTCTCGGATGTTTTCTCCCTGGGTTCAGGCAAAACTTTTACAGGGGCGTTGAAATTTGCAGCCCACATCAGTTTTGCCTGCATAATCAACCCTATCTGGGCTGCAGCGGTCCACAAGAAAAATGCAACCATCAGTACAGCCGCGATGGTTAACCAGGTTCGGTAATTCTTCTGGGCAAATTCCACTTTCTCAATAAGCTTGTCCACAGTCTCCATGTATTCCTGGGTAGAGGTTTGCGCTTTTTCGATCGAAGTTACCATCCCATCCAGGTTATCCGCCAGGCTTACAAGACTGGATTGAATGCCGCCTATATCTTTTGCGGTATTATTCAAGTCGTCCCGGATATTGCCCAGGTTGGTGGACATGGGATCAAGACTGGTTGAAATTCCCTGGATGGTATCTTCCAGCGTGTTTTCAGGCGCATAGCGGGCTCCAATATAAGGTATCGCGGATATGAATGCCAGGGTGTCATCCACCAGGCGGGCGGTATTACTGGCAGCATCCAGGGAAGATTGGGTTTCCGTGATCACATTTAAAAACCCATCTCCAACCACACCTGCAATCGAAGTTGCCATGTCGGATGTGGTTTGAAGTTTTTCCGCCGCATTCCGGGTGGAATCCACCAACAGTATCAGGCTGCCATCCACTGAAGTCAGAGTTTCATCCATCACATCCAATACATCTGAAGTAGTGGTCAGTCCATTATGGGAGAGGGATAGTATGTCACCCAATCCTGCCTCAAGCCTGGTGCGAATCGGAAATACCAAAACAATGGCAGCCAGGCTGAGTACAAGCCCAATGATCGCTCCAATGAATAAAAATGTTGCCGTAATCCTTGAAAAAAATCGGTTCATAGTTTCCACCTTTTATGCGAGACATCGCTTGTATTTATTATTACATGGATACATGTGAACATTATGAGTAATGGGTTGAGGTACAATACTGCTATTAAAGTTGCCATCAGGAGCCAGAAAATGAAGAAGTTTCTTGCTGTGTTTGTATTCATCAGTTTCATCCTGGTTAGCTGCAATCTGACCGGATTAAAAAAAGCGACACCCCAGGTTGTACTCCCCAATACGGGACCGGCATTCATTAACGGTGAATTTACCTATTCAAATGACATCATTGAAACCTATTACGTTGAGCAGGCAGTTGCGCTGCTGGATATGACTGGTTATGTGTTACGGGATGAGGAATGGGAACTGCCGGTAAATTCCCAGGTGCTGGGCTACCTGGACCTGGATACAGACAACAACACGGGTACTTTTCAACTTGCCTTGCCTGTTCAACCATTGGGCGTAAATAATGATGTGGACCAGGATGGAACCAGTGAGACAGGTGTTCAGGTGTACGTGGTGGGTTATTCTCCAAACCTGACTGGTGGACCGTTTTCTGAAGGCGATGATGTAAGCCGGGGTTGGCCTTCTTATTTAACCTCCGTGGTGACTGATCCGGAGAACAAGGATGAAGTCATCGGAGGGGAACTGATTGTCTGGTCTCCAGATGAGAAACAGGATTTTCCCACCGACTTTGGTGATGATGGGCTGCTTTTTACCGCGGATGATCCTTCTGCTCCCATTGGTGCGGGTTATTCGATAATTGATCTGGACGAGTCACCGTTTGGGGTCAGCCGCGAGCAGACAATTGAAATGACCTTATATGAACCGCCGGACATTGCCATTAAAGATTTTTCTGACCTCTCATACGTTGAAGCGTTTGATGCAATGTTCGAAATTGTGCGCAAAGAATATGCTTTTAATGGTGTGGAGGGGAAGCAGCCTGACTGGGATGCCGTTTATGCAAAGGTTGCTCCCATGGTAAAAGCCGCAGAGAAAAGTAAGGATGAAGTCGCTTTTTACCTGGCACTGCAGGAATTCACCAACGCTTTTAAGGATGGTCATGTGGGTCTGGATGGCGGGGATTTGGGTCAGATGTTGTTTTTTGAACAGGCAGCAGGCGGGATTGGGGCGGGCATTCGCGAACTGGACGATGGAAGGGTACTGGTAGTCTATATATTGGAAGGCAGCCCTGCAGCGCTGGAAGGTATCCAGGTTGGAGCAGAAATACAATCGGTAAACGATATGCCTGTCAGCAAGGCAATTGATACTGTGCTGCCACTTTTCGGTCCCTATTCAACAGATTTTGGATTCCGTTATGACCAGGTGTTATTCCTGTTGCGCGGTGCAGTTGGAAGTTCTGTCAGTATCACTTATCAAAACAAAGATGCAGAGCCAAAAACTGCCACCCTGGCACGGGTACAGGAGTTTGACAGCCTGCTGGCAACCTATATTTATGGTAATGAAGAAACACCCATTTTGCCGGTTGAAAGCCGGATTATTAATGGTGAAGTGGGTTATATCAGCATTAATTCCAATTATGATGACCTGAACCTGGTCATCCGGTTATTCGAACGAGCACTGAAAATATTTGAGGAAAATGGTGTGGCTGGAATTATCATTGATATGCGTCAAAATTCCGGCGGTGCACCTTTGGGACTGGCAGGATTTTTGTATGACCAGGAAATTTCCATGGGTCAGCTGGAATATTACAGTGAATCCAGCGGTAAATTTGAGCCGGATGGAACTCACGATAAAGTCATGCCGAATGAAAACCAGTACCGGTTTGATAAAATGGTCTTGCTGGTGGGGAATGCCTGTTTTAGCGCATGTGAAATCGAATCATATGGTTTCAGCCAGGTCCCCGGGATGATTGTGATGGGGCAATATCCATCGGGTGGGGTCGAGGCAGAAGTTGCCCGTGGTCAGTTCGAATTACCCGCTGGTATTACCCTGCAAATTCCCAACCGGTCGATTCACCATGGAAGATGGAAGCATATTCCTGGAGGGGGTGGGCGTTGTTCCGGATATTCGACTGCCAATCGATGAAGCCAGCGTGTTGTCCACCGAGGATACGGTTTTGCAGGATGCAATTGCAGAGATAACCGGGGATTAAATCCAAATTTATTATCGATTATTGATTCAGGTTTGACTTGCCACGCAATTGCGGGCGTGATACACTTTTTAAATGGCTTTGGAAATCCTGATTGCGACGCCCAATATTTCCTTTGGTGAGCTTTTACGATTATCACTTGAGGAAAATGATACCTATCGGGCTTCCCTGGCAACAACATTTACCAAAGCAGAAGAAATTGCCACCCAGCAACCGCTCGGCATTAATCATCCTGGATGCGGAAATCAGCGAACAGCCGATTGACGATATCATTCAGCAAATGCTTCAAATGCATCCCTTGGCGCGTTTCCTTATAATACGTCCAGAGAGTGCGCCTGAATGGATTCCGGATATACCCAACCCTTTCAGCGTGATTCAACGACCATTCTTTATCTCCAATGTGTTGGAACAGGCTGACACATTACTATTGATGGACAGCGTTGAAAGAGAACCCCCATATTTCAGGCGCAATGTGGCGAAGCTGAACAAAATCCTGCTGCCTGGCTGCAAAACCGGGAACTGGCAGGAATTATCCTGACGTCATTTTTACGTGATTCCACCGCCCATACCGCAATTATTTTGAATAACGGCTCACTTTACCACTCCCAGGGATACCTGGGAACAGCGGAAGTGACTGAAATTTCAGACCTGGTGCAGCGATACTGGGACATTGAAAATCATGCCGACCTGGCACGTTTTATCAAGTTGAAATCGAGCGGCGGTAAATATCTCTTATATGTTCGCGAATTTCAACCAGGTGTTTTACTGGCGCTGGTGGAAGATATTCGCACCCCGATCAGTATTGCCGGTGCCCAGGCAAGTAATTTAAAACAGATGCTTATAGAGCAGGTAAATGCCAGCCTGCCTGAATTTCTTGAAATTCCTATGCAACCGGAAGATGAATCGATTCCTCTGGATTCCGACATTTTTTCACCAGCACAATCTTCTGAGCAGTCAGCAAGCGACCAGATAGATGAATTTGAAGATACCCTTGAAGATGGTGAGATATTAAGTCCGGAAGAACGACTGCAGCAGCAAAAGGTGCTCGAGATGCTGGCAGATTTGCCAACGCCTGATCCTAAACCATACCCTGAGATCACTATTGCAGATGGGGTTGATAACTTATCTAAGGAAATACCTGAAACCTCAGGCAAGGAATCGAATGGTGCCAGGATAGACTGGGAAATTGACGAGTTCATTGCAAACCAGGCAGACGGGTTATTTACAGACGAAACGACCCAGGAGAAATTCCCCGATCCGGACGCGCCATTAAATGATATTCTTGATCAGGAAAAGCAGGTATCGGAAAAACCGAAAGAAGCCTTCCCTGGAGCGATCCCGGTTTCTTATCCAGGCAAAGAGGCTAGCAATTCGCATCACCCCGAACCAGCAACACCAGCCATGGCAGACCTGACGTACACTTGCGTTCTCATACCAAGACTTCCATTCCATCGGCTAAACGGCGATTTGGAATTGCAATTAAGCAGGTGGCTGCCTGATTTGTGCCTGGCATTTGGCTGGCGTCTTGGTACGGCTGCAAATCGAACCGGAATACATACTATGGAGTACCCAGGTGGCTCCGGGTGTATCTCCAGCCAGTGTGCTGCGCATCATTAGGCAGCGAACCTCTTTTCGTATTTTTGAAAACTTCAGCCATTACCGGCTGCAGAACCCTTCGGGAGATTTTTGGGCACCCGGATACCTGGTGCTGAGCGGTTCTTCTCTCCCGGAAGAAACATTACTCGCTGATTTCATTCAACAAACCCGTCAGCGACAGGGAATACCAATTCCGCGAATTTTGTGAAAGAAGTTGTCCCATGCCACCCATGCTTTACTTGATTGATGGTCATGCGCTGGCGTATCGCACTTATTTTGCCCTTACATCCGGCGGTCCAAATCGATTTCAAACTCACTCGGGGGAACCAACCGCGGGGATTTTTGGTTTTGTGAGCGTGTTGTTAAAAATCCTTGAAACCGATAAGCCGGATTACCTGGCAGTTGCTTTTGATATGGGCAGAACTTTTCGCAATGACCTGTTTGCTGACTATAAAGCCACTCGTGAAAAAATGCCGGATGACCTGCGCGTGCAAATCGAACGTCTGCGCCAAATAATCGATGCTTTTCCATTCCCACGCCTGGAGATGGAAGGATTTGAGGCAGATGATGTTTTCGGCAGTGTTGCCCAACAGGCGGTTGCAAAAGGCTTGGGTGTGAAAATTATCACCGGTGACCGCGACCTGCTGCAACTGGTGACAGAAAGCATTCGGGTCAACCTGGCAGGAACCAAGCTGGCAGAAGCCAGAGATTTCGCGCCGGATGATGTGGTTTCATACCTGGGGGTTTTGCCGACCCAGGTGGTGGATTATAAAGCCCTGGTGGGAGATGCATCCGATAATATTCCTGGTGTGGCAGGTATTGGAGAAAAAACGGCAGTATCCTTGCTGACCCAGTATCCCACGCTGGAAGAAATTTACAGCCATATCTCAGAATTACCTGCAAGGGTACGAACCAGGCTTGAGGCAGGCAAAGATTCTGCTGATATGAGCCGAACCCTGGCTGCCATTCGCACCGATCTGCCAGTCATACTCGATTTGGAGAAAGCCCGTATTGATCAATTAAACAAAGATGCCGTCCTGGAAATTTTCCGGCAACTGGAATTCCGCACGCTTTCTGTACGCTTTATGGCACTATTCAACAAGACCGTGGTTAACAAATCCTGCCGACCAGCTCAGCCTGTTTGGTGAACCGGTTACCATTATTGGAGAACCCGCTGAATCTGATGTTCAGACTGTAATCGTTGATACCCCTGCAGGGCTGCGCGATTTGGTCGATATTCTTTCCAGGTCTGAAAGAATTGCGGTAGATACAGAAACCACCTCGAAAGACCCCATGCGGGCAGAATTGGTTGGAATTTCCCTTGCGGTTGACCCAAAAACCGGGTATTACATTCCGGTCGGGCATGTTGGCGGTGGCAAGCAGTTATCGCTGCACGAAATTCAAACTGCGCTTGAGCCAATATTTAAGGAAGAGGGCAAGCAAATTGTTGGACAGAATTTAAAGTATGACTGGCTGGTTCTGACCCAGCATGGCTTTGGGTTGCCACATCTTTACTTCGATACCATGATAGCGGAATGGTTGATCAATCCATCCAGTCATAACCTCGGTCTTAAGGACATGGCTGAGGTGTATCTTCATAAGCGCATGACGCACATCGAAGAATTGATTGGAACTGGCAAAAACCAGAAAAGCATGGCAGACGTTTCCGTGGAACAAGCTGCTCCATATGCTGCAGCAGATGCTGCAATTACCCTGGCTTTGGTACCAGCCCTGGCTGAACGCCTGGAGAAACAGAACGCCTCGCAATTGTTCCATACTTTGGAAATGCCATTGATACCCATTCTAGGAGAAATGGAAAGAAATGGAATTGCACTCGACATTCCGTTCTTAATACCATGTCAGGCGAACTTACCAATCGCTTGCAGCAGATAGAGGGACAGATCAAAGACTTTGCTGGTCACCCGCTCAACATCAATTCCACCCAGCAATTATCACGCACCCTTTTTGAAACCCTCAAACTGGAACCTCCGGACAGGCGTCAGAAAACTGCCAGCGGATTATATTCCACGTCGGCTGAAGTTCTCGAACTCATGCGTGGACAACATCCAATTGTGGATTTAATTCTTGAATACCGCGAACTGGCGAAACTAAAATCAACGTATGTTGATACGCTTCCACTGCAAGTTAATCCTGAAACCGCTCGGGTGCACACCTCCTTTAATCAGACTGGTTCAGTGACAGGCAGACTGGCATCCTCCGATCCCAACCTGCAAAACATACCCGTACGAACAGAGCTTGGTCGCAAAGTACGCAATGCTTTCGTAGTGGATGAGGGCATGACACTGCTGTCTGTGGATTATTCGCAAATAGAACTGCGGATTGTGGCACACATGGCAGAAGACGAAGCAATGTTGAATGCATTTCGGGAGGGGCAGGATATTCACACTGCCACATCTGCAGCCATCAATCATGTTCCACTAAAAGATGTTACCAAAAGCATGCGCAGTCATGCCAAAGCAATTAACTTTGGATTAATTTATGGAATGAGTGCATTTGGTTTGAGCCGTTCTGCGGAAATCACCCTGGCAGAAGCAGAAAATTTTGTAAAAGCATATTTTGACCAGTTCCCTGGTGTAAAACGATACCTGGATTCCATACGTCAGCAGGCAACCAGGCAGGGATTTGTAGAGACATTGCTTGGAAGACGGCGGTATTTTCCCAACCTGCAAAACCAGATGAACGTCAATATCCGCAACCGGGAAGAGCGGGAAGCCATCAATGCACCTGTGCAGGGAACGGCAGCAGATATCATGAAGCTGGCAATGCTGAAAGTCCCAGGAGCATTGCGGGAGGCAAACCTTCAAGCACGTTTAATGCTCCAAGTTCATGACGAATTGTTGCTCGAATGCCCATCCAAAGAGATAATAAAGACGGCACAGGTTGTGCAACACGTTATGGAAAATGCCTATACACTGTCTATACCACTTGAAACAGAAGCACGTTCTGGACGAAGTTGGGGTGAACTTGAACCATTAGGTAAATCCTGATATCATGCATTTGTTCAAACAATTATGACCAACGAAACCCATGCTTTTCACACCGCCATGAAATCCGGACACTCTGCTGCCTGGGATCGTCATTGGGATCAGGCAGCCGGTTATTACCGGGAGGCCCTCAAGGAATCGCCAGACAACCCGGCAGCCCTATCCAACCTCGGTCTGGCACTGTATGAATCCCAGAAACTCGAGGATTCATTGCGTTGTTACCAGCGCCTGGTTGAAATTGTGCCCCAGGATGGATTGGCGCAGGAACGAATTGGCCGAATAAAAGAAAAGCTCGGATCGCGAATTGAGGCTTTACGTGCGTACAGCCTGGCAGCAGACCTGTACCTGCGGTCGAAGGATGTTGATAAATCTATCGAAAATTTGTTGCGCTTTATCGCGCTTGAACCAGAACATCTAAAAGCGCGCACCCGCCTGGGAATGATTTATGAACGGATGGAGAAAAAAGAAGAAGCCGTAGGGGAGTTTTTGGCGGTTGCCAGTATTTACCAGCATATGGGAGATATGTCACGTGCGCTTCAATCCGTTGAACATGCTTTGCAGTTACTACCTGGACATTCTGCTCCCCAACAGGCGTTGCTTCAATTAAGGAATAACCAACTCCTGCCTAATCCGCTTCGACCCCGCATTGGCAGCGGACCGGTGAAATTACACGATGCCCAGAATAAATTTGCAGATGAAGAAAATTCCAAATCACAGGCTGACCCATTAACTTCTGCAATGGGGAAAGCCCTATCCGAGCTGGCTTCCTTGATGTTGGACCAGGGGGAGGAGAGCGAAGGAGGGGTACGGCGTGGTTTCTCCGCCCTGACACGTGGTACCGGCGGTTTGGTTTTGGAACAGGATGAACGCAGAGTTGTTCTCAGGCATCTAGGACAGGCGATAGATTATCAAACCCAGGGGAATGAAGAACGGGCAACTGTATCGCTGCTGAAAGCCTATGAAATAGGACTGCATAATGCAGCTGCCCATTTTACCATTGGTTACTTGTTGTCTAAAAAAGCAGACAAGCAATGCCTTATCCATCTGCAAAAAATTTCCGGGTCGCCAGATTATTCCCTGGCTGCATATATTCTTATGGGTCAATTCCATGAACGAATGCAGCAATATCCCCTGGCGGTGCAGAATTATTTACGGGCTTTACGAACAGCTGACCTGGAAACAGTCAGTCCGGACATGGTGGATTTGCTCTTCCAGGCTTACGAACCAGTGATTGACAACATCACAAGCATGAAGGACGTGGAAAAACTAACAGGTTTGTGTGCTGCTATTTCAGATCAGTTGATTCGTCCGGATTGGAAACGGCAACTGTTAATTGCACGACAAAACTTGCCAACCATAGAAGAAAACGGTTTTCCGGTTCCACTGGCAGAATTAATGCTGGATACTGGCGCTCACAACATGCTCAATTCGATGGCTCGTATTCATTTGCTTGGCAGCCAGAACAAACTCTATTCCGCCATGGAAGAAGCCTATCAACTGATTGTCGATTCGCCTGCTTACCTGCCTCTCCAAATTCAAATTGCGGAACTTTTATTGAAAGATGACAGGACCCAGGAAGCGGCGACCAAGTTTTTACTGGTTGCCCGTGTTTATGCCCTCCGCGGTGAGCCAGCCCAATCTGTTCGACTTATCAAAAGGGTGCTGCAAATTTCACCCATGGACTTGGAAGCAAGGCATTTATTGATAGAAACCCTCATCAGCCAGGGGAATGTTAATGAAGCCATCCAGCAATACCAGGAGATGGCTGAAACATATTATCAATTAACCGATTTGGACCAGGCTCGGATAACGTATGCCAAAGCGTTGAAGCTGACCCAGCATCCACGCACAGACCCTGCCTGGAAAACACAGATCATGGTTAAAATGGCAGATATTGATTTGCAATTGCTCGACCTGCGCCAGGCAGCATTATTATATGAACAGATTCGTACCCAGGAACCTGAAGATGTCAACGCCAGATTCCAATTGATCAATATCTATTTCCGTCTTGGGCAGGATATGAACGCATTTAACGAGTTGGACAATTTTGTTACCATGCTGGAAAATGGCGGTAAACGCCAGGATGCGATCAAGTTCCTGAAAGATATGGCAGCAGAACGACCAGAAAAATTAGAAGTGCGCAAACGGCTGGCTGATTTATATATTCACATGGGTAACTTAACAGATGCGGTCACTGAATTGGATGAGATTTCTCACGTAATGTTGAGTAATGGCAACCATTCGGGTGCGGCATCGATGCTTCTGGCAATCATCGCACTTAATCCACCCAATGTGGCTGAATTTCAATCTGCCCTGAAACGGGTTCGGGAATTATAGCCTATGGATGAACAAGCCTTGATCTCTCGATGCAAGCCATGGTGATTTGGATGCATTTAACCGCCTGGTCTTGGAGTACCAGCAGCTTGCCTATCAACCTGGCGTTTCGGCTGCTTTCTGATGAAGATTCGGCGGAAGATGCCACTCAAATAGCGTTTATTTCCGCCTATAAAAATATATCCGGTTTTCGAGGTGGTTCATTCAAAGCCTGGTTAATGCGGATTGTTACCAATGCCTGTTATGACGAATTGCGCCGGATAAAACGCCGCCCGACAACGCCTTTGGAACCGATCAACGAACAGGATGATGAAGAAGTTGAATCACCTACCTGGCTGGCTGACGATTCCTCCTCGCCAGAAGAGGCAGCGGAGCAGGCAGAATTGGAACATGCAGTACAACACTGCCTGAACAATTTACCAGAGGAGTTCAAGGTTGTGGTTGTTCTGGTGGATGTTCAGGGATTTGATTACGATGAAGTTTCAAAAGTGGTAAAACGTCCGCTGGGCACCATTAAAAGCCGATTGGCACGTGCCAGGTTGAAACTGCAGGATTGTTTACAACACTTTTGGGAACTCTTACCTGCCAAATTCCGTCATGGAGGTGAAGGCATATGATGACAAAGCCCATCTCCCCCAGTCAATGGACCACAATATCGGTATACCTGGATGGGCAGTTAAGTGCGCAGCAAAAAGCCAGGTTTGAAAAACAGCTGCAATCCGATTTGACTTTGCAGCAGGCTGTTGATCAATTACGGAAAACCCGTTATTTATTACGACAGTTAAAACCAAAACCTGCTCCTCGCAATTTTGTACTTAAGCCAGAAATGGTTGCCGATATTCGAAAAAAGACTCCTGCTATGCGCTGGCTTCCAGTGTTAAGCTATTCCACGATTGCAACCGCAGTTTTGATGGTGTTAACCCTGGCAACCCGCTTGTTTCCATTCAGCATGAAAACTGCCGAAGCGCCGGTTGAAATGGCGGCTCCCGTTATAGCAGTGGAAGATGCTGAAATCCAACCCGAAGCAGGTACAGCACTCCCGATTATTTTCTGGGGTGATGTAACCTATGCTCCGGAAATTCCTGTTGGAAAGGGCGGCGGGGGCGGCGGTGCAGAAGGGTATGGTGTTGGCGGCGGTGGAGGTTTGGGTTCCGGGGGTGAAATAATCATCAGCGGACCACCCACAAATATCACCGGCGTAGGGGGCAGCATAGGAGTTACCATAATTATCCCTCCGGAGACCTCAGAAGTTGATCTCCACAACCCGGGGTGAAGAACCTTCAGAAACTATTGAAAAACCTTACACGGTGGTTGACAGCGGACCAATTCTCGGATTAAGAATTTCTGAGACGGCGGAAACTCCCGTTGAACCGGTGCAGCCGCAGCCTGAATCAGAACGCGGATTGCCATGGGGAATCCCAATCAGTCTGGGAATTGCATCGCTGGTAATTGGTCTGAGCGCATTCGTCTTGTGGTTGAAGACACGTCGTTGATGACATCTGAATTCAAGTTTTGTCCATACTGTGGAAAAAAAGTCACATATCAATTCCTTTTTGGCATGCAGCGACCTGTGTGTGATAATTGCAATTGGACACATTTTGCAGATCCCAAAGTAGCCGCCGCAGTTTTTATCATTCAGGATGACAAAGTCTTATTAACCCGCAGGATAAATGAACCTTACCGCGCTTACTGGAGTTTGCCTGCGGGATTTGTGAATGCCCATGAAGATCCAAAGGATGCTGCCAGACGGGAATGTCTGGAAGAAACCGGGTTGGAAATTGAAATTACGAATCTGATGGATGTGTTCGCAGCCCGGGAACATGAACGCGGTGCAGATATCCTCATCGTGTATACAGCCATTATTACCGGGGGCAGCCTTGAAGCCGGAGATGATGCCGACCAGGCTGCTTTTTTCTCCCTGGATGCTTTACCACCCCTGGCATTAAAAGTACAACCCTGATATTTGAGAAGTATCACCAATCCGGTGCAATTTCTGGGGTGTGATAGAATATTCAAACAGAACGTTTGTTTTGCTAATCAGGTATTTGATTTAATTCATGAGTCCGACAAAACGTACACCTTCCCGATCCAATAAATCAAGTTCCAACCGCAGCAGCATGGCACAGCGCGGCAGGGTAACTCGCGGCCGTCCTGCAGGAAAAACCACTCGTAAAAGCGCTTCCCAGAACAAGCGGCGCAGTGCACAGATAGTCGAGAGACAGCCCATGTTCTGGGAAAGTATTTCCCCGGAACGCAAACTGGATATTCTGGGAATAATACTGGCATTGCTTGGTTTGTTGACTTTGCTCAGCATGTTTTCCCGCTCCCAGGGCACAATAACTTTCGCCTGGGTGCAATTTCTCAAGCAGGCTGCAGGCTGGGGGGCATTCATCCTGCCTGTATCCTTATTGGGATTTGGTGCCTGGTTATTGTTTCGCCACCTGGAACGCTTCCCCCTGTTATCGGCAGAGCGGTTTTTTGGCATTTTTTTACTTCTCGTGAATTTTTTAGGCTGGTTGAATTTGTTTGCAGAAGGGATTTGGGAACCTGCCAGGGCGGGCAGTGGTGGTGGGTACATCGGTGGAGCGGTTGAATGGCTTTTGGTCCGATTGGCGGGTAATGCCGGTGCGGTCGTTATCCTAATCACCTGGTTGATATTGGCTGTAATCATCACCCTGGATATCTCGGTGACTGATTTAATCCGCTCCATTCGGCGGGGAAGGCTTCCGGAGGCAAACGCTGATAATTACCCATCCTCCTATGGTCGTAATCAAGAATCAGCGGATAGAAATGCAGCCAAAGAGCAGTTGGAATTACCGCCGACTTTTCAGCCATTAAGACCCATCAAAGGGCTGCCATCCAGTTCTGGCAGCACCATAGAAAAGTAAACCGGCTGCTGCATCCGTGAAAAATGAGCGAACTGGAAAAGAACTCCAGGCTGCATCCGAGTCGACCCTGGATGTTCATCCTGAGATGAAATTGCCCGCCAGCACTATCTGGCACCTGCCTGCTATTGAAAAAATTCTGGATCCAGCCAGCCCTCAAAGCCAGACAGCCAACCTGGACAGCGATCGCGGGCGATTGATAGAAGAAACACTGCGGTCCTTTGGTGCACCTGCCCATATTGTTGAAATTCATCGTGGTCCAACCGTAACCCAATTTGGGGTCGAACCGGAATTTGTGGAGAACCGGGCGGGGAAAACACGGGTGAGGGTGGCTCGCATTGCAGCACTGGCAGATGACCTGGCGCTGGCACTGGCAGCACCCCGTATTCGCATTCAAGCACCGGTACCCGGACGCAACTATGTGGGAATTGAAGTACCCAATACCGATTTCACCCGGGTTTCGCTGCGCGAGGTTATCGAAAGTGATTCATTCCGCAAGCAGCGACCACCCCTGCGCTTTGCATTGGGTAAAGATGTGGCAGGCAAACCCTATGCTAGTGATTTAACTGCACTTCCCCACTTATTAATTGCCGGCACCACGGGTAGCGGTAAATCGGTTTGCGTCAACTCCTTGTTAACCTGTTACCTGTTGCATAATTCACCGGAAACTTTACGGCTCATCCTGGTTGATCCCAAGAGGGTGGAATTAACCGGGTATAACGGAATTCCGCATTTACTGGCACCGGTGGTGGTGGAACCTGAGCGGGTGATTGGTGCTTTGCAATGGGTTCTGCGTGAAATGGACAGCCGTTATCACCGCTTTTCTCAAAATGGTTCCCGCAATATTCATGAATATAATAATCACCATCCGGATGAACGACTGCCGTATTTGCTGGTGGTAATTGATGAACTGGCGGACCTGATGATGATGGCACCGGACGAAACTGAACGATCGGTGGCACGCCTGGCACAACTGGCTCGTGCAACTGGTATCCACCTGATAATTGCCACCCAGCGTCCATCGGTAGACGTGGTTACCGGTATCATCAAAGCCAATTTCCCATCCCGCATTGCGTTTTCAGTTGCATCCAATGTGGACAGCCGCGTAATTCTTGACCAACCCGGTGCAGAAAAACTGCTTGGCAGGGGGGATATGCTTTTCCAGGCACCAGATGCACCAGCACCCATTCGCTTGCAGGGAACATTTGTCTCCGATACCGAAATTCAACGCCTGGTGGATTTTTGGCGGGATGAGGTCGAAAGAGTGCGGGTCACACAGCCCGGCGTACCTGCCCCTGAAATGGCAGATACCCTGCCACGAGGAATCCCCCTGGCACAAAAACCTTTGTTCGAAGAAATGAAACCTGTGGATGAAGGTGATCCGTTACTGGCTGAAGCCATAGACCTGGTGCGAAAAGAGGGTAGAGCCTCCATTACCATGTTGCAGCGCCGTATGCGCGTAGGTTATACCCGGGCAGCCCGCTTGATTGATACGATGGAAGAAAAGGGCATTATCGGTGCATCACAGGCAAGCAGCCAGGTGCGGGAAGTGCTGGATTACGGACCTACTGCTCCGCCTGTAGAAGATGGCATGTAAGTCAAACCCGGAAAAATTAAAGCGCGTTGTATGCTTTGAGCATTAAAACGCTTCCAACAATTGCCGCAGTTTCCAACCGAAATATACGTTGACCCAGGGTTATGGCGTGAAAACCATATTCGAGTGCCAGTTTTACCTCGGCATCTGAGAGCCCGCCTTCTGGACCAATTAGAAGAATTACAGATTGGGGGGATTTGTGCTTGTTGATTACCTGTTCGATCGTATGTTCCCGATCCAATTCCCAGGCGATGCATTTTAAGATGGATTGATCATATTGTCCGGCAACTGCTGACTGAAAAGTGAGTGCAGGCAAAATTAATGGCACCTGTGTGCGACCGGACTGTTCTGCCGCTTCCATGGCAATTTGCTGCCAGCGGACTGTTTTTTGCTGAACATCGTCCAGGTTCTGAACCAGGCTGCGTTCCGAGACCAGCATTCTGAACCGGGCAACCCCAATTTCGGTGCACTTTTGAATGATCCATTCAATTTTTTCACGGCGGGTTGCACAAACCCACAATTCGAGTGCAATCGCGGGTTCTGTCTGTGGGTGAATGATTTCTTCGATTACTCCCCGAATTTCTTTGCGTTGGATGACTTCAATACGCACCTGGTACTCTGCCCCACTGATATCAAAAACGTGCACCACATCCCCTGCTTTCAGGCGCAATACGTTTGCCATCTGTGGGTATCGGTCCGCTGGAAAGTGGACAACTGGGGCTTGAATTGAACCAGGGGGAAGGTAAAAGCGGGGTGGGGTCATTTTCCTGCAATCACCACGCAGTATTCGCCTTTGAGCGTTTTCTCCGGAAATGCCTTCTGCAAGTTCTGAGAGTAGCCCACGGGTTACAGACTCATAATATTTGGTCAAGTCGTTCGCAATGGCAGCCTGGCGGTCCCCGTATACTTCCAGTGCATCTTTAAGAAACGAACTCATCCGATAAGGACTTTCATAAAATACCAGAGTGTGCGGGCTTTCTTTATCAATTTCCAAAAACCTTCGCCGGGGTCCGGCTTTATGGGGTGGAAAACCGCGAAAAGTAAAACTGTGTACGGGCAGCCCGGAAAGAATGAGGGCAGTAATCAGGGCGGTGGGTCCCGGGATGGCAGATAAAAGAATGTTCTCCTGTAACGCAGCCCGAACCAGGATAAAACCGGGATCGGAAATGGCGGGGGTGCCAGCGTTGGTTACCAGGGCTACCGATTTTCCTTGCTGCAGCATTTCAATTATTTGGGGTAAAACCCTGGTTTCATTGTGTTCGTGAAAGGAAAGCTGGGGCTTCTTGAATACCAAAATGATTGAGCATATGCCCGGTCTTGCGAGTGTCTTCGCTCACCACCCAATCGACACTTCCCAAAACTTCCAGGGCACGATGGGTAATATCACCTAAATTACCGATGGGGGTTGCAACCAGGTAGAGCATAAGGGTAGTATATCATGCCGTATAAACCTGGTTGGTTGTGCTGTTCTTCACACAACATCCAAGATATCTTTACAGGTTCTTTACATCCGTAAGTTAATATTGACTCAATCAATAGAGGAAAACCTCTAAGAAAAATGGAGAAAAAAATGAAAAAAATATTTGTTAGCTTAATGGTAATTGGGGTGATAGTTGCAGTGTTTGGCACTGCCTCATCCGTAAGTGCAAAAGGTTTCACACAACAGCCGGTATTGGACCAGGGTGGTTGGGGTCAAGGCGGAATGAAAGGTGTTGGACCAGCAGTGGAAAATGAAGCTGTTCATGATTTGATGATGGAAGCCTATGCAACCGAACTGGGTATATCTGTGGAAGATTTGAATGCCCGAACTGAGGCTGGCGAGAGACTTTCTCAAATTGCACTTTCAACCGGATTGACAATTGAAGAGTTTTGGACTTTGAAAACCGAAGTTCATGCTTCTGTTGTTGAACAGGCACTTGCTGAGGGATTAATCACCCAAGCCCAGGCTGACTTGATGCTGCAGGCTGGATCAAGGCAGATGAATGGCGGCATGGGTAATGGAAACCGAGGAACCGGGATGTATGCCGGGGCAAATTGCCCAAACCTCACCCAGGTTACCCCGTAATCAATAAATAATGAATACAACAGAGACCGCTATCTGAGCGGTCTCTGTTTTTAATATGGTCCAGGTTTTTGGACAAGGTCTGGTTTACAGAGCCTGGCTAACCCGTTATAATGGCGGTAGGAGTAAATATGGCGACAAATCCGACCCGAGATAGGGTAAAACCTGAAGACACCGACACCACACCCTTGCGGCGACCCAGTTATATTCGAGTAAAAGCGCCGACGGGTGAAACATTTGAAAAGTTGCAGCATTTAATGCGTTCCAAAGCGCTGCATACAGTCTGTGAAGAAGCCAACTGTCCTAACATGGGTGAGTGCTGGGGGAGTGGAACATCCACATTTCTCATCCTGGGGGATGTGTGCACCCGTTCCTGCGGTTTTTGTGATATCAAGCATGGCAGACCAGCATTAATCGATTGGCAGGAACCAGAACGGGTTGCCCAGGCGGTCAAATCCATGGATTTAAAACATGCGGTCATCACCAGTGTTAACCGGGATGAGCGACGGGATGGCGGTGCACCGATTTTTGCAATGATTATCCGACGCATACGGGAGTTACAACCTGGCTGCTCGATTGAAGTCTTATTCCCGATTTTAAAGGCAGCGTGGAAGCCTTACAAATTGTGATGCAAGCCCGGCCCGAGATTTTGAATCATAATGTTGAGACCGTGCCGCGCCTTTTCAAAGCAGTCCAACCACAGGACCATTACGAGTGGTCCCAGGCTACCCTGACCAATGCCAAAAAACTGGCACCCGAGGTGCTGACCAAATCCGGCATGATGCTCGGTTTGGGTGAAACAATGGACGAGGTGAAGGAAGTAATGCGCGACCTGCGTTCTTGGGGAGTGGATATTCTGACATTGGGACAGTACCTGCAGCCCAGCCGCAATCACCTGGGAATTTCCCGATATTACACGCTGGAGGAATTCGCCGAACTAAAAGAATACGGCATGGGAATTGGATTCAGATGGGTGGAAAGCGGTCCACTGGTGCGTTCTTCATATCACGCCGGGGAACAGGTGAAAGCCTTAAGCGAAGTACACCGCAAGCTGTACAATTCTTAAATTACTGTATTCTGAGAAAGTGCGCATCCCAGTATTTCGAGGATACGCACTTTTTGTTTTAACTTAGTTATTCTTTAAGGATGGGGAATTCTTCCCCTGCCACGGACACTTCATCCGTGGATGTAGAAATGGTCAGAGTATATTCGTTATTATTCTCGGTGACATTGTACAAATCGAGGGCTTGATAGCGGCCAATGCTTTCCTCAAAAACCATTTCATCACCCAGCCAATCGTTGCCCAAATCGACATAAATTTCATAAGTGCTCTCAGGGATATTTTCCACCAGGTACTCGCTGCCGGCATGGATATACACCGCCAGGACGGGATAACGGGACATGTTGGTGAGAATAACCACTGCATCGGATACCATCGGGTTAATAATTTTTAGCAGCCCGGAACCTTCAAAGGTGCGGTAATCCACCAGCAGGGAGCCATTGAGAGGTTGAAAAGTTGCGGAGGGGATTTGCTCACAGGGGGCATTCAGCGAGACATAAAAATCGCCACCACTTACCCAGCCTTTTCTTCCAGTTGGCGAAAGTACTTTAATCCAGTTGCAAAGCCCCGTCTGCCCGAGAACGATCAGGGTGTTACCGTTTCGCAATAGTTCCTGGGATGGATAATCGGTGCCAGGACCTTCACGAAGGTTCAACCCTTCAGATTTTACGACAGCCTGGGGTAATGGCGTGGGAGTTTGCCAAACTCCGCTGGTTGCAGTGACTGCCGGTATCGGGGTATCAGAATTACCCAAGGTAGGGATGGGTGCATTTGCAGTCCAGGTGGCGAAAATACTGGCGGCAATGCTTGTTTCGGTGACATGCAGTGCTTCATCAGTCGGTCCACAAGAAGATAAAAATCCGACAATGAGGAATGCTATCAAGAGAGATATTTTAGTTTTCATGCTTTAACAATCACCGGTTGTGATAAAAGCAGAGCAATCATTAATCCGCCGGGTATTTTTGAAACTGAACTTGTGGATAAGAGCGAAATCGTTCCCGCATAACATCAATCGCCTGGGTATTATTATCCACCAGAATGAAATTCCGATCCAACGCTAGGCAGACGGATCCGGTGGTGCCACTCCCTGCAAAAAAATCCAGCACGACATCACCCGGATTGGAGGATGCAAGGATGATACGGCGAATCACCCCAACCGGTTTCTGGGTAGGATAACCGGTCTTTTCGCTGCCATTGGTAGGGACAATAGTATGCCACCAGGTATCCGTAGGCGTTTTACCCCGGGCGGCTTTTTCTGGACCTACCAGTCCAGGTGAGAGATACGGGATGCGTTCAATCGAATCATAATTAAAAGTGTATTGAGCAGGATTTTTTGCATACCACAGGATGCTGTCATGCTTGGGAGGCCATTTCTTGCGGGTGCGGGCACCATAGTCATATGCCCAGATGATTTCATTCAGAAAACTATCCCGTCCAAAAATCTGGTCCAGCAGTATTTTGCAGTAATGCACTTCCCGATAATCTATGTGAAAATACAGGCTGCCCTGGGCAGATAAAATCCGGTAGGCTTCGGTTAATCGCGGCTCAAGGAAAGCCAGGTAATCATCAAATAAATCTGTGTAGGAGCGTGACCCAATTTTTACCGTTTGATAACGCTTGCCCTGGAAACCGGTTCGGTCACCATCCAGGTGCTGCTCGGTTTTTAACTGGGTTCGGGCTTGTTTTTTCCCCGTGTTGAAAGGGGGGTCAATATAGATGAGGTCAACTGATGCATCGGGAAGTGAGTGCAGCAGGTCGAGATTATCAGCAAAATAAACGGTGGAAGTCATACGCGTCTGATTGTAACATAAGCAGCGCTACGCGGATTATGGTATAAATGCTACTAAATTTGTCTTATTAATGCCTGCGAGGTAAAACATGCATATATCTACTTTCTTCAAAAAAAGTCTTCCGCTCATTACTGCGGCATTTATTTTATTTGGTTGCAGCCTTACCGCCAACACCCCGGAAATACCGACACGCCATCATTGCAACTTCAACCAGCGAAGCGCTGGTTACTGCATCCCCGGTTGTAGAAATAACAGCCACAGTTGACCCGTTGGCAGCCTGTCCGCTGCCCACGGACGGCACTTCGCTTTACATCAGCCGTCGGAACGGGTATTGTTTTCTTTACCCGGTCGGGATTGAAATCTCCACTGACACTGCATATCCTGAGCAGGTTGGTTTGTTTGGCAGAATTCTGGATAACGGCTCCCAGGAAAGACCCCGCGCCAGCCTATATATTTATGCTTATGGACCCGCGGATGGTCTTGATAGCGCCGGTTATGCGGACAAATGGAAATCCATGCAGGTATTGATGGATGAACCACCCCGTGAAGAACGGATGGTTGATGGCACAAATGCAATCATCCTTAAAAATTTGCCCTCCTTTTTTGGTGAACAATCCGCGTTTCTTGTCATTCATGACTTTAAATACCGCATCAGCCTGATGCCTGACCCGGAAATGGTACCTGACCTGGCTCCGGACCTGGCAGCAATGTGGGAATCGGTATTATCCAGCATCCATTTTTTCCCTGCTGAAGGGGAATTCCCCCTGGTGAGGGCAGCAGATGTCTGCCCGGTAGAAAACGCAGATCAACGGGTGATGATTAACGAACTGGAAGGGTATTGTTTTGCCTACCCGATCGATTTCACCCCGATTCCTGATTTCATTGGACGGGTGGAAGGTGGTCCGATTCTGGACAACGTGGAAGGATTTGGCGATGTCCGCACTTCCATCACGGTGGGTACTTTTGGAAGGTTTATAGACAGCACCCCCAGGGATGTCATCAGTTCAAGGTTGGATTTGATCGATGCATCTTCCATCATGGATACCACCCTCGGCGGTTACCCGGCTGTGGTTTACCGAAATCCACAAGGACCCTGGGCAGCCCGGAATGCAGTGATTGTCCTTGCGGATGGCAGTGTGTACACCATTGTTGCCCAGCCATTGGAACCAGAACGCTGGCCGGCTGGAATCGAATTTTTTGACCGTATGTGGAATACCGTAACAACCACGCTGCAGTTTTTTACACCATTCCGTTAGTCCGGTTTGAATACCGGCTGGCGGAGAATGGTTTTCAATTTTTCCGGTGCAGTCCGGCGGAAATCACTGAGATAGATTTCATGGTGTTTCCGGTGCAATTCATATCCATTGTGCCTGGCAAAATCATGCATGGCATCAATGGTTGGATGTTCATCGGCGAAAGGGTCCGAAATACAGCACCTGCACAGCGGTGCCTTCCTTATATTCTTCCAAGCGGACAGATAATACCAGGTCACTGCCACTCTTTTTCTGGACAGCTTTTTGGGCTGCCTGAAAAATTTCCGTAGTTATGAAAGCGGGCTGGTGAATTATCATGGTCCAATGCCAGTTGTTTTTGTTGTTAAAATCCAATTCAGCAAGATTTTCCACCCACCACAACCCTTCAAGCGGCATAACTCGATAATCCTGTTCGGTTTGCTTTTTCCAGGCAAACTTGATGGTGTATGCCAGGCTGTAGAGGGCTTGCAGAGCATCCTTATAGGCTTGTGCCGTATTGGGATCCCCCATCCCATCCAGCATCAGGAACGAAAATGCTGGTATTTCGACAATGGTAAAATCCCTGTTTGGCGGATTGTAGAGATGTTTATATTCGCGGATGAGGTCCAGTTTTTCTTCCATGGCAGGTTTCCTTTTATACGGTTATTGTAGAGGACAAGAGTTTTGAAGGCAAATGGCTTTTCATAAAAATGCATGCTGCACTGTTTTTGGGTAAAATAGATGCGTAGTGAAAGGATAGATAATGAAATCCAACCTGGCAGAAACTTCACAACCCTTTTTGGCATACCTGGATGCCAATGCCTGGCATCTCACACGTCGGGTGATTATTCCGCAGAATTGCGTGCAAACCTATGACCGCTCCATCGCTATCGCTGAAAGCCAGGGTGGTCTGGCACACGATGGTGACTTGCTTCATGGCGTGTTTCTTTATCACATGGCATTGAACGGTATCGAAGTAGTGCAGGCAATTGCATGACTTAACAACCCGGTTTGTTCGGTCCCAAAACGCTGACCGTCAGTGAAATTACCCGTTTTATACAAGCCTTGCTGGAAACAGAACCGATATTACAGGATGTCTGGGTGCAGGGGGAAGTTTCCAATCTCAAATATCACACCTCGGGACATGTTTATTTAACTCTGAAGGATGAAAGCGCGGCATTGCGCAGTGTAATCTGGAAAACCTACGTACCCCGTCTGCGGGTCAAACTGCAGGAAGGCATGGCAGTTTCTGCCCATGGGAAAATAGGGGTGTACGAGCGAGGTGGAGATTACCAGTTATATATTGACATGGTGCAGCCTGCCGGTGAAGGGCTGTTATTTCGTGAATTTATGCGGCTCAAGGCGCAGCTGGAAGAGGAAGGGCTGTTCGATCCTGCCAGGAAACGCACTTTACCCGAAAGCCCAAGGCGGATTGGCGTTGTCACTTCTCCCACCGGCGCAGCCTTGCAGGATATGCTGAATATATTTAGCCAACGCTATCCCCTGGCTGAGATTATCCTGGCGCCGGCTGCAGTCCAGGGGGTAAACGCACCAGGGGAGATTATCGCCCAATTAAAAGTATCTGTCGCAATCCAATGTGGATGTAATTATCCTGGCGCGGGGGGCGGTGCCGATTGAAGATTTATGGGCATTTAATGATGAAGGGGTTGTTCGGGCAATTGTTGCCTGCCCCATTCCAGTGGTAACCGGTATTGGACATGAGACTGATTTTACACTGGCTGATTTCGCCGCAGATATGCGGGCACCTACGCCAACTGCTGCTGCCGTAAGCGTGGTACCTGACATCAATGATGTTCGTGCCAACCTGCGGGTCATGCAAGCCGAATTATCACAAATTATCCTGGATGGCATTGTTTCACGGAAGACCGAATTACGCGAAACGATGCACAGCATTGCCCGTTACTCTCCCATTATCCGGGTACAGAACGAGCGTCAGCATGTGGATACCCTGCAAGAAAAAGGATTACGGGCAATGCAGCATACACTTCAATTGCAGCGCAGCCTGCTGCAAGGGAACATGCAGCATTTGGCATCCGTCAGTCCGCAGGCAGTCCTGGAGCGTGGGTATGCCATCGTGATGTCCTCAGAAGGAAGACTGGTAAAAAGTATTACCTTGCTTAAACCTGAAGATATGGTGGACGTTAAATTACGCGATGGAAGTTTCAGCACGAAAATTCAAAAAATTCACCCTGCAAATCCTGTGAAATGAGGTATTCTTAAAGAATAATCTTATGAATGAAAAACCTGTCGAAAAGTTAACCTACGAGGAAGCCCTGAAAGAGCTGGAAGAAATTATCCAGGCTTTGGAAGCCAACAGCGGCACATTGGAAGAGCTGATTGCCCGGTTTGAAAGAGGTCAGGTGCTTGCAACCCATTGTTTGCAGATCCTGGATAAAGCAGAGCTGCGTGTGCAAACTTTGGCGGCTCCAGAACCTTCCAATGATATGGTGTTATAGGACAAATTCATGCTCTGGAAACAATTGGCGACCAATCCCGTTTTACATGCCGTACTAATTTCCTGGTTTTTAGCTCAATTCATCAAAGTATTGATTGAACTGGTGCGCACCCATCAGCATAGACTTTCGGGTCATGTTGAGTGCAGGAGGAATGCCCAGTTCACACTCATCCTCCATCGCGTCAGCCATGCTGGGAATCGGATTGTTTGAAGGATTTGATACCCCATTATTTGCACTGGCTTTCGTGATTGCCATGATTGTTACATATGATGCAGCAGGAGTAAGACGCCAGGCAGGCATCCAGGCACAAAAAATCAATCAAATCATTAACGAGTTGATGAAGGGACATCCTCTTTCACAGGAGATGTTACAGGAAGTTCTCGGGCATACCCCCTTACAGGTTTTGATGGGTTTCCTGCTCGGTCTGGCTGTGGCAATCGTTGTCTGGTTGATTCAGCGCTAGGATTTGATTAATTAAACCCCAAACCTTTTAGGATTTCCGCAGTAGTATCGGTTCTCTCTCTTCCCAGCAATTCCTGCCAGAACTTTTCATCATATCGGCGGGTGCGAACCAGCATCGGCATGGGCATGGACCAACCCAGCATCAGCACTTCTTCCTTGGGCTGCAGCCTGGCTAACATGCCGCGCAATGAATCCTTGGCAGCCAGCCCGGAGAGAACCGCGTGCAATATCGGCATCATCCCCCAACCAGCCGGTAACCCGGGTGCCCAACTGCGACATGACCTCATCATAAATTTGCGATGGGCGCTGGTCAATTACCAGCAAAGTGACATAATACTTACGCAGTTCGCGGGCAATGGTCGCAAAAAGTGGTCTGGGCAGCCATCTCCCGGTTGAGCAATTTGTGGGCTTCTTCCAGAACGATGGTCAATGGTCGGGGTTCACCTTTGTTTTGTGCTCGGAATTCGTTGGTCTGTTTCTCCCAGGATTCGCGTATACGACGGGTAATTAAATTGGTCACCAGCAGGTAGTCCAGGTCGGATTCAAAATCCCCAAAGGATAAAACCACATGCCTGCCTTTTTGCAGGGCGGTAATAATTTCTTTCAAGGTATCTTTGGCTGGTGCCTGGGTGATATACCTGCGGTCGAATACTTTGCGCAGTTTATCGTGCAAACCCTGGGCAGCCATGATATTGACCCCAACCTCCAGTAGCCCACTCTTCCACGCTCCCAGGAGCAGGGATGGATTTCCCTTCCTCATTTTTTATCCTGGCAGCATTGTTCATGTGCTTGAATGCCTGGAACCAATTCTTGCCAAATGTTTGCAGCAGGGCTTCCAGGGTGGTGGGGGTGGTTTCCTTGAGATTTAATTCTTTCGTCAGCAGTTCGATGTCTTCGGGTTGAATATCCTCTTCAGCAATTTCAAGATGATAATCCGGAGTTTGTCCCCGAATGGTGGTACCGGCTCCAAGACCAACAATCTGCACTTTGGAACCAAAACGGGTGCGCAGACCTTTGACCTGTTCACCGGTATCCGATGCGGTATCATCCAAACCGTATTCATTGTGCATGTCAAAAACCAAAATGGAGGATTTATCACGTTTGATTAATCCTGCCAGGATAATGCGGGTGAGGAATGATTTACCCGTGCCGGTGGCGCCAAAAATCCCAGATGAGCGTTGAATCATCTTGTCCAGGTTGATGCATAATGGATGGTTTTGCTCACGGGTGTAGCCGATTACAAAATTACCTTCGTCCTCCGGGCTGCCAAAGATTTCAGCAATATCTCCGGCACTCGCCAGGCTGACGTGGGCATGATGGGCGGGAATGGTTTTTACCGCCAGCGGGCGCGGGCTCTGATCGGGGTGCGCTTTTACCCAATCGGGATAAGCCGATGAAGCCGGGTCAGGTCCGCGGTCCATCATTAATTGCGGCATGACTTCCAGGTTGGTGAACAGGGTTTGCCCCAAAAGCAAATCGGCAATCTCGGGGGAAAGCCTGCCTTCGCTTTGTTCATCTGCAAAGCGCGGGTCGGTTGCACCCAACTGCAGGTCTGTCACCAATCCATAAAAGCGCCAGTTCTGGCTGTCCACCACGACAAATGCGCCTTCCTGCACGCTTTGGGGCGGCACTGTCAGGCGAACGCGCAGGTTCTCTTTTAATCCGCCACCCACCACGTACCCGATGGGGGGATTCATGTCATTAAGATTCGGATTGCGGAATTTCCGTCATCGCAGCCCTCCCTGAATGTTGTTACGGATTCTTTCAGCGGTAATTCTGCATCTGCCAGTGCCCGCAGCACATCAATTAATACCGGGTAATCATCCCGCAGCGAGGTAATCAATTCTTTCCCAGCCAGGTTCATCCAATCCGCATTTCCATGCTCCTGGTGGATGCGGGCAGCCTGCTGCAGATGGCTGGCAAGGATTTCACCCACCGGGATATCTTTGGTGCGCAGCAGGTGGCGAAAATATCCAAACCGTACCGGTGAAGTAAACGTGAAAATTTCTGCATCCGTGCATAAGAAATATCAAATCCAGGGTAAGCGGCGGACGTGGGGGAAGGAGGTGGGATATTTTTCCGTCTTTTTCGTGTCCGCAAAACAACACGCTTATTTCGAGGGGTACATTCCGATTATTGCGATTATCCAGCATTACTTCTTCGGATGACTCCCTCAGCCGTTACCAATTGTCGCACCAGTCCGTCATCATCTATGTGAATATCGCTGATCAATCCATAAATGCACAGGCTGGAAGCGGTGTCCAGCGGGATACGCACCAGGCTGCCCAGGGTGGGTGCCTCCGATTGGGTTACTTTGCACCCTACCACGCATCCGGTGGTACTGGCACGCAATAACCTTCCAATTTGCAGGGATTGGGTCATTTCAACCTCGTTCGAGTTCCGGTTAAATCTTTCAGGATTTGTTTGTGAGAGCGTGTAAACGGCGAAGCACCATGCTTCATTAATTCCAAAGCCACCATGTTTTCCAGGTGATTTTTCTCATCGTGTGTCACCAGTGCTATTTCATGGGCGCGATGTAACACATAAGGATAAGGGGCATTCCCCATCTGCTGGCATTGCGCCAGCAGCGTACGATGCAGTAATTCCAGCGCTGAAGTATCCTCAGCCATCCAGGCTGGGATTTCCACCCGGGCAAGCCAGGGGTGTTCTGAGGTACCGACATTCAGATAGAAAAAATGAAGGGCAATATCGCCACTGAAGAATTTTGCAGACATCGACTGCAGCCCGAAAACTGCAGAACGGTAACCGGCTGGCAGCAGGGGAGCAAGGATTGCCGCATCCGTGATACCTTGCAGGGGACGCAACCGCAATTCCTCGACACTGGCGTTTTCAGGGAACATATCCAGTTCCAGCAGGTGAACTAACAGATCGGCGCGCGGTCTGTCCACGTAACCGGCAGTCATGATATGTTTTTGTGCCAACTGCCTTAATGTTTCCAGGTAATCGATAAATGGCTGCTGGGAGGTTGCCGGATCGGCAGGTTCGCGGAATAATTCCAGGGGACCATCCGTCAGTGCAAGGACAGGTGGGCTGGATTCAGATGCCTGGTCAGCCACCCACTGCCGTTCTTCCAGGTCGCGCATAAGCGATATCGTTTCTTCACTAAGCAAACCACCTGATTTGCTGTACAGTTCATCGTAATACAGCAGGTGGGTATTCTTGAATTCGATGGGGGTAGTTGCCTGGTTGGGATAGGATTTGATGATTCCGATATTAATCACACCGAATAAAACTGCACTATGCGGGTCCGGCATTATTTGTGAGCCATCCGCAGCCAGGATACAACCGGGCATATCACCGGATACCGGAGCCGTAACAGCATCCAATGCTTCGGTGAGAGGTATGGCACACCGCAGCCGGTTCATCTTGCTGGCTGCGGCAGATACCCGGTCACGGATTTCTTCCAATCGCCCGTGGGTATGGTCAAGTCTTTCAAACGCCAGGTCAAGTTTTGTATTAAGTTTAAATTGAAACTCTGGAGTTTCTCTCCCATTTTTTTTATTTGTACCTGGAGTTGTTGAAAGTTAACAGGCATTAATTCCCACCCCAATAACCGAACATATGTTTTGTTATTATACTATACAGATGCCGTCGGGAAAAATTGCGCTCCGACGGCATCTGTTTTCAGAATTAATTACGATTGTTAAGGTGGAGATACCTCAACTGAATCAAATTCAATGATGACATCTCCAGAATTAAAACGACATGGCACCGATTCCCACTCCGCCGGAGGTGAGGGTGTCATCGGTTAATGTCATGAGTTTTCGGTCCGGTCCTTTTTGCTGGATACCATTGATGTAGTAAGAAATTTGATTACCCGAGCACATAATCCCGATGGTGTTTCGTCCCTGCCCATTTACCAAATCCACAGACTTAAGCTTTGTCATAGCCTTTAAGCATATTTACATATGGATTTTTCTTTTGCGCCCGCAGGTCGAAATCAAAACGATAGGCATAAAAGGACCCTGCAGAATCTGAGCCCGAAGTGGAAACACGGAATTCGTACCAGCCCAACCCGGAAGTGCGGCACATGACAGAAACACCATTTTTTCCGGTTTTCATGGTTTCAAAAGTGGCTTCAACATATACATCCTGGGTATCACCAACATATTCGGCATAATCATAGGTTTCGGTGTTGCCAGGGATTTCAAACCTGAGTAAACCTGAGACCGGGCTCATGTAGGATTTCGCTGCATTACCCGCAATGACAAATTCCACCCAATTACTTACGTCCCCGGAAAAGTCATCTGTGAAGTAGCCGGAAGGAGGAGCAAGTGTTGGTGCCAGGGTTGGCAAAGGCTGCTCTGTTGGAGCAATCATCACAGTAGGTTCAATTTTGGGCATTACAGTTACAACTTCTTCGGTTTCTACTTCCTTAGTTTCTACTTCATCGGTTTCCACCTCAACCGATTCTTCAACTATCGGTTCTTCGGTTTCGGCATTTTTACTTGGAAGATTAATCGAACACGACATGGCAACCATGGCAAGCACCAAAATTGGAATAAGAATCTTTTTACTCATAATGGCTCCTTATAAATGATGTTTTTTAAAATATGGATGATGAATTACTATACAAATTTTACACACCAATGTCAAGAAAAAATCAAGCCCTCTTTAGGAGGACTTGATTTGTTAATTTTCCCAAATTGCTAGTCGGATTCTGTGAATGGGTCAAATGCTGGATTGCTGCCCGACCAGTTGCAGGCGACTTTATCGAACTGGTTGCAGGATATCCCCCTGGAGCAACGATGGGCACGCACCCTTGCAGGTTGATCCGGGAGAAATTCTGCAGGGAGTACCTCCTCCACTTCCAGGTCCACTTCACAATCCACATGGTCGCAAAAGCGGACTTTTATGGTTTTCCATTGGGTTTCTGCCATAGTGCCTCCAAACTACCCTTAATTTATCCTATTTGTTGTAATTGTGCAAGGTTATCCGTTGGGGTCAACTAATGATAATTGTCCCTGAAAGATTGACTAGATGGAAGGCTCAGAAGGATTGTTGTCTTCATCCGGGACTGATTCAAACTTGCCTTCTATAATATCCGCATTTGCAGGCTTTTCTGTGTTTGCTGGCAAGCCTTTTCTCAATGCTGCCATGTGTTCCTGAACGATGTCATGCGGGCATAAAGACACAAACAGGGTAAAGCCAAGCCCAACAATGGCGGCATCATCCAAAGGTGTAGGAAGGTCAATCGGATTGATAAGATAAAGAACACTGAAAGCGGGCAGCAGCTTGAGGAAAAAATTTACCCGCTTGTCCATTAACAAGCGCCAGATGAGCTTTATTCTCAGAACCAGTTCTGAGACGAAGCCGCTGGAAGGAATGATATCTCCGGAGTTGGTTTTTGACATGTATACCTCCACCTTCATTATACCCAAACATCCCCCATTAATACGGCGTGGAAGTGTTTCTATCACCCAGGGAAAAATTGCTGGTAAAAAGACTGGATTTGGCTTTGAACAACTTCCCGGCTTGCCTTATCCGTAACCAGTTGAAGATTAATCAACCTGGCATTTTCTCGCATGGCGGAATTTTCGAGGGCAGTGATAATCGCACGGGCAATATCCTGCGGATTGCCGGCATCGACCAATAATCCATTTATTCCGGGGGTAATCCAATCCCGCAGGGATTCCAGGTCGCCGGCAACAGGGAAACACCCGCATGCCATTGCTTCAAGCAGGGTGTTGGGAGTGCCATCGTGGGTACTGATGCTGACTGTCACTTCACAAGTCTTAAAAAGCTGCCATAATTCAGCCTGGGTGACATAGGGCAGCAGCCTGACTGCGTTTTCAAGTTTGAACCGCCTGACATATTTTAAGCGCTTCCTCCTGTCCCTGCATGGCAGGGCATAAGAAGTTGACCCCTGGAATACGTTCCAGAACCTGTGGGATAGCTTCAAAAAAGCCCTCGGTATTAATGTATCCCGGGGCGCAATCCGCGCGGATTGATGATATTAAATCCCGTTTCATTCAGCCACCGGTTCACTTCACCAGTATTTGTGATGCTTGTTATTTCCTTGATGTCTATTCCACCAGAGCCAGGAACAACCAGCCCGGGTTTGTTTTTATCAAATCCCCATTGAACTGCCCAGGCGCAGGTCTCTGCCGGCATCCGCCAGCAATCCATCTGCTCTGTGCAGCGTTTTGCGAGTTCAGCGCTGCATACTTGCCGAACCGCGGGTATGCAGGGTCAGATCATTTCCCCAGATGGTGACAATGAAGGGAATCCCAGGCGGGGTGCAGGAAGCCAGCATACCCTCATAAGGGATGCGCAGGGCATGCACCATATCCGGTTGCCAGGCATTTACAATTTCAACGAATTTTTTACCTGCTGCCGGAAGGGTTAATGGACCCAACCAGTAGCGGGCATGCATTAATTGCTTGCGTGCTTTGCGGACCAAGCCACCCCTTTTCTTTACCCGGGAAGTGCTGCCAGCCACCTGGGTGCCTGCCAGGTTGGAGAACGCAACCGGAATGGTGGTTTGATTGACAACCCCAGGCAAAGGTTCACATGGAAAAGTGGAAACAAGGGAAACAGAATACCCCAGCCGGGTAATGGTATTCAACCATTGCCGGGTGATGGGACTCCGTCCATCTGCCACCAAAAGGATTTTCATGCAGATTTATCCCGCACAGAATGAATGGCAGCCAGGAATTGCTTTACCATGATTTCGATGTTAACTTCATTTTGCACAATTTGATAGGATGCCATACCCATAACCCGCAAGCGATGGGTATCCGATAAAGCGGTATTCAATGCTTCCCGCAATGCATCCTCATTCCCTTTTTGTATCAACCAACCATTTGTCTCACGGACCAGGTCAGCCTGGGTTCCATCCGCTTCGGCGACGATGACTGGAAGCGCAAAAGCCATTGCCTGCTGTACGGCGAGCCCGCCGGTGCCTGGCAGTACAAACAAATCTGCTGAGCGGTAAATGGAATCCAGATTCTTCACCATATTTGGCACCGTGAAACACAGCCCGGGGATAAATATTCTTTGCAAGTTCTTCCAACTTTTGCCGCTCAGGTCCCTCACCGACAATTTCCAACCGGGGTTGTATTTTCTCGTCCAAAGCAGCACAGGCATTATAAGCAGGTGAACCTGCTTTCGTGCCTGCAGCCGTCCAACGAACAACACTGTTAAATCATTTCCGGAGGTGCTGTCGGAACGGACAGGGGCTGGATTAACAGCCTGATGGGTGACTGCATTGGGTGCGACGTAAATTTTTTCTGTCGGAAACTCCAGGGCGGAATATTCGCTTTTTCCCTGTTCGCTGTACGTTAAAAGCGCATCAAACTGCTTCAACCAGGCGCGCTTAAACCCGCGAAGAATAGAGTTGTTTGTATTTGGAGCACCCAGCCCCCAACCGATGACCGGGCGATGGCGGTTATGCATCCATCGGATGGCACCTGTCAAATGAAGATAACGCGGGTTGGCTTCAACAATTAAGACCTCTGGATCCCATTCCTTCAACCAGGAACGGATATTGGTTTGCAAACACAGGTAAAATCGATTTTTTAAAATATGAAGATTATCGGGCTTGATAATGGCTGGCAACTTCCAAAGATGCCATCTTCCCAAAACTCTCGCCCGCTTGCGGCAAGCCGGAAAAAATTGAAACTTGCAGATTCGGTTCCCGGGCTAACGCGTCAAAAAAGGCTCCGCGGTAAACCGGCAGCACCCGTTGTTGAATGCCAATCCGCGATGGAAAGGTTGTTCATGCAATTACCCTGACGGTCGAACCCAATCCAATTTTTTCCACCTCGATACGGGCAGGAAACGCATCCTTTAATTCCTCCAGATGCGTAATGACCAGAATTTTGGCAAAATCGTGACGCACCAGGTTAATGGCTTCGATCAATCTTTGCTTTCCTTGTAAATCCTGGCTGCCAAAACCTTCATCAATTACCAGCGTTTGCAGACGGGCACCTGCTCTTTGTGCCAAAACGCGTGCCAATGCCAGCCGGATGGCAAAATTTACCCGGAAGGCTTCACCACCCGAGAATAACTCATACGCCCGGGTGCCGACTGAATCGTGAATCATGATATCGAGGGTTTCTTTTTTATCTTCGCGCTTTTTAGTCTTATAGTCAGCCTGGGTAATAAAGCGCACAGACATGCTGCCAGCACTCAAGCGGTCGAGGATGTCATTTGCCTGGGTTTCCAGTTCTGGTAAGGCTTGCTCGATTAATAAGGCTGGTACGCCGTCTTTCCCGCAGGCTTTTTCCAGGCTCTTATAGCGGGTAATCATCAAGCGCAGTTCCAACAGCCGGGTCTCGATATCTACCTGGCGTTTCTTCAAAACTTCCAGAACATCCACGGATTGCTTGGCTGCACCTACTTGCATGTGCAGTTTATTTTCTTCTTCCTGAGAATCCAGGTATTCCCGTTCTGCCTGCTGCACATCGGGCAGCTCAGCCTTTTCCTTTTCATAACGGGTATTGGCTTGCTCAAAATTGGTGCGGATTTCAGCCAATTCTTTTTTTGCAGTTTCCAGTTGCAGCTGGGTATCCTCCAATTGCCTTTGAAGCGGTTTTAAGGCAGCCCTGGCTTTTTCCAATTCCCGCATCCGGTCATTGTAGATACGTCCGCTTTGTTCCTGTTCGCGTAAGCGGTCATGCTCTGCCGGGTCATAGCCCATGGCGCGCAGCTCATCATCGATGGTTTGCAGCTCCTGGCGGGCAGTCTGGGCAAAACTTTCGGATGCCAGCGTATCCGCCATTATTTTAAGTTGCGGTTCGCCATCCTTTTTCCACATTTGAAGGGTTTCTTCTGCCAGGCGGAGTTTCTCGGCACCCTGGTCAACCAGCCGCAGAAGTCCGCGTAATTGTTCCTGCGCCGTATCCAGCTTCCCTACCGCCTGGTGGATTTGGCTTTGTTCTTCATCCGCTGCCTTCATGTCTGCCTGGTTGGTACGGAAACGATCACCCAGTTCCGTTCCCTGGGTTTGCAATTGTTCAATCAAGCGCTGCCGGTCGTCTGTTTCCAATGGCTGCCCGCATAATGGGCAATCGGCGCTGGTACTGGCAGTCAGACGGTTGATACGCTCTTTTAGCTCTGCCATATCCTGTTTCAGTCGGGTGTTTTCTGCAGCCAGGGTGGCTTGTTTTTCCTGCAATATAGCGAGGGTGTTTTCCAACTCCGGGCGGGTGGCGACCTGGGCTTCCAACTGGTCTTTGTTCTTGCATCAAGCGGGATTGTTCAGCCTGTAAAATTGGAAGTGCTTCTTCCAACCCAAGCACCTGAGCCTGCCCTTGCATGAGCTGATTATGCAATTGTTCAAGCCGCGATTTCTCTTTTTCAATGATTATCAATGGCGCAGCGCGACGTGCCTGGTGTTGATGGAAATTGGCTGCCAGTGCGTCAGTTCTTTGTAAGGCAGCTGCATCCTGCTGCCATTGTTGGAATTGGGATTCAATTTCCTTGTCTTGCTTAAGAGTTGTTTCGAAATTATCCTTTTCGGATTCCAGTTCAGCAACTTTGGTTGTAAGCTGTTCCACCTGCAGGGATTTTTGAAGTTCCTGGTTTCTCCAGAGGTCCACCATCTTTTTTTGCTCATCCAGGGAGGCTGCCTGTTTACGCAAGGTAATAACCAATGCTTCCTTGGATTGGCGCAACAGGGAATATTGTTCCAATTGGGCTTGAATCTTGAGTTAATCGTAAACGACGGGCATCCGCCTGATCCAGTTCAGCCCGAATTTCTTCGAGGCGTGCATTTTCGGCACCCAGGTCATTTTCCAGGGATTTACGTTTATCGGCGGCGCGCTCCCGGTACTCCTCCCAGATTTCGAGCCCGAGGATATTGGTGAGAATGCGCTTGCGTTCCGTGGCGGGCTGCTGGGCAAACTGATCTGCTTTGCCTTGCAAAAAAAATGATGCGTTGGTAAAGGTTTCATAATCCAGTCGCAGCGTTTTCCGAATGCGTTCTTCGTGTTTGAGAAAGCGTGGCTTCAGTCAATACATTCCAGGCATCCCCGGATTGTACAAAAAATTCAAGCAGGGAAGTTTTCCCTTCGGTTCGTGAACGGCGAATTGGGTAAATATTCTTTTCGTATTCAAATTGGAACGAAACTTCAGCAGTTTTTTTACGTGAATTGATGATGGAGTGATCCCGTTTACGGGCAATACCAAATAACGCCCAGGTGATGGCATCCAATAGAGATGACTTGCCTGCTCCATTGGATCCGGAAATACACGCCAGGTCAAAAGCCGTAAAGTCTACTTCAACAGGTTTGCATATGATAAAAACCCAGCAAGTCTTAAGGTGATCGGTATCATATCGCTTTACTTCCCCTGACTTATTCGGAAGGTATTGTTGACTGTGTGGTATCGCTTTGCTGGATGATGCTGCCAGCGAGTTTTTTCATTTCTGCCAGCTCATCAGTTTCCATGTGTATTGATTTCCAGTAGATATCCAGTAAATCAAGCGGGGTGAGACTGTTAATACTCTGGTCACCGGGCAGGCGTAAGCCGCAAATCCATCTGGGGTTTGCGAATGAGATGGATTTCAAGTGCCTTTTCTGCGCGGCGGCGAATTTCTGTTTCGTCAATCATGCTCTCCCATTCGCGAGGGTATTCCAGCACCAGGCGCAGCATGGCATCTTCCAGTTCCGATTCAGCAGGCAGGGCATCCAATATCTGTTGTTGCGCGCTTTCCCGCTCTTTCACTTTTACATGGATATCGATAAATCTGCGACCGTGGAGCTTGTGCCATTCCACCAGGGTAGGTTTCCCCTTTTCAAGCGTGGCGATAACGAAATATTTGTCGTCTGCGATTTCTCCAAAATCAACCCGCTCAATTGACCCAGGGTAAATAACCGGAGGTTGAAAACCTTCATTTAAGTCCTGGGCTTTGTGAATATGACCCAGGGCAACATAATCAAAGGCAGGGTTCTTTACCATGGAGCCAGGCAGTAACAAGTCATTACCCAGCATGACGCTTCTTTCTGCGCCATAGGTGGCACCTGTAACGGATGCGTGCGCTGTTAAATGGTGGGCAGGTTGGGATCCAATTCTGCAATCCAGAGCGTGACCAGTCTTTCCAGCTCGATTTCTATCTTTTCATTCAGGGTACTGGCAGATAATTGCTCGGATTCATGACTGGCAAGGTAGCCGGATCTGGAATCCAGGGCAGGGCGATTATCTGTACTGGCAGACCATCCAATTGTTCCGGTCTCAGCAGGCAGGTTTGCTGGCTACCATTACATGCGGCACCTGCAGTGTTTCAAATTCATGCAGGGTGTTTGCCCGACCGACAGCGGGAGAAATGTCATGATTGCCCACCAACAGCAGGGTTGGAATACCCGCCTGTGAGAGTTTAATAATTCGTTTTCCCCATTCGCGCTGAAATGTGGGTACCGGGGTACGATCCTTGTAAGCATCCCCCGCAAAGATGACCATATCCACTTTTTCTGTTATGGCGGTTTCGATAATCTGGTCAAGTGATTTTAGAAAATCGAGCACCCGGACCGGTAGTCCGGTAATTCGGGTCATGTTTCCCCTGGGAGGCAATATCAATATGTGCATCCGCGAAATGGAGAATCCGCATTATGGACATTCCGCCAGCCCCAGGTTTTGCATCTGGTTGAGTGTTGGGTAAACCCGGGATGATATTTAAGACTGGTGCAGAAATCTTCCCGGGCTGTAACCAGGTCACCCAGTGCAGCTTCAGCCAGTCCGCGCCAGTAGAAGCTTTCTTCAAAATAGGGCTGCGTTGCGGCATCAATGGTGTTGGTTGCCAGGTCAATCACATCCTGGTATCGACCGGAGAAGTAATATGCATAGTAGGGACCGGTCTGGTACCAGACTATGCGCCAGGGGCGGGTATCTTTCTCCAGGGTAGGCAGTAATAAGAATGCCTGATCGTAGGCTGCAGCCGAACCGGTATAATCCTGCAGCAATTGCAGGCTGGTACCCCGATTAAACCAGGCATGGAACTGGTCGTTGCCATTCAGTTGAAAGGCTTCATCAGATGCAATTTGCGCAGCAATCTGGATACTGGCAGTTTCATCTGCATATTCACCCAGGACGGACAGGACCTGATCGTGGTAATCCTCAGGATAAACGACCTGAAAAACGTAATTAAAACCACGCCATTCCGTTTGCAGCAGGTCATAATCGATTTCATAATCAGCCGTAAATAAAGAATCTTGCACGATGAAAACACGGCGTGCTTCGTCATAACCGTTAATCACGTTGTAATGCCCCATCCAGCTGATTTTTCCGGTTGTGTCGCGGGCATAATTACCCTTTTCGATCAGGACAGGAAATCCTGCTGCCAGCAAACGTTTGATGATTTCCAGAGTTCCACCATAGCGGGTAACAATCGAGTAATCCGTTTTTTCTTCCACATAACTGGCAAGTTCATACGTCATCACGTTTTTATCTTCGTCGTAAGGTTTCACAAATTTGCCAATATCGTGGATATCTCCCCGCCAGCCCCAGTAGGTGAGATTCATATACAAGTTCGCAGGAGCGCAATAATTCCAGAATCCCTTTTGGGTCTGGTAGATTATGCCTGTCAGTTCCACTTTTTCCGGCAATGGCGTTGGCGTTAGTGTTGGTGTTAAGGTTGGGGTTTGAATATTCTGCGTGGGTGTAATGGTGAGTGTGGGTACTTGCTGGGTCATCGCCTGCAGCGTTGCACTCAAGTCTGTGACAGCCTGGGTGGCTGGAGTGAAGATGGCTTCTTCTGGAGGATTGAAGAAATAATCAATTTTGACCCACCATTGCTGCAATTGCGAGGTTGCCCGGTTTCGCAATGAAGGGATGACCATGACCAGGATGGCAAGCAGCATAAAAACGACGAAGAGCCGTGTAAGACTTTTAAGAAATTTTTGCATGGGATTATTATATCAATAACGGTATTGATTTCCCCAAATAAGGATTAATCTCACCAGGGCATTTCCCTGGAAGATGAAAAAATTATCAGACTCGGAAGATGATGGATTTAATCGTCTTTGTAGTCGTGGATTTAGAATTCGTTCCAGCGAAAAACCAAATAATGAGAATGCCAACACCAGTTGCAAACACCAATGCTAAAGGTTCAAGTAATCTATATTGTGCGTAATGTAAAGCCCCTTGAGAAAGCGCTTGATAAATGATTGTTCCCCAGGTTGGATAGCCGGTGTTGATGTTAAAAGAGACGAAGAGTCACTTCCAAGAAAACAAAACTTGGTATCAGAATAATCAATTGTGGGATGATAACAGGAATAATTTTTGGAACCATGTAATGCAAAATAATCCGCATGCTGCTGGCACCATAAGCTTGAGCAGCTTCAATGTATGGAGCAGTTTTTATGGTTAAAAATGCGGATCGAAAATTCTTGGTTGGACTTCCAAAAACATTTAAGAGAACTATCAACAGCAGAATGATCCATAGATTTATACCTAAATATGCATAAGCAAGAACGCAGATTGCTAATACAGGTAAAACCAGGTTCATTTCAGTAACACGCTGAATCAGATTGTCCACCCATCCCCCAAACCAGACACCAGCCGCGGAGATTATCATGGAAAGCAGGGTGGTGATTAATGCTCCAAAAAGGCCGAAACCAAGAGCAAATGGCATCCCCCATATTAGCGGAAAAAATAAATCTCGGCGTAAATTGTCGGTTCCAGCAAACCCATATACCTGACCAAGCAAGACTAATTTTGCGTTTATATCGCTATTTTGTTCAAAAGTTAATCCATCAATTTGAAGTGTATAACGTCCGGTCACCACTTCTGGTTCATCAGAATCGGGATTTGGCAAACAACAAATAATGGGCTGGAGTAGGAAATATTTGTCCAAATTCAAACCATTTCTTTATATGTGGATTTTGATAAACCAGCCTGCTCACAGGTAACATGGCTTCAAAATCATATTTTGTGTTTGATTTACCGATGTTGCCTTGAGATTAAATTCACGCCCATCTGGAGTTTTCCAGACCCCTGTTACATGCGGGCGTTTGGCTAAAAAATCACCTTCCAGATAGAGAAAAATTTCCGATGGAAAATCTGCATAGTCATAATCAAATGGGATGGTTAAAAGTTATTTGCTTCGTGTTTTCAGAAATGTCCTTTTCCACTCTGACCACAACATCATCTTTTTTACTATCCAATACTATTGCAGATAGATATTTCCTGGTTCGAAACAGGTTTATCCAGGCGGGTTTTGCCAATCTCGGAACTTCTGCCTGGCCTGTGAGGGTGCTGCCTCTCCACTCCGCACCAGATTTTTGAAATGGTTGCCCAAATAAAGCATAAATGGATCCAACAATGAGACATTAATATTATTGAAAAACCAAATAAAGCCGAAGGAAAGCGGCGCAATTGGGTAAATGCTATTTTTATTTTACTTTTTAATGAACCTAAGTTGCGAAATAGATGCATCCATGAAAATTTATTTTGGTGGAAGCGGATGTAAATTGGCAGCATGGAAGGTGGCTTCTTCAGTTTTGTGAAAAGCCCTGTTTAAATTTGGGATCGTTGCAGGATATTTCTTCGATTTGAATGCTTTATTCCGTAAAACTGGTTCAATGTTTCCAATTTGAACGCGGGGGTCAACCAATACATAAATGATGTCCAGCAGGAAAACAACCATACCCAGCAGGTATGCAAAAACCACCACCAGGGTTATTGCAATTACCAGTTCCCCTGGGTACATACTTTCTCCCCAAAAGTTGGGTAAGCCAACCCGGGTAAATAACCAACCAATCCCTGGCCAATTGAAGATCAACTCCAACGCCATTGTCATCTGCCAAAAAGAAACCAGTAATAATGAAAAACTGGTGATAATGTAAGAAATGGCGGGTTTTAAAATATATTGCTGCTGTAATTTGCGATCAGGTAAGCCTTTGGCTTTCCCAAGGATTACGTAATCTTCCTCTGAATAAATCATAAAAAATGTTCGCCAGGTGTATACCAGCTGAAAAAACATACTCAAAAAAATAGCCAGGACTGGCAAGACCATATGCTTTAATACAATCGGAATATATCCGATAGGATGTTCGGGTGGCAAAGTGTTTAGCATACCCCCGAAAGGTAATAGCCGTAAACCTGCAGCAAATATGGCAATCAGCAATATTCCAATTACCCAGCTTGGTATCGAAAAAATTGGTGCGAGAATGGCAAAAAACCGGTCAAGCCATGATCCGTAATTACGCGATAAACCGAGAGCCAAGGGTAAGCCAAAAGAAAAATCAGGAGATTTGCTGACACAGCCAAAAGCATCGTGTTGGGTAAATGTTTAAGGACAATCTCGTTTAACCTAATGCTTCTCGCGGCTATAACCGAGCATTGGAAGGTATCGAATATTTAAAGCTGCGTAATTCCCCCCAATCAAATTTCAATGCATTCCAGGTAAACACCACATGTCTTGGTAAATAGGGTAAATCCAGACCTGTACCTGTTACCAGATTTTCCCGTAAATCCGAAATCACCTTTTCTTGTTCATCTAATGGAAGATTATAAAAACTGGGATTTTCGTGTTTATAAATGCTAATGGCTTGATCAATTTGCTTAATCAAATTGCTTTCCAACTGTGGGGGTTTAATTCCAAACCCTTGATATATTGGACGATTTACTATGATTATTGTGAGAAATACACCTAAAAAGATGGTTATGAGAATTAGTAGCAGTTTCAAGCCAGAAAGCGAAGAATTCGCAGAAAAGTAAGAATTTGTGCTTTGGCATTACTTCTCCTAATTTCCCCCATGTTAAAAGTTTCTCGAGAATTTACATGGTCTGAATGCTTTATCCTTTGCACCCATCCAACATGCCCTTTCTATTCGTACCAATATTACTGTTCAACAAAATAATCGATATAAGAAACGATTATGTATCTGGTAAAACTTCACTATGCGTAACCCAGGCATACACCCGAACAGCGATATTATTCGGGTAAAAAACTATCTTGAGGTGGTAATGGTTTGCAAGACTTCGCCAAAATTTTGAATTTCTGCCAGGGTATTGTAATGGGCGGCACCAACCCGTACCAAACCACCACTGTCCTCCAGACCCAGGCGTTGGGTGACTGCCAGGGCGTAGAAATTGCCATCCCAGATATTGATCCCTTCCCTGGCAAATTCCTGTGCCACCTGGCGGGGAGACTTTCCTTTTACACGAAATGAAAAGGTCGGTACGCGCAGTCTCCACCTGGGTGGGACCATACAGGGTTACGCCGGGAGTATGTTGCAATGTATTGAGAAACAATCGGTTGATTTCAAATTCATAAGCCCGGGAGGCATGCATGGCTTGTTTGTAGAGTAGCGGTCTATCTTCATACTGTCCGCGCAACAGTTCCAGTTGATCCGCTCCGAAGGTTTTTCCCAGCCACTCAAAGTAATCGAGCGTACCCAGGATGGCATTCATGGCTTCGAAGGAACCGGTGCCTGTTTCAAATTTTCCAGGAGGTGTTGCCGGAGCAGGGCGTACCCGGTAGGCAGTCAATGCATCCAGCAATTCGTAACGACCGAACAGGACACCCATATGGGTCCGAAAAATTTATAGGAGGAGCAGACCAGGAAATCACAACCTAATTTTTGGACGTCAATTGGTCCATGCGGGGCGTATTGTACGGCATCAATATAAATCAATGCACCAGCAGCGTGTGCCCATTCCACCAGCTTTTCAACAGGATTAATCGTACCCAATGCATTGGATGCATACCCGACCGCAACCAGCCTGGGCGATTCTGCATGGCTGCTTGAAAATCATCCAGTTCCAGTGTTCCTGTTTCAGGATGGAAATCTACCCAGCGGATGACGCAGCCCCGATCTTCGGCTGCCTGCAGCCAGGGAGAAATATTGGCATCATGGTCCAGGCGGGTAACAACAATTTTGTCGCCAGGTTTAAAAGTTCTGACGAGTGTGCGTGACATCATGTAGGTCAGAGTCGTCATATTCATCCCGAAGATGATTTCCTCGGGACGGGAAGCATGCAGAAATTCCGCCATGGCAAACCGGGCAGCATCAACCGATGCATCCGACATTTCACTGGTGACAAATGCCCCACCATGATTGGCATTCATAGTCAGGTAATAATCAGAAAGCCGCTGCATCGGATTCCTGGCATACCTGTGTCCCGCCGGGATTATCCAGGAAGATGGTATTGCCTGCCAGGGATGGAAAATGGGATCGAATTTCTGCAGGCATTTAACATGGTTATGCTCCGGGAAGGTCATCTGATTGTCAGTGTCGTCAGTGTCGTCGTCATCATCCATACTGAAATCGTCTTCGTCTTCAATGACGAAACCTTCTATTTCGCGTCGAACCCACAGCCACAAGACATTGCCATCATCGCTATCCGTAGTACGGGCTGCCACAATCGGTATTTTCTCTTCCATGCCAATTTCATTGCGATAATGCAGGAAAATGGGTTCCTTTTTGCTCCAGGCACGGTGGCAGCGTTCAACCAGTGCTGTACCGTTAAATGTCCTCAATCGGGTCAGTGCAGTATCAAACAGGATGGGACCTTCATGCAATCCCATAGCCCAGCCATCCTGGCTGTTTTCAAATACTGGGGTTGGTCCTTCAATTATCGTGATGCGGTCGTCCATTTCAAATCTCCATTGGGGGTGATGATACCATAATTTAGCCTGGCAAATGCATCAGGGAATTGGGTGGAGAAGAAAATCGGAGTAGGTTCTTATAGATTTCCAATATTCTTTTTACAGAATTCCAATATTGAAACGATATCCTATAGTCAACGAAAAAATTATCGAAATATTTTGAAAGGAGCAAAAAATGACTTACTATATTACATCCCCATATGCAAACCGGGCACGCCGCATGATTCAACGCATGATGGAACCCGATTGGCTGCAAGAAGAACAGTCTGTTGCATTCCCACTGGACGTCAAAGCTGAAGATGAAGCCTATCTGGTCACCGCCCTGGTTCCAGGGATTAAAGCCGATGACCTGAACATCCAGATTGTGAACGAAACCCTCAGTATTCAGGGTGAAATGTTACAATGATCGGGATGAAGGTGCCCAGTATCTGGTCAGCGAACGACCATTTGGCAAATTCTGCCGTAGCCTGACTCTGCCCGGACCGTTGGATGCAACCAAAGTGGAAGCCGAAGTTGAAAATGGCGTCTTGAAACTTCGAATTCCCAAGGCGGAACAGGCCAAACCAAAAGCGATCAAAATCATCAGTAAATAACCATTCTCCTCCGATATGGTTTATAAGAGAGAAGGCAGTTGCAGACGACTGCCTTCTTTTGATTCCCAGTAGAAATGAGGGGGTCAAACCTTTCCCTACCTGAATTGCATAATCCGAATCCCTGGGCTACAATAAATCTGCATCGCGCCGGTGGACGTTCCGCCGGATTGCACTGTCATGCATATGAGAAAATTCTCCCCCCTTCTTTTCCAACTCTCAGTCGGTTTGTTATGGATTCTTCTGGCTGGCTGCGCATTGGGAAATGCAGGTTCACTATCCACTACGAGTGCAGGGACTTTTCCGGTTGACCCCCAATTAAAATCATTTTATGCCAAAGGGGGTGGGTTGGATATATTTGGGCCAGCAATTAGTGAAGTCACCATCCAGGAGTACATCCGCTGCCAATTGATGGAAAATGCCCGTATTTGTGTAAACACCAATCAGAGTGGCACGGGTAAATTTTCCCTCTCACCGCTTGGCAGGCAGCTTGGAATTCCGATAAATTCGGGAGTGGAAAGCAGCGCCATCTTTCCTGATTTTGTACCTTTGATTGCACAACTGGGCGAGGAAAATGTCGGTCCGGCGTTGGATAAAGTGCGTTACAACTACCAGGAAAGCCGGGTGGAACAATACTTCGAAAAAGTCGGCTTCTACCACGGGATGGATGAACCTGCGGGCACAGTGCACCTGCTGCCTTATGGTGATTTTGTATGCGGCAGCGCTTGTATGTTATGAACCATCCATCTCGTTTACACCCCTGATTAATATTTACGGAAACCCATTCGAACAGGCATTACTGCCGGTAGGGGGAAAATCCTTCAGCGGCATCGCCTTAACCCCTGCCTACCAGACTGGGGATGGGTACCTGGAACAGGTATTTACAAATATTGTGGTGGCAAGCCTGCCTGACAGCCCTGAAACGTTCTGGCTGTTACCGGTTCCTGGAATCATTGGCATACCGAATACATCTCCTGTAATTCAACAATATGATCTGACCGATAACATGGTTTTTGTTGCAGTGCAGAATGAACATGGGATACCACGTTCCCATTCCACTGGATAATTACCTGACCATGCATGGAGGAAGCCGGTTGGCGGGAGAGCCAATTTCTGAGATTGCGCAGATTGAAAATAAAACCATTTATCGGCAATGTTTCGAAACCTATTGCCTGGATTACAATCCGAATGCTGCAGAAGCGTATAAGGTTCTTCCTGCACCCCTGGGGCAGGTTTACCTGGATATAGTCAAACCGGTCATTCCCGGCGGGACCATTCAACCAGATGATGTAATCTTAACCTCCCGTGAAGAGAAAACCCGCATTGCTGCCGGGGATAATCAGACCATTCAGATTGGACTACATCAAAAAAGCAACAACCAGGCAATCCCGGGTATGGGTGCTCACCTGGTGGTGCGCACTTCGGACGGTAGGTTGATATTTGAGAAGGATTTTCCCCTGACTGACGCCAGCGGAAATGCCAGTATTTCCATGGATGCCATGACTGGAATGATGAATGGTGACCTGTTGATGTACCAGGCATGCCTGGCAGGCAACACAACCACCCCGATTTGCGTAAACGGATCATTCTTGATTTGGAATTAGAAACAAGAAATCAGGGAGCAGGCTCGACAAATGCCTGGATATCGGCAATACTTTCACCCAGGCTGAAAATCTGCAAGTGAAAGGCGACACTGTTTGCATCAGCAGGGATGCTTAGTGTAAAACGTCTCGCACCTACCACAAGGTTATTCGAGTCGAGAGCAACCAGAACAAGCCAATAGTCATCCCCGCTGCCGTCCGGATTTTCCAGGACACCGCTTACCCAGGCATGGCTGCCATCATCTGAAATTTCAATTGTTGATATCTCCATGTTCCCGGGAACTCGATTAATTGGGCTGGTATAGCCGAGCGGATTTCAGCGGTAATGTTTCCATCCCAGCCGGCATCTGAAGGAAAGGCAGCCAGCAGGGGAGCGATTGCTCCAGCCGGGATGGCGTTCAATAAGGAATATGCAGCTATTTCTTTCACATTACCATCTGATACCTGGTAGCGCAGCACAGCACTGACACCTTCCACAGCAGTATCCAACGGGTTGGAAACTGAAATGAAACACTGGATGGAATTGCCGACAACTTCATAACATTGCGTGGATTGGATCATCACAGCCAACGGGGTAGGAAAAGTCACCGGTTCTTCCCCATCAATCAAAGGTGCGGGGATAATGAGGACAATCCCGATGCTCATTGCATTGGGGTTTACCTCCGGATTGGCGATAATCAATGCATCGACACTCACACCATACAGGGTGGCGATGGTTCCAAATGATTCACCAGCCTTGACGGTATGGGTGCGGGGGGTCGGGCTGGGTGAGGGAATGGGAACAGGGGTACCCTCGATACTGCTCTCCATGGTAGGTGTGGGGGTGATAGTCAGGTAAGGTTTGAGGGTTGGTGCCTGCGTTGTTAATTCTGATCCGGGAGATGAGGTTACCAAAGTGGAACTGCAACCGGCAATTATCCAGGCAGTGAATAAAAATAATCCCATCCATTTGAACCGCAGGTTGTTCATGGCGGGATTATAACATGCACTATTTTTCAAGGATGCCTCGCATTACTGCACTATTCCAGCGTGGGCATGATAAAAAACCGACCTTCTTTCCCGTCCGGATGTATTTCTATCTCTATCTTATACACTTCACTGAGCTGCTCTGCCGTTAGAACATCTGCCGGGTCACCAAAGTCAATCAACCGACCACCCGACAGCAAGAGCGACTTTATCGCAAAAACGGGTCACCAGGTTGAGATCGTGCATCGCCATGACCACCACCAGGTTTTGCTCACGTGCCAATCTGCGCACATCTGCCAGCAGGTTGAACTGGAATTGAATATCCAGATGGGTTGTGGGTTCATCCAGGAGCAGTATTGGCGCAGATTGTGCCAACGCCCTGGCTAACAATAAGCGCTGCTGCTCACCACCAGAAATCTGCCCCACCATCCGGGTGGATAATTCCAGGGTTGCAGTCTGTTCCATCGCCTGGCGGGTGATGGCTTCGTCTTCATGGGTAACGTGTCCCATCCAGTTCAGGTAAGGGGTCCGACCGAGGATAACCGTTTGCCAGCCGGTAAAAGTTGGAGGTAGTTGATTGGCTTGCGGTACCACCGCCACCAGTTGAGCCCGCTGGGTCGGGGCGAGGCTATGAATATCCCGGTTAAACGCCAGGACTTTACCCTGCTGAAGCGGAATTACGCCACTCATGGCGCGAATAAGGGTAGTCTTTCCAGCACCGTTGGGTCCAACAACGGCAACCAGTTCACCCGGTTGAGCCGTGAAGTTAATTCCCAATAATATCTTTTTATCTGGATAACCTGCATGTACATTTTCAACCACTAACATATTAAACCTCTTCCGGACGGGAACGACGCAGCACCCAGATGAAAAACGGGGCACCTGCCAGGGCGGTAATTATTCCCACCGGTACTTCCTGGGGTGCCATCACCACACGAGCCAGCACATCTGCCAGGAGAAGAAATGCCGCACCTGCCAGGGTGGCTAGCGGGAGTATGCGGCGATAATCTCCACCAGTCAACAAGCGGACGATGTGGGGAGTAATCAAGCCGACAAAACCAATTACACCTGCGAATGATACCGCTGCCGCAGTGGTAAGCGATGCAGCCACAATCACTATCAAACGCCTGCGTTCTACGCGTAAACCCATCTGGGATGCCTGTTCATCCCCAAACTGCAGCACATTCAGGGTGAAGCCCATGGTAAGTAAGGCTCCAATCCCCAGGATGGCATAGGGAAGCATGCCCAGCACAGGCTGCCAGCCGCTCAGGGTGGATCCACCCAGTAACCACACCAATGCCCGTCGTAATTCGCCAGTGGACTTGAGCATGATGAAGGAGGTGATGGCAGTGGTAAAAGAACTGATGGCAACGCCTGCCAGGATAAGGCTGGTGGCAGGTACATTCCGATTGACACGCGATAAAGTGTAAACCAGCAAAACGGTAACCAAACCGGCGACGAATGCAACTGCCGGGATGAAAAATGTGGCAGCCCATTTATACGGCCATTGAATGGACATGGCAATCACTGCTCCCAGACCGGCACCAGAGGCTACACCGATCACGTACGGGTCAGCCAGGGGATTGCGAAAAAGACCCTGGTAGGCTGCCCCGCTGCTGGCAAGGGCAGCCCCGGTAAGGGCAATTAACACGGTGCGGGGCAGGCGCAAGCTGAAAATAATGGCTGCCAGGGGGGATGCCTGGTTTGTAAAACCATTTTTTACTCCATCCCACAGTAAGGCAGCGATATCTTTCAGTGGAATGACAACACTGCCCACCACCACGCTTAACAGGATGGCAAGTACCAGGATGGCTGTAGTTAACAGGTAGGGGCGGGCAGTTTTTTTCATCGGATTAGGGCAGTTTGTCTGCAATTTCAGGGTGCAGAATCCGGGCGAATTCGACCAGACCATCCACCAGGCGAGGACCCGGTCGGGAAACAAGGTTGTCATCAAAAGCGAAAATCTGGTTATTCGTCACAGCCTGCAGGCTGTTCCAGCCAGCCCGTTCGGCAACCTGTTCCGGGGAAGTGCCATAAGCAGCATCTCCGAGGATGATCATTTCCGGGTCCTGGATGAGGAGTTCTTCCTGGCTGACCTGTACCCAGGCGCCGCTTAAACTGCTGCCCAGGTTAACGCCGCCTGCGCGGGCAATCAGCTGGTCAACGAATGTGCCGGGACCAGCAGTCCAGGGTTTGGCAGGATCGGTGGCATCCAGTTCATAGAAAACCACCGGGCGGGTGCTGGTGGAAGCAACCAGTTCATCCACGGCTGCCACACGAGTTTTCAAGTTCTGGACCAACACGGCAGCTTCATCTTCATGCCCGGTAAGCATACCAACTGTTTCAAGATTGGTGAACAATCCTTCCAGTTCTACGGGATTACCAAGATAGAACACCGTAAGTCCAAGATTTTCAAGCGATTGAACCAGTTCAGGGGGGTGCAATTCGGTTAATAGAACCAGGTCAGGCTGCAGGGCAACAATGGCTTCCAGGTTGTAATCTCCCATGGATCCACCAACCGATGGCAGATCTTTGGCTTCCACTGGGAAATCTGAAAAATCATCCCTTCCAATCACCTGGGAACCTGCACCCACTGCAAAGAGTAATTCGGTGTTGGAGGGAGCCAGGGAAATTATCTTCTGGGCGGGTTGGGTCAGGGTAATATCCCGCTGCAGGAAATCGGTATATGTCTGTGGGGTAACTGGCTTGCAGGCAGCCAGTAAGAGGGTGAGGAGAAGAATTACCAGGGTGAAGAATTTTATTGGGTGTTTCATTTTTACTCCAAAGCGTTTTAGTGTTTAAATCTATTCCAATCCAGCAGGTCGGAGATTGCTTCGACTTTCGGTCTCGCAATGACAAGTCGAGAACCTGCGCTCTCTAGGATTGCATTGACCTGTCGGTCTTGTAATGACACAAAAAGATATGTCGGTCTGGTATTTTTGTTTTATGGTCCTGTATGCATATCTCCCAGGTTGGTAACCGGCTGTTAAAACACTGCTTCCCTGCCACACTTGCCAGGGAAGAGAATTTTGGTGATTACACGGCTCAGCCGGGTTTCCACCTCCTTTCAGCGAGGATTGTGGCAAACGCTACCTGGTGGGCGACCTGGCTTAATCACATTATAGTTAGCGTGATTTTACAGTTGCGGAACAGCACCGGACTTGCACCGGTTTCGCCATTAAGCCTTTCCATCCGGGGATTAAGGCACTCGGGCAGCAAATATTCAATTGTTAATGATTGTATAAGTCTACCGGACTCCTGTCAAGTGAAAAGTATCATCTGCAAGAATTAATATCTATTTGATGTCTTCCTGGTTTTGGTCGCTCGCCCCGTGCCAACCGGGGTGCTGGTAGCCCTGTAAGAAGGCGCGCTGATGATGTGAAACTTGCAAAAACCCTGGTGCAGCATGCGGCTGCGGATGCGCGGATCAATGTCATCCAAAGTGGAGGTGGTGGTGATCACTGTGGGCAATTCGGCATTGTAACGGTGGTTTAATATCTGGTACAACTTTTCACGTGCCCAGGGTGTGGCGCTCTGGGTACCCAGATCATCCAAGAATGAGCAGCCGGCTGTTGCGCACCTGTCAAACATCTGGTCATACGGAACTTGGCTGGTTGGGCTGAAAGTTGCCCGCAGGTGGTCCAACAAGTCCGGAACAACCACAAACATGGGACTTTCACCATTGGCATAGCGGTAATTGCCGATGGCAGCTGCCAGGTGGGTTTTTCCACAGCCATAATCACCGGTCAACACCAGCCATCCCGATGGGTCTTCTGCGAATTGCCGGGCAGCATGATAGGCTTTTTCCAGGCTGTGGCTGGCTTCGGGAGCCAGTTTTTCATTCTCGCGCAAACTGAAATTGCTCAGGGTTTGCTTGCTGTGCAGCATCAAGGATGAAAGCTGCGGGGTGGTGGTATCTACCATGGGTGAACGGTAGTCAGGGGCATTAATCCGAATGGTGGTTACCAAACCGGGGTCGCGCAGGCGTGAACTTATTCTGCCATCAATCTCTGTCAGGCTCTGATTGGTTGTAATTACGGTGGGTAACTGGTTCACATAACGGTGATTAATGATTTGATATAGCTTTTCACCAGCCCAGGGTGTGGTATTTTGCGTACCCAGGTCATCCAGCACCAGCAGGGGGACATTGCGAATTTCTTCAAAGCGCTCTTCCAGGGATTGCTCGGCACTGCCATATGAAAACCGCAGCCAATCCAGCAAATCCGGTACGGTGAGAAAGAGGGTTGAGATCCCTTTGTCAACAGCCTGGTTGGCAACTGCGGCTGCCAGGTGCGTTTTTCCGCAGCCATAGGCACCCATGAATACCAACCAGCCTTGCATGTTTTGGGCGAAATGAATGGCAGTATCGACCGCCAATTTCAACGAATTCAGCTGTTGGTCACCCAGACCGACATGTCCTTCTACCTTGAAATTCTGAAAAGTCATTTCCTTGAATGCTTCCAGGTTGCTCAAATGGAGCAATTTCTGGCGGTTGGATTCCTGCATGGATTCCGTACGGCACTCGCAGACCTGTAATTTCCCAAAATCGGGATGGGTAATTGGCAGGTCGCGGTGAACATATCCGACGCCAAAACAAATGGTGCAATCCGGATTTCCAACCATATTCATGGATCTTGCATTTTCTCCATCCGGCAAGGATTCACTCACCCTGGAAGTATTTTCGATAGCTTTCTTCGTAATCTCGTTTAGTCTGGGCATAACGTCCTTCCTTTTTCCAGGATGCGAGGATGGCTTCAACATATTTCCAACGCCGCACATTATTTTCCACTGCAATCTGAATGGCTTCGGCGATCCAATCTTCAGAGTAAGTTTTCACAGCATCCTGTAAAGCATCTGCAATGAGAGGGGTAAGGGGACCAATGTTTTCTTCGTATAGCTGATAAACGGTACGCCGCTCCCTGTCCACATTCAGACCCGTTGAATCTTCCCCGGGCGACCATACCCCGTTTTGATAGGCTTGTGAAAGTGCTTTCCCTCTCTCCGAATTCAGGAAATATAACGTTTCGGTATATCCTTCGGGCAGGGCGGTAAGCAGCAATCCAATATCCACCAATTTTTGCACTGCATTTTTAATTTTTGTCTTACTGTTTTCATTGAACCAGGCAGGTGGCTGGATGAAATCATCCAGACGTAAAAATCGGGATGTGCCTTCCTGCTGCTCCAACAGCCAGAAAGCAAGCAGGGCTGTTTTTATCTCCAACGAGGTTTCCAGCATGGGGAAAACCGACTGAAAGAAAGACTCGGGGAGGCGGATCGTTCTGGTTTTACCGGCAGGAAACCCTGTGAAACGGTTCATTTTGCCTTCTTCAGGTTTTGACCGGTCTCAGCGGCTCCATTTACAAAGCGGGTTACATTGCTCTGGAATAATATTTGCAGACCAGGATGCGTGGGACCATTACGATGTTTGGCAACGATGAGTTCAATCGGCTCGTACTCTTCCTGCCGGGCGTGCTGGTCTTTGTCCATCATGTTGGGACGATGGATGAACATGACAATGTCTGCGTCCTGCTCCAGGCTGCCGGATTCACGCAAATCTGACAGCACTGGTCGTTTGTCGGTGCGCTGTTCGACTGCACGGGATAGCTGCGCTGCTGCAAGCACCGGAACATTTAATTCTCTGGCTAAGTACTTTTAGGTTGCGGGATATATACGAGACTTCCTGAACACGGTTATCGGTTCGGGAATCGCCGCCCATTAATTGCAGGTAGTCAACGATAATCAAATCCAGATTGTATTCCAGGTGTAACCGCCGGCACTTGGTACGCAGCTGCAGCGGGGTAATGGCAGGTGTGTCATCCAGAAAGATGACCGTATCTGAAAAGATTTCGATCGCATGGGTAAATTTTGCCCATTCGTTTTCCTGCAGTTTACCGGTGCGCAAGCGTTGGGTGTCGATATTTGTTTCCTGGGCAATCAAACGCTGGGCTAATTGCTCGTTGGACATTTCCAGCGAAAAGACCGCCACGTGCTTCTTGTGAGTCAGGGCGGCATTTTTAGCCACTGAAAGCAAGAAACCTGTCTTTCCGGTACCAGGGCGACCGGCGATAATAAGCAGGTCCGATTTTTGCAAACCACCCAATATTTTATCCAGGTCGAACAGACCGGTAGGAACACCCATGATATCTTCACCGCGCTGGGAAAGAATATCAATTCGGTCATAAACCTCACTCATGACGGTTGTGATGGATTGCAGGTCCTTTTTTGCCCGGCGTTCGCTGATGGAAAAAACGGATTGTTCTGCGGAATCTAAAACATTTTCAATCGGCTGGCTGCGATCAAATGCCAGTTTTGCCATGGTATTTGCGCTGGTTAACATGTTGCGGCGAATGGAATTGTCACGCACCAGGGCAGCATAGGATTCGGCATGAAGTGAACTGGGCGTTTGACTGAGCAGCTGGGTCAGATAGGCCTGCCCGCCAATTTCGATTAACTGGTTGTGCTGTTCCAATTCGGCAGAGAGCGTTACGTAGTCAATTGGCATACGCTGTTCATTGAGACGCACGCAGGCATCCCAAATCCAGCGGTTGCGGACAATGTAAAAATCATCCGGTTGGAGTATCTGGGCGACTTCATAATAGGATTCCGGATTGATCAGCACTGCCCCTAAAACGGCTTCTTCTGCCTCACGGTTGTGAGGTTGTGCCTGCATCTCGGTTGTTGAAGAAGTGTCCGAATTGGAAAAGTCGGTCATGGTTATGCCTTGTCCAGGTCAGGTTGATCATCGGCAGGCTCGTCAGGTTCGTCAGGATTGGCATCCGGGTCTTCCCCCTTGCGTTTGCCTTTGCCTTTCCCTTTACCTTTCTCATCGCTTTCCAGGGTCTCAAGGAAATCTTCAAATACCGAAAGTCGGTCTTCAGTTTCCTCTACCGGTTCTTCATCGTTGGGTTCAATGGTTTCGTCGGTTTCGCTTTCATCAATTTCCTGTTCCGGAACGAAACCGGCAGTTTCCAAAATTTCTGAAGCAATCATGATGGGAACCCGGCAGCGAATTGCCAGGGCGATTGCATCCGATGGGCGGGTGTCAACATGCACCATCTCTCCATTTGTTTCAATCACGAGGTTTCCATAAAATACATCATCCCGCAGGCTTGTCACTTCAATCCGCACCAATCTGCCATTAAGCGCATGAATGGTATTTTTAATCAGGTCATGAGTTTGCGGGCGGGCAACTTCGATGTCTTGCAGTGCCAGTGTGATGGATTCCGCTTCAAATGCGCCAATCCAGATGGGTAGATGCCGTTCACCATCCCGTTCGCGCAGCACCACAATGCGGTGCTGGTTGGTAAGGCTGACACGAACGCTTTCAATAATTACTTCAATCATTCTGGACATGGGACCTCACGCTTGCCAGCGAGCCTGCAATTGCTGCTATCTCCGGTAGGAGTTACTGGACAATTCTATTTTTAACACGCCCGATATTCACACGCAACTTGCAGGCTAACCCAGTAAGAAATCTGCGAAAGCCTGCAAGTTAATTTTTCTGCATTTATTGCCCCGCTAACAATAATTCAATGGCTTTATCCAGTTGTGGATCAACGTTATTGGCGATATCCTCTTCGGTTAATTCCACTTCAAAGTCAGGTTTAATCCCAATTTTATTGATCTGGTTGCCCTTGGGGGTCAACCAGCGGGCAATGGTCACCCGAATGGCTCCCTGTTCGTCCGATAGCGGAGTCCAGTTTTGCACTGAACCCTTTCCGTAAGTGATTGTTCCAACAACCTTGCCGCGCTCATAATCCTGGATTGCGCCGGCAGTAATTTCAGCCGCTGAAGCCGTTCCGCCATCCACCAATACAACAATAGGAATATCGGTTGCCAATCCACCAGCATTGGTTTTTAATTCCCGGCGGGTACCATCCCCAAATTCCTCAATAATCGCCACCTGGTCCACCTTGACGAATTCAGAGACAACCTGGACAGCAGAATCCAGGTATCCGCCAGAATTGCCGCGTAAATCAACCACCAGTCCAACCGGTTTTTCAGCCATCAAAGTCTTTAGACTGTCGCGCAATTCCGAGATTGTTTTGTCTCCGAACTGGTAAATCTGGACATAGGCAATGTTGTTATCCAGCATTTTCCCGGTTGCACTTGGAACCGTGATTTTTGCACGGATGATTTCCACATCAAAAGGTTCATCCAGGGTTTTGCGGTAAATGGTCAGCTTTACTGCGGTACCCTCTTCACCCAGCACTTTTTTCAAAACCAGGTCACCAGCAATTCCCGTCTGGTCCACACCGTCAAGCCCAATAATCTTGTCGCCTGTGCGCAAACCTGCCGCCTCTGCGGGTGAACCCGGCATGGTGCTGATAATCGTCAAATAGTCCTGGGTTGTGTCCACCCAGGCACCAATACCGGAATATTCCTTGCCTGCCAGGTCTTCTGTGGCGGCTTTGAATTCTTCGGGTGTCATGTAGGATGAATGTTCATCTCCAAGCCCTGCCATCATGCCACGGATGGCACCCTGCATCAACTTTAAATCATCAATCGGCTGATCGATGTAATTTGCATGTACGATGTCCCAGGCTTCCCAGAAGGGAGCAAACAGGGTATTGGTATCGGTAGGGGCAACTTCTGTACTGGTACCTGGGGTGACATCGGGCGGAGTATTTTCAATAATCGGTTGGGCTGCGCCAGGTCCACCAGGCAATGCCCAGCCTACCACCAAACCACCTGAGAAAGTTCCTGCGAGCAGGATTAATCCAATAACAATAAAAAGAACGATGCGTGTTGCTTTCATCGTGATTCTCCTCGTCAAACGACTTTTTTGTAAGCCTAAGTTTACTCCAAATATATGAGAGTATTTTGAGAATTTGGAAAGTTTTGCCTAAAGCAATAATGTATCCAGAACTTCCGGCAGACTGGTGATATCAGAAATACAGGCATCTGCGATGGAATGGTCAGCACAGGAGTGAGGCTTGATGGTGTAAAAACCCAATCCCCTTGCAGCCTTCAAGTTTTTATCATAGTCATCAATCAGGATGCAGCGCTGATAAGTGGTCTCACCGGCTTTATGCAGTGCAATCTCAAATGCTTCAAGGTCCGGTTTGCAGTGTGGATTCATATCCAGGATATCGATAATATCGGAAAAGCAATCTTCCAATCCCAGCACCTTCAGCGTACGGTGGGCATGATTTTTATCTGCATTGGTGAAAATGACTTTCTTCTGCGGATAGCGCATCAGGATTTTGCGCAATTTCGGGTCAGGCTGGAGATAATCTGCCAGGGGAACATCGTGAACGAATTTCAAATATTGATGGATATCAATTCCATACAAAGTGTGCAGACCGCGCATGGTGGTGCCATAAGTATGAAAAAGGTGCTGGCGGGTGTCAATAATATTTTCGAGCGGGATGCCGGCTGCTTCGTGCATAAACTGGTCAATCCGCACACCAATGGCTTCCCATACACCGCTGCGGGGCGGGTAGAGCGTGTCGTCCAAATCAAAAAATAGGGTTGTAAATGTCATGGGGTGAAGTATACCCGATGCTGGTTTGCTGAGGATGCCGCTTTTTGGTATGATTTGTGAGTATTGGAGTGAACTATGCCTCAAGAACTGACACAGGACGAACTTTTCCGCTATTCACGCCATCTGATGCTGCCGGAAGTGGGATTGGCGGGGCAGAAAAAACTGAAAGAATCGGCGGTGCTGGTGGTGGGAACAGGCGGGCTTGGTTCTCCGATAGCACTATACCTGGCTGCGGCAGGAGTGGGGAAAATCGGCCTGGTGGATTATGACCGGGTTGAGCTTTCCAACCTGCAGCGCCAGATTGTTCATGGCAGTGCCACCCTGGGGATCGAAAAAGTGGAAAGCGCCAGGATGCGATTGCTGGATTTGAATCCAGCCATTCAAATTGAGACATATTCAACAGTGCTGACTTCACTCAATATCGATGAAATCGCTTCAGGTTATGACATACTCGTGGATGGTACCGATAACCTGACCACCCGATATTTGCTGAATGATTATTGCGTACTGCATGAAAAACCCTACGTGTACGGTTCAATTTACCGCTTTGAAGGGCAGGTGAGCGTGTTTGATGCCCGACACGGACCCTGTTACCGCTGCCTGTTTCCTGTTCCGCCGCCACCTGAGCTGCTGCCAACCTGTGGGGATGCCGGTGTTTTGGGCGTGCTGCCAGGAATCGTCGGTAAGTATTGAAGCCGCTGAAACCATAAAACTATTGTTGGAGATTGGTGAACCGCTAACGGGCAGGCTGTTACTTTTTGATGCCCTGGAAATGCACTTTACCGAAATCCAATTAAAGAAAAACTCTGATTGTCCATTGTGCGGTGAAAACCCCAGTATTCATGTTTTGCAGGATTACGAACAATTCTGTGGCGCGCCATACCAACGCATCAGACGGGCAGCCAGGAAAATATAATGAAATGTCACCTGCTGAATTGGCAGCATTAATCCAAAACAAGGATGATTTTGTATTGATTGACGTGCGTGACCCGGTGGAGAGCCAGGTCTCTTCCCTGCCTGGTGCAAAAATAATCCCCCTGGAAAGTCTGTCTTCGAAGGTTTCCGATTCTACAACAAGATATAAAAATCATTGTCTTCTGCCGCACGGGAGTCCGCTCCAGGGCAGCAATGGATATCCTGCTCAAGGCTGGCTTTCAGCAAGTGTTTCATCTTCAAGGCGGAATCAATGCCTGGGCTCGCCAGGTCGACCCGACCATGTTCCAATATTAAGAGTAATCCATGAAAAAAGGAATCCAACTTCTTGTTGTTTGCAGCGTAATTTTGTTTACTGCCTGCAGCCTCGGAAATCCCGGGTCAGGTGGGGTAAACACCCCGGCTTTGCCTGGAGAAATTGGTGTTGGAACCCAAACCCAAGGGTTCGGTCAGGTGGATACATCTACAGTCACCCCACCTGAATCGACCCCGCTCCCTCCCACACCGACGATTGAGATTCCGGATTCAGCCACGCTGACACCTGAATTGATTGAGGAGAGTTCCGATACCCCTGCTTATACCATCACCATTCAATCGGTCAAAATGGAAGGGGATAACTTTTTTGCAGAGCCCTTCAATACCGCCATCAAGAACCTGGTGGATAAAGAACGACAGGCATTTATTGAAAGTACATCACAGGTGGAGGAATGGCGGGCAGCCAATATTCCGGATATCCGCTCCGCCCTGGATGGGGTATATACCCTGACCTATAATGAAAATACCCTCGTCAGTATTCATTTTGAATTCAGCATGTATATCGCTGGTGCGGCGCATCCAAATTCCTACTCAATAACATTGACTTACAATCTCCAGAATCAGCACGTCCTGCAACTGGCGGATTTGTTTACCCCGGAGAGTGACTGGTTAAACGCCCTGAGCACTTTATGCAGTACAGACCTTTCCAATCGGGGTGTTTTGGAATTTTCAGAAGGTGCTGCCCCGGTCATCGAAAATTATGCCCGTTGGACAATTAACCCGGAGGGTTTGAAGATTTATTTTGACCCCTACCAGGTCATCGCCTATGCAGCCGGTCCGCAGCAGGTGATAGTACCCTATACTGCCCTGGCGGATTACATTGCCAACCCGGGAGTGCTGGCGGATATGCTGCCGTAAGACCGCCTGGACAGGGACTTGAAAATCGGTATTAACAAGGTATAGTTACCCCATGAATAAATCACCTATAAATAGAGTATTACTGGCTGTTCTGGCACATCCAGATGATGAAACCTTTGGAATGGGCGGCACCCTGGCTTTGTATGCGCATGAAGGCGTGGAGGTGCACCTGGTGTGTGCCACCCGCGGCGAGGTGGGTGAGATGGATCCCAAGTTCATGGACGGTTTCACCACGATTGGCGAACGGCGCGAGTTCTGAATTATGCTGTGCTGCGGATATGCTGGGGTTGAAAGCAGTTCACTTCTTAAATTACCGGGATTCTGGCATGCCCGGCTCAGAGGACAATAAACATCCTGAAGCACTGGCTGCCCAGTCCACCGAACAGGTGGCGGAGAAAGTGGCGCACTGGATCCGAAAACTCAAACCCCAGGTGGTACTGACGTTTGACCCGGTCGGGGGATACTATCATCCTGACCACATTGCCATTCATCAAGCCACCGTGGCTGCGGTGGAAATGGCACGCCAGTCCGAATCCGGACCTGAGGGTCTGGCAGCCCATCCGGTGCAAAAAATGTATTTTCATACCATGCCCAGGGGTTTTCTGAAACTGGCGGTTCGGGTCATGAAGCTGGTTGGTAAAGACCCCACCAAATTTGGCACAAACAAGGATATCGACCTGGAAATGATTGCGAAGGTGGATTTTCCGACCCATGCCGTCATCAATTACAACAAGGTGGCAAAACTGCGCCAACAGGCATCTGCCTGTCACGAGTTGCAGGGCGGCAAGCAAATGGGTGGTGGACCATTGGGATTCCTCCTGCGGTTGTTCAGTTCAAAGGATACTTATATGAGGGCATTTCCTGCGGTGACGTCACGCAGGGTCGAACACGATTTGTTTGATGGGGTGGAGCAGGGTTAAATTTACTGAAATCAAGCTGATGGTTGTGAGGTACTGATTTTACATGAGATTGCCACGCCCTAAAAGGCAGGGCTCGCAATGACAGGCATTAATTTGCTTGTTTTCTTTCCTTCAGCCAGGCTTTCACCCTGTTATAGACCGGGCATTTGTCGTACACGGCAAAGAAAAACATTCCAAGACTTAACGCCAAAACAATCCAGTTGAATCCATTGATGAACGCCATCACCAGCAGGACTGCGGCAGTAAACAGGCGCAGGATTCGGTTGCGGGAATCAATACTGGTAAATGCTTCCCCTTTTTGAACTGCCACAAAAAAGGTACGGATATCATTTGCTGATATCCCTCCAACACGGCGGGCAATCTCTTTGCCCTGATTAAAACCGACCAGCGTTGGGATGCTCCGGATGTTCAGGCTTTGGGCAAATTGCGTGTCTTCATCGGTGTTGACCTGGAAAACCTGCACCTGCCCCTCAAATTCAGCGCTCACTTTTTCCAGCGCAGGTTTCATCATTTTACAGGGAGCGCACCAGGGTGCCCAAAAATCCACCACCACAGGCAGAGTTGAAGCGTTTATCTTTTCTTGAAGGGTTTGGTCCAATGTGTTTTCCATTCTTAAACATTCCAGATGGCGCGGATAACCAGGTTGGCAATCAAACCCAGCAGGAAGAGCAAGCCAAACGAGCGGTTTTGTACAAATGCCGCAGCCACATACCAAAGCGGCCAGACATCTGCTGGATAATTTTCCGGGCGTTCAACCGGTTTGGAATGCAGGTATATGGGCAAAATCTTGGGCAGAGTATCAATCAACCCCAGGAAGACAATTAACATTACCGGGTGGAAATAGCCGGTGATGACCAGGTACACCACGAAGACATACTGCAAAATCCACAATATGATCGTGGTGACGCGGGCTGCTTTTTCGCCCATAATCACCGGCAGCGTATAAATCTTTTTCGCTTTATCACCAGCCAGCTTGTCAATATGCTTTCCGAAAATGACCAGCGTGGTTCCCAGGGCATACGGCAGGCTTGCCAGGACCACGTTCCAATCCCATTGACCGGTTATGACGTAGTACCCGCCGCCAATCATCAGGGGTCCCCATACAATTATGACGGCGATTTCACCCAGTCCGATGAACTTAAGCGGCCAGGTGTAAAAGAGCACAAAAAAGGCTCCAGACAGGAGCAGGATGAGTGCCAGGGATTTCCCGAAAATTACCAAAGGAATTCCGGCTGCCAGCGCAATCAAACCGGTAATGCCGGCATATATTAATATTTGGCGCTGGGTCATAAATCCGGCTTCGAGCGGCTGCGGTCCATACTGGGTGCGGAAGTAATTGTCCTTGTCCACCCCACGCCGGAAATCTGTCAGGTCGTTCACCAGGTTGTTGACGGCATGTGCGAACACCAATCCAATTGCCAGCAATATCCAGCGACCCCAGTGAAACATACCACTGGTTGCTGCCAGCAAGCCGGCAATGGCAGCAGAAATGAAAGTCATGATGAGCACGGCTGCACGGGTGGCAATCAGCCAGCGTGAAATGACATCCAGTTTATCCCATTCGTCTTTTTCCAGGCGTGGGATGATACGCAACGCCTTGATCCACATTTTTACATTCATATTTACCTGCATTCAGAGAATAATTATGCGATTACTCTGGTATTGTAACCGCAATTATGCCAGCGACAAGCATATATATCAGGTTTCTTCATCAAACCTGTGCTGAGGATATATATCTGGCAGCCGCATCTGGTTTTGGGCTGGAGCTGGTGCTGGCAAGTCGGGTACGTACACGAATCCCTCATCCTGTGTGCCCAGGGGATGTATTAGATCAGGGTGATGCGCAACCTGCCAGGACAACCAGGCACAAGCCATGGCATTTAATTCGGCAGGTTGATAAATTTGTTCCAGAGGTAAATTCCCATGCAGAACTCTAAAGCGGGTAATTTCTTCAAAGAACTGCATCGGGTCATAAATTGGAATATCCTGTTCGCGAAGAATCAACTGGCGCTGCAATCTTCCTTCCAGGGTTTCTGCGGGGTAGGGGAGTATGCCCAACAATCCTGCAATCACCGCTTCGGCATTGGTTTCAAGAAACCGGCGGGGATTTTCGTCTTCGGAACAGACCATAACCAATTTCGGTTAACCGGTCATAAAAAGAAAAACCACGCCGAACCCAGGGAGGGCAGCCTTCCGGTGTTTCCCCGAGCAATACACCGGGAATTCCCAGTTGTTCGAGAGCTGCATCAGCACTGCGCAGAAACTTTTTCTTGGTCTTCTTACCTGTTTCTGCATGCAACTGGACAGGTTTTTGCGGGGCGTTCACAGCAAGCAGGGCATTTGCCAACCCGGATATATAGGCAACTACATCCGTCAAAGAACCTTGACCAATTGCCAGTAAATTTTTCTCATCATCCAGGGCTGCGTATGCATATCCGGGAAGACTCCTGTTGATTGCAATACCCACGAAAACCGTACCATTATCCATGCCTTGAGTGTAGCAAAGTTTCAACCGGCTGGCAAATAGGCTGTTTTGACAATCTTTCGTGGTTAGACTATACTGATTTTGCCGGTGCAAGCCAACTGGCTAGTTTGTTGTACTTTCTTTTAATATTCCAGGAGGAAACAGCATGTCATCCGAAAGCACATTCAAGCTTACGTATTCCACCATGTTCAATCCACCCGAAATTCTCCATACCCGTTTTGCTGAAGCTACCGCAGCCTTAAAAGCCAGTCTGGGTAAAGAACATGGTATGTTCATTAACGGTAAAGAAACATTTTCACCCGAAAAATTTGAAGACCGCACCCCGATTGACACTGAAATTTTATTGGGCATTTTCCAAAAAGGAACCGCTGAGCATGCCAACGCCGCCTTACTGGCAGCCAGGAAAGCCTTTCCCGGCTGGAAGAATACCCCATGGCAGAAACGAATTGAATATATCCGTAAAGCAGCCGACCTGATGGACGAGCGCATTTTTGAAATAGGTGCGGTGATGGCGATGGAAGTTGGCAAGAACCGCATGGAATCGTTGGGGGATGTGGCTGAAACTGCCGATTTGCTGCGTTATCCCTGTGAACAAATGGAAGCCAACCATGGATATGTGGTCAGTATGAAACAAGACCCCCTGGTTGGAATGACCAGTACCAATACCTCGGTTTTACGACCCTATGGCGTCTGGCTTGTCATCAGTCCTTTCAATTTCCCGGGTGCGCTGACTGGTGGCCCTGTTGCAGCCGCGCTGGTGGCTGGCAATACGGTGGTATTCAAACCTGCCACCGATACCCCCTGGGTGCCGCGGTTGATAGCGGAATGTCTGCGCGATGCCGGAGTGCCCGAAGGTGTCTTTAATTATGTGACCGGACCCGGCAGTACTTTGGGTCAGGCTCTGATTGAAAGCCCGGAAGTGGATGGGGTCACTTTTACCGGTTCATTTGATGTTGGTATGAAAATATACCGGGACTTTGCAAAAGGTAAATGGGTACGCCCCACCATATTGGAGTTGGGCGGCAAGAACCCGGCTATTGTTTCACGTCATGCCAACCTGGATGACGCAGCCCTGGGTATCATGCGGTCCGCTTTTGGCTTGCAGGGTCAAAAATGTTCCGCCTGTTCCCGGGTGTTCGTAGAAGAACCAGTGTATGCGGATTTGGTGGAACGACTGGTTTCCCTGACAAATAAAATCAAGGTGGGTGACCCGTTGGAACGGGATGTTTATCTTGGTCCGGTCATCAATAATAGTTCTTACCAGGATTTTCAAAATTTCTGTGATGATGTGAGGCGGAGTGGCGGTAAATTCCTGACTGGCGGCAGAGTGTTGATAGAAGGCAGCCTTGCAAAAGGATACTACTGCGCGCCGACCATCGTTGCTGATTTGCCAGAGACTCATCGCTTGTGGAAAAATGAAATGTTCGTCCCGATTGTCACGATTGCCTCTGTGCGAAACCTGGATGAAGCCATGCGCAGGGCAAACGATGTTGCCTATGGTTTGACTGCCGGATTTTATGGCACGCCGGAAGAAGTGGAATGGTTTTTCGAAAACATCGAGGCTGGTGTAACGTATGCCAACCGTCCCCAGGGTGTGACCACCGGTGCCTGGCCAGGATACCAGCCTTTTGGAGGATGGAAAGGCAGCGGTGCGAGTGGCAAGAATTCGGGAGGGGTGTACTACCTGCCCCTTTACATGCATGAGCAGATTCATACACTGGTACAAAAATAGACTAAAACCGGGAAAAATTCATGCGCTTGCGACGATTTGGAAATTTTCTGATACTGATTGGGTTAGTATTGGGAGTGCTGTTCTATTTTTCGATTCAATCCGGTCAAATGGATGTCCGCTTGTTAATTGCCGGGCTGGCTTGTTTTGGGGTTGGGCTGGTAATGAACCAGTTGTTCAAACCAGCGCGGGTTGAAAGCGGGCGTTTTCGGATATTGCACCGTAAGCAGGATGAAGATGGGGATGAGGAAAATTTATGACCAAGTTGATGTCCTTGCGTGAAGCAATTCAAGAATATGTCAAAGATGGTGATTGTGTCTACGCAGCCGGTTTTACGCATCTGATCCCTTTTGCTGCCGGGCACGAGATTATCCGCCAGGAAAAAAGGAATTTGACTCTCGCCAGGGCTACACCTGATTTGATTTATGACCAGATGGTTGCTGCAGGCTGCGCTCGTAAAATTGATTTTTTCTTACATGGGTAATCCTGGGGTAGGCTCGCTTCGGGTGCTGCGGACAGAAATTGAAGCCGGCAGGTTGGAATATGAAGAGTACTCACATTTTGGAATGATTTCACGCCTGCAGGCAGGGGCGGCAGGACTGCCTTTCATTCCCATGAATCAAACTGCAGCCTGTGATTTGGAAAACAGCAATCCGAATTATCGCCGGGTTGTGGACCCTTATGGCGGGCAGGACGTGGTTGTGCTTCCTCCGTTGAACCCGGATGTTGCCATTGTTCATGTGCAACGCGCCAATGAGGAAGGGTATGCCCACATCTGGGGCATTTTGGGTGAGCAAAAGGAAGCTGCTTTTGCAGCCAAACACGTCATCGTAACTGCAGAGGAGATTGTGTCGGAAGATATCATCCGTTCAGACCCCAACCGTACCATTATCCCTGGATTTATCGTGGATGCAGTCTGTCATGTGCCCTACTGCTCGCATCCTTCCTATACCCAGGGTTATTATGACCGGGATAATGTGCTGTATATTGCCTGGGATAAGATCAGCGAGAATCGCGACGAAATCCAGAGGTACCTGGATGAATGGGTATATGGTGTCGCTGACCGCACAGAATACTGGGAAAAACTGGGATCAGAAGTTCATCAAAGGCTGACTGTGAAACCACGCCTGAGTTATCCCATTGATTATGGAGCCTATTAGCCATGGAATACACAGCCAACGAATTGATGATTGTCAATGCAGCCCGGCTGCTGAAGGATGGCGATACTGTTTTCGTGGGTGTGGGAGTCCCAACCTGTCATGTAACCTGGCACGCCGTACCCATGCACCCAACCTGTTAATGATTTATGAAGCAGGTGTGGTGGGTGCCCGTCCTGAACGATTGCCGTTATCGATCGGAGATCCCACCCTGGTCAGCGGTTCTGCGCTTGTTTGCAGCATGTATGATATTTTTACACTCTATCTGCAGCGCGGTAACGTGGATGTTGGATTTTTGGGTGGAGCCCAGATTGACAAATACGGCAATATCAATGCAACCGTGGTTGGAACCTATGAGCATCCCAAAGTGCGTCTGCCTGGTTCTGGCGGCTCAATGGAAATTGCAGCCTGGGCTAACCGCTGTTACATCATGACCCCCCATCAAAAACGGCGGTTTCCTGAGAAAGTTGATTTTTGTACCTCGGCTGGCTTCATTAATGGAAAAGACGAAAGACAGGCTGCTGGATTGCGCGGCAAGGGTCCCCAGGCGGTCGTTACAGATTTGGGGATTATGGAACCTGATACGCATGGTGAATTAATAATTACAGCCGTGCATCCCGGTATTACGGTTAAACAATTGAAAGAAAATACAGGCTGGGAATTGCAATCCGCAACAGTTGTCCGCACCACCGAACCTCCTGAAGAAAATGAGCTGCGGATATTGCGCGAAGAGCTGGACCCGCAAGGGATTTATCGTTAAAGGGACCAACATGGCAGAAGCGGACGAAAAAATTGAATTATTGATCACCGTTCCATTACCAGAAGAGTTATTGAATGAAATTCGCCAGCTTTCACCCAGACTGCAAGTGATGCCATTCTATTCGCGGAAAAGCGGAAGATATTCCGGTGGAAATCTGGAATAAGGAGAAGATCTTATATACGGATCGGTTCTGCCTGAACCTGCACTTGTACCGAAATTAAAATTCATCCAGTTCCATTGGGCTGGTTTGGACCAGGTCGGCAACGTGGCAGCCATCACCAATCCTGATATACAGGTGGCAACATCCAGCGGCGTGGCAGTTTCTCAGATTGCTGAGTATGTAGTCATGATGATGCTTGCCCTGGGGCATCGTTTGCCGGAAATGGTTAAACTGCAATCAAAAGCCGAATGGGTGCGGAACCGCTGGGAGAAATTGAGTTCCCGAGAATTGCGGGATAGTACGGTGGGAATCATTGGTTATGGGAGTATTGGCAGGGAAATTGCCCGTTTATTACAGCCATTTGGTGTGCAAATCCTGGCTGCCAAGCGGAATGTTATGCACCCGGTGGATGTTGGGTACACCCAGGAAGGACTGTGGCGACCCGGATGGGAGCTACTTCCAACGCTTATACCCCATACAGGCAGTTGCTTCGATGGTACGTGAATGTGATTTCGTCGTGGTTTGCCTGCCACTAACAACTGCTACCCGCAACTTGATTAATGATGAAGTTCTCAGAGCCTTTAAACCAAGTGCATTTCTCATCGATATTGGACGGGGTGGCATTATCAACCAGTCTGCCCTGCTGACTGCTTTGCAGGAACACAGGATTGCCGGAGCCGCACTGGATGTTTTTGAAGAAGAACCTTTGTCACCGCAAAGCCCATTCTGGCATTTACCCAATGTGTTTGTAACCCCGCATGTGGCGGGTGTGAGCGCACAATATCGGCAGCGGGCAGTATCCCTGCTGTTGGATAACCTCAATCGCTATATTAAAGGTCTGCCCATCTTAAATCTCTACCATATTGGTGATGAGTATTAATGAAACTTCGTTTTCAATATGTATTGTTCGATTTGGGCAATACGCTCCTGTATTATGATGCACCCTGGCCGGATTCACTGGATGAAGCCATTCAGGCATTGACCAGGTATCTCATTTCCCATAATTTTCCGATCAGTGAAAAACCTTTTCAAAGTGCATTTCGGGAACGCCTGGAGCAATATTATGTTGATCGGGACGTGGACTGTATCGAATTTTCCACCCAGGACGTTCTTCGTAAGTTTTTATATGAACAGGGCGTTTATTCTATTTCCAATGAAATCGTGCGCGGAGCTTTAAGCGCCATGTACCGGGTTTCCCAGTCATACTGGAAACCCGAAGCGGATGCCATCCCGACCCTGGAAATGCTAAAACACTCTGGATATCAATTGGGATTGGTTACGAACGCCAGTGACAGCGACGATGTCAATGCGCTGGTGGATAAAGCGGTTTTTCGGAGCTACTTTGATGTGATTGTTATTTCGGCAGATATTGGATTGCGGAAACCTCATCCGCGCATATTCAATACTGCATTAAAATTTTGGGATGCCCAACCCGATCAGGCAGTCATGATTGGCGATTTGCTGCCGGCAGATATTTTGGGAGCAAACGAATTGGGGATTGCGAGTGTCTGGATTACCAGGCGGGCGAGTAAAACCGCCAATAATCCATATTTGGAATCGGTAAAACCCGATGCGGTCATTAACAGCCTGGCGGAATTGCCGTCACGTGCTTGAAAACTGGCAACTGATAAAAGTGGATTGATTATCCACCTGGAACAATTGAGAAAATACTATGGATTTATTTGACCATGCCCTGCAGGAAAAAATGGAACGCGAAGCCCCGCTGGCAGAGCGGATGCGTCCTCACAAATTGGAAGATGTTGTTGGCCAGGAACATTTGATTGCACCCGGTAAACCCTTGCGGCGTGCAATTGAAGCAGACCGGCTATTTTCATCCATCATTTTTTTTGGACCTCCCGGCACCGGCAAAACCACGCTGGCACGCTTAATCGCGTTATACACCAAGGCTCACTTCGAGAATATTTCTGCTGTGTTGGCTGGGGTGGCAGAATTAAGGCGTGTGATTCATGATGCCCAGGAGCGCCGCAAGCTGTATCACCGGCGGACAATTTTGTTCGTGGATGAAGTCCATCGCTGGAATAAAGCCCAACAGGATGCCCTCCTCCCGCACGTAGAAAACGGCATGATTACCTTGATCGGCGCAACAACCGGCAACCCTTATTTTGATGTGATTGCCCCCCTGGTATCCCGTTCCCGCATTTTTGAGATGAAACCGTTGGACGACGATCAGCTTGCCTTGTTGTTGGAAAGAGCGCTGCAAGACCCGGTACATGGTTATGGGAATGAGAAAGTAATTCTTGATCCGGAAGCCCGTGCTCATCTCATCCGTTTATCCGGGGGAGATGCCCGAAACCTGTATCAACGGTCTGGAACTATCCGTGGACAGCACTGCCAGTGATGAGCAGGGACAGGTGCACATCACCCTGAATGTTGTGGAAGAGGCTGTTCAGCGTCGTTCGGTTATTTATGATAAGGATGGCGACTTGCATTATGACACCATCTCGGCTTTCATCAAGTCTGTACGCGGCTCCGACCCGGATGCTGCGCTCTATTGGCTGGCGAAGATGCTCATTGCCGGGGAAGACCCGCGATTTATCCTGCGCAGGTTGATTGTTCTGGCATCTGAAGATATCGGGTTGGCTGACCCGCAAGGAATGGTCATTGCTTCCGCTGCCGCCCAGGCATATGAATATATAGGAATGCCTGAAGGCGTTTACCCGATTGCAGAGGCAACCCTCTACCTGGCGACCGCGCCCAAGTCCAATTCTGCGGGTGGATATTTTACAGCCGTGAAACAGTTGGAAGAAAACGGTGCCGATCCGGTACCCGTCCACTTGATGGATGGCAATCGCGATTCTCGCGGATTGGGGCATGGCAAAGGGTACCAGTACCCGCATAATTTTGAGGGTCACTACACGCCGCAGCAATACTTGCCGGATAAAGTGGAAGGTACCCACTTTTACCAACCATCCGAGATGGGTCATGAAGCAGAGATTTATCAGCGGCTGGCTGCCTGGCGCAAACAAAAAGAAGAATGGCTGCAAACGTGTTTGCAGGCAAATAAACCGAACAAACCAGGTGCAAAATAAATGACGATTATTCTTTTGATCCGGCATGGGGAAACTGATTGGGTGGGCAAACGTCTGCAAGGGCGTCTGCCGGGAATCCATTTGAACGATAACGGCTGCAAGCAGGCACTAGTCAGTTGCAGATAGTTTGCAATCGCTGCCGATAAAAGCCATTTACTCCTCCCCCTTGGAACGAGCGATGGAGACTGCCCAACCCCTTGCAGATAGGAAAAACCTGGTTGTTACTGCACATCCCGGGTTGATTGAAATGGATTATGGCAGTTTTACCGGCAAAACTTTCAAACAATTATGGCGGCTGAATGGCTGGAAGAAAATGGCAGGTGAATTCAACACAGCCCCTTTCCCGGGTGGGGATTCGATCCAGGGTGCCAGAGAGCGGGTGGTTAAGGCTGTCGAGGAAATAGCCAGTCAATGGGGGCAGAAGGATATGGTCGCCTGTTTTACCCATGCAGACCAGGTGCGTTTGACAATAGCCCATTAACTTAAAATGCCGCCGGGCGAATTTCACCAGCTGGTGGCTCATACTGCTGCACTTTCGGTACTGGTATTGCATGAAGGCAAAGGGCAGGTGATCCAGGTAAACCAGGTTCTCACCCAGCAGGGCTGGGAAGCATTTGTAAACATATGGGCGGATAAGAAGTAAAAAGTAACAAGCGTTGAATCAAGGGGTAAAGTTAATATTCAATTTTTGCTATAATTCATAAAATTGGCTTATTGATTAGATATTTTGCGAATTAGCTGCGCAGCCTGCCCAGTTAATTCCATTGTTTGGATAAACCAATCTCGCATTATTTGTAGATGAGACCGGCATGAAAAAGTGTCCGAATTGTTTTGAAGAACTACCCGACTCCGCAAAATATTGTTTTGCTTGTGGTGTAATTTTGGATTCCCAAACGATAAAATGTCCGGAATGTTCCACAGAAAATCCGAAAGACGCCATTACGTGTAAGCAGTGCGGGCATACGCTCAGCCAGGAGAAACAAGCAGCCAGTGAACCGCTGGTGCAGTGGAGATTTGTGAATCTGCTTGGGGAAGTATGTATATGTTACCTGCGACAATTGCCAGAAGGAATTCAAAATCAATCGGGAGCGGTGTATTGAGGAGAACGACGGTTTTTCATTAAAAGCACCCGAAAAATGTCCATCCTGTGGTTTGTTTGCCAAGGTAATTTATTTTGCCGGTACAGAACCGATGTTCCGGAATTATCTGCGGAAAATCAGGCTGGAGAATAGAGGGTACAGAAACAGGGTAAATATTTTTCTCATTTTGTTAAACGTCATTTTTCTCATCATCATTGCGAGCCTGGGAGTAAGAGGCTGGATCAGGGGTGACTTTCAACCCAAGCCGACCAGGACGTTAATCCCCTCGCGTACCCCGAGACCCACCCCGACCCGCCCTCCACTGGTTTACAATGGTGAATTGCCCCATTATATGGAAGTGCCGCCCATAAGGCTGGATCAGAGCATGGTTATGGATGTGGGGGATATTGGGTTTTTCCGCTTGTAGAATTTTCCAGAAATACCCCTCACTTGACCTCAAGGTTTTGTCACTCTGCCTGTCCTTGTGTTGTTTACAAGGAAGCATAGCGACACTGCGCACACGCATGTGCACGAGAATCTCGCATTGAAATGTCTCTCAAGGGCCACTCTGATCGATTCTCCCTCGACGCATAGTGTGCCTCCCCCAGAATGACAATATACCACCCGGTTTCACTCTGACCTGTCTTTGGTGTTTACAAGGAAGTACGACACCTGTGAGCGCATATGCACGAGAGAGCTCTCCGCATTGAAATGCTTCAGGTGCAAGATTTTTCGGTCGTTCCTCCCTCACACATAGTGTGCTACGCGAGAATGACATAGACCCCCAAGACTGGTTTTGAACCACTATGTAATTTATCACTGCGGGAGAGGAATTAAATGAAAAGTGAGTGCGAAGGGGCTCGAACCCTTAACCAATGGCTTAAAAGGCCACTGCTCTACCATTGAGCTACGCACCCAAGCAAGGGGGTATTGTAACACGCTCTTTTTTAAGCGTCAACAAAAACCATTTATGAATATCCCAACCAGGTACCAAAAATCGCACTTTCGCTCTTGAGTCACCCGTGATATAAAGGGTAATGAATTTGCAGGAGGTGAACCTTGGCTGAATGGATTTACATTTCTCCACACCTTGATGATGCCATCCTTTCCTGTGGAAGTCTCATCTGGCACCAGGTTCAACAGGGGGATTTTGTAGCAATCTGGACGGTATGCGCGTCCGAATCACCATATTCCCAACTATCACCATATGCCCAAACTCTGCATGACCGCTGGCAGACGGGTACCGATACTGTTGCACTACGCCGGAAGGAAGATGCTGCTGCCTGCCAGGTGATTGGGGCGGATTACTCCCACTTGCCATATTTTGATTGCATTTATCGCCGCCTGCCAGACGGTAACCCGGTGGTCACCTGCGATATCGAATTATTTATCCCGCCTGAAGCAAGTGAGCTGGATGAAGCCCGCAGGATATTAAAGAGTTCGTTTGCCAGATTCCTGAAAATGTAAACCTGGTCAGCCCATTGGGGATGGGGGGGCACCGTGACCACCGCCTGGTGCGGATGCTGCTGGAAGAAATGTCCCACAACCTGTATTACTTTGCAGATTATCCCTATATCGACCTGTACCAGCTTGATATTTCCCTTTGGACAGAAAACCTGCAGGTGAAATATGGCGCACCGATAAGTGCCGAAGGATTACTTGCCTGGCAAAACGCAGTCGCTTGTTACCAGTCGCAGATCAGCTCTTTCTGGTTGGATGAAAATGATATGCGCATGCACCTGGAACGCTACAGTTTAACCGGTGAAGGCAATCGATTGTGGGGAATTGCTTAATTGACTGGATTCCAGTTATGCTATACTTAAATTTGGCACTGGAAAACAGTGCGAGGCTTAAAACTTGCATCCAGACAGGCAGGAATACTCATTCGGGATGTTTTTGCAGGGAGTAACACGTGTTCAGTCTTGAAACCATAATCAGTCTGATAATCATTCTCCTGGCTGCCGGGTTGCTGGGTTTCTTTACCATCATCGGAAAAAAGCGATGGAGAGTGGGATTTCGAACCATGCGTCCCATGTCGCTGCTGCGAAAGGCATTGGGGGCATCGGTTGAAGAAGGCAGGCGCATTCATGTTTCCATCGGTTCGGCGAATATATTAAACCCTGCAAGTGCCGCTTCCCTGGCAGGAATTTCTGCAGCGGAGCAAATTGTTCAACAAACCATGGTCGGAGACCGATCACCCATAATTACCAGCGGTGACGCGACGTTATCCATCATTTCTCGGGACAGCCTGAAAACCACCTACGCAAAATCAAATGCTTTAAATCAGTTACGTGCTGGACAGAGTCAACTGGTTGGGGTTACTCCCTGGACCTATGCAGCGGGAGCCATTGCACCAATCAAAGACCAGGCGACTTCTGGCAATATTCTGCTGGGTCATTTTGGACCAGAATCCGCCTTAATGCTGGATGCCGCTGAACAATCCGGGAGTATGCAAATCGCGGGCAGTGATAACCTGGCGGGTCAGGCTGTCATGTATGCATTTGCCCAGGAGACAGTGTTGGGAGAAGAATTATTTGCTGTCTCCCTCATATTTACAACCGGGTGGAGCACAGAAAGCCGGTTTGCAGGTTCAGGATGTGTTACGCATAATCCTGATAATAATTCTGCTGGTTGCTGCAATTATTAAACTGGTTACTTCTTTGTTCGGGGCAGGTGTTTGATGCGAGCACCACTGGCTGCTGCAATTGCAATTGCTGTAGGATTGGTGATTTTGGCTGGGTATTTTCTTCCCATCCCGTTGCTGCAATCCGTACGGACATTATTGCTCGGCTGGGCAGTAAGTTTGATTGGCGTGACGTTATTAATCGGTGTGATTGGATTGATTGGCAACCAGTGGCGAAAAATGCGCGACAAAGAGCAAAAAAGCGGTTTTAGTCCTGTATTGATCCTGGCGTTTTTAATCACTTTACTGATGGGAATCTTATTAACACCAGCCCATCCGGGTTTTCAAAAAGTGGTTACCGCCATCCAGGTACCCATTGAAGCCAGTTTACTGGCAGTTGTGTCGGTTGTATTAATCCTGGCAGGTTTCCGCCTGGTGCAACGAAAAAAAGGATGGATGGCTGTTGTATTTCTTGGCAGCGCAATAGTGTACATGTTAATCGGGAGTGGAATCATCCTCGCATCCAGTGCTGATGGAGGAGGATTTGTGGGGTTTATCTCACGGCTGCCGATTGCTGGCGGTCGGGGTATTTTGTTGGGGGTTGCTCTTGGCAGCCTGATTACTGGTATCAAAATATTGGTGGGCGTTGAGCGCCCGTATAGCGGATGAGAAGATGAGTACGATACGCTGTCCGATGTGTGGAAAAGAGAATGACGACCAGGCAGAGCGCTGTAATTTTTGCCGGGCTGCTCTCAAATCTTTTAATATTTCCGAGACTCCTGCAGAACCGTCTTCCGGGGATGATTGGTTAAGCAGTCTGCGGTCAGAAACAACACCGGACGAGGAACCTTCGATAGAAAAGGAATCTCCTGCAGAAGCAGAACAAACGGAAAATGAAGAAGCACCGGATTGGCTGCAGCGCATACGCCAGCGAAACGCTGAAGAAAATGGGAATGCGGTTACCGGGGAACAAAGTGAACAGGAATCAGACCAAAATGACCAGGAGGAAGAAGGTATTCCATCCTGGCTGCGTGGTTTGGAAGAGACTCCTGTGGATACTGGAGAAACCGGGGGTGAAGAGACGCCCCAGCAACCAGATACCGATATCCCTGCGAACCTTCCTGAAGAAGAAATACCCCAGGCAGAAGAGGGGGACTGGCTTTCTTCCCTGCGTGAACCTGTGCAAGCCGAAACAATCCCAACTTCTGATGAGTTCCAGACGTTATCTGAAGAACTGACTGAAGAGAAAGCCATACCTGAGGGCGAAGAGGGCGAAGACTTTTTGAAAAACCTGGCTGCCTGGCAATCATCACAAGCGGAGGTTGAAGAAGGCAAGACAGAAGTAACAAGCCCTGTTATAGAGGAATCCGATCATCCGCAGGAACAGACCTTTTCTGAGGATATGCCTGCATTCCGTCAACCCGAGTTCTTTTCCCAGGAATCAACAGATAGCTACAACCCTGACGAACAGAAACAATCGGAAGAAGATGAGCAGCCCGAGTGGCTTAAATCCTTGCAGCAAATAGCAGGAGTACCCGAATCTGTTGATATTCCGGCGGGTGAAGGTGACCTGCCTGACTGGCTGCAAGACCTCGATCAATCAGCATCTACAGTACAAGAATCCTCTGAATTGGCTGAAATTGAATCGGTAACGGAATCAGATTTCTCTGACCGAATACAAGAAATTTCTGAAAGTACAGAAAATGCAGCCTTCGATTCAGAAGAAATCGCTGAAGTACAGGCGTTTGATACCAGTGCAGAACCGGTTATTGCAGAAGAGTTTCAAGCAATCGCACCAGATTTACCGGATGCCGGATTCTTTACCACGCAGGATTTTACCGAGATACCCGCGGCAGAAGAAGCCAGTGAACCGGAGTGGCTAAGTAACCTGCGGGAAGCAGCTCCTGGCGACTTGCCGGAATCGCCTTCACCTTTTAATGAAGATGAATTACCTGAGTGGTTGAACGGGACACCTGAATCGTTGCCTGATGAAAACGCAGTTTGCTGCCAGATTTTCAAATAGATAAAGCAGATTTAAAATTATCGGATAGTGATGCGGTTAAGATTGGTGATTCCGAATTGCCAGATTGGTTATCGCAAATTCCACAGACAGAGGCGGCAGCAACTGGTCAGGAACTGCCCATACTTTCCGAGGAAATATCACCTGCTGAATTACCCACCTGGCTGAAAGCAATGAAACCCAGCGAGCCCCGGTCAGCGTCATTTACCGACGCGAGCGTTTTTCAACAGACCGGACCCCTGGCTGGATTGCCTGAAATATTACCTTCTACCGAAAGCAAACTTGATTTCCCGGCTTCCGTACTGCATACAGGCAAGTTACTGATTACTGAATCTCAACAACAAAGCGCAGACATTATATCCACCATGCTGGATAAGATTGGTGAAGCCGCTACGGTTAAACCTGTTGGAAAATCCATTACACGTAGGTGGATGCGACCGGTCATTGCGGTGCTGCTCCTCGTGGTTATTGCGATACCGCTTATTCTTGGTATGAAAACGTCAGGAAATGTTTCCACGCTGCCTGTTGCTGGTGAAGCAGCATATGCGATTTTAGAGAATCTGGCTGACGAAAGTCCTGTCTTGATCGCTTTTGAATATGAACCGGCGTTCAGTGGTGAATTAACCCTGGCTGGATCCGCCATTTTGCAGCAACTGGCAATAAAACAAACCCGCCTGGTTTTTGTTTCAACTACTTCAGCAGGACCCATACTGGCAGATACACTTCTACAATCCAGCCTGGATGATCTGGCAATCCGATATAGGGAGGATGATGTCAGTTACCTCCTCGATAACCGGGTGGTCAACCTTGGTTACCTGGCAGGAAGTACCACTTCCTTGCAGGAGTTTGCCCGGAATCCACGCCAGGCAGCCCGTAACGGATTAAAAGCCGCTTTGGATGGTGTGCCAACCTGGTCACATCCCGCCTTAAGCAATATTGATTCGCTGGATGACTTTGCACTGGTAATCGTCCTGACTGACAGCAGTGAAACGGGCAGAACCTGGGTGGAGCAGGTGGAACCAAATCTTGCTGATACACCATTAGTAATGGTTGCCAGTTCACTGGCTGCACCCATGCTGCAACCATATTATCAAAGTGCACAAATCGATGGTTTATTAGCCGGGATCCGTGATGGTTCCAGTTATCAATCGAAGCTGTTTTCAAACGGAATTGGCAACAGCCGCAGTGCAGCCTTACAGTTTGCAGTTATTTTAGTCTCCTTGATTATTTTTATCGGCATGTTGATTTTTGGGATACAAGCAGTCCTGGCAAACCGGCGCAAAGAATAACAGGAAACAGGTATGGCATTTTCGACAGATATTATTTGGACAATCGCAGCATTTATCCTGACAGTGATGGTATTAAGCTATCTGATAGGAGATAATCCCCTATTCCGCCTGGCAGTGTATATTTTTATTGGCGTTGTTGCTGGATACGTCACCGTCCTTGTGATTTACCAGGTTATATTGCCACGCCTTATCTGGCCATTGTTATTTGGCACAATGGAAGAAAGATTGTTAGCGCTGATACCGACCATCCTGGGATTCTTGCTCTTGTTTAAACTTTCACCCAAATTGGGCAGGTTGGGAAATGTTCCAATGGCATATATTATTGGAACGGGTGCTGCAATTATCATTGGCGGAGCAGTCTATGGCACAATAATCGGACAGGGCGTAGCCGCCGTCTCGACCTTGCAATTCCAACCTGGTACAGGTTCCCTGGGTAGAGTGGCAGAAGGATTAATTATCCTATTCGGAACGATTGCCACGCTTGCCTATTTCCATTTTAGTGTTCGTTCCATTCCAAACCAACCTCCAAAAAGACCTGCCATTATTCAGTCACTTTCCGGGGTGGGGCAGGTCTTCATCGCAATTACCCTGGGAGCGGTTTATGCGGGGGTTCTGCTGGCTGCATTAAGTGCTTTAATCGACAGGCTGCAGTTTATCATCCATTCTTTGGGAGGATTGGTATAAAACATGACGAACCAATCCTTTGAAGCAGCCTGTGTGCTTGGACTCGACCTGGGAAGTATGACAACCAGGGCTTCCTTTTTTGATATTGTTGATGGACAGTACCGGTTTGTGGCATCCGGTGAAGCAGATACCACGGCTGGTGCGCCATACTTTGATGTAAATATTGGCGCAGTAAATGCCATACGGCAATTGGAACAGGTTACAGACCGCCGGATGGTTGATTCCCAGGGCGGCCTGCTTATGCCTGCCCAGACAGACGGGCACGGACTGGATTATTTTGTTCTGGTTTATTCTGTTGTTCCGGAAATGCGGATTGTCACAGCTGGTTTACTCAACGAAGCATCCTTGGAAAGTGCCAACCATCTCGTATCTGGAATGTATGGCACTGTCGTTGATAATATTGGATTGGGTGACCGGCGACAGCTGGATGAACAGGTTGATGGAATTTTAAAACAACAACCAGATATGATCATTCTTACAGGTGGTTCTGATGGTGGAGCAACCCGCTCGGTGATAAAACTTGCCGAGTTGATTAGGACGATTTGCCAGTTTGCTCCAAACGGAGAAACACCTCAGGTACTCTATTCTGGTAATAACCGATTGGTAAAAAAAGTAGAAACTACGCTGGATAAATATTGCCAGGTCTTCAGCACTGACAATATCCGCCCAGCAATGGATACAGAATCACTTGGACCGGCACGGATGGTGATCGAAGATGTAGTTTCGACACATGCCCGCCGAAAAGTTCTGGGTTTTGAGCAAATTTCAGGTATAGCGAGCACTGCGCCAATCCAGTCCGCAACAGGTTTGAGCTGGCTGGTACAAATGGTTCAGGCAATAAGCAATTCAAGCCGACCGGTGCTTGGAGTGGATGTTGGCTCAACATTTACTTCCGTTGCTGCTGCTCGCAGGCAAAACTCGATGAACTCCACAATCTCGATTGGGATGGGAAGAACCCTGCCAGCCTTATTAAGTGCAGGAAAATTGGACGAGATATGTCAATGGCTTCCGCCTGCCATCACTCCAGCCATGGTGCAGGATGCCGTTGCCCAGAAAGCCCTTCATCCGCAAACAAAGGCAACAACCAATGAGCAAATTGCGATTGAAGAAGCTGTATTGCGAGTGTTATTGCGTTTGGCAATGCAGCAATTGCATGTCAAATGGCATATAGCCAATACAACCTTTGAACCGATTTTGATATCTGGTAAGCCCTTGGCTGGTATTTCTCATCCGTGGAAGAGCTTGTTGCTGGCACTGGATGGGTTACAACCCACCGGAATTACCACCATTCTGCAAGATTCCCACAGCATACTGCCAGTGGTGGGCGCTGCGGGTCGAATGAATCCATTGATTCCCGTGCAAGTCCTGGATTCTGGAGCAGTTAATCACCTGGCAACCGTTATTTGTCCAGTCAGTCGGGCACCGGCAGGTACCCCAATTTTGAGGGTGACAATTATGGGTGATGAAGGCAAAGAGGAGCAAATGGAAGTCCGGCAGGGTGCACTGGTAGTGCTCCCGATTCGATTTACCCAGACTGTAAAAGTCGATATTGCCGGTTTACACGGTACACTGGTTGATCCACTTTCAAGGTCATCATTCAATAGCATGAAAATCACAGGTGGTTTATGCGGCGCAGTAATTGATGCCCGCGGCAGACCATTAGCCCTGCCCAAAGACCCACAAAAGCGGTGGGAATTAATTGAAAAATGGCAGGCGATAATTGCTTAGCCTGAAATTGGCATGTAAATTGCAACAATTTCCATTACGGTAAATTATGACTGCACCTATCACACACATTCTTCCGCTTTCTCATATCCGCCGAACCAGGCTGCTTCCTGCTGTTGGCAATGTACTCGTGCGGAGAGGGCAAAAAGTTAATGCCATGGATGTTGTTGCAGAAACTTACCGTTTCCCCGGGCACCAGTTAATAAATGTGGGAAGCGCACTCCAGGTGGAAAATAGTGACGAAATTGCGCAATTAATTCAGGTTAACCTGGTGACCAGATTCAGACTGGCGATGTGCTGGCTCAAAAAAAGGGGTTGTTCCGAAAAGTTGTTCGCGCTCAGCATAATGGTACGATTGTTTCCACCAATGACGGGCAAATATGGATTGAAACCCAAGGTGAGAAATTTGAATTACGGGCAGGCTACAGTGGGGAGATTGATGAAGTAATTTCCGAAAGAGGCGTTATTATCTCCTGCCATGGGGCATTGATCCAGGCAGCCTGGGGTAATGGGAAAATTGAAGATGGTGTGATTGTGTATCATGCCCAAAGCGCTGATGAAGAACTGAAGCCAGAGATGCTGGATATTTCATCCCGTGGTGGAATTCTTTTTGGCGGGTATTGCGGCTCTGCTGAAACATTCCACGTGGCAGCACAACTCTCCATGCGGGGCATAATATTAGGAAGTATGGCAGCCGAACTTGTTCCTTTGGCGATATCCATGCCTTACCCGATCATTCTGACAGAAGGATTTGGGCGTTTTCCGGTAAATCATAATGCCTATAACCTGATTACCAGCAATAAAGACCGGCAGGTCTCGATACTGGCTTCCGTCTGGAATCCATTTTTAGGAGAACGACCGGAAATCACCATCCAACTGCCTGCAGAAGGAAATGAACCCAAGGAAGTCACCGATTTTAGGACCGGTCAGCAAGTGCGATTTCTCACAGCCCCGATTGCGGGTGAGGTTGGAGTTTTGGATGCAATTGACTGGAGCTTAATGTTGGAGTAGTTCGCCTTTCCAGTAACCAACGTATCAGTGTTCCGCTTGTTAACCTGGATGTTATTGAATAATTTTGAAGTAGAAATGATAAGGAGGTGCGCCCATGAGCGACCAATTAGATGAGAATTTGATGGAACCCTTTGAAGAAGAGGAATTACAACCTCAACCAGAACCTCGCAAGTCTGGCAACCGTTCATTCCTCACCGCTGTCGGTATCATCGGCGCAATCACCTTGCTGGTGGTAATTCTGGGTGTGGCGTTGTTGTTCTTTCTCCGTAATGGCAATACACTGGACGAGGCCGCTCAAATTAATGCACAGAATACCATGACCGTGCAGGCTGCCACCCAACAGGCGTATGAAAACAGCCTTTTGTTAACCCCCAGCGCAACATTGCCGCCTGCGGATACTGCCGTTCCTTCACCGACACCGGTAATTGTGTTTCCAACCAATACGCCTGAAGCAACGGGGACACCTGAGCCTGCCCTTGGAGCAGATGTTGACCCGCGTACTGCAACTGTGGCTGCATTACTTACCCAGGCTGCTCTTGGAAATCCAACTGCTGCTGCGGCAGGTACTCTGACTGCACAACCGACTGCATTGCCGACGACTGGATTTGCAGAGGATGTTGGTTTGCCCGGTTTGTTTGGACTGGCATTGCTGCTGGTTATCATTGTCTTTGTTGCCCGCCGATTGCGCACAACGGCTGGATAGTACCTGAAGTAATCCAGTTCCGATTATCATCTACTGGTAGTGCAATAAAACCAGTAATATCTGCAACAATCCATTAAACAAAAAGTCTCTGGCAATTCGCCAGAGACTTTTTGCTTTTCTTTATTATGTATTATGCCACACTGGCAGCCACTTTTTCGCCAAATAAAAGCAGGGCTTTGACCATCTCTTGCGAACGACCCTCTGCGTACACACGAAGAACCGGTTCAGTTCCAGAAGGACGAATTAAGAGCCAGGACTCATCCGCCAGCAGGTATTTCACACCATCCAGGGTGCTTATGCTTACCAGGTTTTCACCACCAATACTTGCAGGGGCTTCATTCTGCAACTTGTTGGTGATGATGGTCTTGGAAACTGGACGGATAAGCCGCAAATCGGTACGTTCATAAAAGGCAGGACCAACATCCTGTAATAAATCCTGTACGAGTTCATACAAACTGGTTTTTGCATGGGCAACAATTTCAAGCAGAAGTAATCCCATTAAAACGCCGTCACCTTCAGGGATATGACCCTTAAATGAAATTCCGCCGGATTCTTCTCCGCCAATGAGCACATCTTCTTTTTGCATGATATCGGCAATATGATTGAACCCAACCGGGGTTTCATGTACTGTTAATCCATACCTGGCAGCCAGGCGGTCAATCATGCGGGTGGTGGATACCGTTCGTACAACCGAACCGCTCCAACCGCGTTTCTGCACCAGATATCGCAAAGCAAGCGCCATAATCTTGTGCGGGTCGATAAAATTGCCGCGTTCATCCATTGCCCCGATCCTGTCAGCATCTCCATCCGTGGCAAGTCCAAAATCACCTACACCGGTGCTGATGGCACCAGCCAGGGCCCCAAGATAACGGGTAATTGGTTCGGGATGAACACCACCAAAACCAGGATTCATATCTCCCCGAATTTCATGCACCTCACAGCCTGTTCCCTGCAGGATTCCCCGAATTGCACCACGCCCGGAACCATACATTGAGTCCACAACCACGCGCATATTGGAGTCTAGCGATAATGTTGAAATCGATAAGCGTACGCAGATGCTCGTAATAAGCAGGAATGGGGTTAAATCGAATTATCTGGTTGGTTTCACAAGCCTGCTCATAATCCATAAGGTTTGGACCACGGCCTTGCTCTTCATTATCATTCAGGTACACTTCAACCCGGCGGCATTGTTCTGGCGAAGCAGATGCAGCGTAGGCTGATTTCAATTTCACGCCGTTATAACGGGGTGCATTGTGTGATGCAGTAATCATGATCGCACCTGCAGCATGCAGGTTGCGAACAGAATATGAAATGGCAGGAGTGGGTGCATCTGATTGGCTGAGATGATACCGTAAATCCATTTGCAGCCAAGTACACGGGCAGCTTCTTTTGCATACCGGTCTGAAAGAAAACGGGTATCAAATCCAATTACCATGCGGCGTTTACTGGATTTGTCCATTTGGGCAAATCCATTTTCCCATTGGGTGGATGCTGCTGCGTCAGCGATCGCCTGGGTTACCAATCTTAAGGCAGAAAAAGTAAACGTGTCTGAGATGACGGCACGCCAGCCGTCTGTTCCAAAATGAATGGGCATTATTACTCCAAAAAGTGGGTTACCACTCCGCTGCTGGTGTGGCTGTTATTAACAAAGAACGAACAATCCAACCATCAATCGGGTCCTGGTCTGTCGTACGTATTTTTAACCCAGGTTTCGTTATCTACCTGGACATATTCATCTAATACAATTACCAGCATTTCATTGCTGAGGTGTTTCACAATCAGGCTGGTGAAATCTGGATTTTCTCTTACAACTGCGCCACCGTATTCATTGGGGCGTATCCTGGCATAGATGGGAGTAGCCAGGGGAGTTAGTGTGATGGTTGCAGTTTTGGATGGGATTAACGTGTTGGTTGGCGAAGGTGTAGGTTTGGGTGGAATTGGTGTCTGGGTGATGGTGGGTGGGATTGTGGCAGTCCTGGTGCGTGTGGGGGGCAAGGGTGGCAAGGCTTTATCCACCGAAACGGCAGTACCCACGCCACTGATGATTATGACCGCTATGATTGAAACCAAAATCAGGCTGGTACCCAGGGTGTAACCAAATACCCCACTGGGGCGCAGACCAAAGACAGCCAGGGTAAGGGTGCCAATCAATGCGCTCCATGCCAGGTGAACAGCAAAAACGATCAAACCATCCGGCCATAATCCCGCGATATTCCCAGCCAGACCAAAGCCGGCTACCCCAATGGGCAGGTAAAGTTCATAGGCAAGGGCTGCACCGGTTACCAACGGGCGGCTCTGCCTTGAACGAACCAGCATGTAAACTGTTAATATAGTACCCACGCTTAATAAAACAAAATCCGCCCAGGAAAAATGGGCATGTTGAAGAGCAAATGTATAGGTGGTGGGTGATAACTTTGTCGAGAGCCAGCCAGCAACGCATCCAATAATAAATATTATTCCGCTGCCAATAATGAAAGCCCCCAAAGAGCGCAGGAAGAACTTGACGGAACCAACAATGGCTGCCAGCGAAAGCCCAACAGCTGGTGCAAGAAATGGAGCCATGAGCGCTGCCAGAACAAACAACGCTGGCTGGTCCAGCAGCATGGCAGTAGCCAGCACTACGGCTGCAATGAGGGTGATGATAAAGTAATCCAGTGAGGGGGTCAGGCGATGCGATAATTCATGCAATAAAGCAGACCGCTCGCCAGTTGTAGATGGCAATATTCTACGCCGCTGCTGGCGGCGGCGGGCAGGTGGGAGTTGTTGATCGTCAGTGGGTAAAAATTGGCTGGTAGGTAGATTCATTATTGGTAGAAAATCACCGCCTGAATTTGCATGCAACTATTATAATACAAAGCATGTTTTCGAATGGAAAGGCAAAAAGATACAGGGCTTTCTGGCTGGTGGCAGGATTACTGCTTTTCAGCCTACTGGCGCTTACCGTTGAGCAGGGCAACTGGCAGCAGCGTTTTGAGCTATGGAAAATTCGCGTCCTAGAGGTGTTGGATCCGCCCGGGGTTATGCCGACACCTATTCCATTTACCCCTCCGGTTGTTACGATTGAGGAAGATGTAACTCCAGAGATTATTCCACCCGAAGTAACACCTGTTTCAGATAAACTGCAACTGCCAGAAAAATATGCGTTACCCCAGCCTGCTTTTGAGGGTCAGGATTGGAATAATTGTGGACCCGCTGCGCTTGCAATCCTGCTGCACAGCTTTGAATGGCAGGGAGATCAAACAACTATTTCCAGGGTCATCAAGCCGCTGCAAGAAGATAAGAATGTGAATATTGAAGAACTGGCGGGGTATGTGAATGAAAATGTACCTGACAGGCAGGCAATTTTCCGGGTGGGCGGTAATATTTTCTTACTGAATCGTTAATCGCGAAGGATTATCCTGTTTAATCGAAACTGGTTTATGGATGCCGGAAGGGTCTGCTGGTTTGCGTGGTGCTGATGATGACCGCTGGACAGGTCATTATATTGTTTTAACGGGTTATGATGACACTGTTGAGGAATTCATCGTGCAGGATCCGTTTTACGGTCCAGACCAACGAATGTCTTACACAGAGCTGGATGAATTGTGGCAGATGTTTAATCGCATGTACCTGGTGGTCTATGAATCCGATGACTTAAACCAAATACCTGAGATTGTTGGAAATAATATTAACTTGAATTTCAACCGAAACCAGGCTTTGCAGACTGCCCAGTTGGAAGCGCGTTTGCATCCGGAAAATGCTTTTGCCTGGTTTAATGTTGGCAGCAACCTGGTTTACCTGGAACAATATACGGATGCAGCACTGGCATACGATAAAGCCCGTCGATTGGGATTGCCACAAAGAATGCTGCGTTACCAGTTTGGACCTTTTCAAGCATATTACCACACGAAACGTTTTGAGGAATTGCAAGCACTGGTAGAATATGCATTGCGGATTACTTCCAATTCGGAAGAAGCATTATTGTGGCAGGGGTGGCTTTACTATGAACAAGGTCAAAAATCTGCCGCCAGAATTGCATTTCAACAGGCAATCGAAGCCCATCCAGGTTTCCCGGATGCAATAACTGCAATAACATTTGTAAATGAAAATTGATGCCATGCAGAATATTACCAATTCCAAAAGCACCACTTCGAAAATTCTCCTTTCAATCCTTACCCTGCTATTGACCGGATGCGTTATTCTAAGCCTGGTTTTCATCCTGGCTGGTGTAATGGTGCTGGGATTATAAAAAAACAGGAACGATTATGACTTCTGGATGTATCGAAAATCCGTGCCATCTGTTTTGATGTCGATGGTACTTTAAGCGATACAGATGATGTTTGGGTGCAGCGCTTTTCGCATGGAATAAGCAGGGTAATCCCGTCCATCTCCTGGAAGAAATCACGGTTGACAGCCCGCCGCCTGATAATTTCTGCGGAGTCTCCAGGAAATCTTATGTATCGAATGCTGGATTGGATGCACCTGGATGGTCCGCTTGCCAGGCTGTATAACCGAATCGCCCATACAGAATCCAGTACCAGACTCAAAAACTTCTGGGTGATTCCGGGAATAATAGATTTGCTTCACAGGTTGGATGGTAAATATCCTATGGCAGTTGTCAGTGCCAGGGATGAGCATTCAACTCTCCAGTTTCTCAGCCAATATAGCCTGATGGATCATTTTAGTATCGTTGTAACTGCCCAGACCTGTACTTATACCAAGCCTTTTCCCGATCCGGTATTCCATGCTGCAGCCAAAATGGGGGTTGCACCAGAGCATTGCGTTATGGTGGGTGATACCACAGTGGATATCCTGTCTGGTAAACGGGCAGGGATGCAAACGGTAGGTGTGTTATGCGGTTTTGGGGTTGAAAAAGAATTGCGTCGAGCGGGTGCTGATGAAATCCTGGCAACCACAGCTGATTTGGGGATATTGCTAAATCTATCCGAGAAGAATAATTAACGGTTGACTGTGAAGCTGACTGGTATTGTCGTGGTCGAGTTTCCTGCAATGTCAATCACGGATATGCTCAAGGTATGTTCGCCTGCTTCTGGTTTCCAGGAAAGGCTAAAATTCTCTGCACCTGTTTCTGCTATCTGAACTTCATCTATCATCCAGCGGATTTTATCCACTTTTACGTTTTCTTCAATGTCAACCTGAAAAAATATGGTTTGCTGATCGGTGATGGCAATGCTTGCTCCATCTACGGGGTAGAGAATACGGGCGAGGGGTGGCGTATTGTCAACCGAAACCTGGATAATGGCAGTTGTAAGTTTTTGATTCTCTCCAACTACTACCAGGCGCATGGCATACAAGCCATCCTGCCCGGTTTGCCAGGTCCCCAATTTACCTTCCTTAATGGGGCTGGTTCCACTTCCAATTTCCTGCCAGCTGGATGGATTTAACCCCTCTCCGACTTGCAGGCTGTACGATTGGAAATAGTTATCCGCTGCAGTGCCGGTAACTTCGACCTCACCATGCACGTAGTCAAACATAACCGGATTGGCTATCCTGACCTGTGGATTTTCAGGTGGTGCCTGTATGGTATCGTATTCGGTTGGCGGTTGGGGAATACCCTGGGCAATTGCCCAGGGTTTTGCTTCTAAGGGTACAACCAGGAAAGTTTGTTCCTGCACCAGTTCGAGGGGAGTGAAAACTGTGGCAAGTCTGTCCGTTTCACGGTTCACCTGGATTTGCTGGTAGAGGGTGTCATATTCCGAAGGTTCAGAGCCATTAAGAAAATACTCGGTTACAACAACCGGACAAATGGCAGTTGCCAGCTTTCCGGACGGGTCACAAACATCCACCTGGGATATCCCGACCGGAATTTCCCATTCGGAACCGGCTTCATCCTGGCTGGCAAACTGGATAAGTGCATTCCAGACACCGGCTGCGGTTTGATAATCAACGATTTCGTTCGTTGTATCAGGCGGTTTGGTTCCAATCCAACTGGCTACCAGAAAAGTATTTGTATAGCCAACTGTCCAGGCTTCCTGGTGGGAAGCGATGGTTCCAACTTTTGCTCCAGCAGGTTTTCCAATTTCCAGCAAGTTGGGATGACCGTATTCTGCACGTCGGGCTAATTCATCCGCTAGAATACTGTGCACCAGGTAGGCAATCGGGGCACTGAGGACAGACTGACTGTCTGGTGCAGCAGGTGCGAAAATTACCCGACCATCAGCAGCCGCAATGCGTAATACACTGGCGGGTTCAACCGAACTGCCCTTGGGGGTAATCCGGCCATTTTGCACACCAAGATTGGCAAATACACTGTAAATTCGGGCAACTTCCAAAATAGTGAATGTATCTTCACCAAACAAAACTTCTGCACCATGATTGGATTTATTAAATGCGGTGAGACCCAATGGTTCCGTGGATTTCCAGATGGTGGATGAACCGAATTGCTCAATCAATTGCGCAATCGGCAGCAGGTAGTCGTTTGCCATTGCAGTCCGCAGCCTGACTGGACCATGATACTGCTGTTCTTGATCCCCAAACACGTTCACCAATCGGGAAACATTTCCGGAATATCCCAAACCAATGTAGCCGGACTCATTCCACGCGAAAAAGCAGATACTGCCACAATGGGCGTGAGCAGCGATCCTGCCTGGTGTGGCTGCATTGCAAATTCATTTCCAATCGAGTCCAGGTCACCAGTTAGTGCCAGAATCTCACCAGTTTTTAAATCCAGGATTACTGCAGAGCCCTGGACATTTTCAATAACCGACTGGGTATTTTGTGACAATGGAGACAGGAACAGGGCGGCATCACAATCAGTAAGTGCTTTCTGGGTGATCTCCGTTTCACCAGCCTGGATGCGGGATAATTGCAGACGTAAAACACACTCAACCTGGGTCTGCAGTGTGGCATCCAGGGTTGAGATAATGTCCAATCCACCCCGTTCTATGTTTTGTTTACCCATTAAGGCAGATGCCTGCCCAAGAACCAGGTCAATATAAGCTGTTTGATTTAAAACTGGTACCTGGTCGACAGGAGTAAACTCTATAGCTGTTTCAATTGCCTGGTTATACTCTGCGTCTGGAATAAAACCGGCTGCATGAATGGCTGACAATACACTTTTCTGGTACTCGATGGCGGCTTTTGGTGCATCAATCGGATTAAGCGCAGGTGCCAGTGCTGCAGCAGCCAGCACGGCTGACTCTGCCAGGTTGACCTCCTGAACCGATTTTCCAAAGTACAGTCGGGCGGCAGCATCGGCACCATATGCCAGGTGACCAAAATATGCACTATTCAAATACCATTCCAGGGTTTGCACCCGACCATAACGATTGACAAGCTGTGCCGCCAGCAAGCGCATGCGAATGGAACGGCGCAGACCTGGCGGTTCAGTTTCCAATAGCAATGAGTCCACCAGTTTTTCGGCGATAGTCACCGGTTTGGGATTATTCCATTCGGAAAGGGAATATCCGGGGCTTGACCAAAAATTGGGTTCATTGATGGAAACCATTGTGCTGGTGAAATATGCAGAAAAATGTTCCGGTTTGTCAGGATCCAATGCCACGTAGTGTCGTGGGATGCCGGGATTCTCCAGTGTGGCAATTACCACCTTCCCGGTGCGGTCATAAATCCGGGTTGGAGACTGTAAAAGACCTGTCTCTGGATTAAGCAGCAATGGAAGTTGATCCAATGCTGGCAAATCGCTGGTCAGCCTGGTATACGCGAAAGCCGACAATAGTATGGCAATCACCGCTATCAGGCTGATTGCTAAGGCAAAACCTGAACCGCCTCGCACAAGTACATACCTGATTTTATGTTTGTCCTGCTGGTCGAATGCCCGCCGGCGTCGGATGAGAATAAGTTGGCGAAGTCGGTGCAAAGTTTTCTTCATTTAGGCGTTGGTGTTGCAGTCGGGCTGCTTTTAATGGTGGCAGACGGTGTAGGTGTTAGGGTAGGTAACTTTGTAAGCGTAACCGTGCGTGTCAGGGTTGGTTTTTTCGTCAGGGTGATTGTTGGAGTGCGGGTGGGCATGCGGGTACGTGTAATCGTCGCGGTACGGGTTGGTACCCGGGTAATCGTTGCAGTGGGTGTACGCGGGGTATTGGTGGGGGTTACCAGCACTGCGAGCTGATTTCTCGCCATGGATTCCCATTCATCGGGAACACTTTCTTCTGGTAAATCAAGCAATGCCCGCCAATCACGAATGGCTGCCCGGATTTCATTCAGCTTCTCAAGCGATTGAGCACGGTAGTATAACAATTCGGCGAACTGCTCATCCGTTTCATAATAAGCCTCTGCTTGATTCAATTGCAGGTAAGCGTTGCCGTATTTGGTAATTCCCATGTATGCCAGGCTGAGTGCCAGGTGTGTTTCAAACCTTTCTTTTTCCAGCGCAATGGATTTTTCCAGGTCTGCAATCGCCAACGAAAAATCGTTTGTTTTCAGATATAGAAGGCCGCGTTGATAGTAAATTTCGGCATTCCGATTATTATTTTTCAAAGCCATACTGAACAAGTCCATGGCTTTCTCATCATCCCCATTGGCTGCATAGGCATTTCCCAACCAGGCAATTGCATCCCCATCCTCTGGCATATAAAGTGTATAGGTTTCCAACTTTTCTATGGCAACAATATATTTTTCCTGCTGCAGATAAATTTCTCCCAGCAACCGGTACACGGGCAGAATTGTGATATCCATCTCATTTGCCTGCTCAAGTTTTATGAGTGCGTCATCCAGGTCCCCGTTGAGATAGTTGGCATACCCCAGGTAATAATAAACCATTGCAGATGCCTGATCGTTTTCCTGGAGCGGTTGAAGCAGCTCCAATGCCAGCTCGCTGTTTTTCTGTTGCAGGGCAATCTCCACCAATCCCAGCCTGGATTCGATAAAGTCAGGGTCATACTCGAGGGCGGTCGAAAAATAGCTTTCAGCGGCAGCGAAGTCCGGATTCTTTTCAGCAAGTGCCAATAAGCCCAATCCATAGTATGAAGGTGCAAAACCGTTGGAGATTGCGATTGCACTTTCGTAGGCTAGTTGCGCGTTCTCTTTATCCTTATTTAGCCGATAGGCTTCACCCAGGTAGTATTGCAAGTCAGGAGCATCCGGTTCATTATTAATTGCTTGTAAGAAGTACGTAATTGCTGCAGGATAATCCTGACTGTGGAGTTTGGTGAGAGCCACCCGGTAGGCTTCACTGCGGGGATGGGGTGTTAATACGTATTCAGGCGTTGGGGTATAAGTGAATTCCAGGCGGGATGCCAGGGGAGGTGGACCGCTGGTTTTGGATACAGGGGTAACGAATCGTAACGTGCTGCTGGGCAAATAAGTTGGTGATGCCGCCAGGCTTGCTGCCGGACTGAGCCGGATGGCGGGTGCGGCAGTTGGCCGCATATTAATTCCCAGATACACCAAACCGCCAATGACCATTAACAGCAGCGCTGCCCCAACTTGAAGGACAACCCGGATCGGTTTGATTTTTTTCTTTTTTTGCAATAATTCTGCAGGAATTAAGGAAGGTAATTTCCAGGACTGTTTTTGTTGATAAATCGGAACAATTAAGTCGGGTTGCGGTGGCAGTTTCCCCAACATCACCATACCCTGGCGAGCTGTAGGGTTTTCCGGATCGAGCTTTAATACCTCCTGCAGGCAATAAAGCCGTTCTTTTTCGGTATCGACCACACCACTTAATAACAGCCAGTATTTCGGATTATTTGGTTCACTTTTTATCAAGCGGGTGAGGATTTCCCGAGCCGGTTGTTTCTTATCCTGTTGAAAGGCAAGATAGGCTTCCTGATACAAGCTTTCATTTATTCCGGTCATATATTGAGTTTAACACAGCCATATCAGCCCCGCAAGCAGTGAAGCATCGGACTTTCATGGTATGATTCAGCGACTTCACGATGAAAACCATGCTTAAAGATACTTTCGGTAGAGCCATAACTTATTTGCGAATTTCCATCACCGATCGCTGTAATTTCCGGTGTGTGTACTGCATGCCGCCCGAAGGGGTGGAGTGGCAAACTCATAATTCCATGCTGCGATATGAAGAAATTGCTGAAATTGTCAAAATTGCTGCACATCACGGTGTGACCGACAGTACGATTAACCGGAGGCGAACCCCTGGTGAGAGCAGGCGTACCCAGCCTGGTCAAGATGATGCGAGCCATCCCGGAAATCAAAGATATCAGCCTGACAACCAATGGGCTGCTGCTTGAAAAATATGCCCTGGAGTTGAAACAGGCAGGGTTAAACCGGGTCAACGTCAGCCTGGATACCCTGGATGCCGACAAGTTTTCACGGCTTACCCGGGGTGGATCATTTGAAGCGGTTTGGAATGGAATTCTGGCAGCCGAGGATGCTGGCCTGCTGCCAATCAAATTGAATGCAGTTGTAATTCGGGGGATGAATGATATGGAAGTGCCGGCTTTAGCCAGGTTGAGCATGGATAAACCCTGGAGCATGCGATTTATCGAATTAATGCCGGTTCGCAACCAGGTCACCTGGGGTGAAGGGTTTCTTCCCCCTGAACAGGCTTATGTTTCCATCCAGGAAATCATGGAAATGCTTGCACCATTAAACCTGGAAGTGGTGGAAGGCAGGAATGGTAATGGACCTGCAAAGACTTACCGAATTCCCGGAGCCAAAGGGACCATCGGGTTTATTTCCCCGGTCGGAGAAAAGTTCTGCCAGGACTGCAATCGATTGCGCCTTACTGCTGATGGAAATTTGCGTCCCTGCCTGTTGAGCGACACAGAAGTTTCAATTCGCGATGCCCTTCGTTCCGGGCAGGATGTATTCCCGCTCATACAAAAGGCTGTGATGTTAAAACCGGAAGGGCACGAACTTTCCAGCCATATTGGACCTGCCGGCCGCTGCATGATGCAGATTGGCGGCTAAAATCCTTCACGCAGTCCCAAATTGACGGTCGCCTGCATCTCCAAACCCGGGAAGAATATACCCGTTTTCATTCAAGTGTTCATCAATGGCAGCCAGGTGAATGGGCACATCCGGATGAGTTTTGCTGCAATACGGCGATCCCCTCCGGTGCGCCAATCAACCCGACAAATTTTATTTTCTTTACCCCCCACTGTTTAAGAATATCCACCGTTGCAATGGCGGACCGCCTGTTGCCAGCATGGGATCCAGGATCAGGCAGACGGATACCGTCGGCTCAATGGGTAGTTTGTTGTAATACTGACCGGTTTGAGGGTTTTTTCATCCCGGTAAATGCCGATATGCCAGACTTCTGCAGAGGGCATCAACTCCCAAACACCTTCCACCATACCCAGCCCTGCCCGTAAAATGGGTACCAGCCCAATCTTATGTACCAGTTTGATACCGGATGTTACTGCCAATGGCGTTTGCACCTGTACGGGTTCTACCGCCAGGTCTGTGGTGGCTTCATAAGCCAGCAGGGCTGACAATTTCGCGAACCAATTCGCGAAATTTCTTGGGTTCGGTTTCCTTATTCCGCATTTTTGCCAGTTTGTGGGCGATTAATGGATGGGATGAGACAAACAGGTTTGGCATAGATTTCTCCCGTTTGAATTGTGTGAGTCCATTATATTCCAGAACCCGGATCAGTTTTACGTTTTGGGGTAATAATTTACAAATGGTGGTTAAGGTATAATCAAACGCATGGATGAAGCCACCACGCCTTGTCACCCCGGAAGCCCGACCAGATGACCGGATTGACCAGGCTTTGCGCCCACAAAGCCTGCAGGATTTAATTGGTCAGGATCAGGTTAAAGAAAATCTGTCCATTTTAATTGCAGCCGCCAGGCAACGCGCAGAACCACTTGACCATGTCTTATTTTATGGCCCCCCGGTTTGGGCAAGACAACCCTGGCGCATGTCTTAGCCAATGAGATGGGAGTGAATATCAAAATTACTGCCGGTCCGGCTGTGGAACGTGCTGGAGACCTGGCTGCAATTCTGACCAACCTGCAGGCCGGAGATATTCTCTTTATTGATGAAGTTCACCGCTTGGGGCGGGCCATCGAAGAAGTTCTTATATCCCGGCCATGGAAGATTATGCCCTGGATATCATTATCGGCAAAGGACCATCCGCCCGCTCCATCCGCTTGAAATTGCCGCGTTTTACGTGATTGGCGCAACCACCCGCCTGGCACTGGTCAGCGCGCCGCTGCGGCCCGTTTTGGCGCGGTTTACCGCCTGGATTATTATGACTTGCCGCCATGAAGGAAATCGTTCAGCGGGCAGCCGGTATACTTGCAGGTCACGGCAGATGAAGATGGTATTGAGGAAATTGCCCGCCGGGCGCGCGGCACTCCACGGGTGGCTCTGCGCTTGCTGCGCCGGGTGCGCGATTATGCCCAGGTGCGGGCGGACGGTGTCATCAACAGAAGTGGCACATGAAGCCTTAAACTTGTTGAATGTTGATCCGCTGGGTCTGGATGAAGTTGACCGGCGGGTGCTGCGCACCATTATTGAAAAATATCAGGCGGTCCGGTCGGATTGAACACGATCGCCGCTTCCATCAGTGAAGAACCAGATACCATCATGGATGTGGTTGAACCTTACCTGTTGCAGCTGGGTTTTCTCGACCGCACATCCCAGGGCAGGGTTGCCACCAGGTTGGCGTACGAACATCTTCAAATACCGGTAACGGATGTTGAAGATACCCAACCCAAACTGCTATAAGTCTTTCTGCCATTCATATTTCAATAATGAAGACATCTGAATTTGATTACCATTTGCCATCCAGGTGTATTGCCCAGACACCGGTTGAACCACGCAATTCATCCCGACTGCTGGTTTTAACCGGAGTACAGAATTCATTAGAACATAAAGTTTTTTCACAATTGGGAGCTTATCTCCAGCCAGGTGATGTGCTGGTATTAAATCAGACCCGGGTAATACCTGCCAGGATTAAGGCAGTCAAATCGACCGGGGGAAAAGTGGAAATCCTGCTGCTGCATAAAGTGGATTCTCAGACATGGGAAGCATTGGTCGGTGGCAAGAATGTACATGTGGGGAGCTGAGATTGCGAGTTGGCGATATCCCTCACGGCAGTCATCCAGGAGGATATGGGTGGAGCCAGGCGCAGGGTAAAGTTTGATAAACCCGTGGAGCCATTTCTTACACAGGCAGGGCAGATGCCGCTGCCACCCTACATTCATACACCTTTGCAAAATCCTGAACGCTATCAAACCGTTTATGCTGCAATCGAGGGTTCTGCAGCAGCACCAACAGCAGGATTACACTTTACGCCAACTTTATTGAATACACTGGAACAGCAAGGGATAAAAATTGCCAGGGTGACCCTGCATGTTGGGCTGGATACATTCGCGCCGGTAACGGAAGAGGATGTTGAGGAGCATGTAATCCATACAGAATGGTGCGAGCTGACCGCAGAAAATGCTGATATTATTAACCAAGCTGTGAAAAAGGGCGGCAGGGTGATAGCGGCTGGCACCACCAGTGTGCGCACCCTGGAAACCGCTGCACAGACGGCAGTTAAAAGGTGAGAGAGTGGGCATCCATTCGCGGGGCAACCGGGTTATTTATATTGCCGGGGTATCAATTCAAGGCAGTGGATGCGATGATTACCAATTTCCATTTGCCCCGCTCCACGCTATTGATGCTGGTCAGTGCTTTTGCCGGCAAGGAAAGTGTTTTGGCTGCTTATCAAATTGCTGTGGAAGAAGGCTATCGCTTTTATTCATTCGGCGATGCCATGTTGATTCTATAGATAGGTGAAATCAGGAAGGAGTAACCCATGGGTTTATTAGGATGGATTGTTCTTGGAGCAGTTGCAGGCTGGATTGCCAGCATTATCACCGGGCGTAATTCACGCATGGGATGTTTTTCCAACATCATCGTTGGCGTATTAGGCGCTGTGGTGGGCGGTTTCCTGGTGAATTTGATCGGTGGAAGCGGTGCGATTACGTTCAGTCTCACTGGACTGGCAATTGCAGTGGTGGGAGCAGTGGTGTTACTCCTCATCTTTGGTTTGTTCAAGCGACGCCGCTAAAATCCATTTACCGGATTGATAAAAACTATTTTGAACTGGGAACAGCATAACCAGAACCTGGTCTCTTGCCGCGCCTGTCCCAGGCTGGTGGAGTGGCGGGAACTGATGGCTCGCCAGAAGCGAAGAGCCTACATTGATCAGGAATATTGGGGCAAACCTGTGCCGGGTTTTGGAGATATCAATGGACGCTTGCTGGTCGTTGGTCTGGCTCCCGGAGCACATGGTTCAAATCGAACCGGCAGGATGTTCACCGGCGATGCATCGGGAGAGTTTCTATATTGCTGCCTTAAATCGTGCTGGTTTTGCCAACCAGCCAAACTGTGCTGACCGGAATGATGGTTTGGAACTGAATGACATGTTCATCAGTGCAGTCTGCCGTTGTGCACCTCCTCAAAACAAACCGAACCAACAGGAAATTGATAATTGCCGACCGTATTTGTTGACTGAAATCGATCTGTTGAAGAATTTAACCGGGATTGTGGCCCTGGGGAAACTGGCATTCGATGAACTGCTTCGTATATACCTGCCCCCAGATGTTTCAAAAGCGAACTTTGTTTTCTCGCATGGAGCGTTTTTTAGATTAGGGGAAGACCTGCCATGGCTCCTGGCTTCATACCATCCCAGCCGGCAAAATACCCAGACCGGTAGATTGACAAAAATGATGTTCGATTCAATTTGGGAAAAAGCCAAATCAAGCTAGCCAGGAAATTAGTTATCTGCTTATAAAATGCCAAAAAGTGCATTTATTAAAATACTGCGCATAAGTATTATTCATATTGCATCCTGACCTGAGCACGTTTACAATCAGACTATCATGAAAAAAAGTATAAGAACAGTTGGATACTCCCTGGCTGCGCTGATATTTATTTTGCTGCTCGGGTTTTCGTTGTGGAGTGCCTTCCCGGCAGGTCCGGGGGATACTGCCTTGTCTGCATTGATTTCCGATTCCCAGGTGCAGGTTACCGAAATGCCGGGTTGGATAATATTCACGCCAATTGGCACTGAACCAGAAAGCGGATTAATCTTTTATCCTGGCGGGAATGTAGATTATCGATCCTATGCACCTGTGCTTTGGAAAATTGCCCAGGCTGGCTACCAGGTGGTTGTACCCGATATGCCTTTTAATCTGGCTGTATTTGCACCTGACAAAGCCAGTTCCATCATGGAGGCATACCCGCAGATAACCCACTGGGCTATTGGTGGTCATTCACTTGGCGGGGCAATGGCAGCCAGGTATGCATTCCAGAATTCTGAAAAAGTAAGTGGTTTATTATTGTGGGCAGCTTATCCGGCTTCCAGCGATGATTTATCTACCTCAAATCTACTGGTAACATCCATATATGCTACAAATGATGGTTTGGCAACCCGGGTGAAAATCGATGCTTCCCGTCCACTCCTGCCGGATTCAACCACCTGGGTGGAAATCGTTGGCGGCAACCATGCCCAATTTGGGGATTATGGAATTCAGAAAGGTGATAATGGTGCCACCATTTCTGCTGCCAAACAATGGGAACAGATTATTAATGCCACACTGGAATTAATGGATAGGATCACCCCTTGACACAAACTGGTACTACCTCTGTTAAACCCTTGCCCACTGACAAGATTCATCGTTATTTTGACCTGGTGATGGTGGTCTTTGTGACGGTGCTTATCATCAGCAACATTGCTTCATCAGCAAAGATTGTGGATTGGGGTGTATCCATAATTGGGGTTCGACTGGCTTTTGATGCGGGCACAATTCTGTTTCCCGTTTCGTATATCTTTGGCGACGTTCTGACCGAAGTTTATGGTTTTAAAAAATCACGGCGGGTAATCTGGGCGGGTTTTGCCTGCCTGGCTTTAAGCGCGGGCATTCTGTGGATTGTGAGAATTCTACCTGGAGAGGCTACCTGGAACACATACGCAGGTCAACCGGCATATGATGCAATCCTGGGTGGAATGAGCAGCGGTGGGATTGTGTTGGCGAGCCTGGTTGCTTACTTCGCGGGTGAATTCAGCAATTCTATAGTTCTGGCTCGCATGAAAGTTTTGACAAAGGGTCGCTGGTTATGGATGCGTACGATAGGAAGCACGCTTGTTGGTGAAGCGATAAACTCGGTTATTTTTATCCTGGTGGCAACAATTGCGGGTGTTTTCCCATGGGAATTATTTATTACACTGGTGGTAACCAACTATATTTTTAAAGTGTTCATTGAAATAGCCATGACACCTTTTACCTATTGGATTGTTCGCAAACTCAAACGCGCTGAAAATGAAGATTACTATGATATTCATACCCGATTCAATCCTTTTGAATTTCGCAATAAATCTTGATTTCGGGTAAGATTAATCAGGCAATTTGAATAGAGGCTTGACGCAAATGGGGATTTTCCTCTAATATATGTTTAGATACGTTTATTAACAGGAGCCAGGTAAAATGACTCACCGACTTGTCCTCAACGCATTAGCCCCTGATTTTGAACTTCAGGATGAGAATTTTTTTCCCGTAAAACTAAGCAAGTTTCGAGGAAAAAAGAATATTGTTTTAAGTTTAATGCGGGGTTTTGTTGACCCGTTCTGCAGAGCCCAACTTGCCCAATTGAGCAAAGATTACGAGTATTTTCTCGCCCAGAATGCTGAAATTATTGCAATTGGTCCTGATGGACCGATGACATTTAAGCGATATTGGATGGAAAACAACCTCCATTTTATTGGTTTGCCCGATATAAAATCCGCTGTGGCAATTCTGTACCAGCAAGAAGATGACATGTTTCAATTAGGGCGCGTACCTGCGATTTTTATTATTGATAAAAAAGGTAAATTCCAATATGTGCATTATGGTGATTCGATGTCCGATATTCCGACCAACCAGGACCTTCTCAATACACTGGAGCGAATTAACCTGGAGCAGGGATAACCCCCGGCGTTGTACTTTGTTGTAAATCATTGTATATGCAAGATGCTGGCTTGATTTCAAACCAGCATCTTTTTTTGATTATTTTTTGTAATTTACACCGCTGCGTTCGCATACGGCTCGAATGAATGCCAGGAAAAGCGGATGCGGCCGGTTGGGCGTGAGAGAAATTCCGGATGAAACTGGGTTCCCAGCATAAATGGGTGGTCTGCAATTTCTGCAATCTCCACCAGCCTTCCATCAGGCGATAACCCGGAGAAACGCATACCACTCTCTTCAAACTGCTCCCGGTACTCATTATTGAATTCAAAACGGTGACGGTGTCTCTCTTCAACCGATTCCAATTGGTATGCATTGGCGGCCAATGTTCCGGGCACCAGGTTACAAGGATACAATCCCAACCGCATTGTGCCACCCATGTCGTTTATCTCGCGTTGTTCTGGTAACAAATCAATGACCGGGTGCTTGGTATTTCGGTCAAATTCAGTCGAATTTACATCCTCGTTTTGCAAAACAGTCCTGGCAAATTCAACAACCATTAATTGCATTCCCAGGCATAACCCAGGTAAGGTATTTTTTCAGTTCGGGCTAATCGTGCTGCCTGTATTTTTCCTTCAACCCCACGGCTGCCAAATCCACCTGGAACCACTATTCCGTTAACCTTTTGCAGTTCATCCCAGTTTCTGCCTTTTTCAAGGTCCGTTGAATGTATCCAACTGATATCCACTTCAACACCCAATTTCAAGGCGGCATGGTTCAATGCTTCTCTTACACTCATGTAGGCATCATGAAGTTCAACGTATTTTCCCACCAAACCAACTTTTACAATCGGTTTTTCCTTGCGCACATTGGCAACCAGGCTTTCCCAGTCTCCCCACTCGGGTTTCTGGCGCACCTCCATGCTGAATCGCTCCAAAATGTATTCGCCAACTTTCGCTTTCTCGAGCAGTAAGGGAACCTCATACAATATCTGGGTGGTTACCATGGGAACAACAGCTCGTAATTCAACATCACAAAACAGTGCAATTTTCTCACGCATCGTGGTGTCGATGGGATTATCTGATCTTGCCACAATCATGTCCGGTGTAATTCCAATCGACCGCAATTCACGAACTGAGTGCTGGGTGGGTTTCGTTTTAAGTTCGTCGGTGGCACCAATATATGGCAGCCAGGTGACGTGAATGTACATGGTATTTTCCCGCCCAAGGTCGCTTCGCAACTGGCGAATGGCTTCCAAAAATGGCAGCCCTTCAATATCACCCACCGTACCACCCACTTCAACCAGGACGATTTCGGCTCCGGTTTCTTTTGCCACCATGCCAATTCTTCTTTTTATTTCATTGGTGATATGGGGAACAACCTGGATTGTCCCTCCCAAATAATCACCGCGCCGTTCTTTGCTGATTACTTCAGCATAAACCTGTCCCGTTGTAATGTTGCATACTTTGCTGAGTCGAACATCGATAAAGCGTTCATAGTGTCCCAGGTCAAGGTCGGTTTCGGCACCATCGTCCAGGACATACACTTCACCATGCTGGTAGGGGCTCATCGTTCCAGGGTCAACATTGATATAGGGATCCAATTTTTGAACAGCGACTTTATATCCGCGTTCTTTAAGCAAGCGGCCAACTGCTGCAGCGGTTACACCTTTGCCAACAGAACTGACCACGCCACCGGTAAAAAATATGTATTTCGTCTTCAATGTGACCTCCTGAAAATTTGTCGACAACACTTCCTACAATAGAGGTGGGGAGAGCCATTTTTTGGCTCTCCCCACCGGGATGTTTATCTTGTGCGTTTTTGGAAGGGTAGTTTCATAAGACTACTGTCCTGAACGGGATTTATGCTCCAGCGTACGATATAAAATTTCATCCTGCTCGCCACCAGAAGATTTCTTGCTGCGGGCTTTCTGTTCCTGCCGGCGGGATTTGGATTTAAATTGGGCTTCACGCCAGGCAATTTCCATCGCAGTTAATTCCGGTTCACCCTGGAAAACGATATCGCCTGCCTCGTTGCGGTTGATTTCAATCTCATTTTCATTTTTGGCAGGTTTACGTCGTTTGACATTTTTTGAAGCCCGATCGAATTCGTTAGCACCAGAGTCATGTGCTTCATTCTTCTGGGGTTCAGAAACCTGTTCGGGTTCGGGCATGAGTACTTTCATGCTTAATTTAATCTGCTTTTTGCGGCGATCTACCTCAAGAACCTGGGCTTCAATTTCATCGCCTTCTTTGACTACATCACCAGGAGTGCGGACATAACCATGGGACATCTCACTTACATGCACCAACCCCGGTCGTTCAGCGCCAATTTCGATAAAGGCTCCGAATTTTTCCAGGCGAACAACTGTGCCTTTGACATTCATTCCAGGTTTCAAATCGCGCCAGTCGAAATCAAGCGGTTTGATCATGGTTAATTCCACACGATCATCACGCACTCTGCGAACCCAGCAAGTGATTTCCTGACCGATTGTCAGTACATCTTCTACTTTGCGAATCTGATCCCCTTCGTTTTCGGGAACCATCTGTGAGATGTGCATTACTGCGGCTTGATTGGTGCCAATATCTATAAGGGCGCCTGCCAGGCTGATTTTTGTTACTTTTCCTGTGTACTGCATTTTCGGTTTGACGGCTCCAGCATCTTCTGCCTGAACCTGAACGCCCATTTCCATAAATTACTCCTGTTGTAATAGTTGCAAAACGTGATTATACTCATTTAATTAAAATCCGTCAATTAAACTTGGAATATCTCATTGAAAGCAAACCATTTATACCTCAAATGTCAATAGTAATTTGGTTTACTATCAATTGAACCTAAATCCATGATTTCAACAAGTATCTCTTAAATAAGGTGGAATAGAATGCGAACCAAAAAGCTTGGATATACAGATTTGAACTTTTCCGTGATCGGGTTGGGAGCCTGGGCATATGGCGGGCAGAACTGGTCTTATGGTTGGGCTGGTCAGGAGGATGAAGACTCGATAGCGACCATTCATCATGCTTTGGATTTGGGCATTAACTGGGTTGATACCGCTGCGGCGTACGGTTATGGGCATGCCGAGGAAGTAGTTGGCAAAGCATTGCGTGGTTTACGAAACAAAGTGTTTGTCGCAACAAAAGGGGGACTTAAAACAGCATCTGATGGGTGGAATTTTGATTGTGTATTGAAAGCTGATAGTATCCGCCAGGAAGCAGAAGACAGCCTGCGGCGATTAAACGTTGAGGTAATCGACCTGTACCAAATTCACAAACCATTCCCGGATGAGGACATCGAAGAAGCCTGGGGTGTGATTGCAGATTTAATAAAAGAAGGTAAAGTCCGTTACGGTGGTGTCTCCATTTTCAGCATTGAACAAATTATGCGCTGCCAGGCAATTCACCCGGTTGCTTCCTATCAACCACCATACAGCATGCTGGTGCGGGGTGTGGAAAAGGAACTATTATCCTATTGTGCTGCTAACGATATCGGTGTTATTACCTACAGCCCAATGCGGTCTGGCTTGTTAACCGGTAAATTAACCCTTGAACGGTTGCAAAAGATGGAGAAGGAAGACTGGCGCACCCATGCTGATCCTGAATTCCAGGGCAAGCGTTTGGAAATTAACCTGGCTTTCGTGGAAAAATTAAAACCCATCGCTGAACGATCAGGATGTACCCTTTCGCAATTGGCCATTGCATGGGTGCTGCGACGCTTCGAAGTTACTGCTGCCATCATTGGTTCACGGCGTCCTGAGCAATTAGACGAAACCATTCTTGCTGCAGATGTGCAATTGACTGAACAGGCAGAAGCAGATATTGCGAATTATATTCACGAAAGGGATGTTGCTTTGCATGAAGCCGGAGAGGAACTGGACTTACCCTGGTAGAAAGACTTGAGCCGAGTGATGCCTGGCAAGGGTAGATAAAATCACAGATAATTATGGGTAACCTTTACAATGGATTTGGGTTTAAATCACAGTGGATCTGATTTGGTTTTGTATTAACATTAACAAAACTGTAAAGAAGTTTTGTTAAGATATTCCAAATCTTAACAAAACGATGTATAATATTTTAACGATTCATAATCCAAGTTCCGCTTCAAAAATACCTGGGTATCACATGCTGGGAAGCAGGGGGCAATGGAACGGGTTATCTTCTGAATTGTTTCAAAAAATATTTATTGGAAATGATTGTAAATAACCGGTCATCTTAAATACATTTATTAGGTAACAGGTAAATGAAGGCATCTATTCTTCTAATAGAAGGCAAGCGCTCTACCCGACCATCATTTCAAAGCGGGCTTGTTAAAAAGGATTATGAAGTCCATTGCGTGCCGAATGGCAATGCGGCTTTACAATACCTTTCTGAAATGCATCCGCATGTTATCCTGGTTGATTCAGCCTCCATGCGTACCAATGGCAAGCGCATATGCCAGGCACTGCGCAGCATAGCTCCCAAAATCCCCATTATTATTGTGTTGGATAAGAATACTGATTCCACCGATAAATTCAACGCTGATGTAGTCCTGTCCGAACCTTTTACCCTCCAAAAACTCATCAATCGAATCCGTACGTTTGCACCTAATGACAAAAAGCATACCCTTATTGTTGGACCAATAGAATTGGACGTAGAGCAACGCCTGGCACGCTGTGAAGGCAGGCAAGCCAGGCTGACCCCGCGGCTGGTTGCATTGCTCAAATTATTCCTGGAAAGACCGGGTGAGCTTATCAATCGTAAAGAGTTGTTTCAACAGGTATGGGAAACTGAATACATGGGCGACACCCGACCACTGGATGTGCATATCAGCTGGTTGCGCCAAAAATTGGAGATTGACCCCCGTCACCCCCGTTTCTTAAAAACCATCAGGGGTGTGGGATACCGGTTGGATGTGGATGTTCCTTCCCAGAAGAAACGATCCTCTGACCGGATAAATTAATCGGATCACTCATCTGCTTGACTCGCAGTTTCTGGCAGGTATAATCCTCTGCAAAACCAATCACCCCTTCGTACTGCGCAACGGAGGGGGTTGTCATTTCACTTAGTTGGAGTAAACAAATGTTGGATATCAATCTAATTCGTGTGGAGCCGGAGATTGTCCGCCAGGCATTAATTAAACGCCAGATGGATGCGGATGTTGTTGAGCAGGTGCAGGAACTGGATGTTCAACGCCGCACGTTACTTCTCGAAGCAGAATCACTAAAAGCAGAACGCAACACGGTATCACGCTTAATTGGACAGACAAAAGATTCCCAGGAACGCCAGCAACGAATCGAGGAAATGCGGCTGGTTGGAGATCGAATTGCGCTGCTGGACGAAAAAATCCGCCAGGTTGAAGTGGGTTAAATGACATCATTGCCCGCATTCCCAATATTCCTTCAGAACTGACTCCTGTGGGGAAAAGCGAAGAGGATAATCCGGTTATCCGAACGATAGGTGAACCAAAAGAGTTTTCCTTTCCGCCGCTCCCGCATTGGGAACTGGGACCAAAGTTGGGGATTCTCAATTTTGACCAGGGTGTAAAGATTACCGGTTCGCGTTTTTATGTACTCAGTGGTTCAGGAGCGCGCTTACAGCGTGCCTTGATTTCCTGGATGCTTGACCTGCATTCCCGCCAGGGGTACCGGGAACAATATACCCCCTTTATGGTAAAGGCAGAAACACTTTATGCATCCGGTCAATTACCCAAATTTGCGGATAACCTGTATCACGACATCGAAGAAGACTACTGGATGGTGCCAACTGCCGAAGTCCCGTTAACTGGACTGCACATGGGTGATGTCATCGAAGAAGCCCAACTTCCACTCAGATATGCTGCCTACACACCCTGTTTTCGGCGCGAGAAAATGAGTGCCGGCAGGGATATTCGCGGCATCAAGCGCGGGCACCAGTTTGACAAAGTCGAAATGTATATCTATTGCAAACCGGAAGAATCGGAAAATGAACTGGAACGAATGCTCTCTGATGCAACCGCTGTATGTGAAGGTCTTGGTCTGACTTACCGCATTGTACAGCTCTGCACGGGTGACCTGGGTTTTAATGCCACTATCACCTATGATATTGAGGTTTGGGCAGCCGGGTGCAATGAATGGCTCGAAGTTTCTTCTGTTTCCAATGTGGGCGATTTTCAAGCCCGTCGGGCAAACATCAAATACCGCCCATCCGAATCTGGAAAAACCCGCCTGGTGCATACTTTAAATGGTTCCGGCCTGGCTTTACCGCGAACCCTGATCGCAGTCCTCGAAAACAACCAGCAGGAGGATGGCAGCGTTTTGGTGCCGGAAGTGTTAAAACCATGGATGGGTGGTTTGGATCTGATAACTCCAGAAAGCTGAACCTGGAAAAGTTAAGATGACTATCGACTGGACTAGCATTTCTCAAATTGCGTTTCTCACCATTATTCTGACCACCATGCTGTTTGGGTTGTTCAGTCTTTTGCTGGTTATCCTGCCTGGACTTACCATTATTTGGGTGGCTGCCCTGGTGTATGGCATCGTTGCTGGCTTTGGAACCTGGGGATGGGTCATTTTTGCTTTTATGACCGTTCAAATGCTGGTTGGTGCAGTTTCCGATAATTTCTTGATGGGAGCACAAGCCCGCTCTACGGGGGCTTCCTGGATTGCCATTCTCGTAGCACTGGTTGGCGGAGTTGTCGGCAGTATTGTATTTCCCCCTTTCGGCGGCATCCTGGCTGCCTTGCTTGGAATTTTTGTGGTGGAACTGATACGCCTGAAGGATCTTAAAAAAGCCTGGGGCTCCCTCAAGGGAATGGCTTCCGGATGCAGTTGGGCGGTAATGCTGCGATTTTCCATAGGAACTGCCATGATAATTCTTTGGGGTGTCTGGGCATTTATCGTTAATTAATCAGACTGCAATGCAAAAAAAACACTCTTTCCCCTTCCAATGTTCCTATTGCTGGTTGGGCAATATCGGATACAAGGATGCAGTTCTTCTTCAAGAGCGGTTGGCATCCCAAATTGCAAACCAGGTTTACCCACAAACTTTATTACTGCTTGAACATCCCCATACATTTACCCTGGGGAGAAGCGGTAAAAAAGAGAACATCCTCTGGGATGAAACGCGGCAAAAAGCTGAAGGAGTGGAAACGCTCTGGATAGATCGGGGTGGAGATGTTACCTACCATGGTCCAGGGCAACTGGTTGGGTATCCCATTATTGAGCCTGGCGAAAAAAGGATGGCAGGGTGAGCGACTACCGCAAGCAGATTTTGTTGGTTATTTGCGAAAACTAGAGAAAGTACTAATTGCGGCTTTGGATGGATTTGGAGTGGATGCATATACCCGACCTGGATTAACCGGTGTATGGACGGGGCAACAGCCGGCAAAGATTGGGTCCATTGGAGTCAAGGTTGATGTGCACGGCGTCAGCCGGCATGGATTTGCCCTGAACATTTCTCCGGATATGCATTATTGGGAAGGAATTGTGGCATGCGGAATTGAGGGAGTGGAAATGACCTCACTGGCGCAATTAATGACCTCGCCGCCATCAACCAGCGAAGCCGCCCAGATGGTTGCCAGAAAATTTGGAGAAATATTCGAATGTGAAATGGTGGAAGTTAACCCTGCTGATCTGGGAATAGCGTATTCCGAGTAAAATGTAATCCAGTTTTGGACGCGATGATGGGGTATTTCAGGTTTTTCTGAAATACCCCATCGTTCTTTAAACCACTAAATTTTATTCTTCGATGACGATTGCTTCTTCAGGACAATCTGCAGCAGCCTGGCGAGCATCGTCCCAGAATTTTTCTGGAACGGGGTCAAGTTGAACAACAGCGATACCATCAGCGCCAAGGCTGAAAACATCCGGTGCTATACCTTCGCAAACACCACAGCCAAGACATTTATCGGCGATTACAACAGCTTTCATGCTACCCTCCATTTGGTATTCATGTAAATGATAGATGTCATTTTATCATAATTTACAGGTAAATCATGAATAATAATTAACCCTAGGCTCTTACGGTTACACCCGTTAATTTACTAAGCAGAACCCGTAGAATAACAATCGGGATAAGGAAAACAAGGTGTGCCAGCAGGCAAATCCCCATCACTGCAGATAAGGCAGCCAGAAGAGTGTTTACAAAGGGGAAGATATTTGCGGTCATCCATTCGCCGGCTCCAGCCAATAAAAAGAGGGCGACCAGTAAGGCAATTGCGATAATAACTGGCAGCCAGGCTCGACGGTCAGAGGCGGAGGGAAGCATGGTGCTGCTGATTGTAAACACCAGGTAGAACCATATCCAGAAATCGGGTATGGTTGGCAGCAGTCTAATCGCTTCCCACCAGGTTGCGAAGTTGCCGGTGAAATGGGTGGGCAAACCCAACAGGTAATTGGAAATGAGCGCGATAACAAGCCCACCGGTGAGTAAAGGTGCGGTGCCAATCAGTGCATCACGAAAGAAATCAGTCTGTACGGTTTCGACAAACCCGAGACGAATTTTCCCATTGGGAACAGTCCGGGGTATCAGTGAAAAACGCCTGACAGGAACGCGTAAAATCCAGGCTGCAACCAGGTGACTTAATTCGTGCAAAACAATTCCAGGGAAGAAAAGCAGAGAGAATAAACCCACCGCCAGGTTAGGGCGGCGGGTTATGATAACAAAAAGATATTGAATTTCAAGATGCAGCCAATGCTGAAATAGCATGAATGGCAAGGCAAATCCGAGCAGCCACCAGATGCCATTCATCACCAGATTAATTTCGGGCAGCGGCAGCCTGGACTATTGCTGAAAAATCTGCAGTTTTTAAGCTGGCTCCGCCTACCAATGCGCCATCAATATCCGGTTGGGCGAAAAACTCATTGGCGTTGGTACCTGTTACCGAACCGCCATATAATACCCGGACTGATTGCGCAACGACTTCACCAAACATGTCCTTCAATGGTTTACGGATATAATCCTTGACCACCGCATTGGCTCCTTCTGCGCTGGCAGCCCGACCGGTTCCAATTGCCCAAACAGGTTCATAGGCAATCACAACTTCTGACAATTGCTCAGTAGACAGGTCGCGTAAACCTTCTTTTACCTGGCGGGTTACAACTTCTTCCGTTTTTCCGGCTTCATTTTCACTCAGCGTCTCACCCACGCACATGATTGCGACAAGACCTGCTGCAAGGGCGGCTTTTACTTTTTTGTTCACACTTTCATCTGTCTCGCCGAATTTTGCCCGTCGTTCAGAATGCCCGATGATGACATACTGGCAGAATTCTTTTACCATGTCCGGTGCGACTTCTCCGGTGAAAGCACCAGAGGATTCGAAGTATAAATTCTGTGCACCAACTCCCAGACGACTGCCATGCAAAATTTCGGAGACAGCAGGGATCGCCAGGTAAGATGGGCAAACCACCTGTTCCACCTGGGGAAATTCTTTGAGTAAAGGCAGTAACTCGTTTACAAGAATTACAGCCTGTGCACTGGTTTTATTCATTTTCCAATTGCCGGCAACAAACGGTTTTCGCATAGGAACCTCATATAGAAATGTACTCACACTTTTTGTGTGGATTTAAACGGAAAAATTCTCCCGCAATTTTACCAGAAAGACCGAACTTCCCGACTCATTTATGTCAGAATTTATTCAATAACCTTTGTGTAAACATTAAAGGTGGGTGGGTTTTCCAGATGCTTTTTAACCGCGCACAACTCGGCAGACCGTACCAATGCTTCGTAGTATTGCTGCGGAAATGTCGGAGGAACCTGGATCTCGATTTCCACTTCACTGGTTAATCCAGTGGTTGGACTGCGATGCGAACGTTGGATAATCCGGATGCCTTCCGTTGGCAGATTTCGCTGGTTGCAAAAACCAAGCACATAAATTCCAGCGCAGGTTCCCATGGATGCCAGGAAAAGAGCAAATGGCGTGGGTGCGGATGGCTGCCCACCCTGTGGTGATGGTTGGTCAGTCATAACTGTAAAAGGACCAAAATGCGCATCAACTCGCGCTCCCCCTGGGAAATCTATTATCATTTCCATTCTTTACCTCCAAAAAATTAATACTCGTTCGATTATACGTCAGAAAAATCAGAACGAAAGGGAATGTTATACAATATTAACATTGGAGGTGGATATGGCAGAAAAAAATGAAATTAATCAAAAGGCATACCCTTCCTCGAAATTGTCGTTTTTGAGTAAACACCGACCTGGATTATTGCTGGCAGCCAGTATCCTGGTTACCATCCCGGTAGTGGGATTTATTGGGCGGGAAATTCTTCGCCGCCGCAATACCCATTTACATGCAAAAACTGCTGGATAATTTTCACCCGGTGTCCGAAGAGGCAACCTTTGTTGAAGCGCTGCCCGCCAATTTGGCGGGTATAAAAAACCCTGCAGTCATGCCGTTCTTCTGCTGCATGGGTATTCTTCCTCACCCCAGGAATTTGATCCGCTTTTGCCTTTGCTGCAAACCATGGGAATAAGTTATTATGCACCGGTGATGACCGGCTATGGTTTGGATGATTTCCGGTTGCTATACCAGATCAAGCCAGATGACTGGCGCAGAGATGCTGCATTGGCATATGAATTATTGGCAACCTTTGCAGATGAAGTGAGTGTTGTGGGGCATTCGACCGGAGCCAACCTGGCGCTGTATATTGCCAGTAAATATCCAGTCCGGAATTTAATTTCAGTGCAGCCAACCTTGGCACCCTCTGTCAGGGATCAGAAATTCAAAAAATTGGTGAACAGCCCATTTATAGGTTCTTTGTTTCGGATGGCGATGCCGGTATTTGTGAAACCCATTCGCCGCCGCGATCCCATCAGGGGAGATACCCTGGATCCGGCATCAGCGGGAAAGGGTTTTTCTTATCGAGCGTTACCGCTGCAAAGTCTGCGTACCTTGTGGAGCTTGCAGGATGAAACACCGGTATCCGGATTGAATTACAAGCATATGCATTATTTCTATGGCACTCAGGACCTTACGGTTAACAATCAGGCTTCCATTGATAAATTGGTGCAGCATGGAAACGATTTTACCTGCCATGCATTTGACCATTCTGCCCATAATATTTTGGAAGATTTTGACCGGGCACAAGTAACCTCCGAAATGGCTGAAATTCTCTCGTCTCCATAAAAGCATTGAAACTTAATCACTCTGCCTGATGACAATTTCAGTAAGCATAAGGAAAAATACCACTTCACTTCGTGGGATTGATGGATTAATATTTTATCTATGCTCAAGCAAGTATTAACCAATCTCGCCCTGTTTCGTGATTTGAAATCCCGACCAGTTAAACCTGATAACGAAAATTGTGTCGGAACGTTCGTTTCAGGAGGGGGAAATCCTGTTTGAACAGGGAGATCCTGCCAATACGGTATTTGTGGTTCTTGAGGGACAAATTGACATCCTCTACAAACCATATGATGGACCGCAATTAATTGTGGCACACATTCAACCGGATGGCGTGCTCGGTTGGTCGGCTGCGCTGGGACATCCCTATTACACTTCTTCTGCCATCTGTAAAAGCGATGGCATTGCCCTGGAGATTAATGGCAATCGCATGCGCTGCCTGTGCCTGCAACACCCGGATACTGGGGTCATCCTGTTGGAAAGGCTGGCAGAAGTTATTGCTGAGCGTTTGCGAACAACACAGGAACAGGTTGTCCGAATCCTGAGCAGTGAAATGGAATATAATGAATCCTGTGTTGAAAGGAGGAACGCTAATGGCTGATTCAGGAACCAATTTTTCAAAAGAAGAACAATTGAAAGGGCTGATTGAGCAACTGGATGCATATATTAACCAATATCATGGCGGCTCGGTTGAATTGGTCTCATTTGAAAATGGAATTGTAAAAATTAAACTTGGCGGAGCATGCCTTGATTGTCCATTATCACCTTCGACAGTGCATGGTTGGGTGGAAGGCACCATCCGTCAGTTCTTCCCGGATATTAGCGGTGTGGAACAGGTCCTTTAGCATTAATTTGTTAACCAGGCAGTTTTCTCTTGTGATTTCCATCATATAAAGTGTTATGAAGCCAATTCTCTCCTGAATATAAATTAGAGGAGTAATTCATGCAATATCGAACCTTTGGACGTACGGGTTGGCAGGTTTCAACGATCAGTTTTGGAGCCTGGGCTATTGGTGGTAGTTGGGGCAAAGTTGACGACCAGGAGTCAATGGCTGCACTGCATCGTGCCCTGGATCTGGGTATTAATCTATTCGATACAGCCGATGTGTATGGCGACGGGCATAGCGAGAGCCTGTTGGCGCGCTTGCGCAAGGAACGATCTGAGCCATTTCACGTTATTACGAAGACTGGGCGGCGGTTAAATCCGCATATTGCCAGTGGTTACAATCGCGAGAATATTAATTTATTCATTGAACGCAGCCTGAAGAATTTGAACACCGATTGCCTGGAGTTGGTTCAATTGCATTGTCCACCAACGGTAGTATTTTATACTCCTGAGGTGTTTGGAATAATGGAAGACCTGGTTACACAAGGGAAAATCCAATATTATGGGGTCAGTGTTGAAAAAGTAGAGGAAGGTTTAAAAGCGATTGAATACCCGCAGGTTCAAAGTGTTCAGATTATTTACAATATCTTCCGTCAGCGACCGGCAGATTTATTCTTCAAGGAAACACTGCGCCGCCAGGTCGCAGTTCTGGCACGCGTTCCGCTGGCTTCAGGTCTGCTGACAGGAAAATTCAATTCCGATTCAACTTTTGAGAAAAAAGATCACCGCAATTTCAACCGGTATGGGGAGTCGTTCGACCGGGGGGAAACATTTGCCGGGGTGGACTATGAAACGGGGCTGCAGGCAGTAGAGAGATTACGCGCTCTGGTTCCAGAGGGAATCAGCATGGCGCAATTTGCTTTGCGTTGGATAATGATGGAGCCAGCAGTGACTTGTTCCATTCCTGGTGCGAAACGTCCTGCACAAGTCGAGCAAAATGCTGCTGCAGCAGATATACCAGAGCTCACATCAGAAACCATGCAAAAAATTCGGGATATCTACGATGAACTCATCCGGGACCAGGTTCATCAGCGCTGGTAAGAATTAATCGCGAAAAAGCCACATCAACGCATCTTCACGCTGATTAAAAACACCAAACTCATTGCCACGGTTGGTTTCTATGGCAAACTCGTGGAACTTTCCCTGTTCTGCTAAAACGGAATTAACCAGGGCAGCAGCCTTAATCCGGTAATTGCTGAATTTAAGCAATACACTGCCCGCCAATCCGCTGCGCAGATCATAGAAGGTATCCGGAATATTTTCAGCGTTAATCAACAGGCGATAGACTTGATACTCACCGCAAGATCCCACCAGGTCGAGGGCATCGCGCTCGCTTTCAAGCATACCGCTTCCCGGGACTGTTTCCAGGAAAGTTCCATTTCTGTATTCATCAAGTTGTACGTTCATGCTGCCAATTATGCCATAATTAATAATCTATAAGGGTGTGCTTTATTCGTATATCAAAAACGACAAGAAAGTTATAGTGCAAGGAACCGATAAAATTATCGAGAAGGCAATTGAATATTGAAATAATTATACAAACATTATACAAATGATTGATTATATTATTCCAACGGATTAATATATCTTTATACATTACTCATAAGGAGAATAAAAATGGTTGAAGAGAATAAATTCAAGGGTTTACGGCGGTTCAATTTCATCATGGGATTTTTGCACCTTATTCAGGGTATCCTGATGATTGTGCTTAGCAATGACAGGGCTTATCCCATCTACACAAACTTTTTAAAGTTTGATCCGAAAATAATGTCCCTCATTCCGGACCCGAAACTGGCATTTGAATTAAGGTTTGGACCTGCTGTGGCAGTCTTTCTGCTATTATCTGCACTGGCACATTTCTTCCTGGCAACGGTGGGTTACAAACTGTATGTTCGCAACCTGCAAAAAGGGATGAATCCGGTTCGCTTCTACGAGTATGCCCTATCTTCATCGGTAATGATTGTGCTTATCGGCATGTTGGTAGGCTTATATGACCTTGGAGCACTCATATTAATCTTCGGTATCAATGCCATGATGAACCTGTTTGGCATCATGATGGAGTATCACAACCAGCACACCCAGAAGACTAACTGGTTGTCATTCATTTATGGTTCCATTGCAGGTGCAATTCCATGGATTGTGATTGTGCTGTACTTTGTCGGTTCACTGGCTGGCGAAGGTGGAAAACCACCGGCTTTCGTATATGCCATCGTCCCAACCCTGTTCGTGTTTTTCAATATCTTTGCCATCAACATGGTTTTGCAATACAAAAAGGTTGGCAAGTGGAAAGATTACCTGTTTGGTGAAAAGGTGTATATCATCTTGAGTCTGTCCGCCAAGACAGTTCTGGCCTGGATAATCTTTGCCGGTACCCTTGCACCAGTATAAAAAAATTAATTGGTTTACATTAAGAATATAGGTCAGATAAAAAAATCCCGTAACGAATTCGTTACGGGATTTTTGTTTGTGGTCAAGTACTTCTTTGGTTATTCAATATACACTTCAACGTGTTCGCCATCTTCTTCATCGAGCACATCCACGATTTGACCTGTTTCACCCGATCGAATGACGGAGAGAAGTTGCTCTACGTCCAGACCTTCAATTTCCGGAGAAAAGCGTGCACCCATTTTCATGCCCGCAGAAAGTACACTGACAGGCAGGCGGATATTCACCCGAACTTTACCAGAGTCGTTGTCTGTAACGCGAACCCGAAACCAGCGTCCACCCCGGTTTGCACCGGCAGAAAGAGGTGGAGTAGAAGGAGTTTTGCCTTTTACCTGGTTTTCCTCTAACGCTCCCAGTAATTGCAGCCCTTGCTCAGCAGTGATGGTTCCCTGCTGGATCATTCTTAATACCTGGATCCGTTCTTCAGACGATGGCATTTCTTCTCCTGCCTGTATTGTACGCTATACCAATTAATTTTTACAGCGATGTAAATACTTTTAAGGATATGAATTTCTACTTTCTGCTTGTTGTTCCCAACGACTTACCGCTTTCCGGATTAATTCCTTGATTTCCGGATCCGGAATATTCTCAATCCCTTCATAGTGATTTCCTTGAATCCAGACAATGACTCCATGATAAGGATTTTCTGAAAGGCGAATCCCCTGTGATTTCAAAGGGGAATGTTCCAACATTTCCTGCAGAACCACATCAATTTGGGCGACTATGCTTAATGGTTTTGGCGCAGGTTTATCTTTTGCTGGATCCGGCACTTTTAATTTTAAGGGCAGGCTTATGAGCTGCAGCGGGGTGAGTTCAGTAGATTCGGTGGACATGAGTGCATCCGGAATACTTGTTTTTCCAGCATTTGATGCTGAGGGTAGAACGGAGGGTGTGGCAATCACATCTTTGATCCCAAGCCAAGCACGCAACTGGTCTGTCAGCTTTACTAATTTTCCATGCAAAGCAGGTTTTAATTCGGTTCCGGAGTTATACTGCCTTTTGTCTATCTCAATCACAAGATTATGGTTTTTGCTTTGTGCATAAATCCGGGCAACTTCTTCCATGTCCAGTTTCAGGTTGGACGGTTTCATCATTTTGGGTTGGTGGATGGCGGCTATACCAGGCATTCATGACTAATGCACCGCCAATGAAGCCAATAATGACGAATAAGAATGCAAGAAGCAGTTGACTGGTAAGTTCCGACATTTCACACCTCTTTTTTCATTGTTAGCGGCTGGCAATTTGGACAAAAGTGGGTACTTCGCTGCCCAACCAGTATCCGTGTAATTAATGCACCACAATTCAGACATGCTTTTCCAGTCCGTCCATAAACCTGGAACTGGTTTTGAAAAGTACCTCCCCGATACACCCAATCGATACTGGAGCCGTTTCGGTCAATGCCATCCTGTAATACAGTCCGGATGGCGTGCAGTAACTGGCTTGTTTGATCGGGTGTCACACGATTTGACAGCAACATTGGATGCAGCCTGGCAATATGCAGCGCTTCATCGGTATAAATATTACCCAATCCAGCCAGAAATGTTTGGTCAAGGAGCAGTGGTTTCAACTGCCTGTTCCTGGTGTGCAAAGAGTCATAAAAAGATTGTTCATCCAATTGTATATCCAAAGGTTCCGGTCCGAGTTTCTCCAAAACCGTTTCAGGAGTTGCGGTAAACCACATTCTCCCAAATTTGCGGGTATCGTTGAAAACCAGGCGGGTTTGATTCTCAAGCAGTAAACTTATCCGGTCATGTTTTTGGATTGGCTGCGATGCATGCTCCACACGTAAATCACCACTCATACGCAGATGTACCAACAAAGTATGGGTCTTCAAATCCATAACCAGGAATTTGCCGCGGCGGGATACGTTTTGAAAGGTTAATCCAGGGATTTGTTTGATAAAAGTGGATGGAGAAGGAAGCGCAAGGCTGCGTTCCCAGAAAACTTCAGCCTGTGTGATGGTTTGCCCGAGTAATCCAGGCATACCGTTAATACCCTGCCGGAGGATGCGGGCGATGGTTTCGACCTCAGGCAGCTCTGGCATTTTCTACCTGCTACTCGTTGAACATCTCACCAACACTGCGCCCCTCATTTGCCCGCCGGATTACTTCACCAAGCAGTGGTGCTATGGAAAGCACCAACAACTTGTCTCCAAATAGTTTTCTTTTTTCCGGGGAAATGGGGATGGTATTGGTGGTGATATATTGTTTTACTGGCAAACCTGCCAGTTTATTGGCACAATCGGCTGAGAAAATGGGGTGTACAAATACCACGTACACTTCACGGGCTCCCATTTCTTTTACCAGCGAAACTGCTTGAACGATGGAGCCGCCTGTATCAACTTCGTCGTCCACGATAATGACATCTTTATTCATTACGTTACCGATTAAATTTAATGCCTTGGCTTTTAAATCATTGGCTATTCGGCGCTTCTCAATAAAAGCCATGGGAACATCCAGAACTTCTGCATAGTTGCGGGCTTTTTTTGCAAAGCCAAGGTCGGCGGTGACAACAACCGGGTCCTGCATATGCACCTTGATTTGTTTCAGATGGTCTTTTAATAAGTGAAAACCGGAAAGAACATCACCGGGGATGGAGAAAAAGCCTTGGATTTGTCCAGCATGCAGGTCAAACGTCATGTAACGGTCTGCGCCAGCCACTTCGATCATATCTGCAACAAGCCGGGCAGTTATGGGTACCCGGGGCTGGTCTTTTTTATCCGATCGGGCATAACACAGGTAGGGAATAATGGCGGTGATGCGCGCGGCAAAATCCAACCGGAGGGTTTGCACCATGATGAGCAATTCCATCAGGTTGCGGTGTACGGGTGCAGAGGTAGTTTGGATAACGTAACAATCCTGCCCGCGTACACTTTTGCGCAGTTTGATAAACAAGTTGTCATTGGGGAATGTGATGACATCCCGTTCGCACAATGTAATATTCCAAATACTCTGCAATTTCATCAGCTAATTCGGGGTGTGCGGTGCCCGAATAAAGCCTGATATCTCCATAAACCATTCGTTCGTGACGGGCGATTGAAATAGGCATTCTACAACTCCTCGTTACTTCTAAATCTGGTCATTATCCTGCCACTCACTGCGCAGGATGCTCATACAAATAACATCAATATACTCGCCGTTTCGATATTCTTCCTGGCGTAAACGGCCTTCTTCTACAAATCCTGCCTTACGATATGATTGTATCGCACGCGGGTTGGTTTCGTAAACTCGCAGTCCAACCCTGTTTAAATTGAGCGTATTAAATGCATGCCGGAGCAATAAACTCATCGCCTGGGTACCCAGCCCCTTATTCCAATGGTCTTGTCACCAATGAAAATACCCACCTCGCAGCTGCGAGCCATCCAATCAATTTCATTAAAACCCAGGTTTCCAATCGGCACCCAGTTATCGGATAATAATATTTCTATAACAAGAGGCTGCAATTCGGCTGGTTTCTTTAAATTATTCTCGAACCAGGCTTCTTCCTGTGCCAGTGATAAAGGAATTCGTAAATCCAGACATGCAATCACCTGGGGGTCATTTAACCATGCCACAAAGCGCGGCAGGTCTGCCTTTTCAATCGCACGTAATCGCATTCCATTACCAGGTATCACAATCATCTCCTAGGGATTAAGGCGATTGGGACCACGGAAAAGCAATACTGCCTCGCGTACATTATTCAAGTTGAGCATTACCATCAGCAATCGGGAAAGACCCAATCCAAAGCCGCCATGTGGCGGACAGCCATATTTGAAGAAATCCAGGTAGAACTGGATGGGTTCATGGCTTAGCCCTTTTTCGGTAGCCTGTTTTGCCAAAACTTCATAACGATGCTCGCGCTGTGCCCCGGTGGTAATTTCCAGACCGGAAGCAACCAGGTCGAAACTGCGGGTAATTTCGGGTTGGTCTGCATAACGCATGTGATAAAACGGGCGTACACTGATGGGCCAATCCGTAATAAACACAAAGTCATGGTTGTACTTTTCTTTTATCCATTGAGCGATTGCTCTTTCACCACCCGGATCCAGGTCACCTTTTTTCTCGGGAGGAAGAGTATAACCAACCTCTTTCAGAATTTCATGGGCTTTCAGCATGGCAAGCCGGGGGAATGGAACCGTTGGAACCTGTAAATCAACACCCAGCCGGGCAAGTATTTCATCACCATGGGCATCTTTCACTTTCTGGTAAACAAAGTGCAGCATGTTTTCCAGAAATTGCATCACGTCTTCATGTGAATCCACCCACGCCATTTCCATATCGATGCTGGTAAATTCGGTCATATGCCGGGAGGTAAAACTGGGGTCTGCCCGAAATACCGGTCCAATTTCAAACACCCGATCAAATCCGGCTGCCATTACCATTTGCTTGTAAAACTGTGGAGATTGCGCCAGGTAGGCTTTACCGCCAAAATATGGCAGCTCAAACAATTCTGCCCCGCTTTCGCTTGGGCTGCCCATAAACTTGGGAGAATGAATTTCGAGAAAATTGTGCTTGATCCAGTATTCCCGCAGACCCATTTCTGCAGTGGTTTGTACTTTGAAAATCAGGGCAATCTCAGGGCGGCGTAAATCAATAAAGCGCCAATCCAGGCGAAAATCGATGGCTGGCAGTGTTTCGGAAAATGGATCAAAGGGTAGCTGCTGGGCTGCGATATTGTCCGTTTCAAGGGTTTCCAATTGGACTTCGATACCACCCAGTTTCACCACGGGATTTTCGACCACTGTGCCTGTTATGGTAAGGGCAGTCTCCGCGGTGAGTTTAGAAATAAACTCAGCCAATTGTGGATTGCCTTCCTTCCATAAAACCACCTGAACCAAACCGGTTAAATCGCGCAGGATAATAAACTGCATTTTCTTCTGGTCGCGCAGGGTTTGTAAAAATCCCTGGATTTTCACTTTTTGCCCGACAAACTTCTGCAAATCACCAATTGATGTTCTATCCATAAGTCCATTCTCCTCAAAAATATTTCAATCGAGATGTGTCCCGATTATTCGTCCATTTGCATACCGGCATGTTCCAGCAATTGCCTTACTGCAAGATAGGGAGTTGTTGTACGCCTGAATAATAATTCAACCGTGGTATCCAGTTCTGCCGGTGGTAATTTTTTTAACCATTGCTGCTGCAAGGTTTGCAGGACCAGGTGTTCCACTTCGTCGCGAACACGCAAACGCTCCCGATTCTCCCATTCGCCAGTTCTGGTGTAAATATTCGCGATGTGCTTGAATACACTCAATCACCTGTTGAATACCTTCTCCCTGGCTGGCAACCGTTTTAAACACAGGCACTTCCCAGGCAGGCAATCCTTTATCCGGATTGGAAAGCACATTGCGATGCCCGGAATTGGCAAGTTGTAACATGGATTGCAGGGCGCGGGTTGTGTTTTCCACACCTGGCAGGTCTGCCTTATTGACCACCAGGATATCTGCAATTTCCAAAATACCTGCCTTGATGGCTTGAATTTCATCACCCAAACCAGGTGCATCCACCACGATGGTAGTATGCGCCAATCGCACAATTTCAACTTCCGCCTGTCCGGCTCCTACTGTCTCCACCAGGATAATTTCAAAACCGGCAGCATCCATCAGGCGGGCAACCTGGGTGGTAGTACGTGCCAGACCACCAATTGCGCCACGGGCTGCCATCGAGCGGATAAAAATACCGGGATCTCCGCTCAAGTCACGCATGCGCACCCGGTCTCCCAATATCGCGCCTCCTGTAAAAGGACTGGAGGGGTCAATTGCGATAATACCCACGGTAGGGGCTTTGCTGCTGATATTCTCTTTGCGAAGTGCCAATGCCAGCTGGTTGACCAGCGAAGATTTTCCAACGCCTGGTGCACCTGTAACCCCGATAATATGGGCTTTGCCGGTGCGATGAAAAAGGTCTTCCAGAGCAGCCCGACCTGCAGGAGTGTCATTTTCGACTTCGGTGATTAATCTGGCAAGGGCAAGCCGGTTATTTAATAACCCTGCTGGCTGCTCATTCTTCTCCACAACTTTCTCCTGCATCTATGCTGCAGCGACAAAACGCTGGATATCTTCGATAATCTGGGTTGTTACTGCACCGGGACCATATACGGCTTTTACACCAGTTTGCAGAAGCACCCTGACATCTTCGTCAGGGATGATGCCACCAACAAAGATGGGAACATCCATCTGACCATTTGCATGCATTAAATCCACAATTTTCGGTACGACCGTCAAATGAGCGCCGGATAAAATGGATAAGCCAACAACATCAACATTTTCCTGCAAGGCGGCTTCCGCAATCATTTCCGGCGTTTGGCGTAAACCGGTATAAATTACCTCCATGCCTGCATCCCGTAATGCGCGGGCAACCACTTTTGCGCCACGGTCATGTCCATCCAGCCCTGGTTTGGCAATCAATACACGTATTTTTTGGCTCATCTTCTCACTCCGAAATTAACTTAACATATCCATTATACCGCGTCTGATTAATGACAATTTGAGGTCAGAGAGGTTGATGATATGATATAGGGTAAACAAAAACAGCACTTGAGGTACAAAATGACCGATTATTCACAACCTGCAAAACCCTTTGAACAAACCTGGGCAAACCTGGATGGCGTTGATGTGTGTGTTTGGAGAGCGGGAGAAACGGGTACGCCGGTTGTACTGCTGCACGGTGGGGGAGTAGAATTCCGCCTTGTTATCCTGGCGTAAAGCAATTCCTGCGTTGGCGCTTAACCACAGAGTATATGCACCAGACCTGCCTGGTTATGGAAACACCACATATTCGCATGGAATGGGGAACATGTCCTATTACATACGATTATTAACCAGCCTGATGGATCATTTTGGACTTCCAACTGCCAGCCTGGTTGGTATATCAATGGGTGGCGGTATTTCGCTTGGATTTACACTGGAAAACCCCAGGAGAGTGGATAAGTTAGTGCTGGTGGATAGTTATGGTCTGGCTGACCGGGTTCGTTTTCATTTCTTCTCCTGGGCTATAGTCAAATTCCCGGGGATTATTCCCTGGTCGTACAAACTCATGGTGAAGAACAGATCCATGCTGCGCTGGAGTGTTCAATCCATATATGGGGATCCAAAACGAATTGATGACGCCATCCTGGATGAACTGGAGGCGGTGATTCATCAACCTGGTGCTGCCCAGGCATTTTACGAATTACAAAATAGCGATATTACACCTACCCGGATTCGTACCTGTTACATGGAGCGGTTATCCGAGATAATGTCACCCACTTTACTCATTCATGGCAGTAAAGACAACCTGGTGCCACTTAAATATGCCAAGGCTGCCAGCCAGCGCATACCCAATTCCAGGTTGGAAGTTATGGATGGTGCCGGTCACTGGCCGATGCGGGAATGTCCACAGGAATTTAACCGACTACTGGTTGATTTCTTATCCTGATGAAACCGCCGGGATTTCTCTATCCTGAAATTGAGTTCAACAAGACTAATACCCCAATGGTTGTCAATATTTACCTGTCAGCGCACGATAATAGTAAAATTGATTTGTGGTACACTAGCTTCGCAAAACTAAACATCGAGGGATAATTCATGGCGGTTATTTACCCATTTACAGCCATTGTTGGCCAGGAGCGAATGCGGCGGGCTTTAGTCCTGAATGCAGTGGATCCGCGCATTGGCGGGGTATTAATTCGAGGAGAACGCGGAACAGCCAAATCAACGGCTGCCCGTGCATTGGCAGCCTTGCTGCCCAACGTCAAAGTGGTGAGCGACTGCCGTTTTGGCTGCAACCCGGATGATGCAACTGCATTATGCACAGAATGCCGGGAACGCGTAACAAAAGGGGAGAAATTACCTGTCGCAACCCGCACAACACCCTTTATTAACCTGCCGGTTTCTGCCACCGAAGACCGGGTGGTCGGAACGCTGGACATAGAAAAAGCAATCCAGATTGGTGAGCGCCATTTCGAACCTGGGGTTCTGGCGGCTGCCAATCGTGGTTTGTTATATATAGATGAAGTAAACCTGCTTGATGACCATGTGGTGGATGTGCTGTTGGATTCCGCTGCCATGGGAATGAACATTGTGGAACGTGAAGGCATTTCGTTTATTCACCCCGCCCGTTTTATCCTGGTAGGTACCATGAACCCGGAAGAAGGGGATTTACGCCCCCAGTTATTAGACCGTTTTGCACTTTCGGTGGATATACATGGGATTAGGGATGCCCGCGACCGGGTAATGATTATGGAACGCAACCTGGCTTTCGAAGCTAACCAGGAATATTTCCGGAATCAATGGGTACCCAAGGAAGAAGAACTTTCGCATCAGATTGAAACCGGACGCAGTCTTGTGGAAAAAGTGACCCACACCAGCCGGGATTTACTTTCGATAGCTGCCCTCACCTCGTCTCTCAACGTGGAAGGGCACCGCTCAGATCTCGTCATTCTTAAAGCCGCACGAGCCCAGGCAGCTTTTGAAGGAAGAACCCGCATTACCGAACGGGATATTGCCCTGGCTGCTGAACTGGCTTTACCGCACCGGATTAAGCGTGGTCCTTTCCAACAAAGTGAAATGGGGATGGAAGAATTGCAGGAACGGATTGAGCAGCTTCAAGGTGCCGGTGCAGGGGAACAAACTGAGAGCGAACAGGAACCTGCGGACCAGGCTGACGAGCAAAAAAAAACGTAGTTTTGGGCGAGGAGGATCAAACCTCCAATGAAGCACCCGTGCAGCCTTCCCAGCAAACGGTTTTTGGCGACCAAAATGCCAATTGGTGGGAGGGGGGAAAGAAAGTACAAACCGGTGAAGTATTCGAACCGCGCCACCTGGATACACCTTTAGACCACATGATGCGCCAGATGGCTGGCAGGCGCAGTTATACCCATACTGAGCGAAAACGCGGAAGATATATTCAAGCCCGACCCACTCCTGGCAATGCAGAAGACCTGGCATTTGATGCCACCTTTCGGGCGGCTGCACCTTTCCAAAAGGAACGGGCAGAAAGACGAAAGCACATAGCCTTTGCCATCGGTCCCGGCGATTTCATGCGTAAAGTCCGCGTCCGCAGAACCGCAAACCTGGTATTGTTTGTGGTGGATGCCAGCTGGTCCATGGCGGTTGCAGAACGAATGTCAGCCACCAAGGGCGCAATTCTTTCCCTGTTAAATGATGCATATCAGAGAAGAGATCGTGTCGGTCTGATCGTATTTCAAAAGGATAGGGCTACATTAATTTTACCGCCCACCAACTCGGTCCGGTTGGCACAGCAAGCCCTGGCAAATATTCCGGTAGGTGGGAAGACCCCTCTCGCAGCCGGTTTACAGCTGGCAGCAGATGTTCTACGAAAAGAAAAAGTTCTCCACCCGGATGTACTTCCTCTGCTGATATTGCTTACAGATGGGGCAGGGAATGTATCCATGGGACATTTGCCTCCACAAGAAGAAGTAAAACAGATTGCTGAACGGATTGCCGACGATAACATCCGCAGCGTAGTAATCAATATGGAACATGTTGCCTTCGATCAAGGGCTGGCGCAAGTTTTGGCTGACTACCTGGAAGCACCATGTTATTCGATATCGGATCTTAAAGCAGAGAGCCTGTATCATACGGTTCGTCTTGAGCTGCGATTGCAAAAACCAAATGCACCGGTTGAACGAAGCCGATAAAGCTGAAAAGAGATAATAGGGTGTTTGTCAAAATTTTCGTCTGATGATATGATGAACAAGCAGATTATAGGCGGCCATGTTTTCTAAAAAGTCACGTTCACATAGAACTAGAAATCATTTTATTGCTGGTCATTGCCGGGACACTTCCTTTCTATTGCCTGGGATTTGTCCTGCTGCAGGGTCAATCGATTGCGTTGCGACCGAAAACACCGACTGCCACCATGACCAACACTGCCCGGATTACAAGCACAATCCGCGTTACCTGGACGGGTGTAGTTACGGTTACTCCTTCTGTCACACCAACGCCAACACAAACCTGGACACCTTCCATAACATATACACCGTTTAATACCTGGACACGAACCATTACCCGTACTCCAACAATCAGTTTGACACCTGTTCCCCCAACTGCAACGGACACGGATACCCCACCACCTCCACCACCCACGGATACTGATACACCTGTACCTCCCACAATTGAACCATCTTCTACTCCATAAAACAGGGATAAGGAATGATTGAAATCAAAGAATTCTTAACTGACCTTATGTCGCTTGCCGGTCTTTCTGCTTATGAAGGTCCAGCCAGGGAACGTATTGCGCAAACCTGGAAACCGCTTGTCGATGAAATCAATGTAAGCCCGATTGGAAGTCTGCATGCCTTAAAACGTGGTTATGGAGATGAACCCCGACCGCGAATCTTACTGGCTGCCCATATGGATGCCATCGGATTGATGGTGACAGGTGTGCAGGATGGCTTCATCCGGATCACGGAAATTGGTGGAATTGATCCTCGCCTTTTACCCGGTATGCGGGTTACCGTACATGGAAAGCGTGACCTGCCCGGTGTAGTTGTGATGCCTCGTGCGCCACTGCTGCCAGATGGTAAAGGAAGCGATCCAGTCGAAATGAAGTATCTATTTATTGATGTGGGTCTATCCCCTCAAGAGACAGATGAAGCGGTGAAAATTGGAAACCTGGTTTCATTTGCCCAGGAACCCATGGAATTGGCTACAGAGATAATGACAGGGCATAGCCTGGATAACAGGGCGGCAGTTGCGGCTGTAACCCTGTGTCTTGATGAGTTGAGTAAAGTTAAGCATGCCTGGGATGTATGGGCGGTAGCAACTGCACAGGAAGAGGAATCATTGGGTGGAGGGTTTACTGCACCTTTCGCTATTCGCCCTGACCTGGCAATTGCCATTGATGTAACTTTTGCCAAAGGTCCTGGCGCTTCCGATTACCGGACATTCCCTCTTGGTAAGGGGATTACGCTGGGAGTTGGTTCAAATATTCATCCTGCAGTTTATACATTTGTGAAAGAGTTGGCTGAAAAACTGGATATACCCACCCATGATGAATTGCTGCCTGGAGCATCCGGAACAGATGCATACGCCATGCAGATTGTTGCAGAAGGCATTGCCACCCTGGTGATTGGAATACCATTGCGGTACATGCATACACCTGTGGAAATGGTGGCATTGAAGGATATTCAACGAGCAGGTCATCTGCTGGCTTCTCTCATTGCTGCACTGCCGCACGATTTTATGAAAAAACTTCACTGGGATGACTAAAAGGTAAACATTATGAATGCAAAGACCTTTACCCCTGTAATTGAAAAAGAACAAATCGCCTTGCTGGAACGGCTTTCCAATGCCTGTGGAATTTTGGGAGAAGTGGGTGAAATTCGGAAAATCGTTTTGGAAGCCATCAAACCATATTGTGATAATGTGCACGTTGATGCGCTTGGAAACGTGCTGGCAATTCGTAAATCTGAAAAACCTGGTGCACTAAAAGTGATGCTGGCTGCCCATATGGATGAAGTTGGATTTATGGTTGTGGAGTCAGAAGAAGGCGGTTTATTTCGGCTGGTAACGGTCGGCGGGATTGATACCCGCTACCTGCCGGGAAAACCAGTCCAGGCAGGCAAAGACCATATTCCCGGAGTAATCGGAGCCAAACCAATTCATCTGACGAAAAAAGATGAGATGAAAAGTGCTTTCGAATTGGAAACACTGCGATTGGATGTTGGTCCAGATGGCGGCGGCAAAGTTAAACTTGGAGACCATGTTTACTTTGCCACAAAGTTTACCCAGGCAGGTCCAAGCCTGGTGGGTAAGGCATTGGATGACCGCCTGGGGGTCGTCAGTTTGATAACCATGATTCAGCATGCCCCACCGAATATTGAACTGATGGCTGCCTTCACAGTTCAGGAAGAAACCGGATTGCGGGGTGCACGGGTAGCAGCCTATGCATTTAACCCTGACCTTGCAATTGTCCTGGACAGCACACCAGCGCATGATTATCCAGCCTGGGATGACAGTGAAAACCGCTTCTACAATACCCGGCTTGACGCAGGTCCAGCCATTTATGTAGCCGATACCGGCACGATTTCAGACCCTCGCCTGCTGAAACACCTTTTCCGGGTTGCAAGCGAAAATGATATTCCCTACCAGATTACGGCAACCGGGACCTGGAGGAACAGATGCAGGAGCAATTCACAAGCAGCGTTCTGGAATTCCATCAGTATCCATTTCAGTCCCCGGACGGTATGCACACAGCCCGGTAATGGTAGCCCGATTGAGTGACTGGCGTAATTCCATGCTGCTGGTTCACAGCGCATTAACTGAACTTCCGCAAGATATTCTCGTGCGGGCATAACCATATATCAAACATTGGAGAGTTAAATGAAAGAACTCATTAAATCCTTGGTGGAAGCAACCGGTCCCTCCGGCTACGAAATGCAGGTGAGTGACCTTATCAAGAAAACCATTCACAAACTGGCTGACGACGTTAAAGTGGATGCATTGGGCAACGTGATAGCCCGCAAAGGCACCCTTAAGAAGGGTGGTAAACGCATCATGATGTCTGCCCATATGGATGAAATTGGGTTGATTGCCACATTTATTGAAGAAAACGGCTTCATTCGTTTTACAGCAAATGGCGGTGTTTTTCCGGTATACCTGATGGGCAGCCGGATTCGTTTCTTGAATGGCGAAGAGGGTGTGATAGGAACTGAGAACACCAATACCCGTGAACATGCCCCTAGCATGGATAAATGCTTCATTGATATCGGAGCAAAAGATAGGAAGAGCTGCGCCGTTAAAGTGGGAGATATGGCAGTTTTTATTCGCCCATTCCTTGACCTTGGTGACAGGCTGGTTTCCAAGGCAATGGATGACCGGGTTGGAGTGGCGATTTTAATCGAAACAATGAAACAGGTGAAAACAACCCCAAACGAGTTGTATTTCGTTTTCAGTACCCAGGAAGAAGTTGGCTTGCGTGGTGCTACCACTGCCGCATACGCGGTTGATGCTGAAATCGGGATTGCGCTTGGATGTGACCAAAACAGGTGATACCCCAAAAAGTGAAAAAATGGCTGTCAGCCTTGGAAAAGGTCCGGCGGTCAAAGTTCGCGATTCAGGCATGCTGGCTGACCCACGGGTGGTTCGCTGGATGAGTGATACAGCAGAGAGGCAGGCATACCCTATCAACTGGAAATTTTGGATGCGGGTACTACAGATGCACGTGTGATGCAAATAACCCGGGCTGGCATGGCTGCAGGGGTTATTTCCATCCCATGCCGTTACGTGCATTCTCCCTCTGAAATGGTGGATTATCAAGACGTGCTGGATTCAGTAAAACTTTTGAGTGCGTTGATTTCTTCCCCGGTAGTTTTTAAGTAAAAGGTAGAAAATCGGTATTCGAATGAAATTGCGTGTTATTCCCATTCTTTTGCTGTTAGGGCTGGCTGCGTGTATGCCAGTTTTCCCGGATGCGAATGGGGAATTAAAATCCACAGAGACCCCGGATGGTTTATCAACTGAGGTGACTGAAGTATCTCCGAAACAGACTGCGACACCCCAGGTGAACGAAAATGAAATTGTCATCTGGCTTCCGGCACAATTTGACCCAAGTATCAGCAAGGCCGGAGAAATGCTTTTTGCCCGGTTTCAGGAATTCATGGTACAAAACCCGGGATACAGCATTTCTGTACAATTCAAAGCAGAAAGCGGTGATGCTTCATTACTGCAATCCCTTACCATTACTAGCGCAGCAGTTCCAAATGCAGTGCCTTCCCTGGTAATGTTAAACCGCACTGAAATGGAAACTGCAGTCAATAAAAATATCATCCATCCATTTACCCAGGTCGATTTTTCCGCTGATGAGGATTGGTATGATTATGCCAGGAACCTTGGCAGCCTGTCAGGTACGGTTTATGGGTTACCAATTGCGGGTGACGCATTGGTTCTTGTCTACCGACCCAATGTTGTTGCACCTGAAGATGCTGTAATAAATGGGTGGGAAGACCTGCTCTCCTTGAATCAACCGATTGTATTTCCAGCAGGGGATATTAAAGCCATGTTTTCCCTTGCCTTATACTTATCCGCAGGCGGTCAGTTAAAGAGACCCGGAAGGTAATCCAACCCTGCAACCTGATATCTTAAGTGAGGTGTATCGGATTTACGAACAAGGTTCGAAGACCGGTACCATTCCCAACTGGAACAGTAAGATTCTAACGGATGATCAAGCCTGGCTGCATTTTAGCAGCGGTGAAGCGCAACTTTTAGTTACCAGCGCACACAGCTACCTGGTGCAATATCCGGCTGATGCAGTGGCAATTCCATTGCCTGCATTAAACCAGGGCAACTATACACTCGCCAATGGGTGGATGTGGGCTATTTCCGACCCAGACCCACAAAGGCGTGAGGTAACCGAAAGCCTGGCACAGTTCTTGAGTACCCCTGAATTTTTGGCAGAATGGACAGTGGAGGCAGGATACCTTCCCGTACGTCCTTCAATAATGGTAAACTGGTCAAATCAGAGTATGAAAACGTTTTTTGGACATGTAATCCTGGCTGCGCAGGAATTGCCGGCAGGTGACTTGATTGACACTTTGGGACCCGCCATTCGTGACGGAGCAATAGCCGTACTTGACCTAAAGATGGGCGCTTACCAGGCGGCAACTGAAGCAGCGAAAAAGCTTGTACCTGAGCAATAGGAATCCATTTTAAACAGGGACACTATGGCGAATAAGTATCATATACCTGGCAAACTATCATGGCAGATTACTGTGATTGCAGTTGTATTAATTATTTTCGCAGTTCTGGTATTCTGGTCCAGCCCTTCCCCTGTGGATTCAAAATCCTTCCAGGTGCAACAAGTCCAGGTCACTCCAACGGTTACACTCCTGCCAGATGAGTGGGTTGAGAATTCCCGACAGACCAATGGGATTGCCCTGGGTGGGACTATTTTGGTTTTGATCGTGGTTGTGGGGACGCTAAGTGCAATCCTTGGGAAAAACAGCAGATATAAACCAAAAACACAATAACACCAATTTGGAATAAACTATTCTGCCAAATGGGAAAGTGCTAGAGGAAGAACAAAGGCACCATCATTTCCTGCCTGCTTAATCCGCCATGTCTGCCGCGCAGGTTATTTTCTTTTTTTGCCCACCAGATATAAGCATTATTCCTGGCAACCAGGAGAAATTCTCCAAATGCATACAGGCTGGCATCTCGGCAAGAAAATATTGTGGATGTTACCCAAAACATCTCGCGGAAACAGTTCCTATTAATCCCTGCTATAATGATTAATGTTCCTGGTTGGGTAAAAGTATGCGGCGTGAATTATTAAACTGGACAGACATTGATAAACTGATTGATCATCTGACACCTCAGTTCCAGGTTGAATTTGATTCCATGTTAATCGTCACCCGTGGGGGTGTTGTACCCGGTGGATTGATTGCCGAAACGCTGGGGATAAATCTTATTCTAACTGCCGCAGTGTATTTTCCGGATGTGATGGAAATCGATCAGAATAAAGAATTGCCGCGCTTAATGGCATGGCCTAAATTTATCCAGTTTCCCAATAACGAATTATTGACGTCAAAAAATGTATTGATTGTTGATGATGTCTGGGGCTCAGGCAGAACCATTACCGCCGTAAAAAACCGGGTGAGCGGAGCGGGTGGATTGCCTTATACCTGTGTGTTGCATTTTAATCCGTATCGCAGCCTGTTTGGTACAGCCCGCCCGGATTATTTCGCAGCCATCACGGATGCTTACATCATTTATCCCTGGGAAATTGACCGCGGTCCAGAAGGCGCGCTGCTGTTGGACGAGAAATAAGGTTTTATCCCAGCAGAGCAGCCAGATACCCATCCAGCATTTTTTCAATATTAAATTGCGCAACTGCGGCATCCCTTGCACCGGAACGGTAAAAGGAATTTTCCCGGTATATTTTCAATGCTGCCTGCGCATAGAGAAGAAATATCCGGTTTTTCCAGTTTCCAATGATTGCTGCCATATGGCACGACCATGCCTGCTGTTTCCGGAACCATTTCAGATAGTGCGCCGGTGTTATATGCGCAAACTGGTAAACCGCACGCCAATTGCCTCAACCACTGCATTCGGGCAGGCAGCATTCAGGTCTGCGGAAAAGAGCATATGGGCAGAGTGGATATGTTCAGGTACTGACTCCGGTGGGATGACGCCAAGAAAAGTTGTTTCAACGCCCAGGGTTGGTCGGTATTGATTTTTCAGCGACTCTGGTACATCCCCTGCGACAGAAAGTTGGACCCGATTGCCGGTCAGCTGGTGCAGCTGCGTTGCCAGTTGAAAACCGGTATCCAGTCCGCTGATATAGAAATCGTCCATTCGTCCTTCCAACAGCAGGATGTGGATAATTTCCGTTGAATGATGGGTTCTGTCAGAAGGAGCATACTGATCAAGGTTGACACCATTAAAGACCACGGTTTGCGGTTTGGAAACCTTTCCAAACCGTTTATCCCACCACCATTGAGAAAATTGGCTTTGATACACAATCCGATTGGCAAGCAGCCGTCTGATTAATGCCAATAGCCAATTGTTAGCCTCTGCCCTCAAAAATTTGCGGGTGGGGGTAGTTTGAACCCTGTGTATCCAGTTCATTCCGTTCAAACGCTGAACAATTCGTATTCCTTTTTGACGGGCAGCAAGCAAGTCACCAATCTTACGGGTACCCCCAATCACCAGTGCTGAAGTAATGTCTGAATCATGAATATTTTGGGTAATCCGGTACCCCCGATTTTGAAGACCAGCAATAAACCGGCTTTGAAAGGAAACCATTCCCCCCAGACCATGCACTTGTGGGATAACTGCGATTTTTTCCCTGTTCATGGGAACCATTTACTCCATTGGCGGGCGTTTGCCAATACAGATTGCAGGCATGCCAGCCCAAATTTCCAACTCACCTGTTGACTCAAGTAGAACCGCATTAGCACCAACTACGCTTCCCTTGCCAACTTTCAATGTACCGCTTTTGCATAATACCTTCGCTCCCGGTGAAAGGATGACATCATCTTCGATGATGATTGCTTCGAACTGTGAGTGCTCTGCAGGTTGGTAGATATCTGCTCTTCCCAGTGTTACACCCGGATATATTTTGACCCGGCTGCCAATTTTCGTTTTGGAATGGATGACCACTCCAAAACCGCCATGCACCAGTTCAAATCCCTCACCAATTTGGACGGTACGGGGGATTTCACTCCCCAATAATTTCAATAGTCCATACGCCAATTTACCCCAAAATCGTGAAGTGCGGGCATAAATAAGCCTGCTGTACAGGTCTTTACGAGCCATGAGGTTCCTTATAGGCAATGAGCGCATCCACGATGCGTTCTGCAGCATGTCCATCGCCAAATGGATTTTGGGCATGTGACATCTTTTCATACGCCTGGAGGTCATCCAATAAATGACTGGTTTCTCTAACGATTATCGATTCGTCGGTTCCGACCAATTTCAGTACACCGGCTTCAACACCCTCTGGCCGCTCGGTCACGTTTCTCAAAACGAGGGTAGGAATTCCCAAGGCGGTGGCTTCTTCCTAGAATCCCGCCGAGTCAGTCAATACCAGTCGGGCATGTTTCATGAGGTGTACCATGGGTAAATAATCAAGGGGAGGCAACAGATGGATGTTGGGGATGTCACCCAGAAGGCGATAAACGGGTTCCTGCACGTTGGGATTGAGATGGACGGGATAAACAATTGAAATTTTATCTGGGTATTTTTGTGCCAGGTTTTTTAGGGCAGAACATATCTCTTCCAGTGGTTTCCCAAAGTTCTCCCTGCGGTGGGCAGTTACTAAAATCAACTCCCTGTTTCCTGGACTGCTTACACCAGCTTGAAGCAGTAGTTTTTCAATTTCTATCAGGCTCAGGCTGGTCTTTAATGCTGTAGAGTGCATCAATCACTGTATTTCCGGTGACAGCAATCCGCCAGTCAGGAACACCTTCTTGTAATAAATTCTTTCAACTCAACTGTGTTGGGGCAAAATTCAAATCTGACATTACCCCTGCAACCCGTCGGTTTGCTTCTTCGGGGAATGGCTGCCACTTATCAAAGGTGCGCAGCCCTGCTTCGACATGTCCTACCTTGATTTTATGATAGTAGCCTAAAATTGCTGAAACCATGACCGTGGTTGTATCCCCCTGGACAAGAATCCAATCTGGGTTAACTTTTTCAAGTATCGGGTCCAGTTCGGTAAAGATGTTTGCTGATAATGACGCCAGAGATTGATTGGGTTTCATCAGGTCCAAGTCAAAATCCGGGTGAATATTAAAGAGTTGTAAAATCTGGTCCAGCATCTGACGGTGTTGGGCTGTTACGCAAACAATGGATTCCACCAAGGGATGTTTTTGGAGGGCATGTACAACGGGTGCCATTTTTACCGCTTCAGGCCGCGTACCAAATATGGAGAGAACACGTAATGGTTTTTGGTTCGTCATTTCCGGGTATTATCTCACATTCATGCCTGGCTGATAAGTGCAAGGGGGTAGCAGGAGATAGGCTGGTAAACCGAACAAGGCAGCCAAAGGGTTGACGATATAAATCAGTTTTGTTATACTCTGGCTGTCAATATAAGTGTATAGCCTGCGGGCGTGGTTCAGTTGGTAGAATGTCTCCTTGCCAAGGAGAAGGTCACGGGTTCGAATCCCGTTGCCCGCTCTCACACCTTCAATCAACGATTTGTTACTTGCATCTGTTCTATAAGGCGACGTGGCCAAGTGGAAAGGCAAGGGTCTGCAAAACCCTTATCATGGGTTCAAATCCCATCGTCGCCTCTCTTTTTTAATCCCCAAATTATCACGGGTTTACCATCGAGGTACAGGCAAATCCCGTCGTCGCCTCTCTCATTATTTTAATCCCCCAAATTATCACGGGTTTACCATCGAGGTACAGGCAAATCCCGTCGTCGCCTCTCTTATTTAATCCCCAAATTATCATGGGTTTACCATCGAGGTACAGGCAAATCCCGTCGTCGCCTCTACTTATTTAATCCCCCAAATTATCATGGGTTTACCATCGAGGTACAGGCAATATAAAAATGTTGTTTAACTATTCTGAGAAACAGTGATGGAAAATCCAGATTATTCGCCAGTCAACATGGATGCAGTCTCATCCATTTCTGCCAGCAACTCGTCAACCGTTCTTACACTGACGTTGGGAATGGTATGGATTAATTGGAATTGCACCATGTTTTCCCACATTGCGTCCCGCAAGACAGGCTGCACCAACCTCCAGGATGGATCAACCGGTGGTGTGGCAGCCAGTCCAAGCAATGCTATTGCCTGCTCTGCCTGGGAAGAGATATTCATCTCCTCAACGGAAGAAATTCGAACCGGAAGGGTATCCGTCATGGATGCCAGGCTTGCGACTTGACCGGTTTCTGCAAACCATTGAATTACCAGCCAGGAAGCAAGTTGTTCGGCAGGACTGGCAACGAACATACCCAGGCTGTATCCGTAGGTCAGCATTGACCCGGCACCGTCTTCAGTTGGATAGGGAAAAATCACCCAGTCATCCGTATTCCCGGCTTTTGCCATTGCTGCTGCCAGGTATGGCAGTTCGTCTACTGAAAGGGATGCCAATAATACTTGATGGGTGGGGAAATATAGATACGGCTCGGTACTTTCCTCTGGCCGCGGGACTTCATTATTCCAGGCGCATAAGTTTTCTGCCAATTGACGTAAGAAGGTGAAAGCATGCTCTACTTCAGGAGTGCTGAAGGTATAACTATTCGAACTGCTATCGAAAATATTTTTCGATCCAAAGGCAGACAACCAGCTTAATGCAATGTGCGGGTCTGTATCCATGAACCAGCCGCCCGTGCCATAAAACCCCAGGTACTCACTGCCGGCATTTTTTGCTGCAGCAGTACAGGCTTGTTTTTCAAAGTCTTCCGGAGTCAAGCGGAGGATCCTGAAAACCAAGTTCGTGTGCCCAGGTGCGATTATAGGCAATAACCTCTGCCGTGCGGATAATCGGGAAACCCAACCGGCGGTCACCAATCTCGTCCTGCTCCCAGAAAACCGGGTAATAATCCATAATTTGGTCGGCTGATAATCCCCAGATTGGATCGGCGATATATCCATTGATATCAATTAAAACATTCTGTTGATTCCAGGCGAAAAGCTGGTCAGTGGAAGCCATAACAATGTGGGGGGTATGACCAGTTTCAAGTGCGGTATTCATTTGTTGAAGCAGGTCATTGTAACTGGGTGCAGCTTGAACTTCCAGAATAATTCCCCAAGGATTGCTGGTGTTAAATTCCTTTGCAAGTTCCTCCATACCCTGGCTGGCGGAATCACCAAGGGGATGCAGCAAAGAAATTTTTATTCCATCAAGTTCTTCCTCCTTTACCGCAATTGTGGAAACTGGTGCAATTGTTGGGGTAGGGGGAAGTTGTGTGATGGATTTTTCCGGTGTTGGTACAGAATCGGTTGTGCTGATGAGCGGTGTTTCTGCAGGCGGTGCAGTATTTGGTTTACAGCCAGTCAGAACAAGAACGCAAACCATCAGGATTGATGCGATTGTATAAATGCGGGGATTAATCATTGTGTGCATCCATGTCTCTCCGCATCCAGTTTATCGGAGTTTTTACATTGACATCCAAAGTGTACCTTTGTATAATCATGGCAACAATTGTAACTTGGACTGACCAAAAGGAGTAGGCTGAAAAAAGTTGCCAGAGAGAGGGTGCTTGCTGGGAAACCCTTCAACAAAAATCAGCCGAAGGTCGTTTGGTGCGAATGCCGAAGAAATCCTGCGGGAAAATAGAACGGCACGGGAATTGCCCGTTATAGCAACCCCCGGATGTTGGTCCGGAGTGAGTGCACTGTTCACACAGTGAATTGAGGTGGTACCGCGGAAAGGTTCCTTCCGTCCTCTGGATGGAGGGAATTATTCTATTAATACGAAGTTATCTGTCAGCAGATACCTGGAGGAAGAATGACTACATCACTACCGAAAGCATATGATTTTGCAGCCACCGAGCAACACCTTTATCAATGGTGGCATGAACAGGGTTATTTCAGCCCGTCCAATGATCCAAAAAAACCGGATTTTGATCCGTCGATAACGCCATTTGTTATCTCCATTCCACCGCCCAACGTTACCGGGGAACTGCATCTTGGACATGCGTTGTTTGTTTCGATGGAAGACCTGATGATTCGATACATGCGCATGAAAGGTGTTCCCACTTTATGGGTGCCTGGCAGTGACCATGCTGGTATTGCGACGCAGTTAAAAGTTGAACGGGCATTACGCCAGGAAGGCACCTCGCGGGAAGAAATCGGGCAGGGAAGCATTTATTGACCGCGCCTGGGCATGGAAAGAAAAATATGGCGACATCATCCAGCAGCAAATTCGCCGACTGGGTGCATCCTGTGATTGGAGCAGGGAGCGGTTTACCCTGGATGCCGGACTTTCCAAAGCAGTGCGTGAAGCATTTGTTCGATTGTATGAAAAAGGATTAATCTATCGTGGACCAAGGATGATTAACTGGTCACCAGGACTGCGCACGGCGGTTTCTGACCTGGAAGTGGAAAATGTTGAGGAAATGGGAACATTGTTTTATTTCAAATATGTTTTTTCAGATAATCCCAATGAATATATCCCAGTTGCCACTACCCGACCGGAAACCATACTCGGGGATACGGCGGTTTGCTGTCCACCCGGAAGATGAACGCTACCAGAAATTTATCGGGCGCAAAGTGCTTGTACCCATTCTTAATCGTGCAGTTCCTGTCATTGCTGATGAGTATGTAACCCGTGAATTCGGCACGGGTGCATTAAAAATCACTCCTGCCCATGATCCAAACGATTATGCCCTGGCACTAAAGCACTCGCTTGAAATGATCAGCATAATGGACGAGAGTGCTCATATTAATGAAAATGGTGGTCCCTATGCTGGACATGGAGCGCTTCGCCTGCCGTAAAAAACTGTGGGAAGATATGCGAGCGGAAGATCTGGTTATCAAGGAAGAACCTTATAAGATGACCGTGCCGCGTTCGCAGCGTGGTGGTGAGTTAATCGAACCGATGATTTCCACCCAGTGGTTTGTGAAGATTCAACCACTGGCAGATGCAGCCATGGCAGCGGTTCGGGATGGACGCATTAAGATTGTGCCCGATCGGTTCACAAAGGTATATTTCAACTGGCTGGAAAACATCCAGGATTGGTGCATCAGCCGCCAGCTGTGGTGGGGACATCGTATCCCGGTCTGGTATTGTGACGAATGTGACAAAATGACCGTTCAGCGCGAAGACCCGCTGGAATGCAGCCATTGCCGCAGTGAAAAAATCCATCAGGATCCGGATGTACTCGACACGTGGTTCTCCTCCGGATTGTGGCCATTTTCCACCCTGGGTTGGCCGGAGAAAACCCCAGACCTGGCATATTTCTACCCCACAGCCGTTATGGAAACGGGTTACGACATCCTGTTTTTCTGGGTTGCACGCATGATCATGTTTGGGTTGGAATTCACAGAGCAGGCACCCTTTCATACAGTTTACCTGCATGGCTTGATCCGGGATGAACACGGGCAGAAAATGAGCAAAAGCAAAGGGGTGACGATTGACCCGTTGGAAGTGATGAACGAACTGGGAACTGATGCATTGCGCTTTACTTTGCTTGTAGGCTCAACACCCGGGAAGTGACACGAACATAAACACCAAGAAGGTGGAAGCGAATCGCAATTTTGCCAACAAGGTGTGGAATTCAGGCAGGTTTGTGCTTGGGGCGATAGACCAGGTAACAGAATCTCCACTGGCTGAACCTGAATGGACACTGGCTGACAGCTGGATTTGGGCACGCATGCAGGGTCTGGTGCGGGATGTGGACCGGTTGTTCGGCTCCTACCAGTACGGTGAAGCAGGCAGGCAGATTTATGAATTCTTCTGGAGCGAATTTGCGGATTGGTATATAGAAATTGCCAAATTACAGCTTGCTGAGAAGGGTGACCGGGCATTCTATACCGCCCAGATATTAGTGCAGGTATTGGATACCTGCTTGCGGCTGTTACACCCCTTTACACCCTATGTAACCGAAGCTTTATGGGGGCATCTAAAATCGAGCGCACATTGAATCTCCGGTGAAATTCAAACCATTCAATAAAACTGGCACCTGGGAAGAAGCATTAATCATAGCCCGCTGGCCAGAGCCGGTCGATTTGGAAGGCTGGGAAGAGGAAAAAGCCGATCAATTTGCTTTAGTACAGGAAATTATCCGCGCCATTCGCAACATGCGGGCTGAAAAGAAGGTGACACCAGGAAAACGGATACCAGCCACTTTTGTATCAAGGGAGAAAAGAAACCTGCTTTCCGAACAAATGCAGTCCATTGCTGCATTAGCCTACCTGGATCCTGCTCATATTCAAATTCTGGATGCCTTGGAGGAGAAACTGGAAGGTCAAACGACACTTGTTTTATCCGGTGTCGAAATATATCTCCCCCTGGCAGACCTGGTGGATCAAAATGCAGAGCGCATTCGGCTGGAGAAAGAACTTGCCACTATTGAATCCGAAATCATCCGCCTGGATGGTTTACTTGCCAGTCCGTTTGGGCAAAAGGCTCCACCACAAGTAATAGAGAAAGAGCGTCAAAAACTGGATGCCTATCATGAGACTGCCAGGAAGATAAAGCAGCAATTGCAAGCCTGAAGTGAAAACAGGGATAGTTGAAATAACAGTTTTCAGTAACTAACGGATGCACGCTCGATAAAAAACGGTAATTAACCGTCTCTCGTATAATGAATTAAGCCAATAATTAGGAGCAAGTCGATGCAAACTGCCACCCTTCAAGTCCTTTCTTCCGCCGAGGTCGAACAAATCCATGCCGCGTCCATGCGCATCCTGCAAGAAGTTGGGATGAAGGTGGATTTTGCTTATGCGCGCGAGTTATTCGCCCGAGCCGGGGCAAGAGTGGATGATGCAGCCCAGGTGGTGTATATCCCAGAGAATGTGCTCATGGATGCCGTCCAAAAAGCACCATCTGCTTTTTATCTGCATGGGCGCGATGCCAGTGCGTTTTCGATGCAGGTGGGCGGATGTGAAGTCCAATTCGCTGGTTTGGGTACTCCGACCCGCATAGTGGATAATGAAAGCGGGCTTATTCGCCCGACGACCTCCCAGGACATGCTCAACCATATCATTTTGATTGATGCCTGCAAAAATATACACAATTCCCAAATGGATGTCTGGCCAAATGACATTGCCATGACGTCCATTCACACCGAAGCCATCTATGGTTGGGCGCATAACAGCCAGAAATCCTTTGGTCTGGGCTGTTATGGTTACCTGCCGACCCTGGATATGATGCGCATGATGGCGATTGCAGTGGGTGGGAAAGCCGAACTGAAAAAGCATCCACGCTTTATGGCAATCTGTTCCGTCATGAGTCCATTGCAAATGGCTGCAATTCAAATTGAGGGAATGCTTATCTGCGCGGATTACGGGCAACCGATTGCCATATCTCCGGAAGCCATTGCTGGGGCGACTGCACCTGTGACCCTGGCAGGGCTGCTTGCGCAAGAGAATGCAGCCATCCTGGCGCACATCGCCCTGGCACAAATATACCGACCGGGGGCACCCGTATTGTATGGCACCGTTTCCACGATAGCCAATATGCGCCATGGAACAGTCGCACTGGGTTCGATTGAAACCGGGCTGATCACGGCTGCTTCTGCCCAGTTAGCCAGGCATTATGGTTTACCCATTCGCAGCGTGGGTGGCGCAACCGAAGCCAAACTGGAAGACGTACAGGCTGGGATGGAAAGGACGATGACCTTGATGCCTGCTGTTCTGGCTGGTGTAAATATGATTACCTGTGCAGGCACCCTGGACGGGACGATGATCGAGAGTGATGCCCAATTGCTGCTGGATGATGATTTATGCGGCTCCATGCTGCGCATGAAACGCGGCATCGAGGTAAATGAAGAATCCATCGTGCTGGATTTGATCCTGAAAACCGGATACTCTGGAAACTACCTGGCTGAAGAGCATACGGCCGAAAACTTCCGAAAAGAGCATTACATTCCTTCCCTGTTTGTTCGGGACCCATTTGAAGCCTGGCAGGAAAAAGGCAGTAAAAATGCGCTTGACCTTGCACGTGAAAAAGTGCGCAAGATACTTGCTGCCCATAAACCCATAGTATTGGATGCTGCTCTTGAAGAAGAATTGCTGCAGTTTAAAAATATGGTTGCAAACCGAACCATGGATGAATTCTATGCAGGTGAAGATCCCGCCAATCAACAATATGAAGAACTATAGGAGTAAATAATGACAGCCAGTACTATGCCTGCCCCCGATAGACTATCGACCCGCAAGAAACTCCTGTTCAGTACCGGTGATTTATCAACCAGTATTCCCCTGGCAATTATCATGTTCTTCCAGTTGTACTTCCTGACGGATGTAGCCGGATTACCTGCTCACCTGGCTGGATGGGCGATTGGAATTGGCAGAGTCTGGGATGCGATCAATGATCCGCTCTTTGGTCTGCTGTCTGACCGAATCCGCAGCCGATACGGGCGGCGCAGGGTGGTGCTGCTGTTTGGTGCGCTGCCGTTGGGGTTGACTTTCATGTTGATGTGGTTTGTCCCCCGGTTTGGGCAATACGCCATGATGGCTTACTATGCTGCCGCGTTTATTTTGTTCAATTCGATGTTCACCTTCATTCACGTTTCGTACAACTCACTTACGCCGGAATTGACCCGGGATTATGATGAACGCAGTTCACTGAATGGTTTCCGGATGGCTTTTTCGATTGCTGGCACACTTGGTGCGATAATCCTGGCAACCTTGCTGCAGCAATCCATTCCCGACGCCCGTAAATTGTTTACCATACTTGGGGTTGCGCTGGGAATTGTGAGTATGCTACCTCCATTTGTGGTTTTTGCGGTTACCCGTGAAAAACCAATGGAACAGTTACCGCAGTCCATTTCTCCACTGACTGCAATCAAAGCCACCCTGTCAAATAAGCCGTTCTGGTATGTCATGGGATTGTACCTGTTTAGCTGGACAACGGCTTCCATCATCTCTGCGGTGTTGATTTACTTTGCGAATTATTATCTCAAAGTGCCTGAGCAGGCAAATTATTTTGTGTTATTGGCAGAAGCCTCAGCCATCCTGTTTATCCCGGTGGTGGTGCTGCTTGCCAAAAAACTGGATAAAAAACGTGCATTCATCATCGGGATGGTTGCCTGGATAGTGGTCTTGCTGGTTTTATCTCTTATCCAACCGGAACAGCTCTTTTTAGCCTACCTGCTGGCTTTCCTTTCAGGGCTGGGAATTGCTACTGCCTATGTCTTACCGTGGGCAATGGTGCCCGATATTATCGAGATGGATGAACTAAAAACCGGACAGCGGCGTGAAGGCTCATTTTATGCATTTGCATCATTTTTCCAGAAACTGGGCACAGGTATTGCTTTATGGGGTTTAGCCCAGGCTCTGGCACTGACCGGTTATATCAATCCAACACTGGGTCAACCGCTGCCAGTGCAACCTGCTGCTGCCGTTCAGGCAATCCGATTCACCATGGGATTGGTGCCGGCAATCCTGCTGGTATTCGCCATTTTATTTGCCTGGAAGTACCCCATATCACGTAAAGAACATCGCGAAATGCGTAATGAGCTTGCTGAACGCGGCGGCGAATTGTAATTGGAGGACTGGATGACCAAACTGGAAACCAATGCCATTCATGCCGGGATGCGACCGGAAGAGAATCTGCAAGCACTCAGCCTGCCGCCCATCTCCACCGGGGTGAGTTTCAAGCTGCCGGGCTTCGGTTCCAAGTTATTCGAAGCGTTGTTATTGGAAAGTGACGAAGCCGCACATGCATATTCGCGCTGGTCAAATCCAACCGTGAGAGTGTTGGAAAAACGGATGGCTACCCTGGAAGGTGCAGATGCAGCGGTTGCCGTTGCCAGCGGAATGGCTGCAATTTCTGCACTGGTACTTACTTTTCTCTCGGCTGGCGACCATATTATTGTCGGTGAGGTGTGTTATGTTGGTGCTGCAGAGTTATTTGGTGTGCATCTGCCGCGCTTTGGGATAGAAGTCTCCATGGTGGATACCAGTGACCTGGTCCAGGTTCAAAATGCGGTGCGTACAAACACCAAATTGATTTTTATCGAAACACCGGTAAATCCAATCCTCAAAATTGTGGATATTGCTGGTTGTGCTGCAATTGCCCATGCTGCAGGAGCCAAATTGGTGGTGGATTCCACCTATGCCACTCCCGTACTTCAACTCCCCCTGCATTTGGGTGCCGATTTTGTCATCCATAGCATGACCGAAGTATCTCAATGGGCATGGAGATGCCATGGGGGGAATCGTACTGGGAAGCCAACAAGATATCTTAAAAATTCGCCAGGACATGCTGGTTCATCTTGGCGGGGTGCTCAGTCCTTTTAATGCCCATTTGATTCTGCGCGGGCTTGCCACGCTCCAAATCCGCATGGAAAAACACTGTACCTCGGCTTTGGAAATTGCCCGTTTTCTGGAAACCCATCCCAGGGTTGAGAAAGTGTATTATCCCGGACTGGAAAGTCACCCGCAGTATGACCTGGCACAAAGGCAGATGGCAGCAGCAGGCGGTATGATCGTTGTCCGATTAAAGGGTGGATTGGGAGCGGCTATTACCATGGCGGAAAAAGTAAAAGTATTCACATATGCCACATCCCTGGGACACCAGGAAAGTCTGCTGTTTTACTACCCGACCGATCTAACCATCGATGCTGCCGCGTACCTGAAAGATGAACAGAAAAAATCCCTGCGAAACTGGGTGGGTGATGGCATCCTGCGAATTTCGGTGGGACTGGAAGATGTGGAAAGCCTGAAGAATGATCTTGACCAGGCGTTACGCAGCAAGACCTGGAAAGGAATTCTGGGGTTGGCTGCATATCCAGTGGTGAAATCCGCTTTAGTGAACAAGAAATAACAAAGGAGTATTCCTGATGAAAGTTGGATATATTGGATTGGGTTTGATGGGCAAATCGATTGCCCGTAATATTTTGAAAAACGGGTTTGAGGTGGTCGTGCATAATCGCAGCCAGGCAGCCGTTAAAGAACTGGCAGCAGAAGGTGCCACTCCCGCAGCATCACCAGCGGAGGTCGCACGGCAGGTGGATGTGGTATTCACAAACCTGCCGGACTCTCCGATGTGGAGAAAGTGGCATTGGGAGAAAATGGTATCCTGTTCGGAGCGCACCCCGGTTTAATTTTTGTGGATAACTCCACGATAAAACCTGCTGTCTCCCGCAAAATTGCCGAGAAGTTAAAAAGGAGGTTGGCGTTGCGTGCCTGGATGCACCTGTAAGTGGTGGTGACATCGGAGCACGGGAAGGTCACCCTGGCAATCATGGTTGGAGGTACGAAGGAAGCCTTTAAGACGGTTCTGCCAATTTTCCTGGCCATGGGTAAGAAAGTAACCCATGTCGGTGAGAGTGGTGCGGGGCAGATTGCCAAAGCAGCCAATCAAATTATGGTGGCTGCCCAAATGGTAGCCATGGGCGAATTGCTCATCTTCGCGCAAAAAGCAGGTGCCGATCCCCAGAAGGTGATTGAAGCCATAAAAGGTGGTGCAGCCCAGTGTTGGACTCTGGACGTGAAACCATCCCGACTGTTTGCTGGCAACCGTCAACCAGGTTTAAGGCAGCCATGCAATCCAAGGACCTGCAAATTGTGCTCGATACTGCAAAAGAATACGGGGCTATTTTGCCTTCAGCCAGCCTGGATGCGCAGCTTTATCAATCCATGCTGCAAAATGGGATGGGATTGTTGGATAACTCTGCCGTAATTGAGATTATCGAGAAATTATCCAACGAACACCTTCACGAAAATCCGTAAAAGCATTCCTGGTTGACGAAGGTTTTTGCGATTATCAGGGGATAAGTTTGATTAGCCTACGCTAAAGGGTTCCGGATGAACCGTGACATGGGCAGCAGGCTGAATTCGTAGAATTGCCTGCTCTATTGTTTCCGTGAGATTGTGAGCTTCCTGTAGGGATTGGGTGCCATCAAGATTGACGTGCACAATAATCGATAATCCATCCGCAGAGTAGCGGATATTGACCTCGTGGCAGTCCAAAACCCCCGGTATGTTTTCGACCGCAGCTCTGGATTTTTGCGATTTGCTCTGTCATGCCTGGCTGGTTGCAACCGGTTCCGGGTGAACGGTGATATCCGCGTCTGGTGCAACCTGCTTGATGGCAAATTCAATGACTTCAGTAATGGCATGGACTTCATCCAATGACCGGCTGCCTTCAAGCATTACATGGGCATCCACAAACAAGTGGGCTCCGGAGTAACGCAAGCGTACCTGGTGACAATCTGCCACACCAGGGAGCGACTTTACAGTCTGAATAATTTTTTCCTGCATGCCTTTTGGTGCTGTATCCAAAAGCCCCATTATGGTTCGTTTTCCCAATTGTACGCTGATGACGATGACAATCACTGCCACGCCCAGGGCGGCAACTGCGTCAGCATGATACAACCAATCAAGCTTTGGAAATAACTCCCCAACCTTTAACAGGATCAATCCGAGAATAACCACGGAAGAACTATAAATATCCGTGCTGAAATGAAGGGCATCTGCTTCCAAAGCCTGGCTGTTATATTTTCTGGCAGCCCGATAGAGAATCTTCGAGCGCGAATAATCCACGACGATGGAGATAGCCATAATCAGAAATGCCCAGATGGAGGCTTCGACCCTTTTTGGATTAAAAACAGGCGGTCAATCGATTCGTAGATAATCCAAACACAGGTCGCCAGGAGCAATAAAGTCTCAAATAATGCCGACAAATTTTCAATCTTGCCATGCCCGTAGGTGTGCTCTTCATCTGCCGGTTTACCTGAAAGCCGAACTGCAAAAAAAGTTACCAACGCCGCCACCAGGTCAAGACCTGAATGGGCTGCTTCAGCCAGAATACCCAGCGAACCGGTCATGATACCGACCACAAGTTTCATGGCGGTTAACCCGATTGCAGCCACCACCGAACTGAGAGCGGCTCCATTTTTTTCGTGTTGGGCAATGTTGAGATGTTCAACCATAATTAGGACTTGTTTATCCGAAATTGGATTATTGTACTGCTACTTCAAAATAAAGAACAGTAGAAAATACCGATTATCCTGTGATATTTGTAATCGATTAATTCCCAGCATGAAGGATGTGGGTAAGAAAACGGCTGATTTGCGATACAGCCTGAGTGACTGAAGGGGTTACAGGTGCGCCAAATTCGTTTGTGGCTGCTTGAATGATGATACAACCAACCCGGCAATTTGATTCACTCTGCAAATAGTGACCCAAGTCTGCCAGTGAAATCCCATGCGTTCCCATTCCACCCATAACTTCCGAATAATCGAACCAGCGGATTTCACCTAGGTTCCAGTCCCATCTCTCCCGCATCTATCAGTATGACAAGATGCGGTTGAAATCGGCGAATGACTGAAGTGAAATTTTCGGGAGTTTCCGCCCCCTCGAGAATAAGCACATTTGGAAGAGCATGAAATTTCTTTTCTAATTTACGGGCAATCAGGATTCCGGCAGCATCATCACCGCGCAGTTCATTTCCAATCCCAAGGACAACAACCCGTAAGGATGCATCAACTACATTCTGGTTCAGACTCTGGATTTCCAGGCTGAGATGTTTTTTCCAGGAGGAACTGGATATCTTCTTCTCGTCCATAATGCACGGTCATCAATTCTTGATTGAAGGCTGCAAGTTCCCATTCATCATTGGATAAATGCAGGCAGTTAAATCTGCAGCTTACAACGCACTGGTCACAAAAGGTGCAGCGGTTGTAATGATAGCGCATTACAAATTTCTTGTTGACACGGTCAATTACTTCCAACTCCAGCGCATTGGCGGGGCAATCGCGAACACACATCATGCAACCGGAACACTTTTCCGGGTCCCAGTATAATTTTCCGCGCAATCTTTCGGGGTCCGGATTACGTTCAAAGGGATATTTTTCCGTCGCCGGTTTTTTGAACAGCGATTTGAAGATATCACCAAACATTGCACCAATAGACATGGGTGAACCTCACTTTTACGATTAGAGAAACCTGGCGATGATAACAACCAGAATTTGAATTAAGGCAAAAACTGCACCAATCCGCCACCAAAGACCAACGGTCTGGTCAATGCGCAAGCGGGCAAAGAGTGATTGCAGCAGGGCAACCACGAGCAGCAATCCCAAGGTCTTCAAGACGAACTCAAGCGGATTTGCGAGACCTCCCAGGTAAAATGCAGATACCAGGGTCAATCCGATTACAAGCTCAACATTTTTACCCATACGGAAGAGTGCCAATCCGCGTCCGCTATATTCTGTCAGCGCGCCGGACACAATTTCCGTTTCTGCTTCAGGAGCGTCAAAGGGTGGTAATTCGAGTTTACCCATCAAGCCAATCAATGCCACCAAAAACCCGATTGGCTGGGTAAGAATCAACCACCAACCATTTTGGGTAAAGTGATTGATTTCATTAATTTGCCAGGTGCCGGCAGCCAGGGCGGGTGCCAGCAGAGCCAGAAGGAATGGTGCCTCGTATGAGAATAACTGGGTTAAGGTACGGGTTGCACCAATCAGCGAGAAGCGGTCAACCGTGTTTGCACCAGCCAGACCCAGGCAGATTGTGAGTACACTGAGCATATACAACACAACCACCAGGTCACCCCGAAAACTGAAAGCAGGGTCAAAACCAAGCAGGGGAATGTACAGGGCAGAAGTGAGTGCAGACGCAAGACCAAGAATGGGCAGCAGGAGGAACAGTCCCTTATGCACCCCGGTGGGAATGATTTCTTCCTTGGCTAGCAGCTTGATGGTATCTGCCAGGGGTTGAAACCAGCGTGGTCCAACCCGGTTTTGATAGCGGGCAACCAGTTTACGATCGAGATATTCATATCCCATACCCAGCAGCATCAAGAAAATACCTGCTGGAAACACAAGAATGAAAACCAGGGGAGGGAGAGTTAGGCTCATCGGTAGTATTCGATCCCGTATTTTCTTAGGTCTTCCCAGTACATGGTCTGGGAGTTGTCCGATTGACGAACAGTTACCAGGCGGTCATTACACGAAAAGCATGGGTCAATCCCCACCAGCAGCATGGGCATGTCGGCAAGTTTGTGCCCCACGGCAACTGAACTAATGGTGCTCCAATTGCACAGGCTGGGAGTGCGGATTTTGATCCGGTCAGGAGTATCGCTGCCATTACTTTTAAGGAAATAGAATAATTCACCACGGGGTGCTTCAACCCGGCTGATGACTTCACCTGCAGGGATGCGTCTGTGGAACTTTCACGCTCAATTCGCCTTCAGGTAAATTCGCCAGAATTTCCCGAATGATGCGGTAGGCATCATACAGTTCTTTTATGCGTACAACAAAACGGGCAGATAAATCTCCACCGTTATCCAGTACAATTTTTGCCGGGAATTCGGGATAAGCAGCGTATGGTGACTCTATCCGTACATCTCTTTCCACACCAGATGCACGGGATGTTGGACCTACTGCGCCGAGAAACTCAGCTTCTTCCTTTGTCATGGTACCCACATTGCGGGTTCTGCCCAGGAAGGTTTCGTCGGTGGTCACAATTTTCTCGTAATAATGGGTACGTTCTTCGAGAAAATCCATTCCCTTCAATGTCATCTCAATTTGCTCAGCGGTCAGGTCAAACTTCACGCCACCCAGCACATTGACAGAATAATGCACCCGGTTACCGCTGATATTTTCCAAAATATCCATCACGGTTTCGCGGTCGCGCCAGCTATACATGAACAGGGTGTCAAAACCGCCTTCGTGGGCTGCAACACCCAGCCAGAGTAAATGACTGTGAATTCGTTCCAGTTCGAGGAACAGGGTGCGGATTGCCTGGGCTTTTGGGGGAACTGTTACCCCCGCCAGTTTTTCAACACCGATTGCATATGCCGTTCCATGTACATGCGAGCAAATGCCGCATACTCTTTCAAGCAAATAGAGGTTTTGAATCCATGTACGGTTTTCAACTGTTTTTTCAATTCCGCGATGGACAAAACCCAGCCGAATCGTGGCTGCAGTGACGTTTTCACCATCGACAGTAAACTCAAAATGCCCGGGTTCTTTAAGAGCCGGATGCTGCGGACCAATCGGAACGATAAATTTCTCAAATTTTTCTTGCATCTCAGTTCTCCTGTGCTTCCGTATTAGGTGAATCCAAACCAGTAAATGACTTTCGCAAGGGGAACACACCAACCGGCCAATCATCTGAAAGAACGAGCCGGTCGGGTACGGGGGTTTCATCAACAATCACCCCAAACAATTCCATCAGTTCACGCTCATATAAGGTTGCAGAAGGGATTACCTTACAAATGCTGGGTACATGTGCGTCAGTGTATGGGACACGAATGCGTAATGTCAATATGGCAGACCGGTTACAAAAATGGTACAACACTTCCAGGTGACCGTCAGGGGGTACAACTGCATCCTCAGTACCTGCTGGGGTTGAAATATCAAGACCGGAAATGGCAGAAAGGTAACCCCAGTGAGCCTGGACGAGTGCCTGGACGGCTGGCACCAGATCGACTTTTTCTATATATACATCTAGCCGGTTGGTTTCAGGACGCTGCTGTTCTTTGGTCCACTCTTTTACAATGTCTTCGGATGTTTTTAATAAAGTTTCGGTTTCCATCTTTTTACCATTATTCTTTCTTCAGGCTGTTGAGCAAGGCAACTACCCCGTGAATGATGGCTTCCGGTCGGGGAGGGCAGCCTGGAATATAGGCGCTGACAGGTACGACTTCATCAATACCACCAACGACATTATAGGCACCATGGAATACACCGCTGGATAACCCACAAGACCCGATGGCAACCACGAATTTTGGTTCCGGCATTTGCTCGTATACCCGGATTAAGCGTTCGCGTGCCTGGCGGGTTACCGGACCAGTGCACAGAAGAATATCTGCATGACGCGGGCTGCCTTGTAATTTCACACCAAAGCGTTCCAGGTCGTAACGCGGGGTAAGGGTTGCCAAAATCTCGATGTCACACCCGTTGCACGAACCACTGTTAAAGTGAATTACCCAGGGGGAATTAATCCGAGCCCAGGTTTTGAGCGATTCGAGCATGTTTACCCAGGCTGAAACTTTGTTTGATTCCATCTAACCTCGCATGTTCCGTTTTAACATAATCATTTTGCAGTCAGAGTATACCATTGACGTTTTGACCGACAATCATCCCAACATCAATGCAACCAGAGCCAGAATTAATCCAACCACATACACGCCAGAAATGAAGTTGAGAGAACTTGTTCCCAAAACAAGCATACCCAGGTGCAGGATGGCAAAAAAGAATGCAATCAGAAAGAACGGACGATACCCGGGGGCTGCAGCACTGGTGGGGGCGGATTCTCCACTGCCGTATGGGCTGCTTTTGATAGGATTGGGCTTTTCTTGACCTGCCAGTTTTTTGCCTGCGAGAAATACCAGGGAAACCAGCAGGAGCATGATGAGAAAAGCGAGTGGGGGGGTGAGTAAGAATTCCATGTTCAGTGCGTCTCCTATCCACCAAATGCCATTAATAAGGTGATGGCAGCCGGGTTAACCAACCAGCGTACCAGGGGTGGCCAGATGCCTAATGCAATTACCAGGATGGTCAAAATTACAAGTGGAAGCGCCATTTTCCAGGAAATGGACACGCCGGCTTGAACCAGGGATGAAGGTTCGTGCCGGTACATGCGGTTTACCAGCGGGGCATAATAGCCCAGGGAAAGTACGCTATTGAGAGCAGCAAAAATGACAAGTGCAATGGTGATGCCGTGATTGCCCTCAAAACCGGAAACAAAAATCTGCCATTTCGACATAAAGCCTGCAAAAGGAGGTAATCCGCCTAGTGCCAGCAGGGCAACAGAAAGGGTAAATGCTGCCAGGGGATATTTTCTGGAAGCACCATCCAGGTCCGAGGTTAACATCGGTTCATGATTGTGGTGGGCGATGCGCATGGCATACAACATGGCACCAGCGGCAAGAAATGCAAGCCCTTTCATGAGGGCGTGCGTGATGATATGGAAGAAACCACCGGCTGCTCCGGTTGGCTGCAGGGAGTAAACTGCAATCCCGATACCTACCAGCATGTAACCCACCTGGCTGACACTGGAGTAAGCCAGCAGACGTTTGACCTGGGTCTGGCGCAATGCCATCAGGTTTCCTACCAGCAAGTTTAATGCACCTGCACCCATGATTATGTAACCCCAGGTGATATGAGAACTGATGAGGACTCCCACCGTGCGCAGCAGTGCTACCAACCCGGCTTCAATCACAATGCCTGAAAGCATGGCACTGATGCCGCTGGGTGCCTGGGAATGGGCATCCGGCAGCCAGGTGTGCAGCGGAACCAGGGCTGCTTTGACACCAAAACCGACTAACATCAATACACTGGCAGCCAGAATTAATGGGAGAGCTTTCTGCTCCAGCAACGGCTTGCTTTATCTGTGCAAGATTAAGCAATCCGGTTTGACCAAACACCAGTGCAATACCCAACAGGATGAAAACTGACCCTGCCGCACTCTGCACCAGGTACTTGACTCCAGCCTCCAATGCATCTGCCTGGTCGCGATAGAAGGCAACCAGCATGTAAGAGCTGATTGCCATTGCTTCAAACCAGACCCATAAATTGAACAGGTCAGTGGCACATACCAGGCCGATGATCGAACCAATCATGGTAACGAGCAAGGCGAAGAACATTTCTTCACCCTGGTCACCCTTCATGTATTTCGTTGAAAACAGGGCGACACAAAAACCCAGAACCAGAACGGTAACCGAAATTAACAGGCTGATACCATCAAACTTAAGGCTGAGCTGGTTGAATTGCAGTGTTATTGCACCAAACCCGGTAAACTGGTTGATGAGAAAATACAGGGGAATGAATGTTGCTGCCAGTGCAATTACCGCCAGCCAGCGGGACGGACCTGCTCCGACCCTGGGCGAGATTTTTGAACTAATTCTGCCAGCCAGGTAAATAATGGGAGTGGCTCCCAGCGGGATTGCCAGCAACAAGATGAGTGCAGTATTCGCTGTCATGCTAACCTCCCATCACCAGGATTAAGATTACCGCAATCAGGCTGATCAACAATCCTGCAATGTTCCAGTTGAGAAGTCCTGTTTGTGTGCCACGTAAACCTTCTGCTATCGATTGTGTACCTTTCACAATTCCCCGATTAATCGCTTCAAACCCAAAACTGTCAGTTGCCATCTTCGCCAGCCAGTTGAAAGCAGTGCCGACACCTTTCAGTCGCTCCCGCTGCCACCATGCCAGCAGGCCAAGTGCGACTACTGCGAGGGCAATATATGTGGCGGGTGCTAAAATCACTTCAAGCAGCACCTCCTGCGTGCTGGCAGCGTGGATGCCGTGAGCGGGGAGTGTTCTGTGCAACATGGCAGCAAAAGGTCCTGCTAACAACCAGGTCAGCAATGCACCTGCTGCAAGCGGCACAAGAGCCACTTTCATGGCAGGTTGTGCATCATGAATATGCTTTTCGGTGTGGGATGTGCCATAAAAGACCATCCAGACCATGCGGAAAGTGTAAAATGCGGTCAGACCAGCACTGATGAGCATGAATATGTATGCCCAGATGGGACCATGGACAAGACCGGCTTCCAGAACCAATTCCTTACTCCAGAAACCGTTCAAAATGGGAATGCCTGCCAGTGCCAACGCACCTATGATGAAAACAATACGCGTCAAGGGCATTTGTTTTCCCAGGCCACCCATCTGGCGCATATCCCTTGTCCCAACAGAATGAATGACCGCTCCAGCACCAAGAAATAGTAAGGCTTTAAAAACCGAATGGCTGAGCAGATGAAATTGTGAAGCAAAAATTCCACCGCATCCAATCGCAAATACCATATAGCCCAACTGGCTGACAGTGGAGTAAGCCAATACCCGTTTGAGATCGTTGGCAACCAGTGCCATGATGGCAGTGATTACAGCAGAAATCATCCCAACCAGGATGACCGTTGTTTTCCAACCGGGTACTGCTTCAAACGCCGGGTAAAACCTTGCGAGCAGGTAAACCCCGGCATTAACCATCGTGGCTGCATGAATAAGCGCACTGATGGGGGTGGGGGCTTCCATGGCATCCGGTAACCAGGTCTGGAAGGGGAATTGGGCGGATTTGGCTGCAGCAGCAACCAGACATCCGAATGCCATTCCAGATAACAGCCTGGGATCCAGCATGCCAGGTTCAGCAATCAAGCGATTAAAGTCATAACTGCCGGTTTGATTGTAGAGGATTAATGCACCAGCCAGCAATCCAATTCCACCCAGCTGGGTAATAATGAGGGCTTTAATACCGCCAGCCACTGCTTTGGGATCATCATTATGGAAGGAGATAAGCGCATAAGAACACAGGGCTGTGATTTCCCAGAACAGGAACATGAGCAGCAGGTTGCTGGTAAGCACCAATCCAGCCATACCACCAATGAAGAAGAGCACCATGGCATAGTATCGACCAAGGGCATGTTCGCCGCGCATGTAATCAACGGAAAATATGACTGCCAGGCTGCCGATTACAGTTGCAACTACTGCCAGGAAGACTGCCAGCCCATCCGCCACAAAGGTAAACTGACCAAATACACCGCCCGCATCCAGGCTGATAACCGTGGTACTGCTGGCAAAAAATAACAAAACCACTGCAGCAGCGCCAGCCAGGACAGAAAATAAAATTGCCAGGCTGTGCTGCCAGGCGGGTCGTTTGTCGCCAATCCACCAGACTAATAGAGCGCCAACCCAGGGGATACCAATGACGAGAAAAATGAGTGTAGTTGCCATGGTTACCTCTTCAGGTTGGTAAGTTTTGAAATATCAATCGTGCCGTGATGCTTGCGTACCTGGACAGCCAATGCCAGTCCAAGGACTGCAACGATAGTGTCTGCGACAATCACGGTTAATGCCAGACCCTGACCCAGCATGACCTGCCCGGTCATACTGCCAGCCAGGACAAGCGCTAGTAAAGCCCCTTTAACAAGGATTTGCAGGGCAATAACTACTTTAATCATGTTGCGGGTGATCAGGAGCGTATAAAATCCTATCCCCAAGAGACCAATAACTGCAAACATTATGATAACTGGAATATTGGTCATAAGGATTTCTCCTTGAGTTTGGATTCCGAAATTAAACCAATCACGCCCAACACGCCAGTGAAAATCAACACAATTTGCAAAATAACATCCAGGGCTCTATCATTCCACAAGGTGGTGGAGGACATGGCAACTTTCGCTAAATCTGGAATTACGGTTTCCAGCAAGGGCAAATTGAGATATGCGAGAATGCCGAAGGAAAATACAACCAGGGTCCACGCAACCAGGGGCGGAATTGCAGGGGAGAAAACTGCTTTTTCATCACCAATGATGTTGATGGCAAAGACAAACAAAACGGTGACCAATCCAGCACCAACGCTTAATTCGATCACAGCAATCTCGGGTGCACCAAGGAAGTACAAAAGCAGAGAAACCATAGCACTGCAGCCTGCCAGCCAGAGAGCGGCTGATAACAGTCTTTTAACCCGAATTGACTGAATCGCGCAGATGAGCATGGCAACCGCGATCAGAGCATTTATCATTCCAATCCTCCTGTGAGGGGTGATGGTCTAGAAGAATTCACCCTAATTTTATACCCCAGCGGGGTGTATTTGTCACGTGAGACTTATCCCCAATTTCAGGTCATTTTTCATTATTAATTTAACAGACAGCAGTTTATTTTAGCAAAAATATAGGATTGACATTTATAACGCAATGCGTTATAAATTAATTATCAAGGAATGGAAAGGAAATTCAATGGCAGAAAAAACTGAAGCAAAAGTAAATGAAGATTCTCATGAATCTGGATCGTCTTTTTACACCATGGCGCGCAAAATGATGCTGGCAGCAATCGGTGCTGCTGTTGTTGCACAGGACGAAATTGAGCAATTTCTCTCCCGCATGGTAGAAAAGGGCGAGATTGCTGAAAAAGATGCGCGTAGTCTCATGAAGGAAATGATTGAGAAGCGCGAAAAAATGCTTAAAGAACGGCGAGCGGAACGGGCTAAAAAGCCAGCCATCGAAAATCACAAAAGAAGATTTGGATGTTCTGAACGCCCGGCTGGTTGAACTTACGCCGCCAGGTGGAAGAACTTAAAAAGCAAAAGAAAAGCTGATTTCATATTTTGCGTTTTTTACGTGCCTGCAATAACCGCGTGGAAGCAGTTTTCGTGGGTATAATAGCCGGCAGAGGATTTCTGTTTGCCAGTCATTAAACGCTATTCCAATCGCAAGTTGTATGACACAACCTCCAGAAAGTATGTCACCCTGGAAGAGATTGCTGCAATGATCCAGCAAGGGGAGGATGTGCTGGTGATGGACCATGTCAGCGGACATGACCTGACGACATTAACATTCGCCCAGGTATTACTGGAATTGGAAAAACAACCGGGGGGAATTCTGCCCGGTGGGGTGTTTGAAAAAATTATCCAAACTGGACAAAGTAGTTTAAAATCCTACGGAAAGACCGTCCAATCCATTTTGGACCCGGCAACTCAGATCAACGAAGAAATTACCGCCAGGTTGGATGTCTTATTGGTGGAGAAGGAAATCACAGAAGAGGAACACCAGCGTTGGATTCGCTTGCTGGTAACGCAATACCCTTCGCCAGCCGATTCTGCTGAAATCGATTCTACAGAACGAATTTGCAATCCTGAATGAAAAAATCCGTCAGTTAGAAGAAGAAATGGCAGTTTTGCAACAAAATATGCCTGTAGAGGATGAAGTGCGGTGAAAACGCATTAGGGTTTTTAACATTACCTATTGCGTTACATTTTTTGTTGTGTGGTGTTATCCCTGTCAGAAAAGAGAATCTTTGCCAATGAATCAACCCAAACTAAAACGCGCAGTCAGTATCAGCCTAGGGTCATCCAGACGCAATAGCACCACCGTCCTTGAATTATTAGGTGAACGGGTTCAGTTGGAACGAATCGGTACTGATGGTGATATGAAGAAGGCAGCCAGCCTGTATAGTGAACTGGATGGCAAGGTGGATGCTTTTGGTGTGGGCGGTACCTTACTGGGAGTGATGCTGGATGATCGCTGGTTTACCATGCACAGCGTGCAGTCCTTGATTGCTGGCGTCCATAAAACACCAGTGGCGGATGGCACTGGATTAAAAATGACATTGGAAAGAAAAGCAGCAACCGTCCTCGCACAAAACACTGACGTTTCTCTGACCAAAAAGCGGGCATTTATGACCAGCGCAGTTGACCGATATGGCTTATACCGGGGTTTTGCAGATGCCGGGTACGATTGCGTAATCGGTGATTTGATGTTTACCCTCGGTATCAAGATTCCAATTCATACCGAACGTGGTCTTAAGCGCCTGGTGTCTATTCTCATTCCACTCGTATCCCGGCTGCCATTTGAATGGTTATACCCGACCGGTGAATCTCAGGATAAGCACACCCCAAAATGGGTGGAATATTTCGATTGGGCGGATGTAATTGCTGGAGATTGCCATTATGTCACCCGCTATATGCCGGACAGGTTGGACGGAAAAACAGTGGTCACAAATACCACCACCACCGAAGACCGCGAAATTCTTAAAAATGCCGGAGTGAAATACCTGATTACAACGACACCGGTATATGAAGAACGGTCATACGGAACAAACATGTTGGAAGCCGGAATAATTGCCGCATCAGGCAGAAAAGAACCGATTGATTACAGCAATGCGGGAGCCTACCTGGCACAAATGGAAACCTGGATTAACGAATTGAATATTAAACCGCAATTCCGGGCACTTTAACTATGGATGCAATAATAACAGCAGGAGGTGTTCCCCAGCCAGATGAGTTGTTGTATTCCATTACCAATGGGATGCCTAAATGCATGTTGGAAGTGCATGGCAAGCCTATGGTGCAATGGGTTCTGGATGCTTTGGGAGATGCCGGGGTCGAAAATGTAATCGTGATGGGACTGCCAGAGGATACTACCCTGTCATTTCCCAATACCATGAAGGTTGTTTCCACCCAGGGAGGTATTGTTGACAATATCCGGGCTGGCGCACAGGCATTATTGTCGATTAATCCCGTTCATCGACCGCTCATGATAATATCCGGCGACCTGCCTTGTGTTAATGCTGAGATGGTAAATTGGGTCGCTGCGCAGGCTGTTGCGCAGCCATCAGATTTTCAATATTCGGTTGTCTCCCGCCCGGTAATGGAATCAACTTTTCCGGGTTCCAGGCGGACGTACATCAAACTGCGAGGTCTGGAAGTTTGCGGGGGAGATGTGATGGTAGTTGCCAGCAAGTCTGCCATCGGGCATCTTCCGATTATTGAAAAACTGGTTGAGCGGAGAAAGAATGCCGCCAAACAGGCAGCAATTTTGGGCTTTGGTTTATTATTTTTACTGGTGATGGGTTGGCTTAGCCTGGAAAAAGCAGAAAAATGATTTCCAAGCGATTGAAAATCCATGGCAGGGTTTTAGTCACACCTTATGCTGAAGTGGGCATGGATGTGGATAAACCCAATCAGCTCGAACTCGTAAAACAATATTTTCAACAGAAAGAACATGCAAGAAATGCTGCAAGCAATCAGAGATAGAGACCACCGCTTCTCGGAACGAATTCGAATCGAACGAGAAAACAAGGGGTTGTGGTATCTCATGGCTTTCCTGGCGCATTCGGGAGACTCGTGGTTCTGGATGGCTGGATTATTGCTGGTCTGGTTGTTGGGGAAAGGCGAGTGGCATAACCGGGCTGCCATGATAGCAATTGGAATTGCGGTCCAAATTGTGGTTATTTTTGCAATCAAGTTTTCGGTGAAACGACGCAGACCAGTGGGAGAGTGGGGCGCATTTTATCGAAACACTGATCCGCATTCGTTTCCTTCAGGGCATGCCGCCCGGGCTGGTTTACTGGCTGCCATGGCGGTTGGATTGGGTCCCCTTTGGTTTAGTATTGCATTGCTCATCTGGGCACCGGTCATGAGCCTGGCTAGGGTGGTGATGGGTGTTCACTTTCTTTCGGATATTGTGGTCGGATTGGCAATTGGCATCCTGGTGGGTTGGCTGGTTCTTGAATTGCAGCCCGCCTGGCTGGCACTGGCACCTTTTCTATTTACATAAAACAGTCAAGAACAAACACAGGGCTGATTTCTATCAGCCCTGTGTTTGTTTAATATCAGGTCGTTTATTCGAATCTTGGCAGAGAGCGGGGTATCGGTACACTTTCCCGCACCTGGAAGGCATAGGTTGCTGGCTGCACACCGGATTCATTGGTGAGCAGTCCAAACCTTGAAGCACCCAGGTACAAAATTTCAAGGATGAGGTCATTATATGAAATACCAGCAGCATTGGCGATGACACAAATATCCGAAAAATCAGGTGTTAATCCAGGCAGGGTATTAATCTCAATCAGCCTGGGATTTCCATCTGCGTCCATGCGCATATCTACCCGTGAAACGTCCAGTGCTCCAATGGCACAATGGGCTTTTATCGCCAGGTCTTGCAGATGTCCTGGAGAGTTTTTCCGGGATAGGTGCGGGGCACAGAAAACCAGGAACACCTGTTTCTCCCTCATGCAGTGTTTTTGCCAGGTTGCCATATACTCCAGGTGTTGCAGAGATTGTGCTATCTACCTCTTCAACGGGTAAACGGACAAATCCATCGGCTGCATAAAGTTCAGGATGCCGGGTAACTTTGTGGGCATCAGCACGGCCAAGAACTGCAACTGTAAATTCGCGGCCTGGTAAAAATTCTTCCACCAGGGCAGGCTGCTGATAGGTATTTATAATCCAGTTAACCCGGGTTTTTAATTCTGCGAGGTTGTTAACGATAGAACCCGCATCCATTCCCATACCAGTGCCTTCGCGGGCTGGCTTTACAAATAATGGAAACTTCAAACCGGGGTCCAACGATGCATGGGCATTTTCAAATTCCTGGAAATTGGCTGTGGGAAGACCGGAATCCCGCCAGATTTTCTTGGTCATGGTTTTGTCCAAGACCAATCGCGTTTGCCAGGACACGGGATGCAGTATAGGGGATGTGAAGCATTTCCAACAAGGCTGGAACCTGGGCTTCGCGTCCGTCTCCCGCTGATTCCTTCCGCAATATTAAAACAAATATCAGGCAACAAGGCACTTAACCTGAGCGGTAAATGTAGCATCCGCATTCAAGAAAATGGTTGTATGATGATCTGTTTCGATTGCGTTTCGGATTGCCTGAATTGTTTCAGGTTTGTCAAATTCCGCACCGGCATCTGCGGGTCCCTGGCTGGTGAGATTGTTTTCGCCTTTTAAAGTTGGCAATAACAGCTACCCGCCATAAACCTGCCGGTTGCGGAGTGGGGTCAGGAGGCTCATCCCCTTCATTGTTCGCCTGATCCCGTTGTGAATACTTGTGTGATTCGGTATCGTCCATTCTTTCCTTATCTTCAATAGAATTGTTAACTTGGGCGGAATTATAAGGGTATTTATAAATAATACAAGAGGTGAATATTATCAAATTAACGAAAACAGCAGGGCAAATCCATGCCCTGCTGTTAAAGTTGGAATGGGATTTTTTCTAATTAACTTTCAGTGATTTAATCATCTGGTCAAATTCATCCAGGTTTGGTATAAACTCCGCACTCGCCCAGGTATTTAGATCAGGCAGAATTGTGTCAAGATAGGCTTCAAAATCATTTGCCATTTCATCCATCGAACCTTTGTAATCATTGCCGGTTGGCGGAAGCATGGGATGGGTTACCGGAAAAACTGCTGAAATGTAGTATTTATCGTCGTCCGTTATCCCCTGGAAACTGTAAAACATATCATAATTGTTTATCGGCCAGAATGATTGCCCGTATTGCGTCAGGTAACGCACTCCACTTCCATTTTGAAAATCGAGATATTCTACCCGGGTGGTAAATAGCGGTCCTGCATTCCAGTAAGGGAGAAATGGGATGGAAAGCGGTTCTTCAACAGGATTTGCCAGCAGGGTTTTCAAATCTGTGATTCTGGTTTCTACATCTGGAATCAAGGCGATATATTCATCCACCGGGTAGATATTAATCACCGGTTTATGAAACGAATTGGCAACCCGATAATCGTTAAAGACACAACTATCGTAACCGGGCATGATTTCCCAAGTCATACCGTCCGTAATGGCGTCAAGGGTTACTCCGGATGCATCAGAGGCGATACCCACAGGGATGATGAATTCAATTTTGTTATACGTAAAAAAGTATCCTTCAACCGGTTCTGCGGTGGGTGGTGCCAGCGTAGCTTCAGGAGTGAGAATTTGGTCATCTGGTGCCGGAGTATCCGTAACCTCAGGAGTTTCGGTGGTTTTAATAATCGCCGATTCAGTAGCGGTTGGTGCAGTATTTGATGAGAATGGCAGCATCTCCCTGAAACCCGGAACTAAAAAGTAGGCTGCCACCAGGCATGCAACCGTCATAATGCACAATACAAGCAGGAGGATAACCCACAACCACAAACGAGATTTTTTCTGGCGTGGAGGCTTCGAAACCACTGGTCTGGCTTGAACCGCCTGAACGGCAGGGATCGGTGCAACTGCAGGTGCGATCGGGCTGCCACAACTGGCGCAAAAACGGGCACCCGGTCTGACAGGTTTTTGACAATGCGGGCATAGCGGGGCATTCACATTCATAGTACCTCCAGATATGTAATTATCGCGCTAATTTATGGGAGTGCACAAACCCATTTTGTTGACAGAGGTATATGCTTGCGGTATGCTTAACTTTGGGAATGGATAGGTCCTGGTGGGCTTCCCGGTCTTCAACACCGGTGACGGGTCGCTTTGCGAGCCGTGGTGGGTTCGACTCCCATCCGTTCCCGCCTTTCGTTGGTAAATTTTGTCATACAGGTTAATGGTGTTTATATGGAAAACAATTCCCTTGAGCAAGTTTTCAATTCTGATAAAAACGAGATGGTGGATACTATCATCCGCCGCTTCATGCAGGTTGCAGATACCACTTATGGAACTCCCCAACTTGGGTATGCTGTCCGGTATCGCGGCCGGATTTACCTGGAAGACACGGCGGCAGCATACAAACAGTTGGAAGCGTTATTAAAACCCCATGAATTCACCCCACTGTTTCGATTGGAGGAAAACCAACATGTAATTTTGTTGGTTAAAGGGGTGATCCAACCCAAACCCTCCAATCCATGGATTAATCTTGGATTGTTCATCCTGACCATTTTTAGCGTGATTGCTGCCGGAGGATTGAGCGGCAGTGAACCTTTACCCACTGGTTTTCTGCCCACCCTGGGAGCAATTTTTTCGCGGGGATGGCCTTTCACCGTTGCCCTGCTTGCGATTTTAGGCGCACACGAATTTGGCCATTACCTGGTTGGCAGATGGCATAAAGTGGCTGTCAGTTTGCCATACTTCATCCCAATGCCGCCCCCGTTTGGAATTTTTGGTACCATGGGGGCATTTATTAATATGAAGTCCATTCCCCGTAACAGGCGCGAATTGCTTGATATTGGTGTTGCAGGTCCACTGGCTGGTTTGGTCGTTGCGATCCCGTTACTCTTCTATGGGCTAAGCCTGTCCAATCTGGATATTATTGTCCAGACTACTCCACCCGCAATGAGCATCCTGGAAGGCAATTCCATTTTGTACCTTTTTGCTAAATTTGCGGTGTTCGGTCAACTCCTGCCAGCCCCGGTAGATTATGGGAGTTTTTCGCCGGTCCTGTACTGGATACGCTACTTCTTTTCCGGCAGTCCCATTCCCATCGGCGGTCTGGATGTCATGCTGCATCCGGTCGCCTGGGCAGGCTGGGGTGGACTATTGGTAACTGCAGTAAATTTAATTCCAGCCGGACAACTGGATGGTGGGCATGTCATCAATGTGTTATTTGGTAAAAAATGGTCACGCCGGATATATTATGTAATCCTTGTTGCACTGGCACTGATGGGATTTTTATGGTCAGGTTGGTGGTTATGGGCAGGCATTATCTTCTTTATTGGCAGGAGACAGGCTGAACCATTGGATATGATCACACCACTCGATGCCAAACGAAAAGGATTGGGCATATTGGCATTGATTGTTTTTATCCTGACTTTTATTCCGGCACCATTGATTATTCATTAACCTTCTTCACAATTAAGCGTGGTTAATATCTCACCTTCCAGGGTGAGATATTTTTTCATGCAACTGATGGTAATGCAGGAGTGAACAGGGAGAATTGCCAGCAAGTCTCCAGGCTGTATGGTATTGCAAACTGCTTCTGGCATGTGGATGATACCGTGTTCCTGGTATAGACTGCTTACATAGGCACCTGGCACCGGTTTACCCCAGCCATCCGGTTCAAGGAAGGCGGGCAACCCATACACCTTATGATCATTCTGAACATAATTCTCACTGGAAAGGTGGATTGTCCCCCCATACACCACAATTTTTTCCTGTTCTGGTTGAACAGAAACAACAGGGCAGGCAACTGCCACGGCAATTTCCTCCGCCTGGCAGGTTCCCAGGGCTGCCTGGCTGGCATCGAAGAAAACAAAATTGCCAGGACGGATTTCATCCACGATTCCCAGGTCTTCTGCCAGGGTGCAACCCGGGGTGTCACCCACAGAGATTTCCAATTCGGAAATCCCGAATTTCTTAAGGCTATTCCGCAGTTGATTTATCAGGGTTACACTTGCCTGGTATGTGCCGACGGCTTGAATGGCGTTTCCAGAGCGATAGGTATTCCCGGCATGGGTGAGTAAACCCCGTAGGTTTAAAACCGGGGATTCCTGGATTAGGTTACATACCTCTGCTGCTTTTTGATAATTTCCTGCAGGAATTCCAGTCCGTTTTGCACCGCTATCCACTTCAACCCAGATATCCACCGGTTGCTTCATCCGGCTGGATAGAATATTCGCAGAGGATGCTGACTTTACCAGCAGTTCAAGATGAATGGATTCTGCCAATTTATTGATGGAAGCAATCTCGCGGAGGTTTACCGGAAAAGCAATCAATATATCTTTCCACCCATGCCTGGCAAAATAGTCTGCCATTTGCACCGAAGAGCAGGTAATCTGGCTGATACCTGCCTGCCTGAACCACTCGCCAATGGCTGCTGACTGGTGGGTTTTAAAATGCGGTCGCAGACGAATATTTTGTTGATTTGCTTTTTGAACCATAGCCTGGATATGCTGCCGGGCTTTATCCTGGTCTATTAACAGTGTGGGGGTAGTGATTTTTTCAAGAGCAAGCATGATGTTCTCCTCGATAACAAGTTTATTGTACATGAACCTATTCACTTGACATACAAAGAACGTATGTTCTATAATAAAAAGTATGGAAGATCCGATATTTAGCCCGATCTCAAGATATGCTGCTGAAGTTGAAGATGGTGTGGTGTACAGTACCTGCCACGAATGCTGGAACTGCAGCAATCAATTTGCCGGTATTCCATGCTGCTGCATCAGGGAAAGGGTATGTACGGCTGCTAAAAACTGTCCTGACATCCGCATGTGAGAACAATTGTGGATATTGCGCCTTCCGGCTGGGTCGGGATGTTGCCCGCAATACTTATCACCCCCAGGAACTGGCAGAATCAGTTCATGTGCTTGTGGCGGGCAGGCTTGCTGGATGGATTATTCTTAAGTTCGGGAATCTGCGGAGGAGGGGTTAAAACCCAGGATCGCCTGCTTGAAACTGCCGAAATATTGCGTACTCGTTATGCATACTTCGGTTATCTGCATCTGAAAATCATGCCTGGCTGCGAATTTGACCAGGTGCGACGCGCCATGCAACTGGCTGACAGGGTATCCATCAACCTGGAAGCACCGGTGGACCGGGTGCTGCAGCACCTGGCTCCCCAGAAGCAAACAGTGGATGAGTTGCGAAAACGATTGGAATGGGTTGATACCATACGAAGTACGATGGATCCAGCTGAAGGTTGGAATGGACACTGGCCGTCCAGTGCTACCCAGTTTGTGGTTGGTGCTGGAGGTGAAACGGATTTGGAATTGCTGCAGTTAGGGCAACAGTTGCACCGCCAATCCCATTTAAGGCGGGTATATTTTTCCAGGTTCGCACCTGTAATCGATACACCCCTGGAAGGGAATAGCCCAGAACACCAGGATCGTGTTTTGCGTCTGTATCAATCGGACTTTCTCCTGAGGGATTACGGATTTCAAGTAAATGAATTACCCATCCAGGAAGATGGCAGTTTGAATTTAGAACACGACCCGAAGAAATGGTGGGCAGAGCAGCATTTTCGTCAGGAGCCATTGGAAATCACCCGCGCAGAATACTGGCAATTAATCCGGCTGCCGGGGATTGGACCAAAAACTGCCAGGAAGATTCTTGAAATATCAGGCAACATTAAAAATTCGAGATTCCGGTGCGCTGCGACGGATGGGAGTAAATATGGAAAAGGTTCATCCGTATATCTTAATCAATGGACGACAACCTGAACATAATCCATCTTTATTTGGCTGTACAATGGAAGCGTATGCTTCACTTTATTGACGAACCCATCGAAGTAAAATTTCTTGAACCTCCCCTGTATTCCAAAAGCCCTCCCTGCCCGGATGCATTTTTATGGAATGGGATTTGGTTTGAAGTCAGGCGGGAAATCAGTTCCTGGGCAGATTTTGCAAGGCACGGCAGGATGGGCAGGAATATGCAGCCTGCACATGCAGTTCGGGCATCCAAACGCGGTTCATGGGGTGTAGGCAGGTTTTTCTTTCGGGTGGAGACAACTGAAAACCGAGAATTCGACATTTACTTTGATCGGGCTCCCAAGGATGCTGATGACCGGATGGGAAGCTGGTTTTTACTGGGCGAAAGAAATATAAGCGATTAAGAAATATTAATAATATCAAAGTTTCCTTGTTATAAACTAAAATATATATTGACAAATATTCAATAATCGTTATAATATATTAAGAATAACGAATAGTTTATTTGTATTTCTTTGGAGGACAATATGCTTCCACAAGCGAGTAACAGCGTTTTATTACATGAATTGCAACAGAACCATACCCAAAGGGATGAAGAGCAATTCTATCCGATGGATGTTCATATTAGATTCAGGCAAACGTCCTGGAATTATGATAGCATTGGCTGAATTTCTCATTCGAACAGGCACCCGGTTGAAAGAAAGATATACTCCGGTTGCATCCCGTTCTGTGCTGAACCATTAATTATTCAAGGATTAGAGGACAAATATGTATCCACAACCTGCCTCATGCCCCATCTGTAATAATCCCCTCAGCGTAACACGTGTTTATTGCGGTCACTGTGATACCACCATTGAAGGGAATTTTCTTCCAAGCAACAACCCGCTATCCAGTCTAAATGCCGAGCAAATTCAATTCATTATGGCTTTCATTCGCTGTGAAGGGCGCTTTACCCGGCTGGAAGATGAATTAAACCTGTCATATCCCACTCTGCGCAACCGACTGTACGAAATTCTGCGAGCCCTGGGTTATGAACCTGGAAAAGATGACTCTTCCACGCGTTTGAAGGATGATGACCGCCGGCAAATCCTGGATGAACTTGCCCAAGGAAAAATCCGTTTCGAAGATGCGCAGTTATTATTGCAAGGTAAAAAGCTGGATAACGTATCTGATTCCACGGAGGAGAAGGCATAATGGTATCAACCGAAGAACGACTTAAAGTATTAAAGATGGTGGAAGAAGGGAAAATCAGTGCTGAACAGGCAGTGCAGCTCCTCATGGCGTTAGAATCCCAGGAAAATCCTGGCAAGAAGGGAGCAGAAGCTGCCATACCTCCGAAGGGTGCAGGAAAATGGCTGCGGGTGCGGGTCACAGATACGGATACCGGTAGAACCAGGGTAAATATTCGAGTACCAACCAGCCTGGTTGGGGCAGGGTTAAAGATGGGAATGCGGCTATCGCCGGAAATTGAAGGCATGGATACTGAACAAATCAAGCAGTTTATCGATTCTGGAATGTTGGGCAAAGTGGTCGATGTTACTGATGAAAAAGATGGCGAGCATGTAGAGGTTTTCATCGAATGATTTCCCAGGAATCCCAAACTGAATTACCACAAAACTGGAAGAAGAATTTCATCGTTGTCTGGATTGGCCAGGCTTTTTCTTTGCTGGGCAGCAGCCTGGTCTCCTTTGCCTTAATTTGGTGGATGACAAAAACAACCGGCTCTGCCATTATTCTCACCACTGCCATGCTGGTTGCCATGCTGCCAGAAGTTTTTCTCAGCCCATTTGCGGGTGCGCTGGTGGATCGCTTAAACCGTAAGAAAGTCATGATCCTGGCGGATACTTTCATCGCAGTTGCAACTCTCTGCCTGGCAATTCTGTTCTGGCTGGATGTTGTTCAAATATGGCATGTTTATGTCATCCTGTTTATCCGTTCCCTGGGAGGTATTTTCCAGTGGCCTGCAATGAGTGCATCCATCTCCCTAATGGTGCCGGAAAAAGAACTGGCGAGAGTATCTGGATTAAACCAGGCAATCCGGGGCGTGTTAAATATTGTTGGACCACCTCTTGGCGCGTTACTTTTGGAATTTTTGCCATTATATGGAGTTTTGTTTGTTGATATTGGAACTGCCGCGCTGGCAATTACGACCCTGTTCATCGTAACTATTCCGCAGCCAAAATTAATGCAGGTTGTTCAGAGCATCACTCCCAGGCGATTGCTTCAGGATGTCGGTGCCGGTTTCCGTTATATTTTTGGCTGGTCGGGTTTATTTGCCATCCTGATTGGCGCGTCTTTCATCAATTTCTTTTTGGCACCCACGTCTGCGCTTATGCCGCTGTTAGTGGTCGAACACTTTCAAGGACAGGCCTGGCATTTGGGCATCCTGGAATCAGCATTTGGGATTGGTGTGGTTGTGGGGGGATTGGTGCTGACTGCCTGGGGTGGGTTTAAGAAACGGATATTTACTTCCCTGATGGGTATTACCGGAATCGCAATTGGAACCCTGGTTATGGGGCTGGCTCCTGCCTCGGTGTTTACCATGGCTGTGATTGGTATGGGTGTCTGTGGTTTGACTATCCCATTCGCAAATGGTCCATTACATGCAGTTGTTCAAGCAAAGGTTGCACCGGAAATGCAAGGCAGGGTGTTTTCTACGATTATTTCTTTTGCAACGTTCATGCAGGTACCTGCCATGCTGATATCCGGACCCATCGCTCAGGGTCTGGGTGTCAGAATGTGGTATGTCATTAGTGCCATCGGTTGTTTTGCGATTGTGGTGGTATTACGGTTAATGCCTTCGGTTATGCATATTGAGGATAACCATGTTGCAGTCAGCGATCCGATTGAAATAGCAGACAATCTGCCGGCATAATGCCTTACTCAATCCGATGAAGCAGACAACTACTGCATAATTTTTAATATGGCAGCACTGCCTGCCAGAACCACAATCACCAGGAACAATATTACTGCTCGATTGTTGGAACGTTTATCTTTTAATGTTACCAGATGGGGGATACCCATCTACTTCCAAAATGGGACCGGCAAACCAGGAAAATAGGCGCCACCCAATAACCCGCCAACATGACCCCAGTTGTCAATTCCAGGTGACAAACCCAACACCAGGTTAAGCACAACGATAAATCCCATATTCATTAACATACTTCTGGCGCGGGCACCAAAGTATTTCCGGTTTTGAAAAACGAAAACTGCCTGCGCCAAAATCAATGCAAAAATCGCAGTGGAAGCACCCAAAGAAATATTGGGTGACATCAAATAAGAAGCGACATTCCCGGTTAATGCTCCGCAGAAATACAGCAGGGTGAACCGGAAATGTCCATAAAATCGTTCCAATCCTGGACCAAGGATTATCAAGGCATACATATTTAAAATGATGTGCAGGATGGAACCATGAAAGAAAACCGGGGTAACCAGCCGCCAGATTTCACCTGCTTCAATAAACTGGTTAACTTTTGCGCCAAGTGCTGCAGGATAATCGGCACCACCATACAGGGCTTTACTGATTAGCTGCAGGATAAAAAAGAAAACCGTGATTCCTACCAGGATGTAGGAAACGACAGGTTTCACCTGGGGCAATTGAATCTGAACCTGGATTGGAGATTGCGGAGGTTCCTGGTCGTTGACTGGTTCTACCGGTAAAGAAGATTGATACCCGTTCATTAAATAATCTTTCGTTGGTGAATACGGCAGTGCTCTGCCTTGAAGATGGCAACAATGTCATTAACAGCATCTTCCAATTTGTTGTCAGCATTTATTACAACGTAATCAAATAATGCCATTTTTTCCATTTCAACCCGGGCAGTTTCAAAACGAACCTTGATCTGTTCAGGCGTGTCAGTCTTGCGTCTTAATAAACGGCTTCGCCATTCATCATCTGTGGCTGGAGAGACAAATATCAATAACGCATTCGGGAATTGTGCTTTGATTTTTTCTGCGCCCTGTACATCCAGGCGCATGATGACATCTTTTCCCTGAGCCAGGGCATCAAACACCTGTTTTTTCTTTCCACCTTTATGCTGCTCATAAACATTGGAGTATTCTATTAATTCATCATCACGAATCATGCGTTTAAATTCTTCCGTGGTGACAAAGAAATAATCTACACCATCCACTTCGCCCGGTCTGGGGGCACGGTCGGTACAGGTAACCACGTAATGGGCTTGCGGATAGCAAACTTTTAACGCATTCATGACCGCATCTTTTCCCACACCAGAAAGGCCGGAAATCACAACCAGCAGAGGTTGGGGTGTTGGCAGATTGAAATCTATCGAAATTTGCTCATCGTTATTTTCAGTCATCATTTTTTCGCTTTATCGCTGAATAAGTTTGATTATAATTGATAACAACTGGATGTTGTTGGAGGACCTGTGCCCAATTATGATTACCGCTGCACATCGTGTAAAACCCGCTTTTCCATATTTCCTGTCGTATAGCGAATATGGCACAAAGCAGGTGATTTGCCCGCAATGTAAAAGTGAGAAAGTGCAGCGCCGCATTGGCAGAATTCGGGTATTACGTTCAGACGAAAGCCGAATGGCTCAATTTGGTGATCCTGACCAATTGGATGGTCTCGAAGATGATCCCAAAGCATTGGGCAGAATGATGCGGCAAATGAAGGGGGAAGTTGGTGAAGATATGGGTCCTGAATTTGATGAAGTGGTATCACGCCTGGAAAAGGGTCAAAGCCCTGATCAGATCGAGCAGGAACTACCCGATTTGGGTGAACCGAATATGGGGGATGGAATGGGTGAGTCTTCTTTCGGACTGGATTAACGCCTGGGTTTCAGTACAATCCGAATGGGTGTCCCGGTGAATGGATATTCTTTTCTAAGGCTGTTTTCCAGGTAACGCAGATAGCTAAAATGCGCCAGCTTGGGGTCATTTACATAAATCATAAAAGTCGGCGGGTCGCTTCGTACCTGTGTGCCATAATATAACCGCAGGGACCGCCCTGAACTGGATGTGGCAGGGTGCTCATCCTGGGCTTTTTGCAGTATCCGGTTGAGCTGTCCGGTCGTCAACCGCAATAATCGCTCTTCCTGGACTTTAAGTGCAAGCGGAAGCACCTGGTTCACCCGCTGACCGGTCTTGGCTGAAATGAAGAGTATGGGAACATAACTCATAAAGTTGAGTTCCTGTTGAATTTTCTCGGTATAAGAGTTTATAGTGAATGTATCTTTTTCTATCGCATCCCATTTATTCACCAGCACTACGGTACTTTTCCAGGATTCGAGGATATAACCGGCAATATGGGTATCCTGTGCGCTGATTCCCGATGTGGCATCAATCACCAACAGGGCTACATCGCATCGTTCAATGGCTCGCATGGAGCGCAGAACACTGTATTTTTCCACACCCGGATCAATTTTGCCTCTGCGGCGGATTCCTGCCGTATCAATCAGGGTGATGGGAAAATCTTGAAACGCCATTTTGGTATCAATGGCATCACGCGTGGTACCGGGTATTGGGCTGACGATAGCCCTTTCTTCGCCATACAATCGGTTTAAGAGACTGGATTTGCCAACATTGGGTTTCCCGACAATAGCAAATTTCGCCAATTCATCCGGTTCGCTTTCCACGTCCGGTGCAAAGGTATTCACAAGTGCATCCAGCAAATCACCCGTTCCAGTTCCATGCAGGGATGAAATGGGATAGGGTTCACCCAAACCAAGCTCATAGAACTGCAAGGCGTTAGCACGTGTTTCGGGATTATCGGCTTTATTCACCACCAAGAGTACAGGGGGTGTTTCTTTGCCATCCACAAGTTTTTGACTTTTCCGTAAAATTCGGGCAACCTCGACATCTGCCGGGGTAACACCGGACATGGCATCGGTAATCAGCAGTACGATATCGGCTTCTTCCACGGCTATCTCAGCCTGGGTACGAATTTCTTTAATGAAATCAGCAGAGCCGATGGATAAGGGTTCTTTTCCGCCCGTAGATGGATCAATGCCGCCAGTATCAATAATGAGGAATTCCCGACCGCTCCATTCTGCATCAGCAAAGATACGATCACGCGTGGTACCCGGAGTGTCATCTACGATTGCGAGAGGTTCACCCGCAAGGCGATTGAAAAACGTACTTTTACCGACATTGGGTCGGCCTACCAGGGCAACTATTGGTTTGGTCATAGTATCAAATCCTACGGGGTTGGCGTTGGTGCTGGCTGGGTTGCCCCAGCCTTGGTGATCGTGACCTCAATGGAGGAGGGTAATAAAGATTCCAGCCGGATATCCGTACTGGGGAATTCCACACGAGGTGTACGATTAATCTTTCCAACGGTTTCATCACTCAAATCCAGAATAATCTGGATATTTTGAGTGGTTAATTTTTCGAGTTCAGGCAATGGACCTGAAACAATCACATCCACCTGGTCCGGAGATATGGTAGCCTGCAGTCCATTCTTTAATCCGATGATGGTGATACGCATGTTTTCGAAGGTTAAACTGCCTTCAATGGCGGCAATTCCAACCTGCACTTCTACCAATTGGTCTCCAACAACTGATACACCTGCTGGTAAAACAAGGGGCAAATTGGCATCAATGTCATCTTTCCCACCTGTTAAATCCAGCGAAGCGGTTTCCACATAACCGGGTAATTCATCGACCAGGCGTGGATCGGATGAATATACGGTTATTGCAGATGGAAAAACGGAAATGTTGGTAACCCTGTATCCGGGCGCAACAACCCCATTTACCACCACCTTGACAACCACATTCCGATATCCACCTCTTTGGTTAATTGCCACATTCACATCGACCTTGTCCGGAGTGATGGTTAAACCGGTAATTACACTTTCATTTGCATCCAGTGCCTGCAAATTAAGACTGCGGGTAATGGATTCAGTGGTGTTATTTAAGTCCAGTACCGCTCGAATCTGGGACAACACGTTTTACAAGGCTTTCAGGTCCGCTCACATTTGCTACTGATGGATCAATGACTGGCAGCGATGCTTCAAATCCCACACCCGGGTCACCCCGCTGGGTTATCTGGATAGGGAAAGATTGATTGGAGAGGACCTCCAAAGAGGCTTCGATTGTGGATGGAGAATAGGAAACGATTTCAATCGGTCTGATGCCAACCTGTACTTGAACTGGCAGTATGTGTGTGCCTGGCTTCAATCCTGAAAGGTCTACAACTGCCCGAACCGGAACCGCTTCACGAGTTATCCGTTCCCAAACCGAACTGGGAGCACGCATGGTGATGGATAGTTGTTCTTCCGGGTTATTGGTGAGCACCAGACTGGGATCCTGTCCGATAAGTTCAATGATAACCGGTTGGGAATAGATGCGCTCTTCGGTTGGGTCATTTTCTGTAACCGCAGAGACCCAGATGGCAATGGAAAGTGCAAATGCCAGCAAGAAAGTAGGTAAATTTTTCCAGATGCTGCGCAGCACTTCCACTTAGTCCTCCATCTTTCCCTTGGTTTTTATGGTGTTGATAAAGCGGGTAAGAAATTGGGGCGAGGTACCGGATTGATCCGGGCTGTAAAATGCCATTAAAATATTTTCCAGCCGTTCACTATCCAATCGGCGAATCATTCTTCCGGAATGAGAAATCGATATGGAACCTGTTTCTTCGGAAACAACCAGGGCGATGGCATCACTGGCTTCAGAAATACCCAGGGCAGCCCTGTGACGCAATCCCATCTGGCGTTCTGGCGAGCGGTTAAGGATACCGCTTGAGGAAAGCGGCATTACACAAGCCGCGGCGGTTAATCGGTTGTTGGAAATGATAACTGCACCATCATGCAGCGGGGTATTGGGGTAAAAAACCTGCAGCAACAATTCAGGTGTTACACCAGCATCCATCTTGACACCGGTACGCACATATTCGCTCAGATTGTCGATTCGCTGCATGACAATCAGTGCACCGTGCTGGCGGGCTGAGAGGCGGGCAGCAGCGGTCACAATGGCGCGTATCGTTTGCTGAATGAGCTGTTGGTTCAGCCTTTCCTGCCGCATGAAGATATTGCCAATACCAGCCCGACCCAGGCGTTCCATTGCCCGGCGTAATTCCGGTGCAAAAATAACCGGAATTGCCAATAGCAATGCAGGCAGGGTGGTGCGAATTAACCAGGAAAATGCAGGCAGGTTTACCAGGCTGGTCAGTAAACTAAGCAAAATAACCAGGAAAATGACACCCCGCATCAATACCATTGCCTGGGTTTCTCGGACTGCAATTAAAATAGTAAAAAAGATAGCCGTAACCAGGAACAGGTCAATCAAGCTTAACCAATTCAAGCGCTGGAATAGAAAAAGGAATTCGTTCAGAATCTCAGGCACGGTATCCTAAATTGGTCGTAACACACGATCCATTCTCAATTGTTTAAAAAATAATTTTGCACCCGGTGCTGCACATTCACTGGCTGCTTCTTTCCAGGCAGGAAATGCCAGGGTTTCTGGTGTGCATACCCGGTAACCCATGCGTTCCCATACCCCATCAATTTTTGCCAGGGATTCCGGAACAGAAACCAGGGAGGCTTCACACTGTAATTCCCGCGAGGCTTTTTCCATTTCTTCGAGCAATACTCCCACAGCCTGGGTTGCAGGAATTGTACTATCCAATCCGATTTCCGTGGTACAGGCAACCAGGTTTTCCACTTTCCAACCCAACAATCCCATGGCTTTTTGTCGTGCTAATAGCAGGAAAAAGGCTTTTTCTCCAAAGGCTGCCATGACTTTCTCAGTAGTCATAATTTGGGGATGCAATGCATATCGATTAAATAATTCAGCGATCAGATTGGCATGGGCTGGCTTAGCCCGTACAACCAGCAGTTGATTTGAGGTGGCATCATAATTCGGCAGGGTGGGAAGAAATCGGGTACCCAGATAGGCAGAAGGGATGAACCGCTTCCAGGCTGCAACCACCTGCTGATAGGTGTCGGTAAATGAGCCTGAATTATTGATGACGATATCCGCAACCTTAATCTTCTCAGATTGTTGGGATTGGGCTTGGATTCGCTGACGTGCATCTGAAGCCTTCATACCCCGACTTTGGATAAGTCGCTGCAATTGCACATCCTGAGCAACCTCTGTAACCCAGATACTGTCACATTTTTCTACCAAACCGGATTCCAGTAACTTTATTGCCTCAATCACAATCACAGGCTGCCTGGAGCGGGTTATCAGCAGGTCAATAGCCTGTTCAACCAGCGGATGTAAGATTTGCTCCAATGCAAGTAATGCATTTTTGTCTGCAAATACTACTTTGCCCAGGCGGTCGCGATTAATTGAACCGTCCGATTCGACAATCCAGTAGCCAAAAGTATGAATGACTGATTTGTATCCGGGTGCTCCTGGCGCCATTGCCCGATGAGCAAGCGCATCGGCATCAATGCCATATGCGCCAAGTTGTTCGAGCATTTTACGGACCACGCTTTTCCCGGTACCGATATTACCCGTCAACCCGATGACGATTTTATTCTTCCAATTGCTCATGCGAATTAGTTTTCCTGCAGAAAATGAGAGACTATATTCATTTTAGCCTCTGCGAAAGAGAATGTCAAACGAAGTAGATTGCGCATAGATAATTGAATTATACCCGATAATGATGAACTCCCCATTCACGAGGGTGTTTTCATTGACAAACTGCTAAAATTCGATACAATACTTTCTGTTAGCCGAAGTGGCGGAATTGGCAGACGCGCTACGTTCAGGGCGTAGTGGGATTACTCTCATGAGGGTTCAAATCCCTCCTTCGGCACTGACCCGCAATATCCATTGCGGGTTATTTTATTGCTAAATCTCCTCTTTCGACCGATTTCAAAGGCTTGCACCCTGAATCAGTTTCGTGTAAGATATGCATATGGATAAAAAACGTCCAAAAATCGAAAAGAAGCAAATACTTCTTGTGGGTGTTTTGATAGTGGTTGGCTTACTGATGATGGACATGAACACCCGATTGGCAGAATTGTTTCGCCTGAAAAGTCAGCTTGAAGTTGCCCAGGCACAATATGACCATGCAGTGGAAGAAAACCTCCGATTGAAAGAAAAAATTGCCTATGCCCAATCCGAGAAAGCCGTGGATGAATGGGCTCGTGAGCAGGGTCACATGGCAAAGCCGGGAGATGTGGTCATTATCCCCATCCCTCCAAAAGGTGCCAAACCAAACCCAACACCAGTTCCAACACCAACAACGGTGGTCGTGGAAAACTGGGAAATCTGGCAGGTTTTATTCTTTGGTGATTGAGGGATCTGGCAGATTCCTGGCAACAGCAACCATTGTCAAATCATCTGAGGCTGGCTCGTCCAAGCAGAACGTATAAATCTCATTTTCAATTTTATCCAGCAGGTCACCTGCTGGATATTTATTAAGCGTCTTAAGATGGATGTTAATCGGTCTTCCCCAAATATTTCCCCATTTGGCGAATTTGCTTCCGTCAATCCGTCGGTGTACAGCAAAAAGCTGTCACCTGGGGCAAGGGTGGTGGAATAATCTTTCAGCTGGCAGTCTTCGGTAACACCCAAAGCAATGCCGCCATGCGGAATCCTCTCCACTTTTCCTTTTTTATTGCGCAATATCATGGGAGGATTATGCCCGGCATTGGCGCATACCAGTGTTCCATCTTCAGGGTTAAGCAATGCAACTACCGCAGTTACAAACATCGCAGATTTACGTTCCGAGGTTAACTGGTCGTTTACTTTTTGCAGAATTTGGGCAGGTGTGCGCATCTCATGCTGCATAACTTCGAATCAATGTGCGTGAGACCGTCATATATAATGCAGCAGGCATACCTTTATCAGAGACATCTGCAATTACCAGAACCAATCTTCCATCGGATAACTGGTACATGTCATAAAAATCACCCCCCACTTCACGGGCGGTTTTCCAGCGAATTGACAGCGACCAGTCTTGAAGTTGTGGCAGCGTTTCAGGCAGGAAATTTTCCTGAATTCTGCGGGCTAACCTGAATCTCACCATTTACCCGTTCCTGGTTTACACGCTCCCGATTAAAATGCTCATTTTGAATGGCAAGTGAAATCTGCTGGGCGATTCCCTGGATGATTTCCAACCTTTTTTCACGAAATGCGGGCGATGCCTGGCGTTCTTTGGCAACCAGCACACCGTAAAATTCTCCCTTGATGGATAATGGAAAACCCAGGAAATACGGCTGATCCAGAAGCTTGGTTTCGCATTCAGGTTCATCCATTTTCTGACAAACATAATGCTGCCATTCATCCAGGCTGACATCCGTTTCTGGCAAAGGACAAAAGAGTGGCTGGTCGGAAAGTCTCACTTGATCAAGCAGGAGGTTCTCTCCGGCGCAATAGGACTGTTCCATTAATTTTGCAGCCCATTCCGTCTTTACTGCGGATGCTTTGACTGGTAAATACCGGTAGGAACTTTCGTCCCAGAGATAAATGACACTGATATCAATTCCCACCAGGATCGGCATGAGTTGAATGATGGTTTCCAGGATATCCATTAGGTCATTCTGGCTTACAACTGCCTGGGCTACCTGTAATAATACGGCTGTTACATAACTCTCCTGGTTGCGGGCTTCAATTAGCAGCAAGTTTTCCAGAATAGTGGCAGATTGGCGCGATATTCCCTGCAGAATGGCAAGTTTTTCATCATTAAACGCCTGTTCTGCAAGTTTTTGTCCGGATGGTTCATGGATAACCAGCATGGCACCCAAAACGATTCCATGCGCTGCCAGTGGAAACAGAATCATTGTTTCCCTGAGGTGAGTGGGTTTATATGGCAGGGATATTTCGAGCGTCAGGTCCTGCAGGAAAATCGGTTCCATGCGAGCCTGCATTTCGAGAAATGCCAGGCTTTGTTTCGCTTCGACCGAGAAGCTGTCACCTGGAATTTCTATCCCGTACCAGGATTTTAAAATATACCTCTGGGTGGTTTCATCATATAAAAAGAAAGCGCACTTTTTAATGCCAACTAATAGTGGTGTCAAGCGGGCAATGGTATTAAACAGTTCATCAGGATTGGCTGCAGTTTGGCTGGCAGAAGCCACCTGCAGGAGAACCGTGGAAATCCAGGCCTGGTCCTGGGCACTGCCAAAGAAGCGCGCATTTTGAATTGCAACCGCAGCATAACTGGCAAAGGTTGAGGTGAGCAGAGTTGCTTCAGAACCATATCTACCCGTTGTATGGTGCGCCAGGGTTAAAAATCCGAGCATACCTTCACCTGCCCGCAAAGGTGCAGCAATGGACGAGTAATCAGCAGCATATCCCAATGCTTTTCCAAGCGGACCATACGGGTCTTCGGGTTTGCGGATGAGCGGTTCGTTGGATTGGGCAGCAAGCTGCAGCCAGCTTCTAACCGATTCGTCATCCTGAAGAGCATTATGGATATCCACTTCTGATACTCCATGGGATGCAGCCAGGCGCAACCCGGTTTGTGATTCCAGGTTTGGTGGATCATTCTCAATCAGCCAGATGGCAGATGCTTCACAGGGTAAACTGTGCTCCAATTGCGTGAGGATGGTATCCAGCAATTGCTCGAGCATGATATTTGATGAAATCAGGTTCGCAACATCGCGAAAACTATCAGCCACTTCCCGCCGCCATTGCTCGGCGCGATACAGGTTGGCATTGCGGATGGCAATTGCGATGCTGGCACCCAGGGCTTCAATAATGGCGCGGTCATCGTCATCGAAAGCGCCAGGGATATCGCTTTGAATATCCAGTACTCCCAAAACATCACCAGCAAAGGCAAGCGGAACTGCCATTTCAGATCGGGTATTGTCTGGTGGAAGCGGTGATGGCCGATAACGATCTTCAATCTCAATATCGTTTACAACAATCGATCTGACTTCCTGCACTGCCCACGGAATTATGCCGCAATCATCATCTATATCATACGAGAAGTCCAAATCGCGCATGCCTGAACTGCGTGCACCACTGCCAGCACGATAGAAAATTTTCCCGCGACCGCCATGCACAGTAAAAATATGTACATATGGAAAATCAAAGTGTTTGTGAATGAGCTCCACCACCTGCTCAAGCAGTGGTTCAAGTTCCAGGATGGAGGTGATTGCCGCGACTGACTTCAAATACAGCAGACATCTGTTCAGCGCGTTTTTCCAACCTGCCATAAAGATAAGCCCCTTCCACTGCCAGGGCGATATTATCTGCCAATGCCCGCAAGACAATCAGGTCAATTTCATGAAAGGCATCCGGTCGGTTGCTTTGAACATCCAGCACACCCAGTATGCGATTTTCGACACGCAAGGGCAGGGCGATTTCAGAACGAGTTTCCGGCAGGTAATCAATGTATCGAAATTGTTCTTCTTTCTGAACATCAGGAGCATGAAATTCAATTCCCGTTTCGGCGACATTTCCTACAATCCCTTCACCGAATTGGACACTGTACATGGGATGGTCTGCATCTTTATGGGTTTTTGTGGATGCCCGAAAACGAAGGTATTTGCGCATGTGGTTCTGCGGTAAATATTGCAACAAAATAATAATGGAATGTTTTTTGGATTAATCGAATTACACGGTTACACAATTCATCCAGGTCCTGTACATTGGCAATTTGGTTGCTTACCGTGCTTACCAATGATAACTGTTCAAAACGCCAATTTTTCAATACAGCCTGGCGGGTTACCTGGAGTGTCAAGGCTGAAAACGCTGCCAGGGCTTCGAGGTAGGTGAGTGTGTCGCTGATGATAGTTTCAGGTTTTGAAAATTGAAGCCACATCACCCCTAATAATGAATCCTGGGCAATCATCGGGAGCACCCAGCAATCGGCTGGCTGGGAAGTTTTACTTGTGAGCGGTTGAACGCTGGAACCCAAGCAGGCATATGCAGATTTTTCACTTATCGAACGCTTTACCAGTTCGGGAACAGCCTCGTCGGTTGTTAATGGAACAGGTGGTTCACCTGGCAGAGGGTAATACGGTGGGGATAACCAGATGCGGGCATTTACCGGGTATCGGCGCTGTAAGTGGGCAACAATCGCCTGGCACTGACGCGCAGAATCAGGCTGTTTTAGCAGCCGTTCCCCAAGGCGGAGTAATTTATTCCAGTCTGAAGTCCTTGTTGAAATAACAGGTTTTAACAAGGTTTCTTCTCCACGCGTTTTACCATCCGCAGCTGGTTTCCACAATCGGCGGTAAATTCGAAATGGATTTCATCCATCCACTGGCGCATGATATACAATCCCAATCCCTGGGTTTGACGATCCTCCAGCGGGGCGTCAATATCCGGTTCGGGTATTTCGTCAGGATTAAAAGGTTTACCGTGATCCACAAGAATCACGGTGAGTTCCCCGGGGGTGACCACACAGGTGCAGTCTATTTCACCTTTATTTTCACCCTGGTATGCATATTCAATTATATTGGTACAGGCTTCGTCAACTGAAGTTTCAACCTGATATTGCGCGAGACTGTCTAAGTCAGCCTGCTGGGCTGCCTGGCGCACATATTTTGCAATTTCCGCCAGACTTTCATAGCGACCAGGAAAGGTCACTGTTTTCATACATTGACGCTGGTTAAACGTTACCCACGGCGCTCAACACATCATCTGTGATGTGAAAAAGCTTGGTAAAACCAGCCAGGTCAAGTGCATAATAGATTTTTTCTGGAACCATTGCCAGAATTACTTCACCCCGGTTGTATCTTTTACATACTTTTTGGGTGGTGATTAATTCACGCAGACCTGCGCTGGAGATAAATTCCAACTGGCTCATATCAATTACAACTTTAAATCGACCACTTGCAATGATATCGTCCAATACCTGTCCAAATTTCTGAGAGGTGGCACTGTCAATACGACCAGAAACCTTTACAAGGTCACAATGTTTATAAGGGGTAGTGGTAATTTCCATTCCATTCCTCCATCCAATGCTCATTGCCGGAACATCTTGTCAGCGATTATATCACGTGTGATTATCCTGCGTTTTCGCTTGTTGCGGTTGTACCCCGACCTATTCCAAAATAGGTAAATCCCATGCCGCGTAAAATTTCTGGATCCCAAAGATTTCTGCCATCCAGAATAATCAGGTGATTCATTAATTGGTGAATGCGTTCAAAATCAATCTGCTTGAATTCGTTCCATTCTGTTGCGAGCACCAAGTGCATCTGCACCTTCAGCAACCTGGTAGGGGTCTTCACAAAGTTTGATTGTAGGCATGATTTTCGCCACACCAGCCATGGCTTGAGGGTCATAAGCCCGAATAATGGCTCCTTCGTTAATCAGCAGGTGAACGATTTCAAGTGCAGGTGCTTCGCGAATATCATCCGTATTGGGTTTGAAGGATAATCCAAGAATTCCAATGGTTTTATCTGATAACCCGCCCAGGGCTTTGCGAAGCTTTAAGACTGCCCTGCGGCGCTGATTGCGGTTGATGTCCATTACAGCCTGCAATAACTGCGGTTGGGTACCATGCAAAACAGCCATATGAGCCAGTGCTTTTACATCCTTGGGGAAGCAACTTCCACCCCAGCCCAGACCGGCATCCAGAAATGCGTGACCGATACGTTTATCCAAACCCATTCCCCGGGCAACTTCGGTAACATCTGCCCCCAATTCTTCGCACATGTTGGCAATTTCATTGATAAAAGAGATGCGGGTTGCCAGGAATGCATTGGATGCGTACTTAATCATTTCTGCGGTGCGCAAGTCGGTAATCAATACCGGGCAGCGCAGCGGTGTATATAACAGGGAAGCCTGGCTGGCGGATTCGCGATGGGTGGAACCGAGCACTACCCGGTCGGGAAACATAAAGTCATTAATGGCAGATCCTTCACGCAGGAATTCGGGGTTGGAGACCACATGAAAATCCAGTTCGCGGCCATTCCTGCGCTTCTTAATGATATCGGTCACCCAGTCTCCAGTGCCGACTGGCACTGTTGATTTGTTTACCACGACGATCGGATGGTCAACCAGATCGGCAATCTGCTCTGCTGCCTGCCGAACGTATTGCAGGTCTGCTTCACCGTCAACACCTGATGGTGTACCCACCGCAATAAAGGCAAAATCGGCTTCGTGCAATGCTTCCTGGTAATCAGTGGAAAAACTTAATCGACCTGACTTGGTGTTTTGGGCTACCAGTTGTTCCAAACCCGGCTCATAAATGGGCATGATGCCTTGTTTTACTTTTTCAATTCTGGTTTTATCCACATCCAGGCAAATCACCCGGTTTCCCAGGTCAGCAAAACAAGTTCCAGTTACCAAACCCACATATCCGGTTCCAATGACACAAATTTTACTCATGCATCCTCCAAAGATTGAATTATAGCGTAAAAAAAGATGATGCACATTCCGTGCAAATTCAGAGAAAATAAAGAAGTTTTTGTTTATGCTACAATATTTACAGATATTTTATCAAGGAGAGAATCATGACTGCTGAAATAATTGATGGTGTTGCTGCTGCAGAAAACCTTCGAGCCAGTGTGGCGGAAGAAGTGAAAGCATGGGTTGCTGCTGGGCACACCCCACCAGGGCTGGCGACTGTTCTGGTTGGAGAAAATCCTGCTTCACAGGTATATGTGCGTTCCAAACAAAAGGCATGCAACCAGGTCGGAATTAAATCATTTGGACATGTATTACCGGCAGATGTATCTCAATCCGAATTGGAAGCATTAGTTGCAAAGTTAAATGCAGACCCAAAGGTAAATGGAATATTAGTGCAATTACCATTACCTGCTGGTCTGGATGAAGAGAAAGTGCTGCGCTCCATCCGCATTGAAAAAGATGTAGACGGCTTCCACCCCATCAATATTGGGCGACTGGCGCAAAAAGGGCGCGACCCATTATTTGTTCCGTGCACCCCTTCAGGTGTCATGCTTTTATTGGCGCAACACACCTCAACGCTGGAAGGTGTGAATGCCGTGGTGTTGGGACGGTCCAATATCGTTGGAATGCCGGTCGCATTACTGCTTGTAAGAGCAAATGCCACAGTCACCATTTGCCATTCGCGAAGCAAGAATCTGCCTGATATCGTGCGTGGTGCAGATGTTCTGGTTGCTGCAGTGGGACGTCCGGAGATGGTGAAGGGTAGTTGGGTGAAACCAGGAGCAGTTGTTATTGATGTTGGAGTCAATCGGGTTGAGGACGCTACCAAACCCAAAGGTTATCGCCTGGTCGGGGATGTTGCATTTGATGAAGTGAAAGAGGTTGCAGGTGCAATCACACCAGTACCTGGTGGGGTTGGACCCATGACAATTGCCATGCTGCTTCAAAATACTTTGCGAGCAGCTCAAATCGCAGAGGAAGGGTAAAAACACCTGGAACCTGACCTTTTCCTTGACAGTGTCGCTTCATCCGAGTAAAATCCTGACACTTTGAAAGCAGTGCCGAGGTAGCTCAGTTGGTAGAGCACGCGACTGAAAATTGCGGTGTCAACAGTTCGATCCTGTTCCTCGGCACCACCCCCAAGACCGGTAAATAATCCGGTCTTTTTTATTGGTACAATACGCCTATGTTATTCCGAAATCGTAAGTGGATTGTCGCTGGCTTAATGGCTTTGGGGGTAATATTTATCTGGCTGGGATTACTCAGACCTGTCACGGTTATTCTTGATGGTATACCTGTTACTGTATCCACCCGTTCACTGACTGCAGGTGGTGTGCTTCGTCAAAATGGTATTGAGGTAAGGGAATCTGATCGATTACGACCTTCAAAATCCCACCTGGTGGGATGGAATGATGTTATCCAATTAGATCGTTCGGTTCCAGTTTCGGTTGGAATTGCCTTCGTACCATACATTCATCAGTCTGTTTCTCCAGAAAGAATTCCGGCAAATTTATTATTCAATGCAGGGGTTGCACTATTCCCTGGAGACCGAATTATATGGAATGGTCAACCGGTTGCATTCGATTCAACCTTGCCGCCTTCCCAGTCATATTCTTTACTTAATCGTCGGGCTGTGCAGGTTAATATGGTTGTTGATGGAGTACAGAATTCGTTATCCTCATCGGCTGCAAGCCTGACTGAAGCATTATGGGATGCCGGATTCCACTTGCAACAATCTGATTTCATTGGCAGCGATACAAATACCATGCTCACAGAAGATACCACGGTGTCGATTGCATCTGGTAATCCAGTTAAATTTCTCATTGGGGAACAGGAATTGACGAGTCGTACATCCGCGGCAAGTGTGGGCGAAGCATTGGCTCAGGCGCATCTCGCCTTGTCCGGTCTCGATTACACCATCCCGGAGGAAAATGCTCCGATTCCGGAAAATGGAGAAATTCAAATAGTAAGGGTAAACGAGGAAGTGATTTTGGAGCAGGAAGTGCTGCCATTTTCAAAGGAATATGTCGAAGATCCCAATACAGAATTGGATCAAACCAGCATTGTTGATCCCGGGGCATTTGGCTTGCAGGTTTCCCGCATCCGGGTGAGATATGAAAATGGCGAGGAAGTCAGCCGGAACACTGAAGGTGAATGGGTTGCAGTTGAACCAAAAACGCAAAAAATCGGGTATGGTACCAAAATTGTCATCCGCACACTGGATACACCGGGTGGGGTGATTGAATACTGGCGGGCAATACCTGTCTATGCAACTTCATATGCACCCTGTAAAAGTGGTGTTGTAGGCAAGTGTTTCTATGGGACATCCCTGGGTCTTCCTGTACAACGCGGGGTAATTGGTGTGATCCGTTCCTGGTATAACCTGCTGGCGGGGCAATCGGTATACGTACCAGGTTACGGTCCTGCTACCATTGCGGATACTGGAGGTGGAGATCCCTGGCAGAGATTGGATTGACCTGGGATTTACTGATGCAGAGTATGAATCCTGGCACCAAACTGTTATGCTCTATTTTCTCACCCCTGTACCTGCAAACGTTCCCTGGATATTACCATGACCCTGAACCATCCGTCGGTCCACCAACTACTGAAACGGTACGACATATCCCCCCGTAAAAGTTTGGGTCAAAATTTCCTGGTCAGTGACACCTATTTGCAAAAAATTGTTGAGGCTGCACAGATTGAATTCTGATTCAGTAGTTTTGGAAATTGGTTCCGGTTTGGGTAATTTAACCCGGTACCTGGCTGCCAGTGCCGGCAGGGTCATTGCAGTTGAATTGGATAGAAAACTTGCCAGCATTGTGCAAGAGGAATTGAACGATTTTGCGAATTTACAGGTTGTCCAGGGAGATATTCTGGAGGTAAGGATGGAAGAATTGAACCTGGCTCCAGGTTACCTGGTGGTTGCAAATATTCCATACTACATTACCTCTGCCATCATCCGAAAACTTTTGGAAGCACCCATTAAACCCTCACGAATTTTCCTGACCATCCAGCGGGAAGTGGCAGAGCGTGTGTGTGCTCTGCCAGGTGATATGAGCCTGCTCAGTTTAAGTGTGCAGGTGTTTGGTGAACCCAAACGGATATTCCGCATTCCCGCAGAAGCCTTTTATCCAGCGCCAAAGGTAGATTCAACCGTATTGATGATCCAACTATTTCCGCAACCCCTAATTCCTGAAGATGCGCTGAATGATTTTTTTATATTGGCGAAAGCAGGATTCAGTCAAAAGCGGAAAACCATTCGAAATTCATTAGCCGGGGGGCTGGGTTGGCAGAATGAGCGGGTGGAAGCATTGCTATCTGCCACGCAGATTGATGCCCGAAGACGGGCAGAAACTTTGACCATCACGGAATGGGCAACCCTTACACAAGAATATCGCAGCGCTCGGATTGATTAATCGGATTTCTTTTTTCGCAAATCCCGGTATAACCCCAACAATTTCCATGTACGAACTGCTGCTTCAACCTGGATGCGGAATGACATTTTGGATTCACCCCACCGACGATCGGCAAAATAAATGGGGATTTCCTTGAACCGGTAACCCAGTAAATGTGCCATGTACCCCATTTCAACTTGAAAAACGTACCCATTGGATTTTACGCGATGGAGTGGCATGCCTTCCAGGGTTTGCCTTCGCCATAAACGAAAACCACCTGTTACATCGCGTAGTGGCATGTTTAAAATGGTGCGGGCATAAAAATTGCCAAAACTCGACAGAGCTTTTCGCCAAAATGGCCAGCCTTCATCCAGTTTACCCCCTGAAACATACCTGGAACCCAGGGCAATATCACAGTTCTCAAGTGCGGCAACCAGTTCCACTACTTTTTCCGGGGGATGCGAAAAGTCGGCATCCATTTGACCAATGTAATCTGCACCTTTTTGGATGGCGAGTTGAAACCCTTGAATATATGCGGAACCCAACCCCAATTTTCCAGCCCGATGCAGTACCTGTACTTTACCCTGGGTTGATTTGTTCAATTCTTCGGCAATCCTGCCTGTACCATCACGACTGTTATCATCCACTACGAGGATATTCAGGTTTTCGAGCGGCAATGCAAAGAGTGCATCCACCAACTTGGGGAGGTTTTCTGCTTCGTTATAAGTTGGAATGACTATGGTTATTTTCAATCAACACCTGCCTGAATATTGAAGAATGGGTTACCTGAAATCACAGGTATTTCCCCCTGTGCAAAGGGACCATTTCTGGACATCGTTATTATCATCCCGCTCATTAAATCTGGATAGACTTTTTCTTAAATTCATCTGACAACATATGAGTTTACAAGCTAGTAATTCTTCGCTAATTTGCTTTAAGCATAAGTGATGTACCATGATACCCGCAGAGGTCACACTTGTTGATAAAGTTGCATGCTAACATTTGAAAATAGGTGAATAGGCTTTCAAAGTGATAAACAGACAGATCAATGCCAATTTTATAAACTGGCTAAATCAAATTAATTAAATCATCTACTGCCCGCCGCATGTCGAGGAAAATGAGTCCTAATTTGGCATTCTCCCCTGCAAGTACTGTCAACACTGCTTCCTGACCGATGGCCATTAAGATTACATAACCGCTGGAGCCTTTGATATATACCTGTTCAAGTGAGCCTCTGCCAAGCTCGGATGCAATTCTTTCCCCCAGCGAAAGCATTGCAGCAGCCATGGCAGATACACGATCGTCTTCAGTGCTTTGCGGTAAGGCTGAGGCTATAGTCAACCCATCTACACTTACAATAATCGAGGCTACGATTTCCGGCGAGGATACCTGCAACGCCTGTAGCCGGTCAACCATCAATTCGGTGCGTGTTTTAGTCATGGAAATCCCTTTTGTATTTTCTAAAAATGGATGAAGTTTCAATGTTTTTAGCTATAGCAAAGCGGTAGTTGACTGTCAATTATTGATGAATAGCCACACAAACAATTCTAACATGCGTATTCCAGAAGTATAGCAAATTAATCCAGGGTGAGGCTAGCGTTGATGGAGCATTTTGGAGTGGTAAAATTGGAAATGCCCTAGTCTTGGGCTAAAAAGAATATTTCAGAGGAAACCCTGTGAAGAAGCGTTGTGCTATTTTAATCATTCTAAGTTTATTAATAATTAACCTGTTACCTGTTGCCAGTGTAAATGCTGCTCCGGTAGCATTTACTGGTGAAGAACCATTTTTTGGCGAGACCGTTTGCCCTCCTGATATCTATTTGCAGCAAGACCTGGATTGTCTGCCTGCCGGACCTTCCCAAACCATAGCAGAAGTTGTTGCCCAGGGAATACCCTACCCTCAACTTGATTTACCTGCTTCACATCCCAGCCAGGACCTGGCGAATTTGGGTATGGCATTTGCCAGAATTAATATCGACAGTGCAACTCCAGCAGCAATATATCCTACCCTGGAAGGCGCGGTGTCTGGCGAAAGTCCCACCCGTTTTATACAGCCAGGTGTAACAGTTTATGTCTCCTACATTCAACGAACGGATGTAGAAGGCGGGCATTACGTCATGCTCGCGAGTGGGGAATGGATGCGAGCCTCTCCAGGAGATTTCAGCCGATTCTCAGGACTGGTATTTCATGCCAACCCTCGCAATGATTTTGGCTGGATTATCGACCAGGCTATTCCGAGAATGGAACCCGGTTATCAGTCACCTGAGTTGCCGTTCACGTATTACCGTGAAACCCTGGTCCAGGTTTATCAAACCATGGAGATGGATGGCACCACCTGGTACAAGACCGGTGCAAACGAATGGGTCGAACGGCGATATATCCGCATTGTGGATGTAAATTTTTCACCCCCAGAAGGGGTGGATAATGGTCGCTGGATTGAAGTGAATCTGTATGAACAAACGCTGGCAGTATATGACAACAACCAGCTTGTTTTTGCAACACTTATTGCAACAGGTGCAGAACCCTATTTTACACAACCGGGTGTGCACAAGATTTACTTAAAAAAAGAGACAGAAACAATGACCGGTGCATTTGAAGCTGACAAATCCGATTATTATTTCCTGGCGGACGTTCCATGGACAATGTACTACGATGGGGCGCGTGCGCTGCACGGTGCTTACTGGCGGGCAGTTTTTGGATATCCACAATCGCACGGGTGTGTGAATCTTTCCATCATTGATTCCCACTGGTTGTTTGATTGGGCAAAAGATGGGGATTATGTTTACGTCTGGGATCCTTCTGGAGCAACACCCACCGACCCGGCTTTTTACAGCAATATCGCCGCCTATTAATCAAGGTTCAAGCAGCACAACCATACTGGATAATGCAACAGTGCCTGGAATACGGGTATTGCTTTCCTGGCGGATTGTCAGGCGTGCACCTGTGGGTGCATTGATCGAATAGGGTATTTCGACCACAAATGGCATGTGGCTGAGATTACCTGATGGGGGGGCAATCGTAACCTGGGTGCTGCCCACAAGATTTCCTGAATCATCTATTATTTCGAAAATCAGCGGATTGGTATTTACCGGTCTTGCCAGACCGCTGAGAACCAGCACGCCACCCTGGATGACCTGTGCAGGCTGCGGGTAACGAATCAGGTAAGGGTCTTGTGTAACGACCGGCGGATTTATTTCATCCTTTCCCACAGCCATAAGAATGATGTCAACTGAATGGAGGGCAATGGTTCTGCCGACCAGGTCGCGGGTAAACACGGTCAGGCGGGCGGTTTCGGCAGCTCCGCTGATATGGAAATCCATGCTGGGCGAAATCCAGAATCTGCGACCAATCGCACTCGAATAATCTTCTACCTGTTGACTGATTAACCTGCCATCCTCGCCATGTAAAGTGAAATTAATAAAGCCATCCTCTCCTGGCGAGACCAGCACTTCCATGTTTATTGGACTGCTAATTTTGGAGAGTGGACCGGGTTTCTGGAACATTAATCCCGGTGAAGGCGGGGTTGGCGTATTGGTTACCGTGGGAGTATATGTATTTGTGCGGGTGCGCGAAGGAACCAATGTTCGGGATGGAAGAAGTGTATTGGTTGCGGTTCTGGAAGCGGTTGGGGAAGGTCCTGGGGTGATCGTATCGGTGATTGTTGCCGTATCACTTGGCACTGGAGTTAATGAGGGTTCAATTGTTGGAGAGATTGTAATGGTTTCCGTTGGCGTTTGACTGGGTACCGGAGAAGGTGTCAAAGTTTCTGTTACGGTTGATGTCAGGGTAATTGTGGGTGTTGTTGTGGCTGTGGCATACAATAAAGAAGGTGTTTCCAAATTGCACGAATTGAGAAATATCGTTATGAAAATTCCAACTGCCAGGAATACCATCCAAACAGTATGCCTGTCAGTAAAGAATTTCGGGTTATTTGGGCATAAATTTTTCAATGGCATTGGTTAAATCATCAAAGCGCAGTGGTTTATTGAGAAATCCACTTGCACCTGCTGCAAGGGAGATTTCTTCATCTTCTTCAGAGCGACCGGCAGTTACAATTACAACAGGAATTTGTTTAGTTTCCGGATTGGATTTAAGCATACCGGTAAGCGTTAATCCATCGATTTCCTGTAATCCCAGGTCTACAAATATCAAATCAGGTCTATTCTTATTTACCAGTTCCATCACATGCGTTGCATTTGTGCAAATGATGGATTCATGACCTAAAATGTCTGCAGTCTTTTCCATAAGCATTAACGTTAACTCGTCATCATCTACAAACATTAATTTAGCCATAGAATTCACCCCTCATGAAGAATGTATCCATTTTACACTTAATCTTGCTTTTTGATAGATGGGTAATGAAAAAACTAATAGATAACCAAAGAGGTTGTCCCAATGAATGGTCACGCTTCGCTTTTCCTATTCAAACACTATACCTTCGTTAAAAAACCGTTTTGAAAGTGGTGCTGAATATTCATCAGGGATTGTGTTAACTGCCTGACAATGTGTGTTTGAAGACTTACTACGAGTGACAATTATGAGACAACCTCTTCATTAAAAATACTAAAAACCGTAAATGGAACCAAATTTCGTATGAAGGTAGCGTACATACGGTTTGGGGTCAATAGGACTGCCAACTATCTTCTTAGTGAGTTCCTGGGCTTCATACTTGCCGCCATAGGTATGGACATTCTTTCGAAGCCAGCCAAGCAGTTCCTCAAATTTGCCATTTTCAAGTTGGGAATCCAGATTGGGGATATCCACCTGGATTTTTTCCCACCACATGGCTGAAATTAAGTTACCCAATGCGTAGGTGGGGAAATATCCAATATAGCCATTCGACCAGTGTACATCCTGTAATACACCCTTGGCATCATTGGGAGGTGTAAGACCCAGGTATTCCTGCATACGGGAATTCCAGGCATCAGGCAAGGTTTCAACATCCTGGCTGCCTTCCATTAATGCCATCTCAAGTTCCATCCGCAGCATGACGTGCAGATTATAAGTTGCCTCGTCTGCTTCGGTTCGAATGAGTGACGGTTCAGCCAGGTTAATACCTTTGTAGAACTGACCAAGACTGACATTCGCCAAATTCTCTGGAAACATGTTTTGCAATTTTGGATAGAAGAACTTCCAGAATGGGAGAGATCGTCCAACCAGGTTTTCCCAAAGGCGGGATTGTGATTCATGAACTGCCATCGAGATGTTAAGCGCAATAAGGGAGCGGCGGAAAGCGGGTGACACCCCTTGCTCGAACAGGGCGTGACCGCATTCATGCATGGAGCCAAACATGGCGGAGGCTGGCCAGTTCTTTTCTATTTTTGTGGTGATGCGCACATCATCCAGTCCGAATGTAATTGTGAACGGATGAACAGATTTATCCTGCCGGCCGCGATTCCAATCGTACCCAAATCGGGTGATAACATCCACTCCAAAATCCCACTGTTTCTTTTCGTTATAATCCTTAAGCAGAAATGAGTTATCCACCTGGGGACGGGAGGCGATTTCTTTTACTAATGCCACCTGTTCTGGTTTCAGCTCATCGAAAATTGCTTTTACCTGAGCCGTTTTCATCCCTGGCTCAAATTCATTTAACAGCGGGTCATAGACATGATCGTATGGCGCAAAGAAGGATGCAAACTCGCGCCTTTTTTCCACAATCTCCTTGAGATGCGGTTTAAAAAGTGAAAAATCTGATTTTTCCTTTGCCACTTCCCAGGCATTTTCAGAAACACTGGTGAGACGGGCAAATTTGCTCATCCAGTCGGCGGGAACTTTCATCAGTTTATCGTATTCACGCCGAAGTGTTTTGACGATGCGAACATCGTCATTATCTGGATCGAGACCAGCGATTTCTTTTTCAGCATCTTCCAGGGCTTTGGCTGTTTCATCGGAGGTAAGTTTTTTGGAAATGAGTCCAACAACAGTACCCACCAAATCTCCACGGTCTTCAGCCCCGCCGCGCGGCATATTTACCTGGGCGTCCCATTCCAGAACGGCGCGGGTATAGTACAGGTCAGAAATTTCTGCCAGTTCCTTTTTTAAAACTTCTAATTTGCTCATAATATTTTTTCCCTTCTTAACTCAGGCTACTTTCCAGCGTAATGGTTTTTCTTCCAGGGCTGCCAGTACTTCAGTGGCAATGTCGACTGCTGCCCTTTGTTGGGCTTCGATGGTTTGCGCACCAATATGCGGGGTGTTGATGACCCGCGGGTGAGAGACCAGGGCTGTTACACCTGGCGGTTCAGTAGTGAAAACATCCAGCGCAACTGCTGCAATTTTGTTGCTCTCCAAGCCCTGCAATAGGGCTTCTTCGTCAATTACACCACCACGGGCAGCACAGACAATTCTCACTCCTTGTTTCATTTTTGCGATTGCAGCAGCGTTGATCAGGTTGCGGGAATCGGCGGTAAGGGGTATATGCAGGGTAATAAAATCTGATTGTTGCAGCAGTTCATCAAAAGTTACAGGCTTTGCACCCCGCCTGGCAACTTCAGCACTGTCCAGCAACGGATCAAATGCCACAACTTCCATATCAAATGCTTTGGCGAATTTGGCAACCGTACTGCCAATTCTTCCAAAACCAATGACACCCAGCGTTTTGCCTGCCAGCTCGGTACCTTCCAATTCCTTTTTGAGCCATTTCCCGGCTTTCATGGCTGAATCTGCTCGAGGGATCTCGCGCACCAATGCCAGCATCATGCCGAAGGCGAGTTCAGCCACTGCCAGGGTTGTTGCAATGGGAGAATTTACGACCGTCACTCCGTGTTGTTTGGCTGCTGCCAGGTCAATGTTATCAACACCGACACCTGCCCGCCCAACAACTTTTAGTGATTTGGCAGCGTCAAATACTGCAGGGATTACTTTGGTTCGACCACGCACGATAATTGCATGGTAGTCGCCAACCTCTTTTAATAAGTCTTCTGCAGAAATACCGGATTTATCAAAAACCTGTGCAGATTTTCTTAAGATTTCCTGCCCGTTTTCTTCCAACCCATCTGTGAGCAAGATTTTCCAAGCAGTCATATCTCATCTCCTTGATAAAATGATCTGGGATTTTTGTTTAGATTATTGTACCCCATGTTGAAATTGCAGAAAACTGCATACTGGCATATTTACAGCATGCAGTTAATAAGGAGATTGTATTAGTGCGGAATAAACTTGAAGAGTTACTCGTACCGAAGGGCTTCTACTGGTTCAAGATTGGCGGCCCGGTTGGCCGGGTAAATACCAAAGAACAGACCGACTGCTGTTGAAAACAGGGTCGCGAGTAAAATGGCATTCAGACTGATGGATGGAGAAAGGGGGTGTTGTTGGCGGCTGCAATTCGCCCGACTGCGAAAGCGATCAGCCATCCAAAACCAATTCCTATCAATCCGCCAAACAAACTGAGCAGGGACGATTCGGTGAGGAATTGAATCAGGATATCCCGCTTTCGTGCGCCCAACGCTTTCCGCAGCCCGATTTCGCGTGTGCGCTCGGTGACAGAAACCAGCATGATATTCATAATCCCAATGCCGCCAACCAGCAAAGAAATGGCTGCGATACCACCAAGGAAAATGGTAAACACACCGGTGATGGTTTTGGCGGTGTCACAAAATCCTGCTGGCTGAAAATGGTGAAATCATCTGCCCCAATGGCGGTGCGATGGCGGCTGCGCAGGATCTGGGCGATTTCATCGCTGGCTTGATTGACAGTTTCGGCACTGACAGCCTGCAACATAGATCACATCCACCCGGTCACGATTTCTGCGGATAAGACGGGATTGGGCAGTTGTAAATGGGACCATGATCAATATCATCCTGGCTGCCAAAGGAACCGCCGCCTTTTGATTCAAGAACACCGATGACGCGGAAAGGCTGCCCTTCGATGCGGATGGTTTCACCCACAATGCCATTCTGCGCTGTCAAATAACTTCTCGGCCACATCTGGACCCAATAATGCCACCGAGGCTCTTCCTAGCACTTGTTCACTGTTGATGAATTCGCCTTCTGTCACGTTATAATTGCGCACCGTCGCATAATCCGGGGTGACTCCCTCCACGCTGGTGGATGCGTTTTTCCCGCCATAAGGTGAGCGAAACGCTTCCCCTGATGACTGGTGCAACGCCTGCGATGGAAGGTGCCTGAAACGGGTCCTGCAAGGCTTGCGGCATCCCCGATGGTCAAGGGCTGAACATTCCGTGACTTCTTCACTGAAATTGCCAGAGAAAACAAAGAGCAGGTTGCTGCCAATTCCGCTGATGGAACTGGTGATGGTTTCCTGTGCCCCTGCACCAACCGCCAGCATGGCAATCACAGCCGCAACGCCAATGACAATACCAAGAATGGTAAGGCCGGAACGTAATTTGTTGGCGTTCAGACTTTCAAGCGCTTCGAGGATGGACTGGCAGAGATTCATCAGTTATCCTCCAGTATCCACCGTCGATAAGACGGATGATGCGCTGGGTTTGAGCGGCAACATTGGGATCATGGGTGACGATGATGATGGTGGTGCCACGGTCCTGGTTCAGATTGCAGGATCAATCCATGAATCTCCTTGCCGGACTTGCTGAATCGAGGTTGCCGGTTGGTTCATCTGCCATCAAAATGGCCGGATCGTTCACCAGTGCGCGGGCGATGGCCACGCGCTGCTGCTGCCCGCCGGATAAGTTCGGTGGGTTTGTGGTTTATCCGGTCAGCCAACCCAACTGATTCCAAGCGCTTTCTGGCTGCGCGATCCTGCCTGTCTTTCGTACCCGGCATATCGTAAAGGCAGCTCCACATTCGCCAGGGCGGTGGCCGCGGAAGCAGATTGAAACTTTGAAAAACAAATCCAACTTTTCGGTTGCGGATACTGGCAAGCTGGTCGTCATTAAGGTGATGCAACCGCTTCACCATCCAAAATATATTCGCCACTGGTTGGACGGTCCAGACAGCCGAGCAAGATTCATCAGGGTGGATTTCCCTGAACCGGATGGACCCATGATGGCGACAACTTCACCGCGGTTAATACAAAAGGAAACTCCCCGCAAGGCGTTTACTTCCACCTCACCCATTTGATAGACTTTAGCAATTTTTATGGCTTGAATTACACAATCATCCATTTTACGGTCCAAACATCATGCCACGAGAAATATCCGTAGGTGGATTGAGAATGATTAATTCATTTTCTGCAATTTCACCCTCGGCAAGCTCGCTATAAGTATCTGAAGATGCACCAATCTTAATCGGGACAACAACCGGCAGGTTGTCACGTAAGACATACACTACCCGTTCGCCCTCAAGCAACCTGACAGCCCGATTGGGAATTAGTAGCACATCATTTAGTTGATTTACGATGATATTGACAGCCGCCGTCATTCCTGGCAGCACCTGGTCATCGGGGTTGATCAACTCTACTTTGACCGTAAAATTCACCACACCCTCACCCGAGTTACCGACCCGTGCCACTTCGACCACCTTGCCTTCATATTGCTTTGTTTGAATGGCATCAAAAGTAATCGTTGCGGATTGATTTACCTGCACCCGGTTGATGTCCACTTCAGGAATTTCAACGTCAACCAGCATCCGGCTCAAATCGTCGATTCGGAATGCAACTGTGCCTGGAGTAACTTCATCACCAAGTTTTGATTGAATGTCGGTGATTGTGCCGTTAAAAGGTGCTGCAATTTGGATTTGATTGATTGTTGCTTCAAGCGCAGCCACGCGGGCTTCTGCCGCTTTGATGTCATCCGGGTCTGGACCGTTTTTAATCTCTCCCACTCCCTGGTCGCATCATCCAGGTTTGCAAGGGCGACATCCAATGCAGCATTGACGGTAGAGAGTTCCTGTTCATCCGGCAGCCCCAGCAGCCAGTTTAAATTTGCGAGGGCGGTATCGCGTTTTTGTTTTGCTTTGGCGAGCTGGCTGAATACTTCTGCCCGGATGGGATCATCTTCACCCAAACTGTCTACCCGATCGTAGGCTTCTTCTGCTTTGGTCACTGCATCTTCAGCAATGACCAAGTTTGCCCTGGCAATATCCAGCGTTTCCTGGCTGGCCCGATCGTAGTTTTTACTTTCCAAATCGTCACGGGCATCATCCACTGCTTCTTGGGCTTTAACCATATTTTGAAATGCATTTGCCTGGGCAACTTCCGAATTTTTTAGTTCTTCCAGGGCTCTTTTTGCGGCTACCAGGTCTGCTTCTGCAAGGATGACAGATTGCGATAATGAATTGGAATCCAGTTTTGCCAAAACAGTATTTGCCGTGACAGTGTCATCCACCTGAACATTTATGGTTTCAATTCTGCCACTGGTTTTCCAGGTCAAAATCGTGCTTTGATTGGCATGTACGGAACCCGTTGCACCAACAATTGCAATCAGTTCTCCCCGTGAAAGCGGGACGGTTTGAAAAGCAGTCGCCTGCGAATTACGGGTACGAGTTGAGAGGAAAATAATCAGGATAATTGCGAGGACAATGGCTATTGCCCCGATAATGATATAGGTTCTTTTCTTTGACTTCATGGACAAGCCCTGCTTTCAGATTTCTGCCAATTTCGAACGCCATCAAGTATAAATGAAAGTCGTC
>CAWCAN010000014.1:0-81234 GCA_963793615.1 uncultured Chloroflexia bacterium
AAAGGCGTGGTTGTATTTATCAGTCTGTGGGGTACAAAACTTACCGTAAACCTGGATGAAGTGAGCCTGGGTCAACTGGATATCCGGGGTTCCTGGTCATGGAACGGAAAAGAAACGTGGGAGCATGCAGTCGACTTGCTCAGCCGGCGGGTATTCAACATTGAGCCAATGATTACCAACCATTACACACTGGATCAATGGGAATTGGCATTTGATAATTTACGCACCAAGCAGGATGTGAAAGCCTTTATCCACCCCAACGGACTGGATTGGAAGGATTAGCAACGGTTCCCGACTTATCCTATACCTGGCTGGCGAGGATTGCCAAAATTGGCGCAATTCAACCCAGCCAGTCTTGTTTATCTGGGTTATCCTGTTGAACAAATGAACAAAGCATGTATTTGTGTGCGTTTATTGGCTACAATATATACATTGATTATTCAGGAAGGTTTTGAATTATGAAAACAATGAACGCAGTTGTTGTGCATGCCCCGATGCATTTTGAGGTGGAACAGGTGCAATTTCCGGTTATTCCAGCCGGGGGATTATTGCTAAAGGTCCAAGCCTGCGGATTGTGCGGTTCGGATTTACGCACCTTACGAAGCGGGCATCACAGGGTGACACTACCCTGGATTATCGGGCATGAAATTGCGGGGGAAGTAATTGAAGTTGGCTCTGCTTACCAGGGTGCATGGAAAGTCGGAGACCACCTGGCGGTTGGTCCTTTAGCGTATTGCGGAAAGTGCGATTTTTGTTTCAGCGGTCAATTTGAGTATTGTGAAAATTACCTGGAAATCGGGCAACGCTGGCATGGTGGACTGGCTGAATATATTGCCATACCTGAAGAATGTGTCCGGTTGGGTGCCATTCGCCTGATTTCACCTGAAGCAGACCCGGCAGCGGCATCGCTTTCTGAGCCTGCATCTTCATGTGTGAATGCCCAGGAAAAAGGCAATATTGGTTTGGGTGATACCGTGGTCATTATTGGTACCGGACCGGTTGGATGCATTCATATCAGCCTGGCACGGGCACGCGGGGCAAACAAAATTATCGTGGTAGATATTGTGGATGAGCGTTTAAAGCTGGCAGAGGCATTTGAACCCGATCACACCATCAATGCCAGCGAAGTAAACCTGGTTGAGGAAGTCCGCCGCTTGACGGATGGAAAGGGGGCAGAAGTTATCATTACTGCCACTCCATCTCCCCAGGCTCAGGTACAGGCGGTGGAAATGGCACGAAAAGCCGGGCGCATATTGATATTCGGCGGACTGCCAACTGATAATTCCAAACCAGGGGTGGACATGAACCTGGTTCATTATAAAGGGCTGCATCTGATTGGAACCACAACTTTTGCACCCCGACACCAGATGGTGGCATTGAACTTACTGATTTCCGGACGCATCCCAGCCGAAAAGCTGATCACCCGTTTTCCATTAGCCGATTTTAATCGCGGGGCGGGTTTGGCACTGGATGGAAAACTTCTCAAAGCAGTATTTATCCCATAGCAGGGAACTCCAGGAGGAATAATGAATCTTGTAAATAATAATGTACCAAAATTACCTTTTCTTAATGACGGAATTAACCAGGTTGCCATGGTGGTTGAGAACCTGGAAAAAACAGTGGAAAACTATTACAACCTGTTTGGTATTGGTCCATGGAGTTTCTATACTTATAAACGTCCGCTGGTAAAACACATGACCTATCATGGCAAAGATGTCGATTATTCCATGCGAGTGGCATTATCCTATTTTGGTCCGATGCGGGTCGAATTGATTGAGATGCAATATGGTGACACCGTTTATGCTGATTTTGTGAAAGAACATGGATATGGGGTGCATCATTTTGGTCTGGTTGTCGATGATATGCAGGCAGCCATCAAGCAGGCGGAAGCAGCAGGATTTAAAGTCATTATGGATGGCGCTGGTTTTGGGCTGGACGGGGATGGACATTATGCATATCTCGATACGGAAGATGCATTGGGTACAACTTATGAATTAATTGAACGACCCAAAAACCGGGTTCAACCGGAAAAAGTTTATCCACCAGAAGAATAGTCAAACCTTTCAGGAGAGGTGAATATGAACAACCAGATTTCGATTTCTACCATGGTAGCAAGATTGGAAGAAAACAGCCTGCCGTATGCAATATTGCCTTTGCAAAACGGGATGAAAATTCTCATTTCTCAGCGGGGTGGGAGAATTTACGGTCCATTTTTGGATGATTCAAAGGGGGGGTTGTTGTGGACCAGCAAGGTATGGGCTGACCCGCAGGTTTACCGGGAATTTCTGGCAAGCGGTAACTGGAACCAGGGCGGTGACCGGATGTGGATAGCACCGGAAATCCAGTACAGCATTTTGGACAGAAAAGACTTTTTTGGTTCCTTTCGCTTGCAGCCACAAATGGATCCGGGTTTATACAAATTGGATCAGACAGGTTCTTCGGAATGGCGACTGGCAATGGAAATATCCCTGGAAGCCGAGGTACTGGCAAAAGGTATTAAAGAACTTGCAGTTGAAAGGCGAATTCATCCCATTGATGACCCGCTGCGCGCGCTTCGCAATTATGAGGAACTGATTGATGGTGTTTCCTACGCTGGATATGAGCAAATCATCACGATGAAAGAGAAAAAGACGGATGATATTGTCAGCGAAATCTGGTCGCTGCTGCAGCTAAATCCTGGCGGAGTTTTACTCATTCCCGCGGTGGGGTGTGTGGAACAGAATGATTATTACCAGCCGATTGATGATACCCTGGAAACCATTTATTCTCATTATGTGAGTTTGAAAATAACGGGCAACAGGCAGTATAAATTGGGCTTTAAGGCTGCCCATGTGTTTGGCAGAATCGGTTATTACAACGAACTGGATGAAAACCAGGCTTATGTGCTTGATTCGTAATTATTATAATAATCCTTCAGCAATCTACGCCGAAGAGCTGGACTACGAACCTGGCTGCCGGGGTCATTCCATACACGTCTACAATGATGACGGCGCATTGGGTGGATTTGGTGAATTGGAATGCAATGGGCAGACTTTTGGCGGAAACACAGGCAGGAATGTTGGCACCGAGCAACTGCCGCTCTGGTTCTATGTGGGTCCAAAAGCAAAAGTGAAAGCCATCGCTCATAATTTGCTGGGAGTTAAGCTCTAGAAATAATATCGACTTGAATATAATGAACATATGAACAGCCTTGTTCAATGGACAGATTTAATTGCTGGTGCTATATTCAACATGCAGACTGATAGATAACGGCATTGGGAGAATGGAATGGAACTGTTAAAACATTTGAAAGAGCTGGAAGAATCGGGTAATTCCATCCGGGTTGGATTGGTTGGCTGCGGGCAGATGGGATCGGGCATGATGCACATCACCCAAAAAATGCCAGGTATGATCACACAGGCGGTTGCAGATATTGACCCAAACCGTCCCCTGAAAGAACTTCACCTCATGGGAATTCCAGATTCGGAAATTGTTATCACTACCAGCAAAAACAAAGCGGAAGATGCCCTCTTGAAGGGAAAGTTCCTGATTACTGAAGATGCTGTAATGCTTTCAGCACTGGATGGTCTGGACATTCTGGTTGAGGCAACCGGATACACGGATATTGGAGCGCAGGTTGCCTGGAATTGTATTTTGAACGGCAAAAATATTGTCATGTTGAATGTGGAAACCGATGTAACCGTCGGTGTATTCTTAAGTCGCATGGCACAAAAGGCGGGGTTAATTTACACCGTGGCTGCGGGTGATGAACCTGCAGTTTGTAAAATGCTTTACGATTTCTCCACAACCCTCGGATTTGAAGTTGTCTGTCTTGGAAAAGGCAAAAACAACATAATTGATTATGCAGCCTCTCCTGAAACCTGTGCAGAGGAAGCCGCCAGCAAATTTATGAATCCAAAGATGCTGGCTTCATTCAAAGATGGTACGAAAACGATGGTCGAAATGGCTGCGGTTTCCAATGCAACCGGACTCATCCCCGATGTTCCTGGGATGCATGGCATCAAGGTGGAAATACCAGACTTGAGCAAGGTATTTATTCCCAAAGAGGATGGCGGCATCCTGTCTGCCAAGGGTCGGGTGGATTACTCGACAGGCAAGGTTGCCCCTGGGGTGTTTGCGGTGGTAACAAGTGACGACCCCCGCATTCGGGCTGACATGAAGTTTGTCGCCATGGGTGATGGACCGTATTTCATGTTCTTACGCCCATTCCACCTTTGCAACATTGAAACTCCCCTGGCAGCAGCAGAAGCCATGATTTATGGTGAAACCACCGTGGTGGCTAAAAATATGGTATCCGAAGTGGTCTCCATTGCGAAACGGGATTTGAAAGCCGGGGAAACAATCGGCGGGATCGGCAGTGCAGACATTTACCATAAAATTTACACCTACCAGGATGCACGGAAGATGAAGGGGATTCCCATGGGAATCGCATCAGGGGCACGCATTCTGAAAGATATCAAACAGGGTGACCCATTAACCGAAGAAAATACTGCGCCAGACTCCAGCCAGTTTGTGTACCAGTTAAGGAAAATGCAGGATGACATGCTGGCACGTGAAGCCCGCCTGAGTGAATAATGTATATTGATCGGTTTCGAGGTTAAGGAGTTGTATGGATACTAACGAAGTTCGCATACTGGAAGAATTATCCGCATTGATCGAAGAGCAGGAACTGACAAAAGAAGAGCTGGTGAAATACTTGCGCCAGATGATGGAAATCCGGGCATTTGAAGATAATATTGCGGAATTGCTCGGACAGGGCAGTCCTGAAAGGTGCTTCCCATCTGTATGCCGGCCAGGAAGCGGTGGCAGTTGGCGCGATTGGCGCATTGCGAGAGGATGATTTGATCACCAGTACCCATCGCGGCCATGGCCATGCCCATGCCCATGGTGATAGCGCTGCCAGAACTTCTGAAGAAAAACAGAAGCACTACAACCGGATGATGGCTGAAGTGTTTGGTAAATCCGGCGGATACTGCAAGGGCAAAGGCGGTTCCATGCATATTGCCGATGTCGACCATGGCAACCTGGGTGCTACGGGTATCGTAGGTGGAAATATTCCGGTTGCAGTTGGCGCCGCACTTGCCCAAAAAATTACAGGAAACTGACAGGGTGGTTTTATGTTTCTTTGGTGATGGCGCCTCCAACACGGGTAATTTCCATGAAGTCTTAAATATGGCCAGCCTTTGGGACTTGCCGGTGGTTTTCGTTGTTGAAAATAACCAGTATGCCATGTCAGTTCCATGGAAAAAAGCCAGCAAAGTGCAGCGAATTGCCGAGCGAGCGAAGGCATATGGTATTCCCGGTGAAACTGTGGATGGGATGAATCCGATTACTGTGCGAAGTGCGGTCAGTAAGGCTGTGGCTCGAGCCAGGCACGGTGAAGGTCCAACACTGGTTGAATGCCAAGACCTACCGCTGGTATGGACATTCCCACTCTGATCCGCGCGCTATACCGCACCCGGGCAGAAGAAGCAGAATGGAAGAAACGTGATCCACTGGAAACGTTTTCCAATGGACTGGTTACATTGGGCTTGGTGAAAAAATCCGAAGTTGAATTTCGGATGGCGATGTTCAGAATAAACTTGATTCAGCCATGGAATACAGTACAACAATCTGCTGAACCCAATCCGCGAACTTTATACCGATGTGTATGCGCCATCCAAATTTACCGAGCAGGACAAATGGCAGACAAAGAATTGGCGTGAAAAAATCCACAAGGGCGAAGTAAAGCGCCAGATCACCTATGCCCAGGCCCTAAGGAAGCCATGCGCGAAGAAATGCTGCGAGATCCAAAAGTCTTTATCATGGGTGAAGATGTCGGTCTGTACGGTGGTGCTTATGGAGCCACACGCGGCTTGTTTGAGGAATTTGGCGAAAAACGGGTAATTGATACCCCCATCTCCGAAGCCACCATTGGCGGGGCTGCGGTAGGTGCAGCCATGGCAGGCATGCGACCGGTGGCAGAAATCATGTATGTGGATTTTACCCCGCTTGCCATGGACCAGATTGCCAACCAGGGTGCCAAAAACCGTTACATGTTTGGCGGGAAAACCTCCGTTCCCATGGTGGTGCGTTCCGAAGGCGGTGCTGGCAGGGCAATTGCCGCCCACCACTCACAAAGCCTGGAATCCTTATGGACCCATTTCCCTGGCATTTATGTGGTCATGCCATCCACTCCTTATGATGCCAAAGGCTTGCTAAAAGCCGCCATCCGTGATGATAATCCGGTCATGTTCATTGAACATAAAATGCTCTATAAAGAAAAAGGACCCGTCCCGGAAGAGGATTACATCATTCCCTTTGGTGTGGCTGATATCAAACGTCCAGGCAAAGACCTGACCATCGTTACCTATTCCCGCATGGTTTTACGTGCATTGGAAGCTGCAGAAAACCTGGCGAAAGAAGGAATTGATGTTGAAGTGATTGACCTGCGCACCGTTAAACCCACTGGATATTGATACCATGGTCGATTCGGTCAAGAAGACCGGGCAGGTTGGTGGGTGTAACAGAAGCCTATGAAAATACCAGCTTCATCAATGAAGTAATGGCGCAGATCAATGAGAAAGCCTTTGACTGGCTGGATGCCCCAATGGTTCGGGTGGCTGCGGCCAATGTTCCTGTTCCCCGGGCTGAAGTTCTGGAAGACATGGCCATCCCGAACGTTAAACGGATTATGGATGCCTGCAGAAAGGTGGTTTCCTGATGTCTAAAGAACTGTTTGTACCCCAATTGGGCCAGACAGTTGAACAGGTTACCATTGTCAACTGGCTGGTGGAAGATGGAGCAAAAGTAAAACGCGGCCAGGAAGTACTCGAAGTGGAAACGGATAAAGCGGTTTTTCCGATCGAAGCAAATGCCAATGGCATAATTCATATTGGACCTTACCCCGCTGGAACGACTGTTCCGGTGCTTACAGTGGTTGCCATAATTGGAACATCTGAAGATGTCTTTCTGGCTGGTCAAACTGTCGGTAGTCAGGAAATCAATGAAACACCTCCAGCATTACCTGGTACCTCTGACCAAAGGGACTTAAACGCAACTGAAGAAACCTCAACAACTCCAGGAAAAAATATTTGCTTCTCCCAGGGCAAAAAAGACAGCCAGAGAAAAACAGGTTGCTTTGGATGGAATAACGCCGACTGGTGGTGCAGGGGTGCGCATAGTTGAGAAGGATGTTCTGTCAGCACTCAAAAGTGAACCCAAAATAACGGCTGTCGCGCAGCGTATGGTACAGGATGCAGGTGTTGATGTTCGTCGTATCAGTGGCAGCGGGGTGAGGGGTATGGTTACCAAGGCGGATGTTGAACAGGTCTTACTCTCCAAGCAGTCACAGCAGCCTGCTCAGATTCCAGGTGAGATTGTTAAAACACCGTTGACAGGTGTGCGTAAAATCATTGCAGAACGGATGGCTGCCAGCGTTCATACCTCTGCCCGGGTGACGCTTTTCATGGATACAGATGCTACTGCACTGGTTGCCTGGCGGGAAAAACTGAAGGAACTAAATTCTGAAGCCTGGGGTTACTCCCCTGGGTATAATGAACTCCTGGCAAAAATCGCAGCCACAGCATTGCGGAAGTATCCCTATATGAATTCCCGCTTCACCCCTGAAGCGATTGAGATTTTACCGGATGTAAATATTGGAATTGCGGTGGATACCGATCGGGGATTGCTGGTTCCGGTTGTGCGAAATGTCGATCAGAAAAGTTTACAGCAGATTGGGAGTGAAATCCGTGAGCTGGCAGGGCGAGCACGTGCCGGGCGTTCATTGCCTGAAGACCTGGCCAGCGGCACATTCACGATTACCAACCTGGGAATGTATGATGTGGATGGATTCACACCTGTCATCAACCTGCCTGAAGCGGCCATACTTGGCGTTGGCCGAATAAGTCCTCAACCCGTCTACATTGAAGATACACTGGTCAAACGGCAAATGATGGTACTGAGCCTGGTTTTTGACCATCGCCTGGTGGATGGTGCGCCTGCTGCCCGGTTCTTGCAATATTTGAAAGAATTAATCGAAATGCCAGCCTTACTGGCTGGGTAATATTGTATCTAGTAATCAAAACCGGTTCTGCTTAAAACAGAACCGGTTTCTTTTATTTTCTACGCTTCATCTTTATTGAAAAATGTTTGTGTTACATTAAATTTTTGACAGATATCAAGGACTTCTTTTACCGTAATTCCCTGGGTTGGTTCACCAACCGTCAGATTAAAATATTCGTAAGTGGCTGCAGTTTCGGCATATTCAATATAGTCTGCTGTTTTGACCACACTTTCGTCACTTCGAACCACCTGGCCATGTTTTTGCCAAATAACCAGTTTATGTGTCTGCAATCCTTTGACAGTACCTTCCATCAATTCCGGTGTACCGGGAACTGCAAAGGGTATCATTCCGAACCCTTCAGGAAATATCAGGATGGTTTCCGGTTCCCAGCGTAATAACCTGCGGTTTAATTCAAACGTATCGCCATAACGCTGCAGATGGCTGAGAAATGTCAAATGCTCAGATTGGGCATGCAAGACTGCATGGTATTCGACTTTCCGACGGGAAACCTGGTCTTGATGGATTGCCAGGTGGGAGTTGAATTCACTGGTAGGACGCACACTCGCGGCTGAATACATCGTTCCCTTCAATCCACCTTCATGTACCTTGATAACAGATACCGTGGTTTCTGGTGAAGCTTTGATTTCCCGTAATCGCCTGCCGGTTCCGGTCACCAATACCCAACCGCCTGCCAAGGCAGGTACTTCTGCAGGTAGGTCAACTTCACCCATTTCTTTGTATTCATGCGGGATATTATCCAGTTGCTTTACAAAAACGGATATATTCCCTGCTGCGCCTTCTGCTGCACCCAGTTCAGTCACCTGGATGCCGGCATCCCCCATATCCGAAATGATTTCATGAAAATTCGTTTTCATCAATCACACCAGCTTTCGGTATTTGGCATCAATGGCTTTGATTTTCTCAACTTTTGGCGCAGATCGACCGCCAGCAAATTCCGAAGCCAGCCAGGCATCCACCAGCGATTTTGCCAATTCAGGACCAACCACCAGTGAACCCATGGTTAGCACCTGGGCATCGTTACTCTTGCGGGCACGTTCGGCAGAATACACATCATGGGCACAGGCTGCCCTTACCCCGGGTACCTTGTTGGCAACTATCGCCATTCCGATTCCGGTGCCGCAAATCAGAATGCCACGATCGTATTCATTGCGAGCAATTGTCAGGGCAAGTTCTTCTGCCACATCCGGATAATCTACCGCATTTTCCTCGTTGTGCACACCCATGTCGAATACATCCACCCCTTTGCTGACAAGATGATCCAGGATAATTTTCTTTAGAGCGAAAGCATTTAGATCCGAACCGATGATTATTTTCATGATATTTTCCTGTCTTAAGAGAATTAATTAAAATTACTTTGAATATTTTTGTTCAATTTTACGAATGTTGGCATTCCGTTCAATATGCCTGCCGCCAGTAAAATCCGTATTCATCCAAACTGTGACAATTTCCTTGGCAAGACCTTCACCGACTATCCGGGAACCCATTGCCAATACTTTGGCATCGTTATGCTCGCGTGATTTTCTGGCAGTGAACAGGTCGTTGCATAAAGCAACATCGGCTCCCGGAACCTTGTTGGCAGCAATGCTGATGCCGATCCCGCTGCCGCACATGACAATGCCGCGATCGACTTTACCTGCCACCACCATTTCAGAAACTGAAGCCCCAATAAAGTGATAATCATCTGCGGGGGTTGCATCTGTGAAGGCACCCATATCTACAACCTCGTGACCAAGGTCTTTGAGAAGCGCAATGATAACTTGCTTAAGCAGATATGCAGCATGATCGCTGCCAATGGCTACTTTCATTGTTTTCATTCCTTATTTAATCATAATATCTGGCAGACGAATGGTATTGCTGTCCACGTCAATATCCATCATAGGCCAGTCATGGTTATCCGTTGCGATGCTGATGCCTTCCTTACCCAGTAGAACAGTTTCTTCCGATTTGGCACCCTGAACTGTAATATACCAGGTGAAAGCCATGTTGGGGATGGCAACTGCTTCGGTATCCGCGCAGCGCTCAGGGTAACTGTTTCGATAACCGGTTGGACCGCCATGCATATGATTGTGTTTTTCTTCCGGGTAACCGAACTGGTCAAACAAGTCAAATACTTTTTGACGCATGGATGCCAGCCTTACCCCTGGTTTGGTCATATTCAAGACAGCTGCCTGGATAGCGGAAACGACATCATGGCGTTTGCGGATATCTGCGGGTGGTTCGCCAAAATGGACGATACGGCTGATTTGAACATGGAGACCCGCTTTGGAAACTGCAGGCGCGATGATAAGATGTTTTTCGATTGGTTTGTCACTGGGTACTCCATGCCGGTAGCGCTTGATGCGCTCGTCAGATACGATAAACATGCAGTCACCCTCGAAACCTTGATCGAGATACATTCCCCACATTCTGGCGAGCATCTGGCGTTCCGTAATTCCTGGTTTAACCCACACAGCCAGTTCTTTAATAATTGCGGCGCTTTCTTTGCACACTGAATCATACCGAACCATTTCTTCAGGTGTGAAGGGCTCGTGAATTTTTAAAACCTGCTCTTCTATATTATCCAGTCCAGGGAAGCAGTCATCTACAGCCAGTTTTCCATCAGCCAGTTCAATCGCTTTCTCCAAGGGTGACTTTCCAAAAGTTGACAGGGAAATGGGTTCATAACCCTGCCCATCCAGTTCTTCCTCAAATGTACGCGGCAGGTCCATGGAATACCCGATCGCATATTTCTTTTCGGGAGTGATAAGCAGGAAAACCGGGCTGGTTTCGCTAATATATGATACGACTGCTTTATGTCCGCAACTCAACCAGGCAAAATTCTCGCGGCGTGTAATTAACAAAGATTGATATCCCAGTGTTGGAAGCAATTCACGAATGCGCTGCTCTTTAACCAGATATTCGGATAATTCAGTCATTTCCAATCTCCCTGTAATTCAAGATGGATTAAGTGTGCAAAGCGAGGAATGAATCCAGTTCTGCCCGGGAAACCATGGCTGGCATGGCTCCTTGTTTGCGAGTTGAAAGTGCCCCTGCGGCATTCCCATAACGGGCTGCTTCTTCCAAGTGGTTTACCTTCTGCAAGCGCAATCGCCAACCCACCCATGAAAGCATCACCTGCACCAGATGGGTCAATTGCGTCGTCGATTCGAAAAGCCGGAATATGAATGGTTTTGCCTGGCTTTACCAGCAATGCCCCCTGAATTCCGAGGGTAATGATTACTGCTGGCGCACCCATTTCCAAAAGTTTATTACCTGCTTTTTCTGCCCCTTCCAGAGTATCGGCAGGAATACCAGTCAGTAGTTTTGCCTCATTTTGATTGGGAGTCAGCAAGTCGATGCTGTGCATGATTTTTTCCGGCAAAGGTCTGGCTGGAGCAGGATTGAGAATACAATAGCAACCCCCAGCACGGGCAATTTCTGTGGCGGTTTCAATCGCAGCCAGGGGTATTTCCAACTGCATTAGAAGAACTTTGGATGACTGCAGTTCCACGGTGGCAGTTTGTATATCTTCTGGTTGAATTCGCATATTGGTGCCGGGAATTACCACAATCATGTTTTCCGGTCGTTTGTCCACCACGATCAAGGCAGTGCCTGAACCAGCCTGGTCGTCACAGTGAATGTGCTGGGTATGGATGCCATACCCGTTCAGCGTTTCAATCATTTGAGTACCAAACAGGTCACAGCCAACCCTGCCCACCATGGTCACGTCCGCTCCCAGCTTACTGGCAGCAACCGCCTGGTTGGCACCTTTGCCGCCCATGGTCATGATGTATCTATTCCCAATCACAGTTTCGCCGGGTTCGGGCAGATGCTCGGTCATGGCATAAATATCCATGTTGCAGCTGCCAACAACGGTAACTCGGGGTTTATCCATGCATAACCTCGCTAAACTTAGTCCACCAACTCTGCCAGTGCACGTGCAGATTCATCTGCATTCAGTGCCCGTGAATGATATTCCTGGCTGCCAGTCATAAAGGAGACGCCATAACCTTTTTGGGTATGGGCGACTGCCAGGCTGGGTTTATCGAGGGATTGCCGGGAACGTATCAAAAAACCCAGGACATCGTTAAAATCGTGCCCGTTGATTTCTTCCACCCGCCAACCAAATGCCCGCCATTTATCGGCTAGTGGTTCCAAGCCCATGACCTCACAAACCGGTCCATCAAATTGGTATTTATTATGGTCGATAAAGACCGCCAGGTTGTTCAAGGCAAAATGGGGGGCAGCTAATGCAGCTTCCCAAATTTGTCCTTCATCACATTCGCCATCACCAATGACTGCAAAGACCCGGTTGGGCAGATTGGCAACTTTTGCTCCCAATGCCTGACCAACCGCCTGGGATAAACCAATCCCCAAAGAACCTGTGGTCGCATCCACACCAGGGGTTTTGACATGCGGGTGACCTTGCAGCAGGCTGCCTAGCTGGCGCAATGAAAGCATCATTTCCCGGTCAAAATAGCCGGCTTCGTGAAGTGCAGCATACAGCACAGGTGCTGCATGTCCTTTGGAGAGAATAAACCGGTCACGTTCCAACCATTGTGGTTCGTTCGGTCGAATGCGCATCTCGCTGAAATATAGCGCTGTAAGGATTTCAATTGGAGAAAAAGAAGGACCCGGATGACCGCTGCCTGCTGCGGAAGTCATTTCAATAATATGCCGACGCATATGCCTGGCATGAGCAGCCAGAGTAGTTTGTAATGAAGGAGTTAATTCTTCCAGTGTATTAATCATTTTGCCATCCTCCTGAGGTCATCGCGCCGCTGGATGACTTTTTTGGCTGCTGCGGTAATATCCTGAACGGTTAAATGATACTTTGCATAAAGTGCTTTAACGCCGCCTGATTCAGCAAAAGTATCCTGAACTGCGACTTGTTCCATGGGGGCTGGAGCATGCAGGGCGAGTATCTCCGCAACTGCACTACCCAGACCACCGAAGCGGTTATGGTCTTCTGCAACCACAATTGCACCGGTATCATTTGCAGCCGATACGATCGCATCAATATCTATGGGTTTGATGGAGTACAGGCTGACAACCCTTGCCTGAATACCCATCCTGCAACAATTCCTCTGCACTGGCAAGTGCCTGGCTGACCATGATGCCTGTTCCAAATATGGTGACATCTTTTCCATCTCTTACCTGCAGAGACTTCCCCAGGTTGAGCGGGGCGGTTGGGTCAGTCATAAGCGGTATGGCTGCCCGTTCCAGCCGGATGTAGACCGGTCCTTTTATGTTGAGTGCAGTACGCAATGCTGGTTCCACCTGGTTGGCATCGGTCGGTGCAAGAACGACCATCCCGGGTATTGCCCGCATCAGGGCAATGTCTTCAATGGCTTGATGGGTGACACCGTCAGGTCCAACATTGATACCACTGTGGGTGGCGACAATTTTGACATTGAAATGGGAATATGCGATTGAGTTTCGAATAGGTTCCCAGGCTTTGCCTGCCAGAAACATGGCGTAACCTGCCACAATCGGAATCAATCCCATTGTGGACATGCCGGCTGCCATGCCAATGGTGTTTTGCTCGGAAATTCCTGAGCAAATAAACCTGCCTGGATAGGCTTTTTTAAATTGAATGGCTTTGGTGGAAAGAGATACATCCGGTGAAAGGACGACCAGGTTTGGAAAATCTTCACCCAAATGTACCAATGCATCCCCCAATACAGCCCTTTGTTCTACGGCTTTTACAGGTTCCATATTACTTCGCTTTCTATCTTGAGTGATGTTAATTACAAGTGAACAACGCAGATTGATTTACTCGAATCACAAATCTGCAAGCAAAATATCCATCGTGCAAGATAATCAATAATCCAATTTGTGCCAGATCCCGAATTATTAATTGGTTGCCAGTTTCTAATGCATTCGGTGCAAAATTCCCCGTAATGCTGGATAGAGCTCCTGGTATAAGTGGTAACGTTCTGTGAACTGTTGATGACGAACAGGGTCTGGCGTAAACTTCTGCACAAATTCCAGGCTCATCTCTAACGCCTTGGCTGCACTACCGAACTGCCCGGCTGCCATCCCCCCAAGTATACCAGCACCCCATGAAGCGGCTTCAGTGATTTTTGGCACCAATACCGGGACGCCTGTAACGTCTGCTTTTAACTGCATCCAAAATTTGGAGCGAGCTCCGCCGCCCAAGGCGCGCAATTCTTCAATTTTTATATTGGCTGCTCTTTAACACTTCGAGGTTGTTACGTAATTCAAAAGTCAATCCTTCCAAGACTGCACGTGCTATTTCCAGGCGGGTGGTACCAAAAGTCATACCTGCCAGGACAGCCCTGGAGCGGGTGTCAAACTTGGGTGTACCACTGCCCGAAAAATGGGGCATCAGGAACAGGCTGGTAGGTTCAGGGGAGGCGTCTTTGAAAATCAGGTCATAGGGATCCACTCCCAGTCTCTTTGCTTCCGCGATTTCCTGCTGACAAAACTGGTCGCGAAACCAACGCAGCGACATACCCCCGCTATGATTTAATGTCATGGCAAGGAACATCCCGGGAACAACATGAGCATAGACAGAGATATCCGTCTTTTCAAGTTCGGGAGTCAAAGCGGGAGATGGCAAAGCAACTTCCACTACTTCTGCGGTACCAGTTGAATCCATGCACAACCAGGGATGGATCAATCCGACCCCTAAAGCACCACACGCCTGGTCATGTCCACCGGTTGCAATAACCGGGGAGTTTGGAAGACCCAGTTCCCTGGCAAGTGCGGGATGCAAATTGCCAACTGCCGTACCGGAGGGCATGACTTCTGAAAGGCGTTCCGGGCTGAGTTCCAGGGAATTCAAAATTTCAGGTGACCAGCAATCCTGATGTAGATCGTATACCTGGGTGCGTGAAGCCATACATCGGCTGATGGCAGGTTTACCCGTCATCTGGGCAATGATGAAATCTTCGTACAACAGGAATTTGGCTGCTTTTTTCCAAATTTCCGGTTCGTTTTGTTTAATCCATAATAATTTTGGCAGAGTATTGACCGTATGCACAGGCATACCTGTGCGCTGGAACAGATAAGCTTCACCTAACTTCTCTCGCAGCCAATCATTCTGGCTGTTTGTGCGGGTATCCATTCCCAATATTACAGGTCGGAGTGGCTGCCAGCGTTCATCAACCGGCACAACTGCCTCACCCTGGCAGGACAGACCAATGGAGATGATTTCTCCTTTTCCGCCTGCCTTTTGGTAAACTTCCCGAATCGATTCTTGGGCTAAATGCCAGACATTCAAGGCATCCTGTTCCGCCCAGGTATGATGAGGGATGTCAACCGAATATTCACGGTTTGCGCTTGCAATTAATTTCCCTTCTGTTGTAAAAAGGGAAGCCTTGCAGCCTGTTGTGCCAATATCCAGACCCATGAGGTACATTTGAACCTCCGAATTATCCTAAAAAATAAGCAATTCTGCCTTACTTATAAAAGCATCTTCTAATCTAATGCAAGCGCATCTACTTTTGCAAGCATTTCCATCTCAGTAATAGTGCCAGCCATCCATGCATCCTGTAAAAGCCGCAATTCGAGAATGGTAGATGGGGGAAGCTGTACATCATCCAGGGTTATCGGGGTGTCAATAGCAACTGGGCGGATGATCCGAGCGTTTTTCGCCAGACCGATCGGTAATAATTTTTCAGAACGGGCTTTGTCATAGGTGTCTATCAGGCTGTAATAATGCACTCCGCCAATGCTGTCCAGAACTTCTCCAGGTTTCAAATCGTGCTTGGCGACCGCAAACACTTCTGATACCAGGCGGTTAAGTGGATACATGGCAGAATACTTTTGAGTTACCAATTGTGCGCAGGTGAGGGGAACCTCGATACTGCATAAATGGAAAGGACGGAAGAGTGTATAGTACGGTCCATCTGCCCATATCACGCAATACCATTGCTTCACGCAAGCGGGGATGATCAGTGTGCACGACCAGGAAAACACCTGGTGCAACCTTACCAATCCCAAAATCGACCACACCCAATTTATTCAGTACCCCGCCATCTTCTTTTAAGCGAAAATCAAAATGGAGATGGTCGCGGTCGGTATCAGGGCCATGCATCCCGCGCACATCCGGGACAAGACCGGTGGCATTGGACACTGCAGCCATTTCAATCATGGTTTTGGTGCCATCCACAAATTCCACCAGCATATTGGGGCTCAATCCGCGCCTGGCAGCCTCTTTTACCATCTTTTCGTCGGTTGAGGCAGCATGGCGGTCAAGGGGATTATTTTTGCCTTTGCCGGCAGCCACAACGGTGAAACCCAATGCTTCCGCAAAATCATACAGTTCCTTGCAGGCAGCGGGTTCGTCTCCGGCTGCAAGCGCATACAAAACGCCTTTTTGACGGGCGTACCAGTTCAAGATGGGTCCAACGGTGATATCCGCTTCGACATTCATCATGGCAAGTTGTTTTCCGGTGCGCACTGCCCGCAGTGCTGCCCGTGAACCAATTTCTGGAACACCGGTGGCATCCAGTAAAACGTCTACTGTCTGCATATCGGCTGCAATCCGGTAGTCTTTACTGATTACATATTTTCCTGCTTTTACTGCATTATCTGCTTCAACCGCGGATTGCACTTCAACCACTTCGCCTTTGATCAAACCAATCTGGTAGGCGTTGCGGGCACGTTCCAGGTCAATATCGACCGCGATGACGACTTCCAAACCCTTCATCATGCTTACTTCGGCGACCACGTCTGTCCCCATTTGCCCGGTACCAAGCAAACCAATACGAACGGGATTTCCTTTCCGTTCTCTTTCTTTTAGCTCTTCAGTCAAACTGATCATGTTATCCTCGTTTTTTCTATCAGGGTTGAACGATTACTTTTAGTGCCAGTCCACCTGCGGCAATTTCAAATGCTTTTGAAATTTCAGTCAGGGGCAGGATGTGGGTGATTAATTTATCAGCGGGTAGTTTTCCGCTGGCAATCAAATCCAATGCCATTTCATGGAATTGTGGGTGATAGGAAAATGCTCCAAACACCTCGATCTCGTTATAGTGAATCAGGTTGGCATTCAGGCTGGTCATCGGGTTGGCTTTTGGCAGGCCTCCAAATAGAGCCACCTTGCCGCGCTTGCGGACAATTTCCACTGCCTGGGTCTGCGTGGCTGCCACCGGGTTGGCGCAAACTGCCAGCTCTGCACCTCTGCCTTGCGTGAAATTGAGAACAGCCTCTTTTAAGTCCTGCGTGAACGGGTCAACAATCAGGTCAGGTGTAAACGGTAAAGCCATTTCGCGACGATCCGGGCTTGGTTCTGACAGGATGATGTTGCACCCCCTGGCTTTTGCAACAGCCAGGTGCAGGCAGCCGATTGGACCACCTCCCATGACCACCACGGTATCTCCCAGGGTTGTGCCGACCCGATCGTGCATTGCCAGGACTGAACTGAGTGGTTCAGCCAGAGCACCCCAATCAAAGGATAGTCCTTCTGGCATGTGATGCACTATGCCATTTTCAAGCACATATCCATTCACTGACATGATTTCGGTAAAACCACCCGGGTATTCGGGAGAAATGCCCAACAAAACCTGGTTATTGCACAGGTTGTATAAACCGCGTGAGCAGTAATAACACTTTCCGCAGTGAATATCAGGTGAAAATGCCAGGCGGTCACCAATTTTGTAAGATGTGCAATTTTTGCCGATCTCCAGAACCTCACCGGCAATTTCATGTCCGCTGATGACAGCACTTGAACCTTCTGGGGGACCTTCACGCCAACGGCGCAAGTCTGAACCGCAGACGCTGCAGGCTTTTACCGTTAATAACAAACCGTCATCCGGCAAAGCCGGAGGTGCGGTTTCTCTCACTTCAAATGTTTGGGGTGCTACTAGAAATGCTGATTTCATTTGAAAACTCCATTTTGATATTTGTAAATATATTCGCTATTTTCCGGCCAGTTTTTTGCCGACAGCGCCGCCAGGATGGGTCTGTCCAAAATCTTCCTTGGAGTATCCGCCCGCTTCCAGTAACAGGACGCACAAGACATCACATGCCGCGCTATTAACCAATGAACTGCCTGTGGCAATCATCCCAAATGGGTCCACGCCATCCATCGCAACGATATGATAAACCGCATCTGCCATTTTCCCCAATGGGGATTCCGGTTTTTCCGTATGGGCAATAATTTTTGCCCCGCGCTGTTGGGCAATCTCGGCAAATTGATTGATTTCGGTGCTTTGACCACCTTTTGAAATAATATAAACCACATCACCGGCTTGAATTGCGCCGGCACCACCATGCAACGCATCCGCTGCGTGAATAAAGAGCGCTGGTATGCCGCAGCAGGATAGAAGGTGTGCCAGGCGTTCAGCAACTGTCCGCGAAGTACCTGCTCCAGTGGTTAATACTTTTCCCTGTCGGTTCAGTAATAGCTCCACCACCTGTAAAAGGGCAGGGGTGAACTGGTTTTGCAACGCTTCAACACCTTTTGATTCCTGTTGAATAATTTCCCTGGCGTCGTTGCATGAGTTGTTCAGAATTCCTTAATAATGCCATCATATTCCTCGTGTTATTCCAAAATTCGTTGTGCGGTTAATTGATCGGTAATAAGAACGTCCAGATATCCACCCAATAAGGCTGCTTTTACGGAATTGTGTTTATCTGGACCACCGGATACACCGACAACGGTTTCAATTTCTTTGAGTTCTTCGAGCGTAATTCCGATGACCCGCTCATCAACTTCAGAGTGTACGGGTTCACCAGCCGCATTATAAAAACGCAGGGCGATATCTCCCACGCCGCCTTTTTTTTGCACTTCCTCCAACTCTTTGGGGGTGATGATGGAACTATCTCGGATCATTATTGAATTTGGGGAAGGCGATCCGATACCCACGTATGCCAGGTTGACTTTGGAAAAAGTGTCAATAGCGGTTTTTACATGGGTGTCCATCATGATCGCATCTTTAGCCTTCAAAGTAGCCATAATGCCCGGAGCGGGTAATAATGTCAGGTCACAGTTTAGGAAAATAGCAATCCGGCGGCATAGACCGGTGGCATGCGATTTCGAATTGGGAGCACCCAGCCCGCCAATTAATTGGACAACATGATTGTTCATATAACGTTGGGGACGGATGGAAGTCGCCATGGCACTTAAGGTTGACCCCCATGAGAAACCAATCACATCACCCTCGTGCATCGAATCCTGTAAATGATGGGCTGCGGCTGCGCCAAGTGCCCTGGCAACCACTTCCTGGGAGGAGGGCTCGAATACATCGACCACATAGGCTTCGCGCAGATTGAATTTCTCTTCCAGTTGATGCTCCAGCTCCGGGTAAATTCCAGAAGGGGAGATGATGGAAATTTGCACCACTCCAACTTCGCGGGCTTGCTTGAGAATGCGGGATACTTTCGAGCGTGAAAGATGCAGCCGGTTGGCAATTTGTTCTTCGCTGAAATTCGATTCGTAATAATAACGGCTGATTTTGTTCAGCAAGCGATAATCTACAGGTTGACGGGTGCGGGGCATAAGCACTCCAGACGAGTTATATTTGATAAATTGTGCAATAATGAATTAAAGTGCAATGAAATTGTAGCCCTATCTTGCACCTGTGTCAATAAATATTACGCGTGACATTTGTTCAATGCGAATCAGGTTAGCAGCATTCGACAGGTGGCGATTTCTACCATTACAATAAAATGGCAATGGGGAATTGAAAAATTCAATAACTTGATATTTTTACCCATTGGAAATATGGGTGTGTTAAAGTACTTTTTAATTACGAATCCTGGTGGAGGAAACATGGCGCGCACAATTTGGATTGGAACCGGCTGGAAGATGAATCATCTCCTGGGTGATGCTGAGCAATATGCAACCACATTAAAAGCATTTATCGGGAACAATCCGATGCCATTTAATGCCTTTATATTGCCTCCTTTTACCTCGCTCAACCTGGTGAACAAAATTTTAATCCGACACATCCATCCTGGTGGGTGCCCAAAATATGCACTGGGAAGATCAGGGCGCTTTTACAGGGGAAATATCCCCACTGATGGTCAAGGATTGTGGTGCCAGGCTGGTTGAAATTGGACATTCGGAACGGCGGGCATATTTTAACGAAACTGATCAAACTGTAAACCGGAAAGTTTTAGCCGCATTACGCCACACTATGACTCCATTGGTTTGCATTGGCGAAACGGCAGAAGAAAAGAATTATGGAGTAGCCCAACAGGTTTTGGGACGCCAGGTTCGGATGGCGCTGGATGCGGTTCCAATGGATCAGGTTTCCGACGTGGTGTTTGCTTATGAACCGGTTTGGGCAATCGGCACAGGCGGTGTTGCTGCCGAAGCAGACTATGTCTCCAAAATTCACTGCCGGGATTCGAAAACAAATAGCTGAATATGCGGGTGAAGCGACTGCTCAACAAGTATCGATTTTGTATGGGGGAAGTGTGAACCAATCCAACATGCTTGCCTACCTCGAAAAACCGGATGTGGATGGGCTTTTTATCGGGCGGGCTGCCTGGAAAGCAGAGCTGTTCATTCAAATCCTTGAAACAGTAAAAGAATTCCTTCAGAATTCCAAGCGATAAGTCGGATAGGTTCCATCGAATTTCATATTTGGTGTAAATTTAATATTATTCAGCATATTTTACGGATGCAAAATGCCGCCAGCATCCGTTTTCTTCCCATTTCAATTGCCAGTGGAATACTTCTTGACTTTGAAATACCCCCGTGCTATAATAAGTAAACGTTTACGCAAGGCTAAATAGGTCATTTTTTCTTGATTTTTATCTATTATCGGGCAGCAATTTTCTATTTACCCGTTTTTGCCAGACCAGCAGTAAATCTTATTTGTAAATCAAATTTTCACAGGAATCTGGAATGCAACACCAGTCCATTTCAGGAGCATATAGATGAGTGAAATTGTGGTTGTCGGCAGCCTGAATATGGACCTGGTTGTGCAGGTGAAGCAAATGCCTTTGCCTGGTGAAACCATACCCGGCGGTGATTTACAAACTATTTGCGGTGGCAAAGGCGCAAACCAGGCTGTAGCGGTTGGACGTATCGCCGGTTCTGCAGCCATGGTAGGACGGGTAGGCAGAGACGCGTTCGGGAAACGATTATTGGAAAGCCTGCAGACTGCCAATGTAGATACCCGGTTTTCCCTGTTCGATGACCAGGCAGTTACGGGGACGGCAGTCATCCTGGTGGATGAACACGGTGAAAACAGTATCGTGATTTCTCCTGGTGCAAATGGCCAGGTTTCGATTGCAGATTTGGATGCTGCCGATGAATTGCTGCGTAATGCCCGGTTCATCCTCACGCAGTTCGAGTTACCCATGCCCGTGGTGGAAAATCTGATTGAACGGGTTCATCAATTTCCAGGAAAACTCATTCTCAATCCAGCACCATTTCGACCCATAGCCCAAAGTATCCTGGCAAAGGTCGATTTTTTAGTACCCAATGAAACCGAAGCCGAAAAGTTCACCGGAATCCAGGTAATCGATTCAGACAGCGCCATGAAAGCAGCAACCCGATTGCTGGAGATGGGTGTGAAGAACGTGATTCTGACCCTGGGTGAAAAAGGTGCCTTATTCGCAAGCGATGAAGGCATGCAATTAATACCGGGATATAAAGTCAAAGCAGTGGATACCACCGCAGCAGGTGATACTTTTATCGGCGGATTTACGGCTGCCTTAATGCGCAATTATTCCATCAGCAATGCCATTCGATATGCAAATTGTGCAGGTGCGATCGCAGTTACCCGTTTTGGGGCGCAAACCTCCATACCCACCGCGAAAGAAGTGGATCTATTTTATGATCAGGTGCAAAAGTAATAGATGAAAGCCAACTCGTTTGAGAAAGGAAACCAGGCATGAAGAAAATTGGAATACTCAACCAGGACATTTCATTTGTCATTGCCGGCTTGGGACATAATGATATGCTGGTCGTTGGTGATGCTGGATTACCAATACCTGATGGCGTAAAACGGATTGACCTGGCTGTGAAACAGGGTGTACCTGGTTTTTTTGAGACTTTGGAAACCATCCTGCAGGAAGTGCAGGTTGAAAAAGTAATAATCGCTCGTGAGACTTTCAAGGTCAGCCCGCAGGTTGGAGATCGACTGCGTGAGCTCTTTAAGAATGTGAAAATTATCGAAGTAAGCCATGAAGATTTAAAAGAAACCACCACCCATGCAAAAGCCGTGGTGCGGACTGGTGAATTTACCCCCTATGCCAATGTGATTTTGGTTTCCGGGGTTGTTTTTTAACCGAAAGGAATGGTTCAATGACAGAAACTATGCTTGCTGCTGTATTTGAAGGGGTGGGGAAGCTGACTTTAAAAGAAGTCCCAGTTCCCCAGATTAAACGTGCCGACCAGGTAAAAATCGAAGTTGAAGCAGTGGGAATATGCGGAACCGATGTGCATATTGTTTCCGTTCCACCTGGATACGTTGCCACACCCAACACGATATTGGGGCATGAGTATGTAGGTCGAATTGTTGAAGTGGGCGAAAACGTCACGCATATTAAAAGTGGGCGACCGCGTGGTGGTGAATCCCAATGACTTCTGTGGTGTCTGCTTTTACTGCCAGAATCATCTGCCCAATCTGTGCGAGCATGTTGGTGCAATTGGTATCGACCTGGATGGGGCATTTGCAAAATACAATGTAGTATCCAGCAAGCTGGCATTTAAAATGGATGACAGCGTTCCGGTTGACCATGGCGCATTTGCTGAAATGCTGGCGGATGTAGTCAATGGTACCAACAAGGTGAAATTACAGCCTGGTGAAAGTGCTGCCATTATCGGAGCCGGACCAATTGGTCAACTGTATGCCCAGATGTTCAAAGCGGCTGGAGCGGGGAAAATCATTATTGTGGATACGTCACCATACCGGTTGGATTACACCCGGAAAATGGGCTTTGATTTGGTGGTTGACCCAGCCAAACAGGACTTGAAAAAATTCGTTTTGGAACATACTGGCATCGGGGTAGATGTGGCAGTGGATGCGGCAGGTTCTGCCCTGGCAACTGCGATTGATATCGCCCGTAAAGGCGGCAAGGTAGCGGTGTTTGGTGTGAATACCCAGGCGACTGCTTCCTTCCCGCAAAGCCAGTTAACCTTCAAGGAACTCCAGGTGCTGGGTGCCTGGCTGGCAAATGCAACCTTCCCGGCTGCAGTAAAAGTGCTCGAAAGCCGGGTGCTGGACCTGGATGGACTGATCTCACACAAAATACCATTAACGGAAATTCATGCGGGATTGGAATTGCTTGCAAATCGACAAGCACTCAAGATTGTGGTCCATCCATAAACTCCATCGACTGGTAACTGATGAATAAAAAAACCGATTTCCAGATAAAAGAAAAACGTTTATGGGAGATGCTTTCTGCCCGGCAACTGGATGGCGTTTATCTTTGCCGACGCGCCAATTTTTCATGGCTGACAGGCGGGGATAATCGGATATTTATCAATCATCCAACTGGCTCATCAGCATTGCTGGTTACTCGCAAAGGGAACCACTTGCTGGCTGCCGTCATGGATGGGCAGCGCATGATGGAGGAGGAAATTGCCGGATTAGGAATTGAACTCCACAGTCATCGCTGGTTTGAAAACCGGCAGGATATCCTGGTAAAACTAACCAAAGGCATGCGGATTGGGTGTGATACCCCCACCCCTGGTTTCAAAAACCTGGATGAACCATTTTGGGCAGAACTTCACTTTCCCTTAACGGAATATGATATTGCCATTGCCCGCCAGGTTGGTCAAGAAAGTGACCTTGCTTTTCAGCAGGTAAGCCAGGCAATTCAACCTGGTGACAGTGAACGAAAAATCGCCGGCATGTTGATGGATGAATTTTTTAGCCGAGGTTTTTACGCCAGCGTCATGCTGGTTGGAAGCGACGAACGGATATATAAATACCGACATTGCCTGCCAACCGAAAAAGAAGTGGAAAAACTGGTATTGATGCATGTTGCCGGACACAAAGCTGGTTTTCATGCCAATGTAACCCGCATGGTGCATTTTGGAAAAGTACCAGCAGATTTACGCCGCAGGTTTGATGCAGTCAGTTCCATCAACGCTTATCTCCTATCACAACTGACTCCCGGGCTATTGTTCGTGGACCTCTTTGAAAAATTAAAATCAGAATATACCCGCGCCGGTTTTGCAGATGAATGGCAAAATCACGTGCAGGGGTTCCCATGTGGATATGAAACGTGTTACGACGGTTGGGCAATTCAACCCCATGCAGCCGTTGCTTACAACCAGACATATGACTGGCTGCAAACTGTTCCCGGTGCAAAAACCGAGGAATTGAGTCTCTTTACCAAAGAAATGGGTGCTGAAATTGTTTCAGTCGGCAGCGGTTGGCCAGTTTTGCATGTTGAAGCTGGTGGAAAAACCTGGAATGAACCAGATATCCTGGAAAGATAATAAAAAGGTGGATTTATGAAAACTTCAGTTTGTATCGAAATGTTGTACACCGAGTATCCATTTCTGGAACGATTTAAAAAGGCAGCCCAACAGGGATTTGATGCCGTTGAGTTCTGGAATTGGGATAACAAGGATATGCCGGCAGTAAAAAAAGCCGCTTCTGATGCAGGAATCAAGATTGCCACCTTCCAGTCCAACCTGGGTGGCACCCTCATTCATCCTGACCAGAGAGCCAGCTTTGTGGCAGGCATCCAAAAAAGCCTGGATAAAGCCAACGAAATGGGTGTAACTTCTCTCTTTTTGTTGACCGATGAACTGGGTAGCGACCGATCGGTCCGCTTTCAATTCCCGGAGTTATCAGACGAACAAAAATACCAAAGTGTTCTGGATGGTTTGAAAATGATTGCACCCCTGGCGGAAAAAGCAGGGGTAACAATTTTTCTGGAGCCCTTAAATGTATTTGTCGACCATCCGGGATATTTCTTGAAAGATTCTGGGTTGGGAATTGAACTCGTTCGTTCAGTGGCAAATCCTTTTGTCCGCCTGCTGTTTGATATCTATCACATGCAAGTGATGGAAGGAAATATCATTCAAAGATTAACCAGCAGCCTGGATGTAATTGGTCACATTCACGTGGCCGACGTTCCAGGCAGGCACGAACCGGGTACGGGCGAGTTGAATTACGGTAATATATTCAGGGCATTAGAGAAAGCCAACTATCAAGGTTACATCGGTTTTGAGTATGAACCGACTGTACCCTCAGAGCAAGCTGCTGCCAGTTCACTGGCATTAATCAAAGGTTAAACTTTAATCCTGGAGGAAGTATGAATATCCCACGCGAAAAACTGTTGTTGATGTACGAGCGGATGCAAAAAATCCGCGAATTTGAAGACCGGGTTAAGGTGTTATTTGCCACCGGTGAACTGCCTGGTTTTGTTCATCTGTACCTGGGTGAAGAAGCAGTGGCAGTTGGCGCATGCACTCCCTTGAATGATGATGATTACATCACCAGTACCCACCGAGGGCACGGGCACATTATCGCCAAGGGCGGTGAGTTGAAATGCATGATGGCTGAACTGTACGGTAAAGCCACCGGCTACAACAAGGGCAAAGGCGGTTCCATGCACATCGCCTGGCCAAAATTAGGAATTCTGGGAGCAAACGGGATCGTATCCGCCGGCATCCCAATTGCCACCGGCGCTGCCATGTCTGCCAAAGTGCGCAAAAGCGAGCCAGGTGGCTGTATGTTTCTTTGGAGATGGCGCCTCGAATGAAGGCAACATTCCATGAGTCCCTCAATATTGCCGGCGCATTCAATTTGCCGATCGTGTATGTGTGCGAGAACAACCTGTATGCAGTCAGCACCCGCCAATCACGGGTAAGAAGAGTCGAGGACATCGCAGACCGCTCAGTCGGTTATGGTATGCCGGGCGTGGTGGTGGATGGCAATGATGTTATGGCTGTCTATGAAACCTGTAAAGAGGCAGTCCAGCGTGCCCGATCTGGGGCTGGCCCCACCCTGGTTGAATGCAAGACCTATCGCTGGCGGGCGCATTTCGAAGGTGAAGTGGATACTTACCGCCCACCGGAAGAAGTTGAAGCCTGGTTGAAACGCGAGCCGATTGCCCCTTACGAAAAACTTCTGGTACAGCAAGGTGTGGCCACTGAAGCTGAATTGAAAGCCATCAAAGACGGCGTGATCAAAGAATTGGAAGAAGCGGTGGAATTTGCCCGCCAGAGCCCCTTACCGGCTCCCGAGACGGCAATGGCAGATGTTTGGGCGTACCTGTTTCGTAAAAATGAAAACTACAAGTGGAGACAAACTATGAGACAGCTTTTTTATAATCAAGCTCTGTGTGAAGGCCTGGCTGAAGAAATGCGGCGGGACAAAAACGTGACCCTGTGGGGCATTGATATCGGTCCTTATGGTGGCGCCAACGGCGTAACCAAGGGTTTGTGGGAGGAGTTTGGCCAGGACCGGGTAATGGATATGCCCGTGGCTGAATTGGGCTATGTTGGCATGGGTGTTGGTGCAGCAGCAACAGGGTTGCGACCGGTGATCGAACTGCAATTCTCTGACTGGATCACGCTGACGATGGAAATGATTGTCAACCAGGCCGCCAAAATGCATTACATGTTCGGTGGTATTCTGGAAATGCCGCTGGTTATCCGGGCACCCATTGGCGGTTATCTCTCTGCCGGGGCGCAGCATTCCAACAGCTTTGAGATCCTGGTTCGCTTTTGTGCCCGGGATAAAGGTGATTATCCCATCCACACCCTACGATGCCAAAGGCCTGTTAAAGTCCGCCATCCGTGACAATAACATGGTCATCTTCTTTGAGCATAAAAAACTGTATGGTACCAAAGGTGAGGTTCCGGAAGAAGATTACACCATCCCAATTGGTGAGGCTGCAATCCGCCGCCAGGGTAAAGATGTAACCATTGTTACCTATGCCTACCAGACATTGAGAGTCATGTCAGTGGCTGAACGACTGGCAAAAGAAGGTATCGATGTTGAGGTAGTTGATTTGCGTACCATCAAGCCTTTAGACGAAGCACGGATATTGGAATCTGTCAAAAAGACCCATCACCTGGTTGTGGCTCAGGAAATCTGGAAAACCTGCAGTGTTTCATCTGAAGTTGCAGCGATTGTTGCCGAGCAGGCTCTCGATTACCTGGATGGACCTATCGTGCGGGTTACTGCCAAAGAAGCCCCAGTGCCTTTCAGCCCGGTGCTTGAAGAATATGTATTACCAAAAGAGCAAGATATCTACGATGCAGTCTTGAAGACACTGGGTCGTTAAGTAGAAATTCTGGAGAGGGTGATGAATTGATTACCCTCTCCAGAATATTACAGGTAGAAAACGGGCTCGTATGGAAAAAGTAAAAGTTGGAATTATTGCCAACCCTGCCTCCGGAAAAGACATTCGCAGGCTGGTTGCACAAGCGTTGGTTATTGGAAATCGCGAGAAATCCAGTATTGTCCGCCGTATGCTGGTGGGATTGCATGCTGCCAGGGTAGATGAAGTCTGGATTATGCCGGATAAATTTGGTATTGGGGTTCTGGCGATGGATGAGTTAAATCGCACCCAGCCAGAGGTTGTTAAAGGCGTGGATATTCTGGATATGGAATTCAGCGGTACGGGTATTGACACTATCCGTGCTGTTAGGTTTATGCGAGAGATGGGGGTTGGCTGCATCCTGGTTTTGGGCGGGGATGGTACCTCCCGGCTTGCTTCCCGTGAATGCCAGGACGTACCCCTATTGCCTGTTTCCACAGGCACCAATAATGTCCTTCCTCAATTTGTGGAAGGTACGATTGCCGGACTTGCTGCCGGGTTGGTGGCTCGGGCATACCCGGATAATTTGGATGGTCTGGTGTATCAGAGCAAGGTCCTGGACGTTCTGGTGAACGGCAAGGTTAGTGACAGCGCCCTGGTGGATGTTGCTGCAATTGAAGGTTCATTTATCGGCTCCAAAGCGGTCTGGGAAATGCATGCATTACGCCAGGTTGCCGTTACGAGAGCATCACCTTCCAGTATTGGCCTTTCGGCAGTAGTGGGGATGGTATATCCGGTAAGCGTGGATGAACCTTGTGGTGCCATGCTGCAGGTTGTTTCTGATGCGACACATATCGTTACGGCTGCAGTCGCACCTGGTTTAATGGCTGACATTTCTTATAAAGATGTGATTGAGATGGTTCCTGGAACAGAATACCCGGTTGTGGATGAAAGACCCATGGTAATAGCGTTGGATGGAGAAAGAGAAATATTCCTGGGTCAGGATGACCATGCAAGTATACAATTAAGGCTGGATGGTCCCAGCCTGGTGGATGTTGACAATGTGATGTTACAGGCTGCAAAAAGCCAGACATTTGTTAAGCAATTGTGATTTTTTATGAATAGGAGATGGATATGCCTACTGATGTAGTAATGCCAAAATTGGGTTTGAATATGACGGAAGGTTTGCTGGTGGAGTGGCTGAAAAAAGAAGGTGATCCTGTTAAAAAAGGTGACCTGCTGTTTTCCGTTGAAACGGATAAGATAACCACAGAAGCAGAAGCCAATGTGGATGGGACACTTGCCAAAATCTTCGTAGCCGCGGGTGAAACTGTGCCTGTACGCACCGTGGTGGGATTAATTCTCGCACAGGGTGAAGAACTCCCGGCGAATTATCAACCCGGTGGGAGTAAAGTTGCCGTTGCGGAGGAGAAAGCACCCTCTGCTCCGGTTGTGGCAGCACCCTCAGCCAGTCCTGCTGGCGGCAGAAGCCTGGCATCACCCATCGCAAAACGGATTGCTGCAGAAAACGGAATCGACCTGGCATCTGTCAGAGGTTCTGGTGCAGATGGTCGAATTTCACAAGAGGACGTTGAGCAGGCAATCCGGGAACGGAAGGCGGGCGGTTCAAAATCAGGCACAACATCGAAAGAACTCAAGATTGAAGGAGTTCGGGCAGTCATTGCAGAGCGAATGTTGAAAAGTTCACAAACAACCGCCCAGGTGACATTGCATTCTGAAATTGATGTCAGCGGGATGGTTGCGTACCGGGCGAAACTGAAAGCGGAAGCAGAAAAATCTGGTACATCTGCACCCAGCTATAACGCCATCCTGACCGCTGTTACATCCCAGGCATTGAAAGAACATCCTTATATGAATGCGGTTCAAGAAGGCAACCTGATTAAACCTCTCGATCAGATTAATATCGGGGTTGCGGTTGATACAGAAGCCGGATTGGTTGTGGTTGTGGTACCAGATGCAGATAAAAAAGATGTTTCTGCCATTCATAAACACCTTTCTACATTGTTTGAGCGTGCCATAGCACGCAAAAGTCACCGGATGATTTAAGTGGATCGACATTCACCATTACCAACCTGGGTGGATTTGGTGTGGAAGGCTTTACCCCCATCATCAACCCGCCAGAGATGGCAATTCTGGGTGTGGGTAAGATAAGCGAAAAGCTGGTTGTCCACGATGGCAAAGTGGCGCAGCGCTGGATGATGACATTAAGCTTGACATTTGACCATCGCCTGGTGGATGGGGCACCTGCAGCACGCTTCATGCAATCAATAGCATCCAAATTGGATGAACTGGCATAAATAATTCGGGCAGAAATTATCTTCTGCCCGTTTTTATTTTTTATGTGGAGGGATGGAATGAAACTCTTGGAGGGCAAAGTTGCACTGGTAACTGGTGCTGCCCGAGGTATTGGGCAGGCGATAGCCGAAGTTTTTGTGGAACATGGTGCCAGGGTTGCCGCAGCAGATAAAATGTTCGCTGATTGCCAAAAGGTGGTACAGGGCATTAATGCAATCAGCCCTGGCAGCGCTGTTGCGCTGGATCTGGATGTAACCAATCCTGCAAGTGTGCAAAAAGCAGTTGATAACACTGTGGCGGCATTTGGAGAACTGAATATTTTAGTTAACAATGCCGGAATTCACCGACCACATTTCATTGTGGATTTCCCAGTTGAAGAATGGGATTTGGTTTATGACATAAATGTACGCGGTACTTTTCTGTGTGCACAGGCAGCAGCCAGGCAAATGATTCTTCAAGGTAAAGGTGGCAGCATCATCAACATGTCGTCTGCTTCTGGCAAAAAGCCGGATCCCCAGGGTGCAGCCTATTGTTCCTCAAAATCTGCCATTATCGGGTTTACGCGTGTGGCAGCCCTGGAATTAGGAAAATATAAAATCCGGTCAAATGCCATTTTACCCGGCGCTACCGATACCGAAATGCTGCGGGGACTCATCCGGGATGTACCGGGGTTAATTGAGGAACTGGTTGCGAAAACACCATTGGGAAAAATGGCAGACCCTCGCGACCAGGCAAATGCTGCAGTTTTTCTGGCTTCAGACCTTGCCGGGCATGTGACGGGTGATGCGCTTGTTGTGTCCGGTGGGGAGTTCATGGATAGTTAAGCAAGAAAATATTTCTGAATTAATTCGGAGGCAGGTATGCTGGGGATTCACTTTTTGGGGAATGGAAAAATCAGCATGGACGAAATGCCCATGCCAAAGCCTGAAGGCACCAATGTAGTGGTTAAAATTAAAGCAGCAGGCATTTGCGGAACGGATAAGCACCCGCTGATGGAACACGGTCAGACAACTGTACCGGGACATGAAAATGCTGGTGAAGTTTTTGCAGTGGATAAACCCACCCGGGTGAAAGTGGGTGACAGGGTGGCTATCAACTGTCACATTACCTGTCATGCCTGTGAACATTGTCTGAATGGAAACCTGTTTTTCTGCGACAAACTGGAAGTAACCGGTTATGAATGGGATGGTGGTTTTGCAGAGTACATCCTGGTTCCGGAAGCCAATCTACATCCGTTACCCAATGACCTGGGATTTGATACCGGGGCATTAATTGTGGATGTACTGGGCACGGCATATTCCGGGGTGAAAAAATCTCACATTCTGCCTGGCGACCAGGTCGCGGTTTGGGGAGCGGGACCCATCGGATTGGAAGCAGCCCTGGTTGCCAAAACGCTCGGCGCCCGGGTGGCAATCCTGGATATGAGCCCTTATCGGTTAAAAATGGCAAAGTTCATCGAACCCGAATTAATACTGGATGTGACTGACAGCACCTTGAAAGAAAAGGTGATGGATTGGACGCAGGGACGCGGCCTGGATATTGGCTATGAGTGTGTGGGAAGCGAAAAAGCTGCCTTACAGGCTTTGCCACTCTTGAAAAAGATGGGAACACTCGGATTGATAGGGGTTGGGCATACCCTGACAATTGATTACTGGGATGTCATTCAACGCCAAATCCGGTTTTATGCCAGCCGCAACTTTAACACCACGGAATATTCCGAGATGGTTGCGCTGATTCAACGGGGGATGGATGTTACCAAAGCAGTAACGCATCACTATAAGTTAAAGGACGCCGAAGCTGCATTTGAATTATTCAAAACTGGAGAATGCGGAAAGATTGTATTGACGGATAATTAAGGATTCCAAGGCAACAAAACAGCCCGAGTATCCAAAAGAAGCGGGCTGTTTTTGTTTTAAATTATAGTGCCAATTCCAGGATGCGAATTAACTCGTCCCTGGTAAGTTCAATTGGGTTGGCTTTCATGCTGTTGGCTTTTTGGGATTTTTCCACAATTGCTGGAAAATCATCTGGGTGTAATTCCAAAGTGTGCCAGCCTGGGAATATCCAATAATTCACAGGTATCCGATATCCAGCCTATACCTTGCTGCGGCTGGGCGGAGCTGTCTCCCGTTAATAACATGGCGATTTCATGAAAACGCAAGATAACAGGATTTTGGGGCTGGCGCTGCAGGAGCGCTTCAAAATTAATTTGCATGACCGCCGGCAGCAATCTGCCACACAGGACACCATGAGGTGCATGGAACATCCCACCCAGCGGCGCAGCGAAGCCATGCACTGCACCCAAGCCGGCATTGGCAAGTGCCAAACCGCCAATCAGGCTGGTTAGTGACATTTCTTCCCGGGCGGCGTAATTGGTTCCTTCAAAGAAGGCTGTTCGCAAGGATTTACCTGCATTTTGAATCCCAGTACGACAAAGGGCATCGATCATGGGATTTGATTTTGCTGAAATGAAAGGTTCAATCACCTGGCTTAACGCATCCATACCACTGCTGGCCGTTATCTCGGGGGTAAGAGTCAGGGTCAAACTGGGATCAATGATTGCCAGTCGTGCCAGCATATACGGGCTGCGCAGACTGACCTTGACTGCTTTTTCCGGTACATCCAATACAGCATTCCGGGTAACTTCAGAACCTGTGCCAGAAGTGGTGGGAATGGTTATGCAGGGCAGGCTGGGATTTGAGATAACTTTACCTTTCCCAACAACTTCCAGGTAGTCCAACAGTTCACCCGGGTTGGTCAACATGGCAGCCACTGCCTTGGCAGTATCCAGGGCGCTGCCGCCACCAAGACCTATGACCATATCTGCATTGAATTTTTTGGCTGAATCTATTGCGTTTTGGACGGATTCAATCGAAGGTTCACCTTTTACTCTAAAGGTAAAAATTTCAATCCCCTGGCTGTGAATTGCATCCAGAATTGGCTGGGCGATGGTTTCTGAAAGGCCAAGCACCACCATTGCCCGGGTTCCGAACCCTGGAAATGATGGGATGCTATTTAAAACACTGTTCTCGCCAAATATGATTCGTGTGGCAGTTGCAAATTCAAACATTGCACCTCAATTATGGAAAATCTTAACCCCTTATAGCCAATCTCCCAGCGAATGGAAATTTATTCAAGTCGTTTTAATTCGAAAACAACCGGACTTTCAGCATCCGGGCAGGCAAGCTGGGTGGTGCCGACAGGTGCCCAAGGGAACTCTGCACCATAACGTAACGCCATTACGGATGAGAGCATACTGTCAAGTGCAAAGAGGCAAATGGGTTCACCGGAAATACTGTTGCTGCAAAAAGTGATTGTGTCGCCAACTTTATAGCCAGCGTGACAGGTCCCTTTTTGGCTGATTACGGTGGCGGAAACGTCATATTCTTCAGGTTTGCCTGGATTTTCCATTAAGACTCCTTATTGTATGAAATATTGCAGGTGATTATATCCTGTAACCCAAAAACAGAGATACCCATCAACAGGAATTTTCTACAGATTCAAGAATTGGTTGGAGATTAATTTCCAACGGGCTGCTGGAGCGGGCAGATTAGATTGGAAAAACTGCGCATAGGCGATCGACCGTTTTTAGTCCATTCCCAGTGCTCGCCCGTTAAGAAGAACAGCGGTCCAGAATGCCAGTGGAGATTGGACAGGACTATTTTTCTGTTGTCTAAAAACCAGCTCGATTTCCTCATTTTTTGATCTCAGTTGAAAAATATCACCTTGCTCTACAAGTAGTAACGGGAAATCTTGCCTAAGGGATTCGAGTACACTGTTTTCCATGAAGTCTTCAGATTTAGGCAGATAGGGGGTACGGTAAATTACTAAAAGATCAATAACCGGATTCTTAGAAATTAATATTTGAAGAGAATCAAAATCAAGTGGTTCTTTTTCGTGATGGGGTAAAGCCAGGCTGACCCGGATATTATGCTGCTGGCAGGTCTCCAGGGCACGGCGTAATTCTGTTCCAGGCTGCCAACCCCATAAAACCAGGTTGGTTAATTCCGGATAGGTATTCAAAAAGGCGAGGTCAGCTCTTTCTGCATCGGGGAGGGTCAGGATTGTTTTTTGTATACCAGAGCGGAGTGGGGCAGTGACTGCCAATGCTGCGGGATAGGTTTGCCTGGCAGATTCAATATGATCGCTTATTCCATCTATTTGTGCCTGCTGCCTGACCAGATCCTGGAAAACGGATTCTTCATACTGCAGTATCCAGCCGGCATTTCTCCCAAGGTGGTTCAGTACCCCGGCGGTTTCATAACCTGCTCCAAATCTAAAAGCGAGTGAATCACAATAAATATCTTCACCCGGATTTGGAAGTCGTGGGAATACACCATAATCAATCCAAAGCGGTTCCAGACTGTGAATCAAAATATCCCGTTTTGGAAGTGATGTGGAGGGGGTTTCAATTGTTTTCATGATATAGCTAATGGTAATCCATATGTAGTAAATGCAATAATTTACTTACAGCTTGAGTAATGTAATTTCTATAAAAAATTCTTTACACAATCTTTACATTTCCTTCATCGAGTCTTGTTGTAAAACGATTATTATCAATCCATGAAAGCGAGGATTTTATGAAAACAGCTTGGAAAATTGTATTAATTATACTTGCTGCATTAATTGTAGCAGGTGGAGTATTTACAGGTGCGTTTTTCCTGGGTCGCAGAACCAGTGAAGTAAGAGCAATTCGTGAATATGGTTTTGGAATGCCCGGATTTGGTTTCGATGATGATAACGATAGTTTTCTCCCCCGCATAGGTGATGATGCCTAGGATTGGTATGATGCAGCGTGGTGGAATTCTTCCCCGAATGGGAAGAGGGGATTTTAGCGGTCGGATGCCAGGCAGAGGCATGATGGATGGGGATGTAAGAGGTGGGATGATGGGTTCCTTCCTCTCAACCGGAGAAATTACCATTGAGGATGCAATCCAGGCAGCAGAAAAATACTTGAACACATTGGCTAACGATGACCTGGTTGTAAGTGAAGTGATGATTTTCGATAATGGTGCCTATGTTGTTGTAAAAGAATCCAGCACAGGCATTGGTGCCATGGAATTGCTGGTGGATCCCAATTCGAAGCAGGTAATCCCAGAATTTGGTCCCAACCATATGTGGAACCTGAAATATGGGAATACTGGCATGATTGGACGCGGACACATGAATGTTGGTCCGGTAGATGCGACTGCGGAAATGACAGTCACAGCAGACCAGGCAGTTACAAAAGCACAAGCATATCTGGATGCTGAGCTTAAAGGTGCATCAATTGACGGTGAGCCGATTGCATTTTATGGTTACTATTCGATGGATTTCGAACAGGACGGCAAGGTGGCTGGAATGTTGAGTGTAAATGGTTATACTGGACAGGTCTGGCTGCACAGCTGGCATGGAACCTTTGTTGAAGAAGCAGAAGTAGAGTAAGAAGAACAAAAAGATGTGAAAACGGTGGGTGGTATATTACTGCCCACCGTTTTATTTTGTGAACAGATTCGGATAGAATACAGGTAGACCTTGTGGTGGAGTGTGTAAAATGGGAGCAGTTAAAATCCTGGTAATTGATGATGAACAAAGTATTCTCAACCTGATCAGTGCATATTTGAAACCTGAGGGGTATGAAGTCTTTACTGCGTCAGATGGTACCGTTGGGTTACAGGCAGCCCGCGCTTATAAACCAGATATTGTTGTGCTGGATATCATGCTTCCTGGCATGGACGGAATCACGCTTTTAAATCAATTACGGAGAGAATCGGATGTGTATGTCATCCTGTTATCTGCCCGAACTGAAGAAATGGATAAAGTAGTTGGTCTTTCAGTGGGTGCGGATGATTATGTTACCAAACCATTCAGTCCTCGAGAACTGGTTGCCCGTATAAAAGCCGCACTCCGCAGGAAGGGCGGTGATGCATTACCAAGCGGTGAGGTTTATTCTTTCAAACATGTCCGATTGGATTCAGGCAGCCGCAGGGTGTGGGTGGATGAACAGGAAGTCGAGTTGACTGCCATAGAATTTGATTTATTAAAGGGGATGGCAGAGAATCGTGGCAGGGTGATGACCCGTGAGACACTACTCGAAAAAATTTGGGGACATGCCTACTTTGGAGATACGCGGGTGGTGGATGTGCATGTGGGTCATATTCGGCAAAAATTGGGAAATGAAGAATGGATCGCAACCGTCAGGGGGGTTGGATACAGGTTTGATGATGAGGTGGTCGTATGATTAACTACATTAAACGGCACCTGGCTGCGAAATTGTTTATTTCGTATATTTTCGTCATTCTCGTTGGGGTGATAATTACGGCAGTTTTTATTAACCTGGCTATACCTAATGCTTTTCTCAGGCACATGGACCCAAACAGAGTTGGAATGGGCGAGATGATGCGTCCTGGATTGGGGCAGAAAGAACTGGTCGGTGATTTTCGGGCAGCGGTTTTTGATGCTTTTTCACTTGCAGTTTTGGCTGCTTTTGTGGCTGCCCTTTTTATCAGTCTGTGGGTCAGCCGGGTGATTGCTGCGCCAGTGCAAGATATTGCCAAAGCCTCGCGCAGAATTGCAGATGGTCATTATTCAGAAAGGGTATTGACCAATCCGAATGAACAGGCTGTAAATTTGGATGAAATTGCGAGCCTTGGTCTGCACTTCAACCAGATGGCAGAGTCCCTGGAGCAGACAGAAACGATGCGGCGTCAATTGCTGGCAGACGTATCCCATGAACTGCGTACACCACTGACTGCCATTAGAGGTACAGCGGAAGGTATGATGGATGGAATTATCCCAGCCGATGTGGATACTTTTCAATCTGTTCTTCATGAAACTGAACGTATGCAGCGCCTGGTTGACGATATTCAGGAGCTCAGCCGGGTGGAGGCAGGGCAGTATCAATTGCAAAAGTCTGAAATAAGTTTGCAGGAGCTGTTTCGTAAAGTAGAAAAGCGATTCGAAACCCAGTTCAAGCAAAAACAAGTTACTTTGAACATTTCGGATCCAGGGGAATGGAAAGTGTTTGTTGATGCAAACCGGATTGACCAGGTGCTGCAGAACCTGGTTGGAAATGCCTTGAAGTATTCCAATAGCGGTGGATTCGTTGAATTAAAGGCAAGTAAAAAAGAAGGATTTACCTGTATTTCTGTTCAAGATAATGGTGTGGGGATTGAATTAAGTCACCTGGAACGTATATTTACCCGGTTTTACAGGGTAGATTCGTCACGATCCAGGGAAAGCGGTGGAAGCGGGATTGGATTAACGATTGCCAGGCACTGGGTGGAAGCACATGGTGGGAAAATTTGGGCGGAAAGCGGCGGGGAAGGAAAAGGAAGTACCTTTTATTTTTCAATTCCAGACGAAAAATAATTATTAACGCACAAAAGTGCACTTTACAGAATAAAATGGAATATAATACCCCCTTGGTATCATCTATACAACTACCTAGGAGCCAAAATGATTGTAACAACCAAAAAATTGTTTGAAGCTGCATATGGAAAATATGCCATTGGAGCTTATAACATCAACAATTTGGAACAAACCATGGGTTTGTTTCAAGGAAACCTCGACAGTAAAGCCCCATTTATCATCCAGATAAGCAAAGGTGCCCGTTCTTACACCCACAAGCTGATGCTGGAAGCCATCATAAAACAGGCTGATGAAGTTTTTCCGCAAGCCATTTTTGCGGTGCACCTGGATCATGGTGACGAAGCCACCTGCTATGACTGTATTGAGAGTGGATTTTACAGTTCAGTCATGGTGGATGCCAGCCATGAAGACTTTGACACCAATATTGCGGTTACCCGGCGGGTGGTAGATGCAGCCCATGCCCGCGGTATCGTCGTCGAAGCCGAGCTGGGTCAATTGGGTGGGGTGGAGGAACATGTCCAGGTCAGTGAATCAGAAGCCAAATTGACCGACCCCAAAAAAGCACAGGAATTTGTTACCCGCAGCGGTTGCGATTCTCTGGCGGTGGCAATTGGGACAAGCCATGGTGCTTTTAAATTCCAGGGTTCCCAGTCATTACATTTTGAAGTGCTGGAGCAGATTCAAAAAGAGATGCCCGGTTTTCCACTTGTAATGCATGGCAGCAGTTCTGTACCGCAGGAAGAAGTGGCACGCATCAATGCTGCCGGCGGTAACCTGGCTGGTGCCAAGGGAGTGGACGCCACCCAGTTTAAACGGGCAGCCGAGCTTGGAGTTACCAAGGTCAATATTGATACCGATGGCCGCATGGTTTGGACCAGGGTGCATCGCGAATATTTCCGCGACCATCCCGAAGTATTTGACTTTCGCCCGGTTGGCAAGGTTTTCATGGCTGAATATGCCAAATTCATTGCCCAAAAGAATGATTACCTGGGTTCTTCTGGACAATTGGAAATCGTCCGTAAATTAGTTTAGTATTTCACAAGCCATCAACAGTCTCCCATTTGGGAGACTGTTTTCTTACCTGCGGGATGGTTAGTCATTTGATTACCGAAAAAGTGAAGACGTTGGTTTATTCATTTCCTGTCACAAGATAGAACGCATGCTAATCTCTTTTTTGCTAATTTTATTTATTCTGTGCATGAGTTATTTCTATGGGTGGGGAACCACACACCTGCTAAAAAGTGTATTTCACCTGCCTGCAAAAGAGAATATTCGTCCTTCCATGGTACTTGTGACGGGAGTTTGCTGTATTAATCTGGATTGCGCAATTGTTATCCATATTCCTGCCCCTGGGGTTGGTATCTTTTCTCCTTGTGGCGGGTGGGGGTTTGATTATTGGTGTGGTATTCGTTCGTTCAAAGGAATGGAAGAATTTTGTTCTCCCACAGGGGAAAATGATTGGATTGACTTTATTTGGCTTGGTATTAATCTCCATTCTTGAAAATAGTACCCATGCCCCTTCGAATTATGATACTGGTTTGTACCACGCGCAGGCTATCCGCTGGATTGAAACCTTTCCTGCAGTGCCTGGTCTCGGAAATCTCCATACCAGGTTTGCATTCAATTCAAGTTGGCTGGTGTTAAATGCCTTATTCAGTCTTTCTTTTCTTGGAACGCGCTCATTTCACCTGGTGCCTGCCGCACTGACCGTGATTGTGGCAATTGACTTTGCTTCCGGTGCTTTGGATTGGTATCGGGGGAAACCGACTTTTGCAAATATTTTGCGAACAATACTTCTACCCATGATATTTTTTGTTTTGGGCTCGGAAATATCATCGCCTGGAACTGACCTGCCAGTCATCTTGCTTTTGTGGTTCCTGATGACTGCCTGGCTTGATTCCAGGAATGTTGGAATTAATTCAAATCAAGTGAACCGGCTCATCATTTTTATTGCAGCGATAACCTTATTAACAATAAAACTCTCAGCAGCGCCTTTGCTTCTCGTGGCAGCCTGGATATGGCTGAAAAACATTCGAAAGCCTGGCTATTGGTACAGATTGATTCTTCTCGGAGTGATTCTGCTGTTACCATGGTTGGTGCGCAATGTAATCATTTCAGGTTACCTGGTTTACCCGCTTCCGGGGATTGATTTATTTCCAGTTGACTGGAAAATCCCACTGGATGTCGCCCGCGAGGAAGTGGAAATTATTCAGGCATTTGCACGGGATTCGAGTCTACCCACTGAGATAGTATTAGCTGAACCGTTTTCAACCTGGTTACATAACTGGTTCAGTATCCTGACTGCAAATCAGAAATGGATTGTTTTAGCGGCTGCATTTTCACCGATTGCTTTCACTGTGGGATTATTTGCCATCCAAAAATACCGGAAAAATCATAAACAAAAGATAGGTTCTCTCGTATCAATTTTTGTGATCATTTACATTGGGGGTATCTACTGGCTGCTTTCTGCTCCAGTAATTCGCTTTGGGTATGGTTTTTTGATCGGACTGATATGTATGGCTGTCGTTCCGTGGCTCTTATTAATTGAGCGATATTCAGGTATATTAGGAAAATGGCTGCATCTTGGTGTAATTCTGGCACTTATCGCTTACCAGGCAGCATTCCTGTATCAATCCTTTGAACCAGATGGATTTCAAACCCGTATCCTGTTTCCTGCAGATTACCCGCAATTGCCATCCGAATCCTGTTCTTTGAAAAATTCCCAGGTTTGGTGTCCGAGTGAAGTCTCCTGGTATTCCTGCTGGTATGAACCATTTCCATGTATTCCCCGTCCAAATGATACGATTTCGCAGCGTGGACCTGACTTGCGTTCAGGATTCCTGCCATGATATTGGTAAATGGTTATTGAGATTGTTTGCCGCTAAGCAGAAATGTCAGAATAAAAATATGCGCAGGTAAACTGAACATTTTCCTAATTCAATCGGACAAATTTTCCACACAGATGAAAATTGGGTATTGAAAAAATCTAAAATATCTCTATACTAAATATAACTGGTCAGACCTCTTACCAATACTATGAAAACTTATCCTCCTTACCTCAAACCTGCTGAACTGGCTGAACAACGCCTGATCGATGCCATTCTCGACGGTTCATTCCCCTTCGAATCGACCCTTCCGCCGGAGCGTGAACTGGCTGTCAAACTGGGAGTCACCCGACCAACGCTGAGGGAAGCCTTACAGCGCCTGGGTCGGGATGGCTGGATTGAAATTCACCAGGGAAAACCGACCAGGGTGTGCAACCCTTGGCAGGAAGGTAACCTGGCGGTGTTGGGACACCTGGCAAATCATGCCGGACATCGGTATCCGCAGTTTGTCCAGGATTTGTTAACCGTGCGATGCTTGCTTGCTCCCGCATATTGCCAGGCTGCAGTTGAGAAGGCACAAGATGCCTTAGCACTCTTTTTAGCCGGTATGCCAGCATTAACGGATTCAGCCAGCAGTTTATGGAAATTTTGATTGGAACCTGCATCACCAGCTTACTATTCTGTCTGGCAATCCGGTATTCACCCTGATATTGAATGGTTTTTCTGGCATGTATCCGATTCTGGCTGAAAACTATTTTGTTCAACCTGATGCCCGCCTGCATTCTCATAATTATTATTTGGCATTGAGCCAGGCAGCATCTGAAGGCGACAGCAATAAAGCAAGTGAAATTACCAGAAAGGTGATGCAAGAGAGTATAACTTTCTGGCAAAAAGTCGAAATGTAGTTATGTTTTACGGGGAGGTGAATTATGAAACGATGGAACGGTTGGGGAAATACCCAGAAAGAATATCATGTACCACCAAACGCAATTGAATATTTAAAAAAGGAAGTGGGGAGTGGAAGTGTACCTGCGGATGCCAGCCTGGAAGAGGTCATTAAAAGTATTCCGGAAAGTAAAATCTCTTCCCATCCACTAATCAGCAATGATAAGGAAGACCGCCTTCGGCATGCCCGGGGACAGAGCCTGCCCGACTGGGTAGCCTTGCGCAGTGGTCAGATTGGAGCATTTCCCGATGGTGTGGCATATCCCACAAACCGCGAGGAAGTAGCAGACCTTTTGGCGTTTTCTGCGGCAAACAATGTGAAAGTTATTCCATATGGTGGTGGAAGCAGTGTACTTGGCCATATCAATCCCAGAATGAAGGATGGAACAACCCTATGCATTGACATGGGAAAAATGAACCAGTTCCTGGATATTGATATCGACAGCCGCCTGGCTACTTTCGGGGCAGGGATACCTGGACCAGAACTTGAAAATCATTTGAAAAATCGTGGATTCACTTTGGGTCATTTTCCACAATCATTTGAGTACTCCACCCTGGGCGGATGGATTGCAACACGATCATGCGGACAGCAATGCTATCACTATGGCAGGATTGAAGACCTGTTTGCAGGCGGGCATCTTGAAACGCTGCAAGGAGGTATGGATTTACCCCCAATCCCAGCCAGTGCTGCGGGTCCTGACTTAAACACCTGGTGTTGGGCTCTGAAGGCAGATTGGGAATCATTACTGATGCCAAGGTACGCATCAGCCCAGTGCCCGAATATGAAAAGTTTGCCGCTGTTTTTTTCCCTGATTGGGAACATGGAACCCGGGCTGTGAGGGAAGTTATCAATAACCGGATTGGGATATCCATGCTGCGGTTGAGCGATGCCCAGGAAACGCTGACCACCCTGGAACTTTCCGGCAAGGAAAAAATGATTAAATTTGCCGACCGGGGGCTATTCTTTAATCGGAAATGGTCCCAACCGATGTTTATTGATTTACGGCATTACAGGGAATAAACGAATTGCAGGATTTACCCGCAGACGTGCCATGGAAATCTTCCGTGCACATCGGGGATTTCCAGTAGATTTTGTGATTGGCGATATGTGGCAGAAAACACGCTTCACAACTCCGTATTTGCGTAACAGCCTGTGGGAGCTGGGTTATGCACTTGATACGCTGGAAACCTCCCTGCCATGGTCAGAAGTTGTACCCACCCTGGCAGCGACAAAGCAAGCCATTCGAGATGCAATGACGGAAGAAGGCAGCCGCTGCCTTGTATTCAGTCACCTGTCCCATCATTATTCAGACGGTGCAGGAATTTATGTTACCTACCTTTGGCCGCGAAACAGTCTGCCTTCAATAACGTTGCAGAACTGGAACAGGATGAAATCTGCTGCCAGCCAGGTGATTCTGCAACATGGCGGAACCATCAGCCACCAGCATGGAGTGGGGGTGGATCATGCGAAATATCTTGAGCATGAAAAAAGTGTGGTTGGTATGCAATGGCTCCATACAGTTATTGACGGAGCGGATCCTCGCGGGTTGATGAATCCCGGGAAATTGCTGGAGGATTGATCAAAATGATGCTCAACCTCGGACGCGAACAAACCTGGGATACCATCAAGCAAGCATGGGATATAGTCATAGTCGGAGGGGGCATAACCGGGGCGGGAATATTTCGGTATGCAACAGCGGCTGGATTGCGCGTTTTGCTACTGGATGCGAATGATTTTGCGTTTGGTACCTCAAGCCGGTCTTCCAAACTGGTGCATGGGGGTTTGCGTTATTTGAATCAGAAGCAATTTGATGTTACTTATGAATTTGTGCGAGAACGTGAGCGATTGCTGCACCAGGTACCTGAGCTGGTTGAACCTTTGTGTTTCCTCATCAATAATTATGTCGGAGCAGAGACCTCCACCAAGAAATATATGCTCGGATTGGTAATTTATGATGTGATGGGGCGAAAATGGAAACATGGAAAAATCAGCCGTGAGCGGGTTCTTTCCACCTGTCCACAAATCAATCCGAATGGGCTAAAAAGCGGTCTGTTTTATTATGATGCGGTTGTGGATGATGCCAGGCTGGTTCTGCGATTAATTGAAGAAGGGGTACAGTTGGGTGGAATTGCTCTCAATTATGCCCGGGTAATTGAATTGATGCGCCATACCAATGGCGAAGTGGCTGGCGTGGTGGTGGAAAGAACTGACCGGCAGGGTATGAATTCCATCGAAATACCTGCCAGGGTGGTCATTAACGCCACCGGTCCATGGACGGATACTTTACGGCAAATGGTTGACAGAGAGCCAATCATCCGCAAACAACGTGGCAGCCACCTGGTTATTGATGGCGGCACGGTTAGGGACTTTCGCATGCAATCACGTTTACCCATTCTGTAGATCACCGTTCCATGTTCTTTGTTCCCTGGAATGGTGCTACAATTGTTGGAACAACCGATCTGGATCATTCCCCATCTTATGAAGCAAAAGCGGTAGAACCGTTTATTGACAGGCAAGAATTTGACTACATGATGCAGGCGGTGTCATGAAACCTTCCCAAGTGCTGGTATCACAGAAAAAGATGTCCTTTCAACTTTTTCCGGTTTACGTCCGATTATCCGCACAAATTCCTCATCTCCTTCTGCCCAATCGCGCAAACACGAAGTTTTTGATGAAAATGGGTTGCTTACCATAACCGGTGGAAAACTTACCACCTATCGGGTGATGGCAAGAGCGGTGCTGGAGAAAGCAATTTCAAGATTGGGTGGTCGCCCAAACTTCAAATGGAATCGTTCCATGTTTGATTCCCAATTTGCAGTACCCGGAAATTTCAAATCAAATGGTCTAATCAAACGATATGGTAAACCGATGGAGAATTGGTTGGAAAGGCAATCCTGAAGTTAATCTGGAATTTCTACCGGGTTGCCGTGTAACACCCCTTGAAATATTATACGCAGCTGGTCATGAGGGCGTTGTCCACCTGGATGATTTATTGTTGCGGCGCGTCCGGTTGGGGTTGTTGCAGCATGATGGCGGGGTTGAACATTTTGTCAGGTTTAAAAGAATCCTTGATGCAGGAACTCCAATGGTCTGAAAGGCAATGGCAGGCTGAAGTGGAGAGATACCAAAATATTATTGCGACAAGTTATGGTTTACCAGTTGTGTCATAATAGAGGATAGAAATATCCTGGCTCAATTTTCGAAAAGAGGTGGTTATGACCGGTGAAACCTTGTTGGCAATTGATAATGGTACCCAAAGTGTGCGTGCCTTGTTGTTTGACTTACGCGGCAATTTGATTGCAAAATCCCGGGTAAAACTGCCTGATTACCTGACACCAGAGCCGGGATGGATTGAACAGCATCCGCATGTCTTTTGGGATGCAGTGTGTGAAGCCTGTCAAGCTCTCTGGCAGATGCCTGGAGTGCAAAAAGATTTCGATCGCTGGGATAGCCATCACTACGCAGCGCGGCACGGTCATCAACCTGGATAAGGCTGGCAATCCATTACGCCCAGCAATAACCTGGATGGATCAACGCAGAACTACAGGTTTACAACCGGTAGGGGGGTTATGGGGACTGGCTTTTGCCGTCTCGGGGATGACTGAAACAGTTGGATACCTGCAAGCCGAAGCAGAAGTAAACTGGCTGCAAACCCATCAACCAGAAATCTGGGCAAATACCGAAAAATACCTGTTTCTATCCGGCTATCTGACATACAAAATGACCGGCAGACTGGCTGATTCGGTTGGCTGCCAGGTGGGTTACGTTCCATTTGATTATAAAAAACTGGATTGGGCTGGCAAGTCGGATTGGAAGTGGCAGGCAGTCCCGATGGATAAAGCCTTGCTGCCGGAATTGGTACAACCCACTGGCATGCTGGGAGAAGTCAGCCTGGAGGCAGCAGCCTGTACCGGAATACCAGCGGGCATCCCGGTTATTGCAGCCGCAGCCGATAAAGCCTGTGAGATTATTGGAGCCGGCTGCCTGGAGCCCCAGATTGCCTGCCTGAGCTATGGAACCACTGCAACTATCAATACCACGCACAAAAAATATGTCGAAATTATTCCACTTATTCCACCTTATCCATCTGCAGTTCCTGGTGCGTATAGCATGGAAATACAGATTTATCGCGGCTACTGGATGGTGAGCTGGTTCAAGCGCGAGTTCGGACTTAATGAAGAAAGACTGGCAAATCAAAGAGGTGTTGAGACTGAGGATTTGTTCGATGCACTTGTAAATTCCGTGTCGCCAGGCTCCATGGGGCTGATGCTTCAGCCTTACTGGTCACCCGGCTTGAAGGTGCCCGGACCGGAAGCAAAAGGCGCAGTGATTGGATTTGGCGATATTCATACCCGGGCACATTTATACCGATCGATTTTGGAAGGACTGGCTTATGCTTTGCGGGATGGGGCGGAACGAACTTCCACACGAAGTAAAATTCCGATTACGGAGATTCGTATTGCGGGAGGGGGCAGCCAAAGCAGTGCTGCCATGCAATTAACCGCAGATATCTTTGGATTACCCGTTTCCAGACCCCATGTGTATGAAGCCTCAGGACTTGGAGCAGCAATGGATATCGCCGTTGGATTAGGGTTGCATCCCAATTTTGAGACGGCAGTTAAAGAAATGACTCATTTGGGAGACACATTTGAACCAAATACGGTTGCATCCAAGCAGTATGATGAACTTTACAACCGGGTTTATCAAAAAATGTACAAGCGGTTGAAACCACTTTATGAAGAAATTCGTGAAATAACCGGGTATCCGCCTAAATAAGGGTTTCGTGATTCATTATCAAATCCAAAATACCAGCAGACTGGGGGGTAAATATTACATCTGCTGCCTGGCGGACTATTTCCGATGCATGACCTGGTGCAAACGATTTTGTTGCGACTGTAAACAGAGATAAATCGTTTTCTCCATCCCCCGCAACGAGTATTTCAACATCGCCAGGTACGTCAAGGGCATGCAATAACGAAATTAATCCTGCACCTTTGGTTGCTCCAGGCGGGGCGATTTCGTATATGGTTGGCAGACTGTATGTTTTTTCTGCTTGAATAAATTCCAAAGCACTGCACATACTGGTCCAAAGCATCCAGGTCCGGGGTAACAGCCATTATCTTTGTCAGGTGTACTTCCGGATCATTCCGTGGAAATTCATCTAATTGAATATTGAACATGCTTGCGTAAAATTCAGCATGTAAATCGGGTTTCATTACATAATGCTGATTATTGGTAACCATGTAAAAGGGTATGTGTGGAAATTGGTCAACTACAGCAACTATTTGAGTTTGTAAGTCGGGTTCAAATACCATGCAAATATGGGGAATTTCGCCTGGCAGATAGGTAACCGCACCATTTTGCATAACGAGGGGAAACGTGATTGGCATCTCATTGAATAATCCGTTGGCATTAAAAATTTCTTTTACAGTGGAAAGGCTTCTGCCAGAAGCAGGAATAAATAATGTGCCATTCATCCCTTGTAATATTTCCAGGTCGCCTGGACGGATGCGTTCTTGCGAATCTAAAAGGGTGCCATCCAGATCAAAACATACAACGCGGTGGATATTTTTCATAGTTTTTCGATTATACCCTTTGAAATCAATACCGGGCTGTCTTGGCGACAACCCGGTTAAGGCGTTCTTATTTCCTGGCAGGGAGGGCTGCCAGTGTAAACATCATTTTAAGAGGAACCTGTTTTCATTATCCTCCTTCTCCTTCTTGAGTTGGAGAAGGGAACAACCAAAAAACCTTTTTTATACGTTATGCCTGATTCTTTTCACTATCTGAGTGAATGCCCAGGCGACGTTTTTCTCCACGGTTGCGCATGAAAGCAGGTACATCCAGGTCTTCAGTGCGGACAACTTGTGGAGCATACTCCATTTGGGGTTGCGCCACAGGTTTTTCCGATTTCTCAACGGTCTGCGGGCGATGAATTGCGGGCAGGTCAAATTCAGATGCACTGCGGGTGGGGCGGGCAGCCGGAATACGCACACCAGTTCGGTCAAAACCGGTTGCGATTACGGTAATGCGAATTTCGTCACCCATGTCTTCATCGATAACAGCACCAAAAATCAAGTTGACATCTGGATGGGCTGTCTCACGGATGATGGCTGCAGCCTGGTTCACATCAAACAGGGTCATATTGCTGCCACCGGTGATGTTCAAAAGAATACCGCGGGCACCGTCAATGGTGATATCGAGCAGTTTGCTGGAGATGGCAGATTCGGCTGCGATACGGGCACGGTCTTCGCCTGAGGCTCGACCAACTGCCATTAATGCTGCTCCGCCTTCTGCCATGATGGCGCGGACATCAGCAAAGTCAAGGTTAACCAACCCACTGGTGGAAATCAGTTCAGAAATGCCCTGCACACCCTGGCGCAATACATCATCTGCCACCTTGAATGCATCCTGCAGGCTGGCACGTTTGTCTACGATTTGCAGCAAGCGGTCATTGGGAATAACAATCAAGGTATCGGCTTTTTCTTTTAATTTTTCGATACCAATCTCCGCTGCCTGCAGCCGTTTTGCACCTTCAAAGGTGAACGGTTTGGTGACCACACCAATGGTGAGTGCACCAATTTCCTTGGCAATTTGGGCAACGATGGGTGCGCCGCCTGTACCGGTACCGCCACCGAGACCAGCGGTGACGAATACCATATCTGCACCACGAAGGGCTTCATAAAGCTCATCGGCAGATTCTTCGGCTGCTTTTCGCCCAACTTCGGGATTACCACCTGCGCCTTGACCGGCGGTGGTTTTATCCCCGATACGGATGCGGGTTTCAGCTTTATAGTGCTGTAACACCTGTCCATCGGTGTTGATGGCGATGAATTCTGCACCCTTCATCCCATCCAAAATCATCCTGTCGACGGCATTGCAGCCGCCGCCGCCAACACCTACGACCTTGATGCGGGCGAATTGCTCTAACTGTGCTTGTGTGTGGTTATCCATGGTTCCTCCGATTTCCTTCTCTCAGACTTTGTGCAAAATAAATTAATGATGACCTTTTTGCAGGTCGAATACACTTTTTTATGGCAGTAATGAACGCAGGAATCTTTTGATCGTTTCCCAATTAATACCTCCATCAGTGTGAAGTCGTGGTGTTCCACGACGCGGGGCGGGAGTAATGTTATCGTTCATGATGAGCGCCCAGTATAGAAGACCGACACTGGTGGAATAGGCAGGCGAATGTAATTGATCTACCAATCCAACCAGGTTTTCCGGTTTTGCTATTTGTACCGGTAATCCGAATACCTGGGTTGCAAGACTGCGAATTCCGGGCAGGTTACAGGCACCTCCTGTCAGAACAACCCCTGCGGGAAGCAGTCCATCATATCCAGAGCGCTTAATTTCTGCCAAAACCAGCTCAAAAATTTCAGCGACACGGGCTTCAATAATCATGGCAAGGTCTTTACGGCTGACCTGCACTGGTTTATCTTCTCCAAAGGACCGCACATTGAAAGTTTCCGATGCATCAACATCATTTTCAATGGCAAACCCGTATTGTTTCTTTACTTCTTCAGCCTGGGTTATGGGAAGGTGAATACCCTGAGCGATATCGGAAGTGACATGGTTACCCCCAACAGGGATAACTGCGGTATGCCAGATATCACCTTCGATATAGATGGCTAAATCTGTCGTTCCGCCACCGATATCTACAACAACTGCACCCATCTGCCGCTCAGTATCATTGAGAACTACTTCAGCACTGGCCAGGGGGTTGAGCACAAATTGGACAACCTTTACACCGGCTGATTCGACGCAATTCCGCAAGTTTTCAACAGTTGCTGCTGCAGCCGTGATAATATGGGCTTCAACTTCAAGCCGGTACCCGTGCATACCCAGCGGGGTGCGAATTCCACTCTCTCCATCCACTGTGAAGCCCCGCTGGATAACATGGATGATTTCACGTGCATGAGGGATGGCAACAGCCTGGGCAGATTCCAATGCCCGATCAATGTCGTCCTGGGTGATGGCTCGACCAGATATGCCAACCACACCTCGGGAATTAACTGAGGAGACATTTGCTCCTGCCAGGCTCACCAAGGCGGATGTGATTTCGAGTCCGGATGACCGTTCCGCTTTTTCAACAGACCGGGTAATAGCCAGGGATGCAGCCTGTAAATCCATTATCGTACCGCGGCGCATTCCTTGCGAAGGCTCGATGCCAACCCCTAATATCCGGAGGTTCCGTTCGCCTTCCACACGGGCAACCAGCGTACAAATTTTGGTGGTACCAATATCAATTCCAACTACAATCGGTTCGTCCATAGTTATTGCTCCAGGTGATAGTAAGGCGCATCCAGGAATTCGAGGTTAATCATTGCTGGCTGTGTGCCCTCTGCAATCAACCCATCCACAATTGTGCTGTACACCTTGACTTTGGTTTCCAGGTTTCTTAAGGTGGAGCCGACATATACTTTCCAACCACGTGGATCGCTCCATCCCAATCCATTGGCTTCGCTATAAACAATTACCGCGCCAGTGCCCAGATGTTCGCTTAATGTCTGTGCTGCAGCCAATAAGCGGGAATCCATTTGTGCAGGCCTGGATGTTTCATCTACCGTTTCTGATTCTTCCAGCGTTGTTTCAGGGTTTTGCATTTGTGGGGGTGCATTTTCTGCAACAACCGTTAATGGAACGATAATATCTCCTCGCGGTTGGAAGATATACCCTTCTGCATCTATCCATTGTATGGAATCACCCTGCTGCCAGGCGATCACCGGGCTGCGTTCGGTAACACTGATAATCAGGTTACCTGGGAAGTTGACTTTAACCATGACATTGGTTAATTCCGGAAAAGCAGTCTGCAACTGGGTTTGTATTTCTTTTGGGTCAATTGCAAATACCAGCTCGCCATTGGTAATCAACACAGGTTCGAGGTCTGCTGCGGTCAGGCGTTCAAACCCAATCAGTGTAGGTTGGGTAACCCGGAATTGCTCAAGATTTGTCATAAGAATAAGAAGACAGGCAAAGAGCACTACCAGGACTGCTGACAACAGCCGCCAACCTGGTTTAAACACAGGGAAAGCAGGCGTTAACATCTCTACACCGGCAGTACCCATGGAAATGGCGTATTGGCGGCGTGGGCGGTTATAAGCATGCCGAATTACCGGGGTACCCATTGTGCCGCGTGCAGTTACAGGCGGGCGTGCCGCAACAGGTTGCTTGATCTGCTGCCCAGCACGGGTTGCCCGTTGTTGGGACTGCTGGTTGCGCCTGGTGCGGATTCGGTCAGAGCGGGTGTCTGAAGAAGTACTTAACTTCATGCTTTACTCCCAAAGGTTCGAACCGTGCGGTCGTTTTCCGATTTTCGTTCCATTGCCAGAGTGACAAGTCGGTCAACTAACTCTGGAAAATCAATACCATCATGTCCCCACAGTTTGGGGTACATGCTGATGCTTGTGAAACCCGGGATGGTGTTGACTTCGTTTACATACAGGATGTTGTTGTCCTTATCCAGTAAAAAGTCGACCCTTGCCATTCCCGCACAATCGATTGCATGGCAGACCTGAATTGCCAGTTCTTTCGCTCGCTGTACCATTGCAGCATCCAATGGGGCGGGTACGAACAATTCCGTTGAATCATCCATATATTTGGCTTCGTAGGAATAAAATTCCGCCTTGGGACGAATTTCACCCGGAACTGAAGCCTGAAGCAAATCATTTCCCAGCACGCTGACTTCGATTTCTCGCGCATTCACGCCACGCTCCACGATAATTCGACGGTCATAGCGGGCAGCTTCTTTTAATCCTTCCAAAAGATTGACCCTGTTGGTGCATTTATTTATCCCAACGGATGACCCCATATTGGCAGGTTTTACGAACAGGGGGTAGGCAGATAGCCTCTCGCAATCGTTCAGCACCCGATCCACGTCATTTTCAATTTCATCACGGCGAAAAGAGACAGACTTGACTATTGATATTCCATGCGCCTTCATTAAATCTTTGAAAAGGATTTTGTCCATCCCGACAGATGAAGCCAATACCCCGGCTCCAACATATGCAATGCCTGCCATCTCAAACAAACCTTGAATGGTACCGTCTTCGCCATATGATCCATGTAAAACTGGAAAAACTGCATCCAATTGGCATATTGGATCAAGCCTGGTACCTTGTGGTGTTTCCCGACGGGCATAAAGAGTGTTGTTGCCAGGTTCCGGTAGTATCACAACTGGAGTTAATCCCTCGATGCTGCCTGTTGCGAACGCTGGCATCAAATTGTCACCGATATACCACTTTCCATCTCGGGAAATACCGATTGGGGTAATGGAATACTTTTCCATATTCATTTTGCCTGAGGTTAGCGAGGCAAAATTGAAACTGGGATCTGTTTGTGGGGATAATGCTGCCATGACAGAGCGGGCAGACATTAGCGAGACATCATGTTCGCCAGACCTTCCGCCAAAAATCACACCGATGTTTAATTTAGACTTCATTCCATTCACCCAATAATTCGATTTCAAGTTCCAAATCTACACCAAATTGCCCTTTTACTTTACTTTGCGCCAGTCTTATGAGCTGGTACACATGGCTGGCATTCGCCTCTTGATGATTAATGAAGAAGTTGGCATGCACGGAACTGATTTCTGCTCCACCAATCCTGGTTCCCTTCAACCCTGCTGCTTCAATGAGTCGTCCTGCATAGTCACCAGCAGGGTTCTTGAACATTGAACCCATGCTGGCACCTGGGGGCTGGGTGCCACGACGGTGGTTGTTGAATATCTCCATACGTGCCTGCACTTCTTCTTTTGTACTTTGAGAGAGTTTGAACTGAGCAGCAAGTACTATCGCCGGATTATGTGTACGTTTAAGCACACTGGAGCGATAAGAATACTCAAACTGCTCGCAGGTCCACCTCTCTCTACCCGAAATAGGGTGCAAGATTTCTGCCATGATAAGGTTTGTTTGAATTTCACTGCCATGGGCACCAGCATTCCCATACACTGCTCCACCAACAGTTCCCGGAACCGAGCCTGCCCATTCCAACCCGGTGAGACCACGAATGGCTGCCTGGCGTGCCAGACCACCCAAGTTGGTGCCGGCATCCGCTGTTACCGTTGGTGGGGAGACATCCAGATCGAAATGGATGGCTTTTGCCCGGTTAATTACGATAACACCACGATAACCAGCATCACTGACCAAGACATTCGAGGCATTTCCCAAGTACACGGCATGGAACCTCATGCTGCCAGCATAAACTGACAACATGTGCTAATTCCTCTACCGTGTTGGCAATCACCAACCCGTCAGCGTTACCACCAATCCTTGCAGTTGTGAATCCAGCCAGGGAAACATTCGCCTGGAATTTTCCTTCAAGGATTGCTGCGAGTTGAAGCATTGCCTGATTGACAGGATTCACTTTACTTTTGCCTCTGGTTCGTAATGTCTCAAAAAGTTGATCAATTTCTCCACCTGCTCTTTTTCACTGACAGACAATCTTTCCACAGGGAAAAAGCAGGAAAAATCCAGTTCCTCTTCTTCACAGGTATCTTGCATCGAGGAATTTGAAAGAGCGTAATTATTTTGCAGTTCAATCATGGTTCACCTCCATTTTTTGTAAACCAGCAAATACATTTTTACTTATCTGGTCTGCGTCACCTGCAGATAAGACCAGCAATACATCACCTGGTACCAGAATTTGTAATAATTTTTCGGTAGCCTGCGAGATTCCCGGTACAAAGTAAGCATGGGCATGCGTCATTTTTTCGACAATTTGACTACCCGTTATTGCCGGATTTGATTCCCGCGCAGCATAGATTTCTGTAACCAAAACCACATCTGCCTGTTGAAAGGCATCCCGAAATGCATCCAATAGAGCAATCGTGCGTGTGTAGGTATGCGGCTGCCAGACAGCAACCAGCCTGCCTGTCGGATACTTGCTGCGGGCAGCCGATAATGTTGCCTGAATTTCGGTTGGATGGTGGGCGTAATCATCAACGATGACGATATCATTAACCACCCCCAGAACATCGAAGCGTCTGCCAACACCTGAAAATGCAGATAATGCGGCTGCCACTTTCTGCATATCGTTCCCAGATTGATGGCAGACTGCAATGGCTGCCAATGCGTTTCGTACATTGTGTTCTCCAGGCACCTGTAAATCAACCCTGGTGAATGTCTCAGAAATCCTGCCCCAAGGCGAAAAGGTCGGGTCAAAGCTGAAACCGCCAACGCTATTTCGCTGTAGATTTACGGCATGATAGTCAGCAGCAGGATCCAACCCAAAAGTCCATACCTTGCGGGTCGGAAGAGCATTTCCAGCCAGGCTAAAGGCACCCGGGTCGTCCCGACCGATAAACAGGTGCCCGCCTGGTTTTATCTGGTGAATAAAATCGATGAATGCCTGCCGATAATCTTCTGGAGAAGGAAAACAATCCGGGTGGTCATGTTCCATGGTAGTTATGACAGCCAATTCGGGTTCAAGACCCAAAAACATGCGATCATATTCATCGGCTTCGATTACAAAAGCATTCCCTTTGCCTGCGTGAGCGTTGCTTCCAAGGTTTTTCGAGACACCGCCAATGATGTAGCTGGGATCTTGACCGAGGGAAGTAAGAACCCAGGAAACCATCGCAGTGGTCGTCGTCTTTCCGTGCGTACCGGCAAGTGCAATTCCCAAACGATCCTGCATCAGTTGTCCTAAAAATGCAGCACGTTTGAGAACGGGAATGCCAGCCTTTCGGGCAGCGATTACCTCAGGGTTTTCATCTGGTATTGCGGAAGAGCGCACCACTACATCAGCACCGCGGATATTACCCGCTGCATGCCCAATCGCAACCTGAACGCCGGCTGTCGCCAGGTCACGCCCGAGCGGAGTATCAGACCGGTCCGAACCGCTTACCGTGTAGCCACTTTCTAAAAGCAGCCTGGCAATAGCAGAAAGGCCGGTACCTCCAATGCCGATAAAGTGTACGTGTTCCATCAGATAAACACCACCAATACAAACACAAAACAAAGTGCCACCGCAAAATAGATGACCGGGATTCCCAGCCATTCAGGTGGAAGATATGCCAGCAGCCTGAGCGCTGCTTCTCCTGCAGGTGTACCCGCCTGAGGAGCCAATATCACTGGGAATGGATAACCAGCTTTATCCAGGAAGTACCAGATGGTACCAAAAATGAGAAAACCATTTAATCCACCCAGGAAGAATCCAAGTAGAGAATCCTGGAATTTTTCGCGGATGAACCGTGGACTTCCTGCAAGTTGCGGCAGGTTGGGGGTCTGGTAACCAAAAAATACCAGCCCAACGATAGTGATTGTGCGCAGCCAAAAAATGGTGCCAGCAGGGTCAGCCAGGAGCGTATCACGCACGTACGGGACGTATTTTTCCAGCACACCCAGTGACAAATAGTCCCAAAATGACCGAGAAACTGACCATGAGCTCTTTAGCCCAACCGCGCGTTAAGCCTATGACAGCAAATAGAATAACAAAGACCCAGAAGAGAACACTCAGGCTTATCATGCAGTTCCTCCCGTGGGTAAAATCTTCTTAGCGGTTAATTCTTTCAATAACGCTGGCTATTTTTTCAGCAGCATGGGGTTGTGCAAGACTTCGCATGGCTTGCTGCATTGTTCTCAGCCGGGCATCGTCTTGTAACATGGAAGAATATTGGGGAGCAATTGCTCGGAAAGCAATTCGTTTTCCAGCAAAACTGCTGCGCTATGTGAAACAAGGTATTCCGCATTTACTTTCTGATAGCGCCAGGCATAGGGATAAGGGACTAAAATTGCCGGTAAACCGAATAAGGGCAGTTCGCCCAGAATGGAGGCACCAGCACGCGAGATTGACAGGTCTGCTGCAGCCAGTGCTGCTCCCATTTCTTCGTGAAGATACGGATAGGGATGGTAATTTTTTGCTAAATCCGGTGCGAGTGTGGCTGTGGCAGTTTTCACTTCTTCCCAATCCAAAGTTCCAGTTATATGAACTACCTGAACCTGCTCCAATAATTGAGGGAGGATCGAGAGAACAGCCCGGTTAATGGATCGTGCACCTTTGCTGCCGCCAAAAACGAGGATTGTTTTTAGGTCTGGATTCAGATTTAATGTTCGAATGCTTTTCTCCCGGTTCCATTCCAATAATTCAGGGCGGGTGGGGTAGCCGGTTACCACCATCTTTTTATTCATGTGAAAATATTTCCGACTGATTTCAGCGGTCAGAGCGATTACGTCCGAAAACCGTGCCAGTACTTTTAATGCCAGACCTGGTTCAATATCGGGTACATAAAGGACTGAGGAAAGCGGAATGGCAGCAAGTGCCATTGGCACAGCCACAAAACCACCCGTGAACAAAACAGCATCCGGTTTGAATTCACGCAAAATCCGGTGGGATGCCATCCAACCGCGGAATAACTTCCAAAGATTGGCAGGCAGGGTGAGTAATCCAACGCCGTGAACTCCTGCAGCCGGGATGCTTACAAATGGGATGCCGGCGCGTTTTACCAGGTCGGCTTCCATGCCGCCCTGTCCGCCAACCCATAAAACTGGCTGGGCATCACTCCCGAGTGCTTGCAGAACGGTTAGCGCGGGGTACACGCCGCCTCCGGTCCCGCCTGCGCAAATCAATAGCCGCATGAAAATCATTCTCCTCTACAGATCGATTACCAGGAGTGCTGTACCTGGCAATATTCATCAAAATCCCAATTCCAATCAATGTGGTTACCATGCTGGAACCACCATAACTGACCAATGGCAGGGCATTCCCTGCAAACGGGAAGACGTTGACCATTACACCGATGTTGATCAAAGCTTCCAGTACAATCCAAATTGTGATGCCGCCCGCAATCAATTTACCCAGCAGGTCAGGCGCATTTCTCGAAATACGAATTCCGCGCCAGGCTATCACCAGGAACAGACCGATAACGGTAACCCCGCCAATCAATCCGGTTTCTTCTGCGATGACTGCGAAAATACTATCCGTCCAGGGTACCGGCAAGCCAAGATATTTCGTGCTTCCCTCACCAATCCCTACACCAAATACACCACCCCGAACTACAGCCTCGAGAGATCGGCGCACGTGGTCAGATGCATCTTGCAGGGACATCAGACCCTTCAGATAGTCGCTCATGCGTTCCTGCCCGGTAGAACTCACCAATACGAACAGGGTGCCAACTGCCAATACAATGGCTAGCGCCAGTACAACCTGGCGGAAGTTTGAGCCAGCCAGGAAAAAGAGTATTCCACCCAGCATGACAACCGTAATGGCTGCACTGATATCCGGCTGCATGAAAATCAATCCGCCTGCCAACCCGATGATGGATAATAACGGCAAAATTCCAAGCGTGAAGTTCCCGAGCTGGTCACGATGGCTGTTCAACCAGACTGAAAGGTAAAGAATAATTACCAGTTTTGCCAGCTCAGATGGTTGGACGGAATTTCTAAATAAAGCCCGGGTGGGTACTCCAGGAGCCTGGGTGCCAACGATAAAGACTGCCACCAACATCACAACGGTTGCCAGCATGACCAGCAAAACCCAGCGAGTAAAATGGTGGTAGTTTATTTGACTTGCAATGAAACTAAGCACAATGCCGATGACAATGAAGACGAGTTGACGTTGGAGTATGAATGAGGCAGAGGCATTTTCCCGCAGAACGTAATTCCAGCTGGAGGAGTAAACGAACAGGATGCCTATCAGCAGCAAGGCAAAAACGCTCAAGAGCAATGCCAAATCAACCTTGAACCGGATCGGCTGCATGGTCGATGACTTCTGGGAAGAGCGCATACTTACGAAAGTTTGTTGACCCATAATCGAAACTGCTCGCCTCTCTCCTCAAAATCCTTGAAAGCATCAAAACTGGTACAGCCGGGGGACAAAAGCACCACATCTCCCGCTTCAGCGATATCAGCAGCCACGAGGACTGCATCTTCCAATGTTGTGCTGGTATGGAGAGTAAATGCCCCTCCCGAATTTTGTATTTCCCTCAGTAAATTCTCAATCATGGGTGCGGCTTCTCCAAACAGCACCACATGCTTCACTCTCTCACCTATCAATTCCGCCAGATCCTGCCAGGGGAGATTTTTATCTCTGCCACCCAGGAGCAATATCAGCGGTTCCTGGAATGAACGAATGGCAGCCATCGTGCGCTCGGGTGTTGTGGCAATTAAATCGTTGTACCAGACTGCACCGTGGAAAACCCGAACAAGTTCCAGCCTGTGGGCAATTCCTGTAAACCCTGCAACACCTTTAATCATTGCCTCCTGGGATATACCCGCCGCGCTGGAAATTGCACAGGCAGCCAGTACATTTGCCAGGTTATGTTCTCCCTTGAGCAGCACCATTTCACGCGGCATAAGTTTTTCTTCGTGCTTCCCGTCTGATTGATGAATCCAACCATCCTTAAATGAAGTACCAATATATTGTCCGGTTGGCACTCCTAGCCCGAATGAATGCAATTCACCCTGAACCTGGCTTCTCAGCTCCCACGAGCCCGGTTCCTCACGATTTAGAACTGCAATATCACCAGATTTTTGATATTGCAGAATTCGAGCCTTGGCTGCGGTGTATGCTGACATCGTCCCGTGCCTGTCCAGGTGGTTGGGAGTAATGTTGAGAACTGCTGCAATATGCGGACTGGATGTCATTTGCTCTAGCTGGAAACTGGATAATTCCATAACCACCAGGTCTTCCGGTTGGATATTATCAACCAGGGAAATCAAGGGTAACCCCAGATTTCCACCGATCCATACTTTGCCTGTATGACTGGCTTCTGCCATTCTGCCAACAAGGGTGGTTGTGGTCGATTTTCCTGCCGAACCGGTGATGCCAATCACTTTGCAGGGTACAGTATCCATGAAAACCTGTGAATCATTGGAGAGTGGAATACCCATTCGCAGAGCCTGTTGAACGATTGGCAGATTGAGCGGAATTCCACCGGAAAGACATAGTGCCTGGGCATTATCCAATAACTCCAATGGGTGGGAACCGAATACCAATTCAACCCCAAGCGCTTGTAATTCATCCAAATCTGGTGAGGGTTGACCGGAATTTCTCCTGTCGTTCAAAATAACATTTACTCCATGATTGGCAAGGTAACGTGCCAGGGCAATACCTTGCCTGGCGGCTCCAAGTACAACTACTTTCTGCCCTTGCCAATTCATCTTGTTCATACCAAAGCCACCGCGATTCCCAATATTGCAAAGAGCAAACCGATCAACCAAAACCGTTGCACAACCTGGGTTTCACTCCATCCCATTAATTCGAAATGGTGATGAAGGGGAGCCATTTTGAACAGCCGTTTCCCTTTTGTCAGCCTGAAGAAAACAATTTGTAAAATTACACTGATTACTTCACTGACGGGAATGACCAGAATCAATGGTAAAAGCAGCCATTGACCGGTCATCAAGGAAATAACGCCAATGGTTGCTCCAAGTGCCAGTGAACCGGTATCACCCATGAACAATTCAGCTGGATGAACATTCCACCATAAAAATCCAAATAATGCGCCAACAATGGTGAAACAGAAGCGAGCCACGAAATATTGCCCTTGCATAATTGCAATTGCACCATAAACAGCAAAAGCAGTCGCAGAAACCAATCCTGCCAGTCCATCCAGCCCATCCGTGAAATTAACTGCGTTGGAAGCACCTACGATAATGAAGGCAGCCATTGGAACATACCAGATGCCGATGGAAAGTGATTTGTCATAGCCTGGCCAATACATTTCGGGGACATCCAGGAAATATTTCAAGCCAAATGCCAGGATGACTGCAAAAATCACCTGGAACAGGAATTTTGTGCGGGCTCGCATACCCAGCCCTCGCCTTTTCCCGCGAATACCTTCCCAATCATCAATTGCACCCAATACTGCAAAACCAACCATTGCGGAAAGGGGCAGAATTATGGCTCTTCCAAAAATATCCAACCCAATTAAAATTGCCGCATTCATCAACAGGGTAATCAGGACAACTGGGGCGATTACCATTACACCACCCATTGTCGGTGTTCCCATCTTGGAGAAATGGCTGTTTGGACCTTCCACACGGATAAATTTCCCAATATTAAAATGACGTAATACCCGTAACAGGGGTCCACCCCAAATAACTGCCATCATGAAGCTGAGAGAACTAAGGGCTAATGCAAGGGCGGTCTCTGTCATTCGTCCTCCTCCAAGGCTGCCACGATGCGTTCCATGCGAAGACCATGGGAACCTTTGACCAGCACAATGTCTCCTTCTTTAAATTTGTTTCGCAGGAGTTCAACCGCCTTATCCGTATTTTCAATCTGAATTATTCGGTTGGCAGGCATGCCAGATTTTTCTGCAGATGCAGCAATGATTTGACCGCGGGTTCCAACGGTATACAATTCATCACAAATTTGGGCAGCCCTAACCCCAACCATTTCATGGCCAGCATGTTCATAAATTCCCAGTTCGAGCATGTCACCTAAAACTGCGATTTTATGTCCGTCCATATCCTCGAGTAAATTGAGTGCTGCCATGGTAGATTCTGGTGAAGCATTATAGGTATCGTCCAAAATCAAGGCTTTGCTGGGTGAACTGACCACAACCAGGCGTAACTGCATATGGGAGTGCTGCATGCCACCTAAAATTTCCTGCCAGGTCAATCCTTCCACCAATCCAACTGCAGCAGCCCTCAGAACTGTATGAACGGAATGGCGTCCAATCAAAGGTACCCGCACATGCAATATTTCATTACAATAATGAAGCCTGAAAACGAATTCCTTCAAGACCCATCCCAATAACATTGTCAGCCCAGATATCGGCTTCTGGATTTAATCCATAGGTGAAATACACTGGCTTTGGTCTGGGATGCCATGGATCGCACCCAGGGGTCATCGTAATTGAGAATGGCAGTCCCTTCAGGTGAAGGGGGCAGACTTTGCACCAGTTCTGCTTTACCCCGGGCGATATCTTCCTGCGTTCCGGCACGTTCAGCATGTACGGTGCCAACATTGGTCACCACACCAATATGCGGTTTGGCAATGCTGCATAAAAAGGATATTTCACCGGGCACATAAGATCCCATTTCAAAGACGGCACGGGTATGTTCGGGTTTTAATCGCAAGATGGATAGGGGTAAGCCAATCTCATTATTCAAATTGCCTGGATTTTTCAATGTATGGAACCGCTGACTGAGAACTTCAGCGATAAGTTCTTTGGTGGTTGATTTCCCAACACTACCGGTTACCCCAATTACTCGAATATCCAATTGCTGCCGCCAAAATGCAGCCACAGTTTGTAATGCTTTGAGGGTATCATCCACTCTCAAGCAAAATGGGGGATTGGGAATTTCCAGGTCAGAGGGTAACGCACCGGAACGAAGATCAAGAACGGGAAAAGGCAGTGTGACATCTTTTTGAATAAGTGCGCAATGAGCACCATGTTTGAAGGCATCAGTAATGTAATCATGTCCATCTACCCGCTCCCCTGGAAGTGCAACAAACATCGCACCTGGGACAACCTGGCGTGAATCTATGGCTGCTTCACTGATATTTAGTTCAGCCTGTGGGTGGGTGGTGCCGGTTAGTGCTTCTAAAATGACATTAATGGTTAACAATTTGTCCTCACTGGTTATTTAAAGCCAGGCGAATGTCATCAGGAGGGATATTCATATAAATCACCAGTTTTTGTACGACCTTTGCAAATACTGGTGCGGCTACAATGGAACCCCAACGATCTGATGTGGGTTTTTCCAGCCAGATATACACTAAAAATTGCGGGTCATCTGCCGGACCCCAACCAACAAATGAGGCATTGGTTAACGGAGTCACATAACCCTGACCGGGTATGGCAATTTCACCGGTACCTGTTTTGCCTGCCATACGATACCCATCCACCAGGGCAGTGGAGGCTTCCTCTTCCAGAGAAAGCGCCAGCATTTCGGTCAGCGTATCTGCAGTTTCTTCTGAAATTGGGGTAAGCATGACCTGGGGTGTGTACTCATGCGTCCAGCCATCCTGGATGGTGGCTTTGACAATATGAGGTGCCATTATTTTTCCGTTGTTTGCGACCGCTGAAATGGCGGCAACCATCTGCATCGGTGTGGCTGCCAGCCCTTGTCCGAAGGCATTGGTTCCCAAATTATCTTCTGACCAGTATTTGTCTCCAGGAATGCTGAGTGGAAAAGTTATCTCACCAGCCATGTCAATATTGGTGCTGCGGCCAATGCCAAAATTCAGCATGCTGTCATAAAAAAGGTCAGGTCCCATTTGCTTGGCAATCCATGCCAAACATACATTCAGCGAGTGCTGCATGCAGCCTTGCATGTCCTGTTTTCCCCAAGCGCCGCCATCCCAGTTTCGGATGGCAGATTGACCAACATAGATGATGCCGGTATCTGTGAAAGTGGTTTCCGGCGTCACTGTGCCAGAATCAAGGGCTGATGCCATGGTGATTACTTTAAATACAGAGCCTGGTTCATACGGGATGCCAATTGCACGATTGAAAGAGCCCATCTCCGGGAATTTTTCCAGTTCAGAGGCATACTGGTTGAGGTCCATGCGCGGGTTGGTCGCCATCGCCAAAATCTCACCAGTTTTTGGGTCTTCCACCAGGATGACACCCGAAACCGAGCCGGTACTTTTTACTGCATCGTCCAGGATCTGTTCCATGCTTTTTTGAATCTGGCGGTCAATGGTTAAAATCAGGCTGGCACCGGGGGGTACATCGGGCAGTTCCATCATCTTATTCGGGTCTTCGGACACTTCCATGGTGCGGGATTTTCCCGCCAGCAATTGATCGTATTTTTCTTCAACACCAAAATAGGTTGGGCTGGTGCGGTCTTTAAATGCAACAAATCCAACGATATTTGACGCTAATGTCGATTCGGGGTAGGTGCGCACCAGGTGCGGCCACCATTCCAACCCATTCAAGTTGAGGGGAGGGAGTTTCCTGGCAACTTTCTTATCCAACCTTTTGGCTTTGTACTCAGCCATGTAACTTTCCAAATACGAAATTTTTTCCGGATCGATAAAATCATCGAGTACCAGGTAATAAATTTTTTTCGCAGGGTCAGTCTGGCTCTCGTTATAGGCTTGTGCAGTCAGGAATTTTTCACTGTAATCTTTTCCAACAACATTAAATAAAGTTCGAACCACCTCATCCTGATTCTGGTTTTGAATGATGGTGTTCAAATTGACAGAAATTTCATACACCACCCGGTTCCCAGCCAACAAATTGCCATTTCGATCGTAAATTTCACCCCTCTCAGGATACACGGTCACTATTCGGGAATCGGGATTGACGAGGTCATTTCCGGTTACCAAAATGCGTACCAGTTGGGCGATAATCAAAATACCAATAAAGCCAAATGCTAATTGAACAACCGAATGCGAGTCTGAAATTTGTCCTGGTTCATGGCAAACTCCCCAGGGTACTGTTGGGTATCAAGAGGGAGTCATAAAACCATTCCCAGAGCGATTCGGTGTAGCTGGGTTTTATTACAGTTGGTGAAATCAGGTTGGTGTAGGGGGCTGTTTCAATTTCAGGAAGTTCTTTGCCGGTGTACCCTTCCACCACCATATAGGTAACTTCATTCGGATCGATTAGTTCGTAACCGCTGGCATATGCCCGTTTTTCCATCTCTGCAGCAGAGGTAATTCTGGCCCAATCGGTTAAAAGACTGGCATTTTCATGTGACAGCGCCTGGCGTTTTGCTTCAAGCTGTTGGACTTCAATGCCGGCAGTGGCGGATTGCGCTGAAATATTCAAATACAGGAAGGCAATAATGGCAGCTCCAACCAGTACCAGCGCAATAAATCCAAAACGCTGTACTTGAAGCCTCCATGGGGCTTGCTTATGTGCCTGTGTAAGATGTTTTGCCATGATACTATCCCGATTTATCTTCCATTAAGGCAATCCCTAAAAACCAGTAAAAATCTACAACTTACAATATCTTTTCAGCGACCCTGAGGCGGGCACTGCGCGCCCGTGGATTGCTTTGAATTTCTGCTTCGTCAGCCATTATTGGATGACGATTGATTTCGACAATACTCGCAATATGCCCGCAAGTGCATACAGGCTGGGGTGGCGGGCACAGGCAATCTGTACTTTCCCTTCTAAAATATTGTTTGACTATGCGGTCTTCCAATGAGTGGAATGAAATGACCGCCAGTCTACTGCCTTGTGCAAGCGCTGCAATTGCCTGTGGAAGAAAATGCTGCAGCGCATCCAGCTCGCCATTGACCGCAATTCGCAACGCCTGAAATGTGCGTGTTGCGGGATGGATCTTGCCTTTACGCCCACCTGCAGCAGATTGAATCGCCGATGCAAGTTCCTGGGTGGTGGTATGTGGACGGGTCTGACATATTCCCCTGGCGATTCTTCGTGCTTGGGGTTCTTCACCAAAACGAAAAATCAAATCAGCCAGGTCTTTTTCCGACCACGTATTCACAATGTCGGCGGCAGAAAGCTTTTGTTCAGGGTTAAAGCGCATGTCCAGGGGTCCTTCATTGAGAAATGAAAAACCCTTCTCAGGAATATCTATCTGCATGGATGAAACGCCAAGATCAATCACAATTCCCTGTACTTTCTCCCAGCCGAGATGCTGCATTTGAAAACCGAGAGTGGTATAAGAAGCGTGCACAAGTGTGAACCTGCCTTGAAAATCAGACAGGCGCTGGGATGCAATTTCCAGCGCCTGCGGGTCGAGGTCAAAACCTAATAAATAGCCTTCAGGAGAACTGGATTCCAAAATTCCCCTTGCATGACCACCCGCTCCCACTGTTGCATCAATATACCGCCCCGGGCTTTCCGGGCATAAAGCGTGTATAATCTGTTGGTAAAGTACTGGCAGGTGAGGTGGAAGCATTTTAATTCACCCCATCCCAAATCATTATTTAATGGAAATATTCAAATCAGCAAACCTTTGTTCGTCCGCCTTTGCTTCCTTAAGCGTGGTTTGCTGATTATTCCAGTATTCTGGTGACCAAATTTCGAATGACTTACCGACACCGACAACAATGGCTGCATCTTTCAATTGGGCTCTTTCTCGTAGAAAGGCTGGTATGAGAATTCGACCGGCTCGATCAAACTCAATTTTGCTTGCGCCGCCAAAAAATATGCGTTTAAATTCCCTGGCTCTCGGGTTGGTCTGGCTGAGGGTTTCAACTTTTTCTCTGATGGAATCAAAATTTTCCCTGATGAGAACCAGCAAATTGCCGTCAAAACCTTCAGTGATGTATGCTCCATCATCCAGCATTTCACGAAAGCGAACCGGAATAGTCATTCGCCCTTTTTCATCAATGTTGTGCTGGAACTGGCCTAAGAACATACGTTCTACCTCTGCTATATATGCGGAACGCCGGAAGGTATCCGGCGCTCTTGCGAAAAATCTCCACTATTAACCACTTATTACCACATTTATACACAGTATATACGAAACGCTGACAATTTGCAATAGGGAATATTCAAAAATGATATTTTCCCTATTTTTATGGGTTGAGTTGTATACTAGTCCTGTTTTAATTACTCAATAATTAGAGGATGAACCATGAAACCACAACTTTTTGCTCTACTGACAGCCATTTGCTGGGGTGTTGGAGGATATTTTGAGAAAAAGGGGCTCCATTTGGGAAATCTCAGTCCCCAAATGGGAATTACCATCCGCACAGCAGTTGCGCTGGTCATCCTGGGTGTGGTTAGCTTTCCCCAGTGGAAAACACCTGCCACAAGCCAGCCCGAAAGCGCTGCTTTACATGGTGATAGGAGGGGGAGTTGTTGCTGGTGCAGTTGGAATGTTGTGCTTCTATACTGCAATTAAAGGTGCGCCACTGGGTAAAGTGATGCCAATCGCATTTACTTCTCCATTATTTGGCGCATTGATGGGGATTTTATTTGCAGGTGAACCGCTGACTTTTAAAACCATCGCTGGGATGCTCATGACGGTCGGCGGCATTGTTTTGTTGACTTTTGGATAAAGAATATCGAAAAATCGAACCAGCGGTTAATTAATTAACCGCTGGTTTTTCATTTGGATGAGGCAATTCGCTATCCATCGATAATGGGACAAATTAAGGTAATTGGATCGGGGAAACTGCCATCCGGGCATACTTCGGGTTGCCACATTTTTACCCTCAATTGAAAAGTCATATATACCTGGCTGGCATCTGCAGTTTCCACAACCACACGGTATTGCGACTCCCATAAAGGCGAATTTATGATGTAGGAATGCGTTACATCTACATATAATTGATTGGGGTAACCAGGATTGGGTAAAAGTTCAGCAACATATTGGGCAGGTGAGCTGCTTAAGTCAAATATTTGCAGAATGACAGGTTTCTCGGGTGGATTATTAAAAGTAAAGAGAAATGTGCAGTAACTGGATGGCGATCCGATGACCTGGATTCCATTCTCCATGGTGCTTAAAACGGCATAGCCAGGGATCGTCCTGGGATTGTTTATATTTACTTCGGGAATCAAATTCCCTTCTGGAATGCAAGCAATCACATAATCCACCAATTGAACTTCGGTGACAACCGTGGGGGAGAATAATGTTGCGGTTGGTACTGTGATAACTGTATGTGCAGGAGTTGGTGAGATAATCGACAATTCAGATGGTGTTATGCCTGTTACTGGAATAACTATTTCTTCGGCAGCCAATTCAGAATCAATATCGGTAGCAATACTGCAACCACAGATGATTACAGCAAGACAAATGACAGCAAATTGACGGCGTAAATTTGTCCAATTCATGGATTTTCACTTGTGTGTATTATAACAATTTCATAATTTTCGAATCGCTGGAAATCGTATGGTGATAAACAATCCATACACAAGGGATAAAGCAGCCGTAATTCCAACCGCAAATGGAGCACCAATCCAATCTGACATCAAACCTGCTTGCAATCCACCCAGGCGCATCATGCCTTGAAAGGTCATACTGTACAAACTCATCACCCGGCCGCGCATGGAATCGGGTGTGGCAAATTGCAGCAGCGTATTTGCCAGCGCATTTTGACAAACAAAACTAAATCCGACCACCAGCATTAGTACTAGTGAGAAGACAAATGAGCGGGAGAATGAAAAAATAACCAGAAATGCCGGAAATGCCAGATTCCCAGCAGTCAACCATGCACCCCGTTTCATAGTATCTGACCTGGATGCAATAAAAAATGCACCAACCACAGAACCAATGCCCAGAGTAGTTAATAAAACACCCAAGGGAAGTGCTTCAGGTGAGCGGCAGGTCATTAGCCCATGATTGGGATCACACATAAACTGAATGATTGGCTGAGCACTGTTTTTCAAACTTGTGGTAGCAAAAACAGGCATCAGGGTGCTGTATGGCATGGAAAGGAATGCGCTGACTGCAACCAGGCTGGTAAGCAAAAGCAGCACCTGTTGTTTTTTGACGAACTTCAAACCGTCAGCCATATGGGAAATGGTTGATTGTTTTTCCAGCGCAGGAGTAACTGTGGGTAAATTCCGCATCATTGCAAGACTGATTATGACAGCAACAAATGAAAGTGCATTAATGAAGAAGGCATTTCCTTCACCTGTTGCAGCAACCAGGAGACCAGCAAGTGCAGGTCCAACTGCGCGTGCCATGTTAAACATGGCAGAATTCAATCCAATGGCGTTGGGAAGGTCTTCTTTGCCTTCAACCAATTCCACGGTAAATGCCTGACGGGCGGGGGTATCCATAGCCTGGGCAGCCCCCATGAGGAATGCCAGGATATACACATGCCAGACCTGGACAGTATTTGTCCAGGTTAGGACAGCCAGGAGTACCGCTTGAACCAGCATCACTACCTGGGTGATGAGGAGTACCGTTCGTTTGGGGAACCGGTCCGAGAGGGACCCGCTCCACAAAGAAAGTGGAATAAGCGGAATTAATCCGATGAAACTGACAAAACCAAGTGCAGTGGCACTTCCCGTTAAGCGATAAACGAGTAACTGCTGTGCCATAGTTTGCATCCAGGAACCAATCAGCGAGATGGTCTGCCCAAAGAACCACAAACGGTAATTGCGATGGCGCAAGGAGCGAAATGTTTGCGCCAATCGCGAAGGTTTTCCCTGTTTTTGGGCAATCGGTGGAGCGGTAAATTCTGTCATAGCGTTTCGATTATAAACCTGGGACTTGATTCCTGGACAATCCTGTTTAGTCATCTCAGACGAACCAGCCGTGAAGATGGGAGTATTAAGAACAAATTCCGATCCTCCGGACTAATCGTCGTGTTTTAAATTTCACTATATTGCGATAATTTTAATTATGTAACATCCGTTATCACAAAACTGCGGGAAGAATTTTATTTCTTCCTTTCTGTTTGGCTTCATATAAATAGTTATCGGCATCATCTACCAATTTCTCAATGGATTGGTCTTTATACTCCGCCACCCCTCCACTGATGGTAACCTTTAAATCGGAATCAAACACTGCATCCTGAACGGCTGTTCTGATTTTCTCCGCCACTTTGCTGCCTTCTGCAGCGGAACAATCCGGCAAAATTATCAAGAATTCTTCCCCGCCATAGCGACCAACGATATCCGTTTTACGTACGGACTGCTGCAGAAGTCTGGCTACCTGAGTCAGTACCTGGTCACCCACCAAGTGTCCATAATCATCATTGACCTGTTTAAAGTGATCAATATCCATGATAATCACACTTAATGGCTTTTTGGTCCGTTCAACCCGTTTCAATTCATAATCCAACCGTTCAAAAAGAATTCTGCGATTGAATATCCCGGTTAGCGTATCAATAGAGCTTAACTCGATCAATTTTTCATTTTGCTGCTGGAGCAAAGTTTCAATCCGCTTTTGCTCCGTTACATCAAACACGATACCAACCAGCATCTCTGGTTTTCCAGAGTCATCCCGTTGGGTAATCTTTCCGCGATCATAAAACCATACCCAGCGATTATCTTTGGTTTGGATTCGATAGGTTGTTTCATAAACAGGGGATCTTGCCATACAAATGGTCGCGCATATTGTTCATTACCCGGTCATGGTCGTCCGGATGAATTTTGTCGGTAAAAAACTCAAAGCCGATTTCGGCAGGCACCTCATCTTTGCTATAGCCAAGAGCTAAAACCTTGGAGTCATTAAATATCACTCGATTGGTCTTTATATACCAATACCAGTTACCCAGATTGCCCACCCAGGGAAAATTTAGTAATTCTTGATAATTGCTTTCTTCCCGAATCGCATTAAGCATGCTTTGCAATTCCCGCAGCCTGGCAATTAATTCTTTTTTTGATAATGATTCATATGAGTCAGTCATCGGATTATTTTTTTATATCCTCCAATAATTACTGATAAATTGAAATGACAACCAACTTTATTGTTAATTATCGTAGTTTTTTAGATTTTTGCACGATCATTCCCAGTCACCTGGATTATTACGGCGAATGCGTTTGACTTCACCTCTTTTTTTCTTATTATCTACACGTGCTGCTCTGGCAGTCAGACTGGGGCGGGTGGCGCGGCGCAAACGAGGCTTTATCAACGCTTTCTGGATCAGGTTTTTCAGCCGCTGAATGGCGTCCAATCGGTTTTTCTCCTGGGAACGATAGCGTTTAGCCACTAATATCAAGACCCCGTTTTCAGTCATGCGGCTGCCTGCCAGCTTTGCCATGCGTTCTTTTACTTCAATGTCCAGAGATGGTGAATTGCGGACATCGAATCGAAGTTGAACCGCAGTGGCTACCTTGTTAACATTCTGTCCACCCGGACCAGATGCGTTAATGAAATCAAAATGAAGCTCAGTTTCACTGATTTTTATTTCTGAAGGGTTGATATTCATTGCTTACCCGCTCTGTCAGTCTGACAAATTACTTTCCTAATTATTTTACCCGGATTGAAACTTCATGAATTATTTCATGTATTTATCTATGGTAAAAATAATCTAAAACTTCAATCAGAATACTTAACGATCAATACCGTCGGGGAAATTAAACCTCAAAGTTCATGCGATGAATAAGGCGTACAATTATGTAATTATTGACCAAAGGAGAATATCGTCATGCGTACTAAGTTATTTTTAGTTTTCATTCTGATAATTTTCATGCTGAGTTTGTCTGCCTGCGGGGTTAAAAGCAAAATTCTTGGTGAGTGGCAGCATAATGCTGAATTCCTGCGCTTTGAAAAAGATAATGTGCTGTATATTACACGGGATGGTGTAACCGCCAAAGGTACCTATGGATTTCCAAAGAAGAACCTGATCAAGATGCATGCAGATGACATGATGACACTCAGCACCAGTATGACCTGGACGATAACCATAGAGGATGAAATACTTACCCTGGAATTGGCCGGTTTGGAGCAAAAATACAAAAGAATTAAATAGAGGATACCAGGAAGGCAATGGATTTTTCCAAGAAGATCAGTTCTATTCATTAACAGGTAAATTCGCAGGGGTTCTGGCAATTACTGCGATTACTACCGTATTGCTTCATCCCCTAAAGGAATTCCTCGGTTTACAGATAGTTGCACTGATATTTCTGCTGCCGGTAATACTTGCAGCTTTTTTATGGGGCGTGATACCAGGTATTCTGGCTGGAATTACCTCTTTTCTTGCATTCAACTATTTCTTTATCCCCCCGTACTTTACTTTACTCGTCCACCGACTGCAAGATTTAATCACCCTGTTCGTTTTTCTATTTGTGGCGGTTTTTACCAGCCAGTTAATTGCCAAAGCACGGACAGGCATGCAACTGGCTAAACGTCATGAATGGGAAGCAACGAGTTTATATCAACTCATCCTGTCATTGGTCAATGAACAGGATATGGCATATATTGCCCATTTGCTGGCTGTGCACACTTTGAATACCATTCATTGCAACAAAGTAGAAATTCAAATCACCGGTAATGCAGGTATTCCTGCTGCAATCCTGGTGAATGAGAAAAAAGATATTGTTGACGAAGCAGTTTTTACTTTTCCTATGTTAACCCAGCGCAGCTGCGAAGGTGAAATCAGAGTTTGGATGGACCACCCGGTGTTAACGGGTGAAGAGGACCGATTATTAAGCATGTATGCCAATCAAGGAGCCCTGGCAGTTGAGCGCATCCGATTGTTCCAGGTTGAGACCAAATCTCACATCCTTGAAGAAACCAACCAGGCAAAAAGCACCTTATTATCTTCCGTTTCACACGAATTAAGGTCACCTCTGGCAGTCATAAAAGCATCTGTTTCAAGTTTACGCAGCGGGATGATTGACTGGGACTCCGAGGCGCACCAGGAATTACTCGCAACGGTGGAAGAGGAAACTGACCAATTGAATTTTTTAGTTGGAAATTTGCTGGATATGTCCCGCATAGAAGCGGGTTCACTGACATTGCATAAAAAGTGGAATTCCCTGGGTGAAATTGCCACGGGAGTCAGTGACCGAATGCGGAAAATATTACAGCCTTACCAATTAAATATGGACATTCCTCCTGATTTGCCATTGGTGTTGGTGGATTACTTCCTTATTGAACAGGTTTTTACCAACCTGATCAGCAATAGTGTCAAGTTTGCTCCGCCCGGGAGCCAGATTACCATAACCTCAAAGTACGAAGACGCTCACCTGCATACCAGGGTTATCAACCAGGGACCTGCGGTACCGGAGAGTAATTTGGAGCGCATCTTCGATAAATTTAACCAGGTGCACCAGCATGACAAAATCACAGGAACCGGGTTGGGCTTATCCATTTGCAAAGGAATTGTCCAGGCACATAATGGGCAAATTTGGGCAGAAAATTCAACAGAGGGATTTGTGCTTCACTTTACTTTGCCCACTGAAAGCGAAGGTAGCAAACCACATTTTCCACCAGAGATAACCGATGAATAAAGACCCGTTAATTTTGATTATTGATGATGAACCGCAAATATTGCGTGCTCTGAAAACCATTCTGACCGCCCGGCATTTTCAGGTTGAGCTAGCCAGCACGGGTGAGCAGGGACTGGCATTGGCCGCAGCTACTTCACCGGATGTCATTGTTCTCGACCTCAGTCTGCCAGATATGGATGGTATTCATGTCTGTGAGCAAATACGGGAATGGTCAAGAGTTCCGATAATCATCTTATCTGTCAGGGATGGTGAATCAGATAAAGTTGCTGCCTTGGATATGGGAGCAGATGATTTTCTGACAAAGCCATTCGGAATTGAAGAACTCATGGCTCGCATTCGGGTGGCATTGCGCCATAAGGAACTGAGCATTGGGAATGTAAAAAGCGTAATTAATGTCGGGTCGCTGCAGATAGACCTGGCACATTATACTGTTACACGCAGCGGTGTGGAAATTCGATTGACTGCAACTGAGTTTAAATTACTGGCATACCTGGTGAGCAATACCGACAAAGTGCTGACCCATAAATCTATTCTTATCCACGTCTGGGGGGATGAGGATGCCAATCATGTGGAGTACTTGAGGGTTTATATTGGCGTCTTAAGAAAGAAACTTGAAGTAAATCCCAACGAGCCAAGCTTAATTCAAACCGAACCGGGGATTGGTTACCGGTTCGTAACCTCAGACTAATTTTATGAAATTTTTATATTAATCCCCCAAATTTTTGTTTGTCCTTAATTTCAGCGGATTACACTCTTTATCGAATATGGATAGAGAGTGTTTTTCTATCTACAAAAATGATAAGGTTGAAACCTTTTACTGGATTTAATCCATGGAGACTTGCTGTAATGAGTGAATTTGAAGCCCACCCGAATATATTTGAACAAACATCCACGCATATGCCAAAAACAAATTGGCGAACCTGGTTGATTGGCAGACCTTTATCAACTGCTGATGCACCAAATCAAACCATTGGAAAACTGATCGGTCTGGCTGTGTTTTCGTCTGATGCACTTTCTTCAGTGGCATACGGACCTCAAGAAATATTGTTTGTCTTACTGGCGGCAGGTATAACTGGTATTTCTTATTGCATTACCAATTGCATTCGCTATTGTCACATTATTAGCAATTCTGACTTTTTCCTATGAACAAACCATTCACGCATATCCAGGCGGAGGTGGTGCATATATTGTTGCACGAGATAATCTCGGTGAACTTCCTGCCCAAACTGCTGGAGCAGCATTATTGACAGACTACGTGTTAACAGTTTCAGTATCCATTGCCTCAGGAGTATCCCAAATAGTTTCTGCATTTCCAATTTTGTTTGATTATCGGGTAGAAATTGCTGTTGCCTTGATTATGTTTGTAATGGTAATTAACCTTCGCGGGGTAAAAGAATCTGGTATCACATTTGCTATTCCCACATATTTCTTTTTGGCTATGATATTTACAACGGTAATTATTGGTCTCATTCGCTACTTTACCGGGACTCTTGGATCTGTAATTGATCCCCCAACTGCTGACATGGTTGCACTTCAACCGATATCCATGTTCCTCATTTTACGCGCTTTTGCTAATGGAACTGCTTCTGTAACCGGAGTGGAAGCAATCTCAAATGGGATTACTGCCTTCAAAGAACCTCGCAGCAAGAATGCCGGAAAGACTTTGATTTGGATGGCTGGAATTCTTGGATCTTTACTTCTTGGCAACAACTTTTCTTGCGACAAAAATCAATGCAGTACCAGTCTGAAGGTGAGACAGTTATTTCGCAGATTGCCAGGACAGTTTATGATGGACGCGGGGTTTTCTATTTACTTGCCATTTCTGCAACGACAATTATTTTGGTGATGGCAGCAAATACAGCATTTGCAGATTTTCCCAGATTAGGTGCGTTACACGCTAATGATGGATTTTTGCCGCGGCAGTTAACTTATCGTGGCAGCCGGCTGGTATATTCACGTGGAATTATTACCTTGGCAGTTATCGCTTCTTTGCTTGTAATTTATTTTAAGGCAAGCGTAACTTCATTAATTCCGCTCTATGCGATTGGTGTATTTCTTATCCTTTACATTGTCTCAAGCAGGTATGGCCAAACGATGGTGGAAATCTGGTCATTTAAAACCTGGAGTTGAAGTTCAAGGAGCCAGGTTCAATTTTACGCTATGAAAAAGGGTGGCAATTTAAAATGATTGTTAATGGCTTTGGAGCCATCACGACATTCATTGTTATGGTGGTTTTTGCGGTTACTAAATTTGCAGATGGGGCTTACATAGTGATAATTCTGACCCCAGTATTAGTTTTCATCTTCTTTATGATTCACCACCATTATAAAAAAATTGCGAGCCAGTTGTCATTGAGAAACCCATGCCTCAAATTCCCGCATAAAAAGAAATCGTGTAATCATGCCAATCGCAGGAGTTCATCGAGGTATTTTGGATGCCCTCCGATTTGCTAAATCAATATCCAATGACGTCACTGCTGTGCATATTTCCATAGATGCTGCGGAGGCTGAAAAAGTAAAAGTCAAATGGCGGATTTGGGGAGATGATACCCGGTTAATTATCCTTAATTCTCCCTACCGGCTTTTTATTGAGCCTTTGTTGAATTACATCGACAGCCTGGATGAACTCAGGAAACCTGGTGAATTAATCACGATCGTCGTTCCCCAGTTTGTTCCAAAGCAGTTACTGGCAAACCTGCTCCACGCCCGCACGGCAGATACGCTGCGAAAGGCTTTGTTAAATCGCAAAAATATCGTTATTACCGAGGTGCCGTACCAGGTTGATTAGCAAAATTTGGATGAACAGCCAGGATAAAATTTAATTATTCCATCATCCTGGCTCGGTATTGCAATGCCTCTGCCAGGTGGGTAATGGTTATTTGTTCCACATTTGCCAGGTCTGCTATGGTGCGTGCCAGTTTCAAAATGCGGTGGTAGGCGCGGGCAGTCAGGTTCATCTGGTTCATGGCAGATTTCATCAAGGCTTTGCTGGAATCATCCAGCACACAGAATTTTCGAATTTCGGCTGGACGCATATCCGCATTACATAATACGGTTGAATTCCCATCTGTGTTAAAACGGGAACGCTGAATTTGCCGGGCTGCTTCCACCCTGGTTCGGATTACTGCCGAGGACTCACCCAGGCGTTTATCACTTAACTTTTCATATTCCAAACGCGGCACCTGGATGTGAATATCAATCCGATCCAGTAAAGGTCCTGAGATACGTTTCTGGTACTTTTGAATTGCTCCCAGCGAGCAGGTGCATGGTCGGGTTAAGTCACCATAAAATCCACACGGGCAGGGATTCATGGCAGCCACCATCATGAAATTGGCAGGAAAACTGAGCGTTCCTTGGGCTCGCGAAATTGTAACCACTTTATCTTCAATCGGTTGTCGCAGCACTTCCAATACGCGTGGACCAAACTCGGGCAGTTCATCCAGAAACAGAACGCCGCGATGCGCCAGGGAAACTTCACCAGGGTGCGGCCAATTTCCTCCACCGACCAAGCCGGCATGACTGATGGTATGGTGAGGGGCACGAAAAGGACGCCAGCGGATGAGCGGTGTATCGGTGGGTAGCATATCCGCAACCGAGTAGACGCGGGTAACATCCAGTGCTTCATCAATGCTTAAGGAAGGCAGAATGGCAGGTAATGCCCTTGCAAGCAAAGTCTTGCCAGCACCAGGCGAACCGGACATCAGTACATTATGCCCGCCTGAGGCTGCAACCTCGAGGGCACGTTTGACATGTTCCTGCCCTTTGATTTCCTGGAAATCGGTTTGGATGAAAGGTGTTTCATCTTCAACAGGAGACAGGGTGTGTGGTGTAATGACCTGTTGATTTGTCAGGTGCAGGAAGAGCTCTGCCAGATTCTTTACAGGAATGACGGATAACTCCGGAATTAGTGCTGCTTCATTTGCATCAGAATGCGGAACAATTATTTGTGAGAACTCATGCTGCCTGGCGAGTGCTGCCATGGGAAGAATACCGCGGGTGTGCCGGACGGTGCCATCCAATGAAAGTTCACCCACAACAAGAACTTTTTCCAACTTTTGTAATGGGATGACCCCCATCATTGCCAGAACCCCAAGCGCTATCGGTAAATCATAGGCTGGACCTTCTTTTCGTACTGATGCAGGAGCCAGATTCAACCACCACCCGTTTTCGGGTGAATTCCAATCCCGCATTTTTAATGGCTGCCTGTACCCGTTCACGGCTTTCCTGCACGGCGGTATCCGGCAGACCGACGATAGTCATTCCGGGCAGACCCTGACCGGTATCCACCTCGACTTCGACGATGACGCCATCCAAACCGATTACAGCACAGGAGAAAACACGTGCAAGCATGGGAATAGTGTAGATGGATATGAACGGATTGTCAAACTAGGTAGGGGTGGCAGTGATATTCAGCGCAGTTAAGACGGTTTGGATGGGATTATAAATGGTGACAAAACTGGAACCACCAAACAATAACCCCACAATTTTTGGTGTGTTGGTTGTAAATAAAATTGAACCAGAGTCACCTCCCTGGCACATTGCTGTAGTGAGAATCTGGTTTTCAAACCGGGCAGTCAGTGAGTCGCCATAACTGACCATCACCGTTGCATTGACAATTTGAATGCTGCCGGTAGTGAGACCAGTAGTACGACCGCTTTTCCGTACAGCCAATCCCAGGCTGGCGTTTTGTAAGCCGCTGGGGGTCCCAATTTCATAAACTTCATTGGAAATCAAACTGGAATCCAGAGGTCTTGCGAGGGCAGCGTCCACCTGGTTTACCTGGGTGCGCATTTTTTCGAAGTACTCACGCCAACGAGGCATGCGAAGAAAGTCGGAGAGCTTCAATCCAAAACGAAGGATGAAATCTGGCAAAGGCTGGTATCCCTGGCTGGAAAGAAACTTAAGGGGAATATAACGAGCCAGAATTGCCAGGGTATCCCTGCCCACAATGCCGCCATCCACCACGCCTTGCTGTAAAATGGGGTCGCCTAAATTTCCTTTATTACTGTTGGCTAACACATGGTTGTTGGAAAGCACCACCGGCGTGTTTTGACGGGCATCATACATCACGCAACCCAGTGTGCCCGCGGTAACCTGGTAATGTCCGATGCTTATGCCGCCAATGGCAGGCCGCCATTGTTCCCGAACGGTTTGCATCGCCCGTAATTGACCAACTTCAATCACATCTGTTCGTACACCGTTAAACTCAGTCGGGATAATAGATTTGGCAGGCAGATTGGATTCGGGCACCTTGGTGCGTACCATGGTAACCAGGCTAAGCTCATCCAATGTTTTGCCAGCGGATTTCTTATAACCAATTCCCACTCCGACAACATTAGGCAATGCCAGAAGATAATTCTGGTATTGTGACCTGAGCTTGGATAAATCGTCCAGTATAGCCGTAATCTACTCCTCTTAACTGCCTTGCTTACAAATCATTGTGTATCCAACCAGGGTGGCATTCGATCCTGGTAGCAATGCTAAAATGCGCCTGGTTCGTGCAAACAACCTGACAATACAATGTGCAAGATATGCGCCAGCAGTTTACGATATTCTTGATATGAGAAGGGGGAATGTTTATGATATTTGTTGGAATAGTGGAACAGTTTTAATCGCTTAATACTATTGGAAATTACGCAAATAAAAAAGGTTGCTTTTTGGTTGTATGAGAACAAAAAGGCAAACAAGTTACGGCAATCAAAACGCTTGAATTAATATTGAACTTGTGTTGGATGCGTCAATTCTTCTGTACCCGGTGTTATTCAACCAGATCGGTTTGCTCCCCAAAAATGTATGCTGCAATTTTTACATATTCACTGATGGTTGCTTTTCTGCCTTCGTCACTCGTCCACCAGGTAGTAGACCGGTACCAGTGATTCCTTACCGGGCGTACATAGAGATCAATTCCCGTGTTGCGGAAAACAGAACGGAAAATCAACCGGGTTCGGAATGTATGAAAAGGGTCAGTGACGATAATCGCAGAAGTAAACCCCTTTTGATTCATCAACGCAAGCGTCTGCTCAGCTTCCGCCTTGGTACTGAAAGAAGCCTGGTTGGTAACCAGGGTGGCAGAATCGGGTACGCCCAGGCTGCGGGCAGTTTCTTTAAAAAGCTGGGTGGTCTCACTTACTTTTTCACCTTCGGGGGAGGTGATTTCTGTTAATACCAGCCACTTTGCGTTCTTATCCAGAAAGATTTTTGCGCCTTCTTCCAAACGTGACATATCCTGACCACCGCTAAGTACCACCACTGCATCGGATGCTCTTAATGGATCGGCAATGATTAGAATTCCTCCCAACGCTGTCAAGAATATCTCACCCAGCACAAGAATCGCTATTACCAGGATGGGGAGACTGACCACGAGGGATGCGCTCAGACAACTTGATGCTGGTCGTTTACTTCCAGCAGTTTTATTCATTGGTATCCTTTGATTGCTTTTGCCATTCGGTGAAGACCATCTTCCAATAATACCCGCGGACAACCGAAATTCATTCGCACAAACCCGTTACCACCTTTACCAAAATCTTCACCAGCATTTAATGCAACTTTCCCATTGCGCATGAAGAAATCCGCAGGACGTTCATCAAGCATTAACTTGCTGCAGTTTATCCACGCCAGGTAGGTTGCTTCAGGGGAGGTTACAGAAAGGGTCGGAAGTTCTGAATTTATCCATTTCACCAGGTAATCCCGGTTGGCTTCGAGGTAAGCCAGGCATTCCTTCAGCCATTCACCACCATGTTGAAATGCCGCGAGGGCAGCCACCTGACCCAGCATGTTGGTACCACCGGTCACACCCCGACAGGAATTTCTGTAGCGTGTACGCAGTTCCGGGTTTTGGATAATGGCAAAGGCAAAATCCAACCCGGCAATATTATAGGTTTTACTGGGAGCCATCAGGGTAATCGTATTCTGGGCGATTTCGGGGGCAAGCGAAGCGATGGGGATGTGTTTGTGCCCTGAGTAGATAAAATCACAATGGATTTCATCCGAACAAATCAGTACACCTTTTGAAAGGCAGGCTTCAGCCATTTGTTCCAGTTCCAGGCGGGTAAATACTCGACCAACCGGGTTATGTGGATTGCATAGTATAAATAGCGTGGTAGATGCAGAGATGTGCCTGGTAAATGCATCTAAATCAATAAAATACTTGCCATTCGAATCGATCTCCAGGTTGGCATCAACCCGACTCATGCCGGCATAGCGGGCGGTATTAAGAAAAGGCGGGTAAACCGGCGGCTGAATCAACACTTCTCCATCCTGGGAGGCAAATGCCTGGCAGGCAAGGTTGAAACCCGCGACCACTCCGGGAGTAAAAACCAGGTCATCCGGTGTGATTTTCCATTGGTACAGTTCTTCCATTCGGGAAACAATAGTTTCTTTAAGGTCTTTTCGTTCTGTGGCGTAACCAAAAACACCATGGTCAATCCGGTTATGCAGGGCTTCAACCACTGCTGGTGGCGAAAGAAAATCCATGTCCGCCAGCCACATGGGCAACACATCCTTGTCGTACAAGTTCCATTTATAACTCTCAGTAGTTCTACGCTCAATTATTTGGTCAAAGAAAGAAGGCTTCATTGGCAATCCTTGTTATTTGTTCCTCCCATTATAACCAGAATATTTTAATGGCAGACAAATACGGCTATCACTCAGGACAATCAAACTATTGAAAACTGGTATACTTTTTCTAGTTAATTGCAGCGCATGAAAAACGTATCCGGCACATTCCCCCAACCAGTTTTTTTCTCCACCCAGGGGTGGCAGGATTATGTTTTGCTGGATTGCGGCAATGGGCGGAAACTGGAACGGTTTGGCAGGTATATACTGGATAGACCCGAAGCCGAAGCCATCTGGAAGCCCGCATTGACACAAAAAGAATGGCAAAAAGCGGATGCTGTTTTCACCCCATCCACTGAGGAAAATGGCGGGCACTGGGAATATCGCAACAGAGTTCCGGAGAAATGGGAAATCGCTTACGGCGATTTGCATTTCAGTGTACAGACTACTCCTTCGCGGCATGTTGGAGTATTTCCAGAACAGGCTCCACAATGGGACTGGATAATGGAAACGATAAAACAATCCAGCAGGCAGCCCAGGGTATTAAACCTGTTTGGATATACAGGGCTTGCAAGCCTGGCAGCAGCCAGCGCAGGTGCACAGGTGACCCACCTGGATGCATCCCGCAAGGTAGTAACCTGGGCAAAGGAAAACGCAACCAGCAGCCATCTTCCGGAAACGGCAATACGCTGGATTGTGGATGATGCGATGAAATTTGTGGAACGAGAATCCAGACGCGGGTCATTTTATGATGGAATTATTCTGGATCCTCCCAAATTTGGTCGGGGTCCAAAAGGCGAAGTATGGGAATTTTACAAACTGATTCCCAATTTACTGCAAAATTGTTATGCAATATTATCGAAGTCCCCGGTCTTTATGCTTGTTACTGCTTACGCAGTGAAAGCATCCTATCTGACACTGTATAATGCTTTACAGGAAGTGATGGCATCCCGTCAGGGGAATATTCAAGCCGGTGAGATTCTCAACGTGGATGAAAGTGCAGGGCGGGCACTATCGACTGCAATATACGCCTACTGGACAGCGAATAATTGAAGTAAGGAAGGTTAATATGGATGGCAAAACGATAATCAGTATTGTTGGTCCCGGTGTAATGGCTGAAGCATTTATTGCAGGTTTATTGCGCAACCAGGTTGTGCCGCCAGATTCCATCAGGGCATCCGGTCCTCACTCGGAACGGGTGAGCCAACTGCATGAAAAGTATGGAATTGGTGCCTTTACTGACAACGCCAGCTCAGTGGAACGTGCCGATATCGTAATTCTGGCTGTCAAGCCGCAGCGCCTGGCAGGTGTTTTAAAAGGGTTACAGGAAAAAATAAAAAAGGAATCGCTTGTAATTTCCATCGTGGCAGGTGCTTCAATCTCCAGCCTGCAAAAAGGATTGAACCATCCAGTAATCGTGCGTGCCATGCCAAATACCCCTGCCCAGATTGGGGAGGGTATTACCGTTTGGACGATTTCCAAGGACGTTTCTGAAAAGCAGACCGAACAGGCACGCGAAATTTTAGGCGCATTTGGGGAAGAAGTATTTGTGGATGAAGAGAGTTACCTGGATATGGCAACTGCACTTTCAGGTACGGGACCTGCTTATGTTTTCATGTTTATGGAGGCGATGATCGATGCTGGAGTTCATTTAGGCTTCCCGCGCCGGATATCCGAAAAACTGGTGACACAAACATTGCGCGGGTCTGTTGATTATTATTCCAGCAAAAGTGACCACCCTGCCAAGCTGCGCAACGAGGTGACTTCCCCTGGCGGTACTTCGGCGGAAGCGTTATATTATCTTGAAAAAGCAGGTTTCCGTACTGCGATATCGAGAGCGGTCTGGGCTGCGTACGAACGTTCCCAGGAATTGGGAAAGGGAAAAAGTTCCCAGATTACCGAGAAGGAATAAGTATTTATTTGAGTGGATTATTTTTTGTAAAGTGATATAATTTTTCCAATAACCGGGGAGCCCGAGAAAGGGCTGAGAGGAGGACGCAAGTCCTCGACCCTAATGACCTGATCCGGATAATGCCGGCGGAGGGAAAATATGCGATTTATTGCACCCTCCCCGACGGAGGGTGTTTTTTATGCAGCACAAACGAGTTGTTATCTTTGCCAATGGGGTGATACCCAACTTGCAAAAGGCTTATGAGTTACTTCTACCTGGTGACTATATCATTGCGGCGGATGGCGGAACCCGCTATCTAGACCAAATGGGTCTGCAGCCAGATGTTTTAATTGGAGATCTGGATTCAACCAGTCCTGAAATTGTGGAAAAGTTGAACATTGCAGGAAAATTGGTGGAAAAACATCCGGCAGCCAAAGATGAAACCGATCTTGAACTGGCATTGTTCCATTCACTTTCCATGAACCCCGAAAAAATCCTGATTGTAGGCGGGTCGGGTGGACGCATGGATCATGCCTTGGCAAATGTGTTGCTGCTTTTGCAACCCCAGTTTGAGAAGGTTGACATCATGCTTGATGATGGCATCGAACAAGCATTCATTATTCGCGATTCATGTGCCATTACAGGAAAGCCTGGTGATATCGTCTCGCTGCTTCCAATAAGTCCGATAGTGGAAGGTGTAAAGACTGTGGATCTGGAATATCCCCTGGATTATGAAAAATTGGATTTGGGCGAAACCCGCGGTATCAGTAATGTAATGCTGCGTGACAAAGCAGTGGTCACAATAAAATCAGGTTTGCTGCTTTGCATTCATACTCGTGTAGAAAGTTGAGGTTGAAGTGAAAACGAAATTATTAATATTGGGAATGATGTTGACAATTTTATTTGTGACCGGGTGCAAACCCGTCATTCCTGCTCAAGAAAACCCTGAAACACAGGAACCAGCAACGTTAACCGTAATGACTCATGATTCGTTTTCTGTCAGTGAATCGGTCATTGCTGATTTTGAATCCCGGAATAATGCCAAAGTGGTATTTGTTCAAAGTGGAGATGCCGGTCAACTACTCAATCGTGCAATTCTATCCCGGGATGCCCCCATGGCAGACATTTTATACGGGGTGGACAACAATTTCCTTTCACGTGCCCTGGATGAAGGAATATTCGAGAGTTATGATTCGCCTTTGTTGAGCGATATCCCATTGGAATTCCAACTTGATAAACAAAACCGGGCATTGCCAGTGGACTTTGGTGATGTGTGTATTAACTACGATAAGGCGTATTTTACGGATAACGGTCTGCCTGTACCGCAATCACTGCAAGAGTTAACCAATCCAGAATATGCCGGATTGTTGGTGGTGGAAAACCCGGCAACGTCTTCTCCAGGCATGGCATTTCTACTGGC
>CAWCAN010000015.1:0-41668 GCA_963793615.1 uncultured Chloroflexia bacterium
GGAAAACCCCTTGGATAAACTTGGGTTAAACCTGGGATTATTGATAGTTCAAATATTAAACTTCGCCATCATCTTTGTGGTGCTGCGCGCCTGGGTTTATAAACCCTTGATGTCGATGATGGAAAAGCGCCGCCTGACAGTTGCCCAAAGTCTGGAAGATGCCCGCATCGCTGCTGAAGCCCGTGCCAATGCTGAAATCGAAGCCAGCAAAATCACTGCTGAAGCCCAGGCAAAAGCAGCAGAAATCTTGAAAGAAGCAACCCAGCGCGCCAGTAAAGTTGAAAAAGAACTCAAGACCCGCTCGGATGACGAAATCAAGGCTGCACGTGAAACTGCCCTGGCAGATGTGGAACAAGACCGGGCTCGAATGCTGAGTGAATTACGCGGTCAGGTGGTATCGCTTGCGATGGCTGCCAGCCATAAACTAATTGGCGATTCCTTGCTGCACGATGAAAAACGACAGCATGCCTTATTGGATGAATTCTTTACGGGTGTAAAAGCTGGCAAATTAACTCTCCTGGACCAGAATGACTACCAGGGGACAAAAGCCGAAGTAACCAGTGCATTGCCATTGCATGATGATGAACAGGCTGCAGTCAAAAAAGACCTGCTCAAAGCCATGGGTGGCAAAGGCGATATCGTATTCAAAGTAGACCCTAATATCCTGGGCGGTCTGGTTATTCGGGTGGACGATAAGGTTGTGGATGGATCAGTTGCTGGTCAATTATTAGGATTACGCCAGGAATTGATGTAATAATTTCGTAATTCTCACCAGATGCCCCGGCAGATATTTGCCAGGGCATTTTTAATCAACACACAATCAACTTACGATATACTAAGAACGATGAAACTAACGCACCTGTTTGAAAATACACCCATCCAGATTCTCCACCCGGAGTCACTGCCAGATGTGGAAGTGGCTGACATTTGTTTTGATTCCAGGCAGGTACGACCGGGTTCCCTGTTCATCGCATTGCAGGGTTTCAGCATGGATGGACATCGTTACATCCCGGATGCGGTTTCGCGTGGAGCAGTGGCTGTGGTTGGCATGCAGCCAATGCAGGATATTGGCATTTCTTATATCCAGGTGAATGACTCTCGGCGGGCACTGGCATTTCTCTCAGCAAACTGGTATGGTTTTCCAGCACGCAAGATGACCATGATTGGGGTGACCGGTACCGATGGAAAGACCACTACCACTAATTTGCTGAATAAGATACTGATTTGTGCCGGTATACGGGCAGGCATGGTGTCAACTGTAAATGCAGTGATCGGTGACCGGGTGATAGATACTGGTTTTCATGTGACCACGCCGGATGCGCCGGATTTGCAGCGCTACCTGGCAGAGATGGTCAAGGCGGATTTAACTCATGTGATACTGGAAACCACATCACACGGACTGGCTCAGCAAAGGGTTGAAGCCTGCGAGTTTGACATTGCAGTTGTAACCAACATTACCCATGAGCATTTAGACTTTCATGGTTCGTATGAGAATTACCGTGACGCAAAAGCCCGGCTTTTCCGTTACCTTTCGGAAACACAGGCAAAACCCCAGGGGAATCCACGCCTTGCGGTATTAAACAAAGACGATAGTTCGTATGAATATTTGTCCAAAATACCGGGCTGCAACATTGTTACGTACAGTCTTCATTCCGGTGCAGATTTATGGGCAGAAGATGTAATCTACACACCTGATGGCATCCATTTCATAGCTGCCAGCAAAACCTTTCGTCAGCCTGTTTTCAGCAGGTTGGTGGGGGCTTTCAATGTTTCCAATATTCTGGCAGCCATGACCTGCGCCGTATTTGGCTTGGGAGTAAGTGTGGAGAAGGCAGCAGATGGCGTTCGCAACCTGGAAGCTGTTCCAGGACGAATGGAACGCATTGCACTAGGTCAGGACTTTTCCGCTATTGTAGATTTTGCGCATACACCCAATGCTTTGAAAGTTGCTTTGCAAGCCGTAAGACAAATGACAAAGGGCAGGGTAATTGCAGTTTTTGGTTCTGCCGGACTGCGTGACCGTGAAAAAAGACGTATGATGGCAGATGTTTCCCTTCAGCTGGCTGATATAACGATTTTGACGGCTGAAGACCCGCGTACTGAAACCCTGGATGACATTCTAGGGGAAATGGCTGATGCTGCTGTAAAACAAAATGGGCTTGAAGGAAAGAATTTTTTCCGGGTGCCAGACCGGGCTGAGGCAATAAGAACAGCTGTACGACTGGCACGTCCTGGAGACCTGGTAATTGCCTGCGGAAAAGGGCATGAGCAATCAATGTGTTTTGGCGAGGTGGAGTACGCCTGGGATGACCGTGTCGCCATGCAGGCAGCCCTGGCGGAACATCTACAGATTGTTGGTCCTGAAATGCCGCATCTACCAACGGGGAAATAAAGGGAAAAGTGGGAAATTAGTTTTCAACGACTGATAGGAAAATTAACCTGTTCGTGTGATTTAATTGCCAAAATCCCCATAAAGATTTTTCATTTAATTTGATGATACAATCATTTCCGCTGAGTTACCCATGACCATCACTGAATTTAGTCTTCCTCAACGATATAAAACCAATCGCAAAGGTCCTGTGCGATGGATACTTTCGCATATCCGCCAAAACTGGCATCTCGGGGTGGCTGCGTCTCTGGGTGCGATTTCTTAATGCAGCCCTGATGTCCGTTGCACCCATCCTGATTGGACGGGCATACAACCTGATCACTGCACCAGATGCACAGGAAAACCTGGCGAAATTGGGTACCTTAGCGCTGGTTTTAGGTGCGACCCAGGTGATACGAGGGGGGCTGCAATTATTGCGAAACCTGGGATTCGAGTTAACAGCGCAGCGCACGGAACGAAATGTACGCGAAGAGCTGTATACCAACCTGCTTGGAAAAAGCATGACGTTTCACAGCCTGCAGCCGATTGGCGATACCATGGCGCGTGCTACCAATGACGTGCGGCAGGTGAATTTATTATTCAGCCCAGGTTTGAACATGGTAATCGGTTCACTGAATTTCCTGGTGATGCCGCTCATCCTGGCACCCAGTTATCATCCATCCCTGATTATTACACCGTTAGTTTTCATGGTCTTTTATTTCCTGGCACTCTGGGAGTATCTGCATACACTCAAGCCAATCACAGACCGGGTAAGGGAAAGCTTTGGAAAACTCAACACCCGATTGGCAGAGGCACTGGATGGTATTGAGACTGTCAAAGGTGCATCCCAGGAGCAGTCGGAAATTGCCCGTTTCTTAACCAATTCCACAAGATATAAAGATGCAGCAGTGGCGCAAGGGAGAACCGAAGCGCGTTTTCTGCCATTGCTTTTGCTTTCAACTGCCCTGGCAGCCGGTCTTTTTCATGCGCTGATTTTATATAAAAACGGTCTCCTGGATATGGGGCAGGTCATTGGGTATTTTGGTTTGTTATTGATGCTGGATTTCCCCACTTTTACCTCTTTATGGGCGTACTCGCAGATAGCATCCGGCTTGGCAGGAGCACGGCGTTTACTGGAATTAATGAATCGTGAAAACAACCTGGATCAAAATATTGCAGGGTATGACAAACCCATGCAGGGCGAAGTCGAGTTTAAAAATGCCTTTTTTAAATATGAAAGCGATGACCCGGTTTTGGAGAACATCAGTTTCAGGGTCAAACCAGGTCAAACGGTTGCCATCGTCGGGCAGACCGGCTCCAGCAAGACCAGCCTGGTTAAATTGATTAACCGCATCTACGACGTCAGCCAGGGGCAGGTACTGGTGGATGGGGTGGATGTACGTGAATGGAACCTGGAATCGCTTCGCAGAAATATCTCCATCATCGAACAGGATGTCTTCCTTTTTTCACGCAGCATCGCTGAGAATATCGCTTTTGGCAAACCAGGAGCCACGCAGGAAGAGATTGAAAGTGCTGCGAAGGCAGCCCAGGCAGATGAGTTTATCCGCACTTTCAAAGATGGGTATCAAACCGTAATTGGCGAACGGGGTGTAACCCTTTCCGGCGGGCAGCGCCAACGGCTGGCACTGGCAAGGGCTTTCCTGACCGACCCGCGTATCCTGGTGCTGGATGATTTGACCAGTGCCATTGATAGTGCAACAGAAGATTTGATTCAACGGGCGATTTATGCTGCCACCAAGGGGCGTACCACGTTCATCATCACCCACCGGCTGTCGCAAATTCGTTGGGCGGATTTGATACTGGTGATGCGCAAAGGCAAACTAGCCGCCGTGGGTACCCACCAGGAACTGATGCAAACCTCGGATGCATACAAACGCATCTTTAGTGAAACCTAGGAACAGGTTGAATTATGGGATTTTTTGAAGGCTTGGATGCAGAAAAATACGATCGTAAATACAAAGACCGCGATCTTGTTAAACGCATCATTCAGTACTTTATTCCACAACGCAACCGAATCATCCTGGTTGCCTGCATCACCATATTAATTTCTTTAGCCAGTGCTGGGTCAGTGATGATCATTTCCAAAGCGGTGGATTGGTTGAGGGATGACCCGACAATAGGCGGAATCGGTACCGTCTCCGGGATAGCGTTTGGAATTGGTTTATTCATCTGGCTGGCAAACTGGATTGGCAGGCGAACAATGGTGAATGCCATTGCCAGCGTCATTGTGCAACTCGCCAGCGATTCGTTCAAGGCAGCAGTCAAACATGACCTTTCGTTCTATGACGAATACTCCTCAGGCAGAATTGTCTCCCGAATTACTACTGACACCCAGGATTTTGGTCAACTGATTACCATCATCACCGATGTCGCTTCACAGGTTCTTGAAGTAGTCATTTTAGGTGTTGTTCTTATAAATATTGAATGGCGTCTTTCACTGATGGTTTTCGCTATCATGCCAATTGTTTTCGTTTTGGGAATTCTCTTTCGAAGTATTGCCCGTAAAGCCACTCAACAAGGGATGCGGGCTATGGCAAACGTCAATTCCACCATCAAGGAGACTATTAGCGGGATTGCGGTAGCCAAGAATTTTCGCCAGGAAAAGGGTATATTCGAGACATTTGACGAAGCCAACCAGCAATCCTACCGGGTGAACTGGCGCAGGGGAATGGTGCTGGGTTTGATCTTTCCCATCTTAAATTCCCTGGCAGGTGCAGCAACTGCCGTACTGGTGTACTTTGGCGGGTTATCGGTGACTGAAGCCATTGTGACTGCCGGATCGTGGTACCTTTTCATTCTGAGCCTCGACAGGTTTCTTTTTCCAGTGATGAACATTTCGGCATTCTGGTCATCTATTCAAAATGGTCTGTCTGCTTCCGAGCGTGTTTTTGCGCTGATTGATGCCACACCTGCTGTTATTCAAAATGACACCATCCAGGTACCGGTATTGAAAGGGCAGATAGATTTTAAAGATGTATGTTTTTATTATAAAGAGGATGAAGGTGTACTGGAGGATTTTAATTTACACATCAAGCCGCGGGAGAACCTGGCAGTGGTGGGGCATACCGGGGCTGGAAAATCCTCAGTCGCAAAATTGATCGCCCGCTTTTATGAATTTCAATCAGGAAAAATTCTACTGGATGGGATAGACATTCGCAATTTTGACCTATCCGAATATCGCCGGCATTTGGGAATTGTTTCCCAGGTACCTTTCTTGTTTTCAGGAAGCGTGGTGGATAATATCCGTTACGCCCGCCAGGAAGCCAGTGACCAGGAAATATTACAGCTTGCCAGGCAGATTGGGGATGGCGAGTGGCTGGAAACCTTACCGAATGGTCTTGATACTGAAGTGGGTGAACGCGGCGCACGCTTGAGCATGGGGCAGCGCCAATTGGTTTCACTGATGCGGGTACTGGTGCAGCGCCCTGAGATTTTTGTGCTGGATGAAGCCACCGCCAGTATCGATCCATTCACCGAATGGCAAATTCAACAGGCTTTGAATCTAATCCTGGACCGCACCACCAGCATATTGATTGCGCATAGGCTTTCTACGGTTAAAAGTGCTGACCGGATTATTGTGATGGACCACGGCAAGGTCATAGAAGAAGGCAGCCATGACGGTTTGCTGGCTGGCGGGGGGCATTATGCCACGTTGTATAACACCTATTTCCGTCACCAGAGCCTGGATTATGTGGAGAAGGCACGCGAGCTGGTTGCAGGCGGGGGATAGAAATTGTCAATTACGATACAGAACTCAATACCTTAAATATCTCCACCATGGCAAGGGTATCCAACTCACAGTAACGCAATAAAGCCTCTGACAGAGAATTCTTCTCCTCCTCCGAGAGCTGACCAAACTGTATGTTCCACCAGGCAACACTTGCCTGCCCGCCTTCGCCAATTTCCATTCCCGCGTAACTCAATTCGGGCACCATCACCGGCAATACATTTTTAAGGGACCAGCTGCCCTTGAAACCAGGCAGAAGGTAATACCCAAAGTTGATCATGTCTCCCAGGTCGTACATGCGCTCGTTGACGGCTTCCAAAAATTGTGCATAATCAGGGTACATGGCTGCCATGTTTGTGTTACAGTTTTTTTCAAACACCTTATTCCAGGCAATCACGGTACCGGATATCGCCAATATCTTGCCGCAATCTTTCCAAAAGAGGTGGGGCTGGGTCACCAGGATTTATTGAGAGATGCTCAAAATGGTGAAGCTCGCCATCTGGCTTATCCAGCCGGTGTAGCGAATATTGGAACACCACCTGCTGCTGCGGGTGATATCCTTTATATGGTGGAATGGCACAGATGCAGGTTTCGTAATCCAGGAAATAAATGGGATAGGTGAAAGTATCCAGTTGTTCCCGTATTGCTTCCGGGTTTATTTGCTCCTGGTTGGTTTTTGCCATTTCCACCACAAGTCGTTGTTTTTCATTCAGGAAAAAATCACCGGGCACATCTTTGGCAGATTGAATTCCCATTGCAAGCAAAGTTTGTTTGGCTGGTTTTCGAAGATAGGGAATATCGTATATCGAAAACTCAGGCAAATCCGGATGACAGACATCCGGGCAGGGACAAACTTTGGGCGTGTAGCAGTGCTCCATGGTTTCCGGGTTGTCTGCCAGCGTAACCTGTAAAGCCTGATCCCGGTATGTCATTACATCTGATTTGAATGCTTCAACTTTATCCGTGATATCTTCCGCAACGAAAAGCTGAGCCAGTTCGAGTTCATTCGAACGTGTATATCCCTTATTGAGATGCAGCACATAATATCGGTCAACTTTGATTTGGCTTTCCAATACAAGGGCTTGAAAAGTTACATCATAGATATCCTCTTTGTCCAAAACTGTCCGGCTTTTAATTTCATATAAGTCATACGAATTCGAGGCGGGTTTGTAAAGCAGTGCATCCGTTCTTACCTCAAACGACCCATCTATGTATGTCTGCTGCCACTTCATTTCATAGTCTATACCTGGCATAACCTGGAAAAAATACTGCCTGGCGAGGGATTCCACTTCATATCCCTGGCGGATCAGATGCTGGTCGAAATCGGATAATTCCATGGCGTACCTGCCATGTTTTTTCGCCCACAAGTGTCTGGGTGCTTCCATAAAAAGCATAAAATCCGATTTGGTAATGATTGGCTTTCGAATTGTCTGCATGTCGCTTCCTCTTATTCCTCGCTACATCCCACATGAAAATTATACAGGGATAAACAAACAGACCGCCATTACTGGCGGTCTGTGCATATCAGCATATAAATCTACATACTTAGCGGCGGAATCCACCGCCACTGTTGCGGTCATTTCCTGAATTGCGGCGGTCGCCATTACTGCGGAAACCACCACCGGAACGTCCGCCACCACTTCGTCCACCACCACTGGGTTTGGGACGGTCGTGAGAGGCTGCTTCTTCAGCAGTCCAGCCTTCGAGAACTGCCTGGCGGCTGAGACGGATTTTACCGTTCTCGTCAATACCTGTGACCATGACGGTCAGTTCATCACCCATAGAGACAACATCTTCCACGCTGTTCACGCGCTCGCTGTCGAGTTGGGAGATATGAACCATACCATCCATTCCGGGCAGAATGTTGACGAATGCGCCGAAGGATTCAATCCGCACCACTTTACCGGTGTAGATGTGCCCAATCACTGCGCTTTCGGTCAATGCCAGAATGCGTTCGCGTGCCTGGGTTTCGCCAGTGCCATCCACTGCGGCAATGAAGACGGTTCCATCTTCACCAATATCAATCTTGGTGCCGGTTTCTTCCTGCAGGGCACGGATGTTCTTGCCACCGGGTCCAATAAGTGCGCCGATTTTATCCTGCGGGATCTTGATGGTTGTAATGCGAGGGACATGTGGTTTCAGTTCCGGGCGGGGAGCGGATATGGTTTCGATGATTTTACCCAGGATGAAGTTGCGGGCAACTTTGGCTTGCGCCAGTGCTTCGGACATAATCTGGGCAGTAATGCCCTGGATTTTGATGTCCATCTGCAAGGCAGTGATGCCTTCACTGGTACCGGCAACCTTGAAATCCATGTCGCCAAGATGGTCTTCAGCGCCTTGAATATCGGTTAACACGGCGTACTTGTCGCCTTCTTTAATGAGACCCATAGCCACACCTGCAACCGGGGCTTTAATCGGTACACCGGTATCCATCAGTGCCAAAGTTGAACCGCACACGGATGCCATGGAGCTTGAGCCATTGGATGCCATCACTTCGGAAACCAAGCGCATGGTGTAGGGGAATTCTTCTTCCGTGGGGAGCACGGGCAGAAGTGCCCGCTCAGCCAGGGCACCATGACCAATTTCACGACGGCTCTGACCGCCCATACGTTTCACCTCACCCGTTGAATAGGGTGGGAAGTTGTAATGGTGCATGTAGCGCTTTGAATCATTCGGGGAAAGTGAATCCAGTTCCTGGGCTTCCTTGGGAGTACCAAGGGTTGCCAGGGTAAGAACCTGGGTTTCACCGCGGGTGAACAAACCTGCGCCATGGGCACGCGGGCGATAAGCCGACTTCACACCAGATGGGTCGGATTTCATCCAGTTTGCGGCCATCCAGGCGTTTTGATTCGGTCAGGATGCGGGTACGAACAATCCGCTTCATAACTTCGTGAAATGCTTCTTTGACCTTGCCGGCTTTTTCCGGTGCTTCGGGAGTGACAAATGCGGCAATGGCTTCTTCTTCAAGCGTTTTCATGGCAGTGTTGAATTCAACCTTGCCCTGGGGTGCATCCAATGCACTTACCAAAGGTGTGCCAAAACGAGCAAAAATCTGCTCAACCAGTGCTTCGTCCATCGAGAAAAGGACTACATCCCGTTTCGGCTTGCCGACTTCTTTTGCCATTTTCAACTGTAAATCGACAATGGGTAGAATTGCCTGGTGACCAAACATCAGGGCATCAACCATGTCTTTTTCATTCACTTCGTTGGCACCACATTCGACCATCAAAATGGCATCGCGGGTACCTGCAATCCGTAAATCAATGTCAGATTGGTCAAGTTCAGCGAAAGTGGGGTTAATGACCCATTCGCCATCTACTCTGCCAACCCGTACACAACCAACAGGACCACCCCAGGGAATGTCTGAGATCATCAGTGCAGCCGAAGCAGCATTGACAGCCAGAACATCCAGCGGGAGTTCCATGTCAGAGGATATGGTTGACATGACCACCTGTACTTCGTTACGCATATCCTGTTGAAACAGGGGGCGCAAAGGGCGGTCGGTTAATCGGGCTGTAAGGATTGCTTCAGCACCGGGACGTCCTTCACGACGGAAGAATGAACCGGGGATGCGTCCACCAGCATATAATTTTTCTTCATATTCCACGGTAAGTGGAAAGAAGTCTTGCCCCTCACGGGGTTCAGTGCCCATGGTAGCGGCAGCAAATACGATGGAATCACCCACGCGTACTGTAACCGCTCCACCAGCCTGGGCAGCAAGTTTACCAGTTTCAAAGGTAAACGGATTGCCACCCACATCGGTTGTATAAACTTTCGATTCAGGTTTCATTATTATCCCTATTCTATTGTTCCCACCTTGTTAGGGACTGAAAGCGACCCAGGAAAGCGTTCCTGGAACCTTTTCAATTCCCAACCGATGGGGAAAAAGTGGGTAGATGGATTCCCCATCTACCCTTTATTACGGAAACAAATTATTTTAATCGCAGAGACAGGCGTTCCGCCACACTCTTATAGCGACCAAAATCCTTCTTTCGCAGGTAAGCCATCAATCTACGACGCCGACCTACCAACATAAGTAAGCCACGGCGGGTGGATTCATCATGCTTGTGAATCCGCAGGTGCTCGGTTAATTCAAGGATACGGGAGGTAAGTACTGCGATTTGAACCTCTGGCGAGCCATTATCCCCTTCGTGCGTTTTGTAAGTTTCAATGATCTTGCTTTTTGTTTCCTTATTCATGACGTCTGCTATTCTCCTAGTAAATTTTTGCAGGTCTCCATACCAGCAGCCTGAGCCACAGGTAGGACCAGTCAACTTGTAATTATACTACATCAAAACAGGTTAAATCGACAAAATTTGTGCAGGCTGTAATTAATATCGCTAGATCCTTGTTAACAATCCCGATCGAGAACTGCAGGAATTTCGACCCCCTTGTTTTGAAGCCATGAAATATCCAGTCTCCAATGATGATTTCCCCGCTCTTCGAATACTTCAAAGACTTCGTCCAGGTATGCGACCGTTCGCTTCCTGTCCCAATTATTGATGGTTGCCAAGTGGTCTTCAGCCTGACCATCCCAACCCATTTTTCGCGCCAGTGCCATGTGTTTTACCCGATGGCATGACCTGCACAGGGCAACGATACCTGTCAAAGTTTGCACATGGGTGTTGTCATCATAATGCCAGATTTCATGACATTCGAGCGAACGTCCGTGACCATCGGAGTGGCAGATTTCGCAGCGATAATCTGCCTGGTAAAAGCAAGCCTGGCGCAGTTTCTCCCAATCCCTTTTGCTCAGAGTTGGAACGTAAATTTGAAAAGAAACAGGTGTGTGGTACAAGTTCGACGGTAAGCTTCAAGTTTGTTGTGTCCAGGATACGGATTAAGGTTAGTTGTTATGCTTCAGGAGTGTTAACCCGCAATTCGATTCACCAGGGAACTCCGGGTGGGTTCATCGAATATAGCGATAATATTGCGCAACAAACGCCTGGTGTTATCAGAGACTCCCAGTCGAACCGTCTGGCGGATGAAATATGCACACTCAGCAGGTGAACGATTCTTTAATAAAGAAAATACAGCAAGCAATTCCTTCTTTAAAACCTGTGGGTAAGTTTTCAGAGGGATTGTGATCATATCAAATATGGGTGGCAGATTATCAAATGAAGAATCCTGGAGCAATGCTTGTAATGCAAATAACAAAAGTCGCTGCCCTGCTTTCTCCTGGTTGGCAGCCCATTCTTTAAGAATTTCAATCCAGAGTTCCGATCGTTCATTGCGGATGCGGGCTGAACCTTTTTCCAGCATGGTTTGCATTAAATTGGCATCCAGCACATGGCTGGACCAGGCAATCATCCTGTCGCTTACTTCTTTGTGGCGGGAAAGTGGAACCATCCCAAGCAGGGTGGCAGCCAGAAATCTTGATTCGCGCATCTCATCAACCCATAATAAATCCACCAGGTTAAACGCGGCGTCCGGGTTTTCTTCGCAGCGTTTGCGTAGTTCCATTTCCATCTGGCGCAAAACCAGGGGAGGGATATGATATTCCGGAATACCGGATTGCTGCGGCATCAGGTTTCCTGGGCGATAGACCCGGTCAGCATAGAAACTAAAAATATTATGCATTTCCTGCACAAATTCTTGCGGGCGGGTAAATCTCCATACCAATCCATCAATTTGTTTTTTTAGGCGGGTTAAATCAACTGCGGGCATGGTTTGATTGTAATGGAAAACCGGCAAGAATAAAAATACCGCCTGGTGAAAACCAGGCGGTTGGATGAAAGTCATGGAAGATTTAGTATGCCCGGGCAAAATATACTTTTTCGGCTGCAGGTTCACCACAATAGATACATTTTCCCTGTCCTTTTTCCTGATCGAGGGGAATGCAGCGGGTGGTGGCTTTCGTTTCTTCCTTGATTTTGGCTTCACAATCAGCACTGCCGCACCACCAGGAATATGCCCAACCATTCTGCACGATTTCTTTCAAATGCTCATAATCCCGAGGTTCAATGATGTGCTCATCTCTGAACTGGGTGGCTTTCGCCAGCAGTGATGCCTGAATATCAACTAATAGCGCATCAATCTGTTGTGCAAGGTTATCCATAGGCAGGATACTTTTACCCGGCTTGCCGGGCATATCGCGCCTGGCTGTCATTACACTGTTCTTTTCAACGTCTTTGGGTCCAATTTCAATGCGAAGCGGGACACCCCGCATTTCCCAGTCGTTGTATTTGAATCCCGGGGTAACTTCACTGCGGTCATCCACTTTGACTCGAAAATCTGCCAGCATATCTTTTACCTGCTGGACGACGGGCATGACTGCTGCCATTTCAGCATCGCTGCGATAAATGGGAATAATCACCACCTGGATGGGAGCCAGCCTGGGTGGCAAAACCAGCCCCTGGTCATCACCATGCGTCATGATAATGGCACCTACAAAACGAGTTGAGAGTCCCCAGGATGTTGTCCAGCAGAATTGCAGGTTATTGGTTTCATCCAGAAAACGGATTTCGAATGCTTTGGCAAAGTTCTGCCCAAGGTTGTGCGAAGTGCCGGATTGCAAAGCACGGGTGTCACCCATCATGGCTTCAATAGTATACGAATGCTGGGCGCCGGCAAATTTCTCGGTTGCACTTTTGCGACCCGGGATTACGGGAACCGCGGCTTCATTGATGGCAAAATCAGCATACTGCTGCAACATTAACAAGGTTTCCTCTTCGGCTTCCCTGGCTGTGGCATGGGCGGTATGCCCTTCCTGCCAGTAAAATTCGAGGGTGCGCAAGAACAGGCGGGTTCGCATTTCCCAACGGACCACGTTTGCCCATTGGTTAACGAGAACGGGCAGGTCCCGATATGATTTAATCCATTTTGCATACATGTGCCCAATGATTGTTTCCGAGGTGGGTCTGACAACCAGAGGTTCTTCGAGTGTCTCACCACCGCCGATTGTTACAACTGCCAGTTCAGGTGAGAAACCCTCCACGTGCTCTTTCTCTTTTTCCAAAAAAGACATGGGGATGAATAACGGGAAGGCAGCATTCACATGTCCAGTGGCTTTGAAACGTTTGTCCAACGCAGATTGAATATTTTCCCATAATGCCCAACCGTACGGACGGACGACCATGCAGCCGCGTACCGGGGCATAATCTGCCATTTCGGCGCGCTGCACCAGGGTGTTATACCATTCTGAATAGTTTTCTGCTCGGGTCGGTAATTTATCTTCGCTCATAAGTCTCTCGAATTAGAAATTTCAGTCAATTAACTGGGGTTGATATTCATTAATTTTTTGTGCGGCACTTTCAACATCTGGTACAAATTGGATCAAATCCCAAGCCTTGGGTTTGATATACTGCCCCAGGTTGGTTTGAAGACTATTAAAAACATTCTGCCATGCTTCCCCAACAATAATGCATGGACGGGGAGACGTGGAATTAATTGCCAACCGGTTCCAGAGCATCAGGATTTCGGCGAGTGTACCCACCCCGCCAGGCAGGGCGATGGCAGCATCACAACCATCCAGTAACGAAATAAGGCGTTCGTGCAGGGTAACAAAGCGCCATTCTTCCTTAATCCATTCATTGGGATGGACCGGACGCCAGGATTCAATTTCCTCACAGGTTACCCCGATAACATGGGCTCCGGCATCTGATGCCCCCGCGATGTGGCTTCCATCATACCGATATAACCGCCGGTTAAAACGGTATGCCCGGCTTCGCCCAATATTTTACCCAGCAGGTATGCATCTTGATATGCTTTTTCACCAGGCAGGGTATTTGCGGCACCAAAAACAGATACTTTCATGTCCACTCCTGAATTGGTCAATTGTACCGCATTAATGAATTCCATCTTGTTTTGAGGATTGAATGGCATCCAGGGCAATTCTGGCTGAATTCTTTTGCCCTGAACTCCAACCAGGCTCGGATATCATAACCTGGAGATGGGACGTGACAACTTTTTGACTCTCTTCATCAAGGCTTTGGTAGGTGGCAATAATTAATCCGGGTTCCTGTGATAGAATGTCGCTCCAGATTTTTTCAAGATTGTCCATACTGTCCTCCTTGCAGAAGCAATAAAAAACCAGGCGCAAGCACCTGGTTTTATGGTTATTGTTCTTGAACTACTCTTCTTTTCGACTTTCCAGTTCTTTTGTACGGGCGGCAATAATTTCAGCCGCTACATGCTGGGGAACTGTCTCGTGATGGTCATATTCCATGGTGAAGATACCCCGACCACCGGTAATTGAGCGTAACTGGGTGGTATAGCGCAGCATTTCCGCCAGGGGAACCTGGGCAGTGACAATCGATTTACCTTTTTCAGTTTCCATACCCTGTACTCGAGCGCGGCGGGTGTTCATGTCGCCCAATACATCACCCATGTGTGCTTCTGGAACTGTAACATGAACATTCATGATGGGCTCGAGTAAAACTGGATTGGCATCCTTGAACGCCAGTTTGAAGGCTTCACGACCGGCGATTTCAAACGCGATTGGTTTGGAATCTACCGGGTGTTCCTTCCCATCAAATACACCAACGTGCACGCCAGAGACCGGGTAACCAGCAACCACGCCTTCCTTCATTACACTGCGAATACCTTTTTCAATGGCGGGGATGTAACTGGCAGAAATGGCACCACCGAAGATTTCATTGGCGAATTCAAAATCGCCATCATGGTAGGGTTCCACCCGTAGATGTACTTCACCAAATTGACCAGAACCACCCGTTTGTTTTTTATGGCGGTACATTGCCTGGGCTTTTTTGATAATGGTCTCCTGATAGGGAACTTTGGGGATATCAGACAGGAGATTTACCTGGAATTTACTTTCAGCCCTGCGGATGGCAACATCAATGTGCTGGTCACCCATGCCCTGCAGGATGGTTTGATTTGTGGTGCCATCCATACGCCAGGAAAGCGTCATATCTTCTTCGCAAAGGCGGGTGAGGGTGGGGCTGATTTTTGTGGAATCAGCCTGGGTCTTGGGGAAGACTGCGACCTGGAACAGGGCATGCGGGTATTCCGGGATGGGCAAAGTAAATCCACTGGAACGGTCGCATAATGTGTTGCTAGTTGTTGTTTCGCTCAGTTTTGATACACAGCCAATATCACCGGCATGCAGGGTTTTGACGGAAATCGTTTCTTTACCGCGCGGCACATAACAAGGAACCAATTCTTTCTTCCATATTCTTCGTTTGATTCCAAACCCTGCTATCGGCTGCAATTGAGCCGGAATAGATTCTGAAGAAAGTTTGTTTTCCAACAAATGGATCGGCAGTGGTTTTCCAAACATAGGCAGCAAATGGACTGGAATTTGATGCCTTTAATGTCACAGGTTCATTCTTGGCAGTGGCAATTGCAGGAACCGCATCTACTGGAGAAGGAAGCAGTCCAATAATTGCATCCAGGAGGGTGGCAATGCCCATTTCGGCTCCACCGGCAGCAACGGCCACGGGCACAAATGACCCGGAAATTACCGTTGCACGCAAGCCGCGCAGGATTTCGTCATCGGTAAGGGTGCCTGCTTCGAGGTATTTTTCAAACAGCGCATCTTCTCCTTCGGCTGCTGCTTCAATCACTGCAACCCTGGCAGTCTCTGCTGCATCTTTAAATTCTGATGGAATATCAACAACCGTTTTTCCATCATCTTTATAGGCTTTCATGGTCAGCAGGTCGATAACACCTTTAAACTCTGTTTTCTCTCCCCAGGGAAGTTGAATTGGGAGCAGGCGGGTTTCAGAAATTCCCTGCATGGATGCCAACGCTTTTTGGAAATTGGCATTTTCGCGGTTCATCTTGTTGATGACCAGAATGCGGGGCAGTTTAAATCGATCACAATAATTCCAGGCGATTTCAGTACCTACTTCGCGTCCGGAAACAGCATCAATCAAAATCAATGCGGAATCTGCAACACGCAAGGCAGAGATCACTTCACCCATAAAATCGGTATATCCGGGGGTATCAATCAGGTTGATTTTGTTGTTTTTATATTCAACGGGTATTACCGTGGTATAAAGCGAAATTTTACGCCGTATTTCTTCCTCGTCATAATCGGAGGTGGTGGTACCATCTTCTATTTTTCCCAGGCGGGTGGTTGCTCCAGTAAAGTGGAGAAACGCCTCGCTCAGGATTGTTTTTCCTGCGCTGCTATGAGATGCGATTGCTACATTGCGAATAAACTCGGAGGTATATTCTTTCATGAAAATCAGTTCCTTCTCTGCATGCGAAAATAGCCAGAACCGGCTGAAATTTGTTTGGTTCCTGTCAAAAACCCTTGCAATTATATCAGACGTTCACGACTCTGCAACCAGTACTTTTTCCATTCTCCAGGCTGGTTGGATAACTTGATGCCAGATTCCCTTATCATCCGGGTAGCTCCATATACCAGGTTCATGGGCAACGACCTGATACCCGAGCCGCTCATATAATACCTGGGCACGTGGATTATCTTTGGCAACATTCAACGTTACTACCAGTTTCCCCCTTTGATGCAAATCTGCTTCAATCTTGTTGAGTAACAGGCTTCCAATACCCAGGCTTCGATAATGCGGTTTTACCCGGATGCCATAAATATAGGCTCTATCCAAGCCGTTGGCTAATTCCAATCTTTCGCAGATCAGTTGAACAAATGCCTGACCGATTACACCTTCGCCGGGAAGTTCAATCACCCAGGCAATTAGATTGCCTGTTTCGGTGCGTTGATATGCATCAGCATAGATGGTGCGGAAATGGGTATACTCACCGTCCCATTCCAGGTCGGGCAAATCATCCTGGCGTAAATGGCGGATGAGGATGCGCTGCAAGATATCAGATCGGGTTTCAAGTTCAGACATGTCTGCTATTTATATCTGTTTGAGCATTTGTTGTAAATACAACTCTTCTTCTGATTCTGACTGAATACGCCCATCCAGCCAGGCAGAGCGCAGCCCGGCTAAAATTTTGCGGTAGATGGGTCCGGGAGGAATTTGCATTTGCTGTAAACGGTCTCCATCAGTAACCGGTTTAACATTAATCCATTCAGTCAGGTAGCGCATTATCTGCTCTTTGCAGGCTGCTGGCATTTTTTGCTGATAAATTGCGTAAATTACTTCCCTGGGGACATTTTCCAGGCGATTTACCACCTGGCTGGGAGTGGCAGATGCCAGTCCTTCCAGGTCTTTCCATAACTTTCGGCTTGACAATAGGCAGGTCAGGGTGTGATGTGGAAGTCGCAGCCGGCTGGAGATTGCCCGAATTTTTTCGGTTGAATTATTCCCAAGCCAGACAATATAAGCCAGGTTTCGGCGAAGCGAGGGGGATTGCGGCAAATCCCATATTTCTTCCGGGTCATGCTGCAGTACATGCAGGAAAGGCTTTTTGAGTTCGGAAGTCCATTGCAATTCAGGGTGAATTGCTGCCAGTAATTCCAGTTTTTGCAGACGGATAAAGATGCGGTCCGGGTTGGGTTCTGCCAGCATCTGGTCCAATTCATGCCGTAGTCGCTCTCCGCTGACCTGGCGCAGTAAAGAACATGCTTCTACCAGTAATTGCAGAGTGCGTGCTTCAGTCTGAAAAGAAAAGCGTTGTTCAAATCGGATGGCACGCAGGATACGGGTGGGATCATCTACAAATGAAAGCGAGTGTAAAACCCGGATCAATCCACGCCGCAAATCGTTGGCACCATCCCAATAGTCATAGAGCGAGCCATAATGCCTGCCATCCAACCGTAATGCCAGGGTGTTGATGGTGAAATCACGGCGCTGCAAGTCCAATTTGATACTGGAACGTTCGACAGTTGGCAGTGCAGTTGGATAATCGTAAAACTCCCGCCGGGCACTGATAAGGTCAATACTTTCGGGCAGGTGGGATGGTTCTAGTGGCGTCATCATTATTCGCAAGTATTTTGGAATGGATATCTGCAATCCACCATTTTGCTGTACCAAAACGTCGATGACTGACAACCCGTCCGCCATAGATGCCTGCCAGTTGGCGTGCTAATTGAATGGCATCCCCTTCCACTACGATATCAAAATCCAATCCGGGTCGTTCCAGCAGCAGGTCGCGTACAAACCCGCCAACAATATAAACGGGTATGTGATTTTTATGGGCTTCAGCAGCAATGAGTTTTAATAATGATAGTCGGGCTGGCGGCAAGGCTGCTTCCAGCATATCCGATAAATTCGTGCGGTCCTGTTGTTCTGTATTATTCCCAGATAGAGTTTTCAGCAAATCTGTGCGGGTCACAATCCCCACAATCTGACCCGTCTGAGGGTCAACAACCGGAACTTGTCCCCAACCGGAACTGCTCATAACTTGTTGTAAATCAGCCAGCGGGTCAGAAGGGTGGGCAAGTATTTCACCAGCGTCCATCAGGCTGCTGGCTGGTAAATTTAACTGGTGGGAAACAGCCCGGTCAACAGCCCGGCGGGTGAGCAGCCCAACCACTTTGCCGTTTTCTACAACCGGATATCCCTCATACCCATATTTCTTCATAAGTTGAGCAGCTTCATTCGCTGGCGTTTGCGGTGAAAGTAACAGGGGGCGACGAGACATAATCTGCCCAACGGTTACCGGTGGTAACACATGATCAGGTAAAACGCGCATCAACTCCTGGTAAATGCGGTCCAGAGCCTGTTTCTTGTCCCCTGATGGATCAAAGCTGGCAAGGGTAATCAATGCTGCGGCTGCCCGGGTATGCCCTCCGCCACCAAAATGGGCTGCCACACCTGCTGCATTAACCCGGTCATTGGTCGAGCGGGCAACTATCCGGATACCTTCGCGGGTGCGGACAACAATAAAGAGCCCGTCAGGGTCAAGCAGGTCGCGTAATTTATGGGCAATGCTGGAAACTTCATCGTTCAAATCACCTGCATCCGTAATTCCGACCACAATTTTTTGCCCGTGAATTGTGATGGTTTCAGCGGTTGCCAACAATTTGTCGTATACCAGGCGTTGTTCATCCGACAATGGTGGATTGAGAAATTCACTGACTATGGTTAAATTTGCGCCATGTTCAAGCAAATAAGCAACCGCACGAACATCCCTGGGTGTGGTGGAACTGTATAAGAGAGAACCAGTGTCCTCATATATTCCCAACAACAACAGGGTGGCAAACAGTGGATGCAATCCGCCATTCCGATCTCTTAGAGACTCTACAAAAAAAGTGGTACAGGCACCCAATGCCTGGTTGCTGATTTGCCAGTTCCCGGGTAAATCGGGGCGTTCTTCATGATGGTCAATAACCTGAACGCTTGCGTCTGCTCTTAACCCACGCAGAGTAATCAAGGATTGCGTATCCACCAAAATGACCGAGTCAATGGGGTCTGGCGGCAGGTCTTTATTAATTAGAAAGGGAAGCTCGCTGCCATACACGTTAAGAAATGCACGAACATTGCGATTCATGCGATGTGGTTGAACGGCAATGGATGCAGGATGCAGCAAATGCGCCCCCAATAGGGATGCAACCGCATCAAAATCAGCCTGTTCGTGCGTTAAGATGACCTGCATAAGGTTATTTTATCCCAATTGTATGCGTGCAAAATAACAAAACTGGTGAGAATTCTCACCAGTTTTGGATTACCAGGCGATTATGCTTCCGGGTCTTGCCAGCCTTCTTTCACATACCGGCTCAATTCAGATACACTCAGACCTTGAATTCCCAGTTTATCCACCGTGCGGCCTCTCCGCCAGTAATCCGTGCGATGAATGATGCATCCCAACCGGATGATACTGTCAATTGCGTTTACCGAAACACCATACCGTTTACCCAATTCGGCAATCGGCACCAGGCTCATGGGCACATCTTCGAAGATGTAGCGGTGATTCATCGTGGCAGGGGCTTTAATGCCATAGTAACCGGATTGATTGTGAATGGCTTCATGCAGGTCTTCACCGGTTACGTTATACGCCAGGGTCAGCCACTCCATGGCAGTTCGGGCACGAATTCCAAGAGAGGCGGCTACGGTGACCCGTTCGCGGTCTAGTTCTTCAAGAACCCTGGCAATGGTGGGAGTAACCCCATCTATATAATATTCAAAATCACCATGGGTTGACTTAATTCTGCCTGCATTCAGGATGGTGATGGCAGGATGAAAAATAGCACCCATGTTATTCAAACCAGTGTGCAGGGTATCCACGCCATCAATAAATTGGGGAAAAACTGTACGGATGGCGGTTAGAACGGCTTTATTATGGGTGGCAGGCAAAGCCGCCAGGGGCACTGCTTCTTTAATCCGGAATATGCGTGCCTGGGCAGGTCCATCAGAGCGGCTGGCATAAATGAAAGTCTCCGTCTCTGCCAGGATAATGTTGGCAGTACATCCATTATGACGCAGGACATTATCAAATTCGATGCATCCACAGGTTCTTCCCGGGTGCAAGACAATCATTTGCCCATCTTTCAGATGCGGCGCACACAGTTTTGCCACTTCAGCATGAGCGGACGAAGGAAGAACCACCATAATCATTTCAGCATCTTTAAGGGCTTCTTCCATATCCGCCGTAACTTTGCTTATCTTGCAAAGCCATGCGGTCCACCATCATAACTTTCGAGTTCAATACCTCCTCTTTCACCAATAATATTAATATGGTCAAAGGTGCGATTGTACAGTGTGATTTCCCTGCCAAGTAAAGCCAGGTGCGCTGCCATGGCTTTGCCGCCGTGCCCGGCACCAATCACCGTCATTCTTTGTGGGTCACTCATTTTTTTCCTCCTGTATATCCAACATCCTAATTCGCTCAATTTCTGTCAGGGGGTTGCCAAACCTATCAATAGCCTCACACCCTCCATGGATGATATTCGTACGGGCGATGCCCTGACCGTAAGGGTTATTTTTTAATTGCGGTGCATCCATAATACCGGTGGTAACCGCCTGGGTCAGCACAACCGGATCAATTAGTGGGTCAATGCCTGGTGTACCTGGTAATGCGCGGATCGCATTGAGGGTAAATTCGGCTTCTTCGATGAGATACTCTTTCCGCTGGATAATTGCATCGTCCTGGAGCATATCTGGTTGGGTGGAGAGGGCATTCTCGATTGCCCGTCGTGCCATGACGCACGCTTCTACCACTTCATCCGCAGTTGCAGCATGGTCTGCTTCGGTAAATCCTACGATGTGGACAATGTGGGGTCGCAAACTCATTTGCAAATAGATACTGGTTGCAAGATGTGCCCGTGCTTCTGCGAGGTTGAGCGGGTAACTCAACAATCCGGTACGGGTTTGTTTCCAGATACGAAAATCGGAAGTTGCCAAAGTGGATAATCATTTCCACAATTGCAAGCATTTTTGCCAGGTCCATCTGGTCCGATAGTCCGGGTGGACTATTGAACATCATCTGGGCAATATAATCTTTCACGCCAAAGGCACGGGCGTTATACGCAGAAAGATATGCGGAGACAAGAAAGACAACATCCGAAGAATCGCGCATGCCCCAGTGATGTGGTTCATTCAATTCAACTGGAATGCTGCGCTGCCCGTACCATGCCATGACTTCCTGGTGAAGTTGGATGGAACCCTGTAAATCCCAGGGTCCTCTTCCATCCATCTGGTTGAACCAAAAAAGCGGTATGGCGCACCAGGCATTGTGGATGGTTTCGGTAAAGACTTCAGCCAGGCGGATAAAATCGTTTGTACCGGAATACGTCCGCAGTAATGGATAATTACCGCACCTGCTGGCGTTGAACAGGTCACGAAAATCTTGCGGCGATCGGACGGGTACACCACCAGCCCCACGACGACGCGGGTTCTGTTTTTCAGGATTGAAGAAATTTTCCTGTGCTTCCTGGTCAACTCCCAGGGAAATTACATCCAAAACCCTTGCTTCAGAAATTGTTTTTATTCCCTTTAAAGTAGCTTCAAAGTCTGGCAGACCGAAATGGTGACGCAGGATTGGATAAGGGCTTTTCCAATTTATTCGATCGATTGCAGTCGAAGGAAAAGTGTGCGGGTTCTGGGGAAGATATTCCTCCCCCTTTAGATAAGCCAGAAGTTCTTCCGCAGGTTGACTGCCATCATATACAGCATCGAAAAATCCGAGCCTGGCTGCCCGCTCTGCAACCGGTGGGGTACCGCCAAAAACAAAATGGACTCCCTTTTCCCTCAGTTCATCCGCTGCTTCTGCAAGTTCACCCAGCAGGCGTTCACCCGAATCGGGAGTAAGGCGGTAGGATACCCCGACCAGTTCTGCATTTTCCCTACCGTGCGGCAGCAAGTACCTCTTCAATGGGGACTGCCGGACCAAGAAATATCGTGCGCCAGCCTGCCTGTTCAGCAAGCCGCAGAAAATGAGTGATCCCAGCGACATGTACACATTCCCCCAATGCTGCTGCCACTACCGTTTTCATGGAGATTATCCTTTCCGAGTCGTTTCCCGAATAATGAGTGGGGCAGATATTTGGACCTGGCTGACAGCCATTTCTTCCTTGCGGATTACACCTAACAACAATTGAACCAGCTGGCGGGCAGTTTCATAGATGGGTACATCAACCGTAGTGAGTGGGGGTTCACTATACCGGGATTCCAGGACACCGCCGAATCCGGTTACAGCAATATCTTTTCCGGGAATCAAATTCTTTTTATGCAAGGCATGCAGTACCCCAAATGCAGTTTCATCATTGATACAGACAATCGCATCGGGATGGGGATTTTGTTCCAGAATTTTGTGGGTGATGGAATATCCCAGATGCCGAGGTGAAATCTCCCAGGTGAATAAAATTATTGTGTATTGCCAATCCATGGGCAAGTAATCCGTCCAGGAAACCCTGCATGCGGCTTTGCTGAACGACATAGTTTTCGAATCCACCAATATATGCAATATTTTTGTAACCATTTTTTGCCAGGTGTGTAACTATTTCTTGCATACTGACTTGATTAGTGACTTCGATATAAGGGAGTTCTGCATTATCCTGGTTATGTTCAAGACTAACGAATGGCAATGCTTCATCCCGAAGAAAACGGATGCGCCAGTCTTGAGCCCGGATATGATTGAGGATGATCCCATCAACCTTTTGTGAACGTGCCCAGCGCTTATAAATATTTTTTTCATCCTCTGTGTCAGGGGGAGCGATTGAAATCAACAGGTCCATGCCATGCGTTGCCGCTTCATCACCCAACCCGGTCAGGAATTCCGAATAAAACGGGTCGGAAAATTTAGGTTGGGCAGAAGGCAAGACAAACCCGATAACATCCGTTTTGTGCCTGCGCAATTGGCGGGCTGCCTGGTTCGGAACGTAACCCAGCTCATCTGCAGTTTCCAGAACACGCAGTCGCGTGCGGTTGGAAACATCCGGATATCCGTCCAATGCCCGGGAAACAGTTGTAATGGAAAGATTAAGCAGCCGTGCGATATCGCGGATTGTTACAGGTTTCATCCGTTCTCATGCTCCAAAACGTTTTGATTTATTCTTTTATTATATAATAATTGCAGATTTTTACATTAAAATCCTGCTTTGGGAGAATCCCATGCAAGTAAAACTGTGGATGAGAAAGAAAGTTGTTACCATCCATCAAGGCCAATCTTTGCTGGATGCTGCCAATGTGATGGTAGAAAGCCACGTTGGTACTTTACCAGTGATTGATCTTTCAGGAAGATTGGTTGGATTGATCAACCTGGCGGATATTTTACAGGTGGGCATGCCGGATTTTATTCAACTGGTGGATGATTTTCAATTTGTGCATGATTTTGGTGCAATGGAGCGATTTCTTCCAGCCAGGTCCGACCTTATCCATTCCGTTGACGAGAAAATGCATCCTCCTGTCTCTGTGGAGGAGAATGCAACCATATTACAGGCAGCAGCCATCATGCAGCAGCAACGCATGCAGAGATCTGCCTGTTGTGGATGTGGACGGCAAGTTGATTGGTATTGTCTCCCATGTGGACATTGGCGCAGCCTTTAATCGCAGCTGGCATTTAGACAAATAAGGATATAAGATGCAGTTGGTTTATGTTATTGTTTCCTGGTTAATATTACTGCTAACGCTGGCTTTTGTTTTGACAGAGAAGCTGCCGCGGCAGTGTTTCTGCCATGTTGGGTGGTTTTGTAATGGTAAGCCTGGGATTGGCGTTCGGATTTTACGATGAAAGCAAAGCGCTGCAATCCATCGATTTAATACCCTGGGTTTGCTGCTGGGCATGATGATTTTGGTTGCATTGCTCGAAGCGACCGGATTCTTTCAGTTTGTTGCCATTTGGGCTGCACAACTATCCCATGGTAAACCGGTTTTACTGCTGGTTTTGTTGGGTGGCGTGACTTCCGTGATATCCATGTTCCTGGATAATGTGACCACGGTTGTATTGATTGCACCGATTACCATATTGATCAGTGAAATCATGGGTATAAATCCACTTCCCTACCTCATGGCAGAAGCCATGCTTTCCAATACCGGTGGTGTTGCCACACTGGTGGGTGACCCACCCAATGTATTAATTGCCTCTGCCGCAGGTTTTTCGTTTATAGACTTTCTTACCCACAGCCTTCCAGTTGTAGTGATTGTGTGGCTGGTGGCCCTGGTATTGGTGCGCTGGCTTTTTCGTAAAGAACTGGCTGTTACTGGGCAAACTCCTGAAGCCTTGTTGAGCCTGGTACCGTCTCAAGCATTTAAGGATAGAAAAGCAGCCTATAAAGTCGTTTTCATGACCGTATTGGCAGTCATATTTTTTACGCTGGAAGACCTGATTGGAATAAGCCCATCCTTGATTGCATTGGGTGCAGCCACCCTAGCTGTGTTGTGGGTAAAACCAGTATTCAGGGAAGTATTGCATAGAATTGAATGGGAAGTGCTGGTATTCTTCTGTGGATTGTTTATCTGCGTTGGCGGAGTGGAAGCGGCAGGTGGCTTCGAAATTCTTTCCAACTGGATATTGGGAGCCAGTGCCTTGCCATTATGGGCATTGGGGTTGATTGTTTTGTGGCTGGTAGCCATACTTTCTGCCATTGTGGATAACGTGCCAATTACCATTGCCATGATTCCCATCCTTACTTAACCTGGAGCAAGCTGGTATTCATGTTCAACCGTTATGGTGGGCTGTGGTTTTCGGAGCAGGATTTGGCGGCAACGGTACAATCATTGGTTCCACTGCAAATGTAGTAGTGGCTGCGCTATCGGAACGGACAAGACACCCCATTACGCCAAGATTGTGGATAAAACGCGGGCTGCCTGTTATGGGAGTAACATGCCTGGTTGCCAGTATTTTGTACCTGGCATTATTCTCATTGATGTCGAAATAATCCATGATGGATGAGCAGACAATCCGAAATCTCTCTTTTTTTGCAGGGTTAAAGAAAACCACCCTGCAGAAACTGATGGAATTTGCCAGGGAAATCAATCTTGCTCCCAAACAAGTGGTACTGCTGGAGGGGGAACCTGCTGATGCTGTGTACTTTGTACTTGAGGGAGAGGTGAAGGTTTACCGAATGACATCGGATGGAAGGGAACAGGTACTGACACGTTTAAAACGCGGGAAGGCGTTCAACACAGTTCCGCCATTGCTAGCGAAACCATGCAATCATTCCAGTGTCGAAACGGTCAGTAAATCGAAACTGGCATATATTCAACGGGAAGATTATTTACACATCATAAATACCTGTCCGGATTTTGCATTACTCATGCTGCAGGACTTTGCCAGCCGGTTAACACAATTGACAGACATGGTGGAGAATTTTGCACTTCATTCTGTTCGGGGCAGGCTGGCGGGTTTCCTGATTTCCCAGGCTGACATTGGTACGAAAGCAGGCAGGTTTACCCAGGATGAAATTGCGCGGGAAATAGGCACAGTGCGTGATGTGGTAGGTCGGTTGTTAAAATCATTCTCAGATGAAGGTTATATTCGGCGCGAGGGGCGGAAAGTGATATTGCTGGATCGGGCACGATTGGAATCTGAAGCTGAATCATAAATCCAAGCCAGACTAATCAGGATAAATGCGACAAAAGTCGTACACATTAACCTGGAATGCAGGTATATTTTGCGTACAAGGGATGTGAGGAAACCATGACGAAAAATGAAAACCTGCCAGAAATCAATATGTCCCGATGTACTAATTGCGGAGCCTGTAAAGTGGCATGTCCCGAAGATGTACTGGAAATCAGTGAGAGCGGAATCTATTTCGCCCAACCAGAAGCCTGCACATATTGTGCAGCTTGCGAGGAAGCCTGTCCTGAAGACGCCATCCGCTGTGAATTGGAAATAAGCTGGGGCGAAGCGTAATTCCCCCTTAATGTCATATTATTCAATGAGGAGAAACCCATGAGTGAGTTCATCAATAATACCGAGAAAAGAAAAGAAATTATCAAGAGCGTGCTGCGTCAATTGCACGAAGGAAAAAGTGTAGAGCAGGTGAAAGCAGAATTTGGCGTATTGGCTGGAGAAGCATCATCTGCAGAAATTGCAGAAGTTGAGCAGCTCTTGATTGAAGAAGGTCTCCCAGTTGAAGAAGTACAGCGCCTTTGCGATGTGCATGTGGCGGTATTTCGTGAGAGCCTGGATAAGGAAGCCCAACCGGATAGTATTCCCGGGCACCCGGTTTTTACTTATCGGGCTGAAAACCAGATTTCTGGCACGAATTTTGGATGAAATGGATTTAACCTTCGGAAAGTTCGTTAAAGACGGGCAGCCAGCGCAACAGGCTACTCTTAAACAACAAAACGAGCGGTTAACAGGATTCATCCGTCACTATGAACGCAAGGAAAACCAGTTATTTCCATTTCTTGAAAAGTATAATTTTTATGGACCCTCACGGGTGATGTGGGGAATTCATGATGAAATTCGGAAATTGCTTAAGCAGTTATCCGGTTTACTCTCAGAATCCAGTGTTGATAAACAGGCTGCCTTCGACTTGTTCAAAGAGTTAAAAAATGCCATGACTGAAATGGCATACAAGGAAGAAAAAATACTCTTCCCGGCTTCGTTGGAACGACTCCACGAGGAAGATTGGATCGCCATTCGCAACCAGGAAAGTGAGATTGGATACTTTGTCATCACCCCCGGCAACCAGTGGAAACCAAAAACAACGAAAACAAGCGAATCGGAGCCGGCTACATTCGTTATCCCTGAAGGTGCCATCCCGTTGAGCACTGGTGGATTGTCGGTGGAACAATTGGATTTGATGCTGACCACGCTGCCTGTGGATATTACTTATGTGGATGAGAATGACGAAGTGCGTTATTTCTCCCAATCACCTGAGCGCTTGTTCCCCCGCAGCCCGGCAATCATTGGCCGGACAGTACAGAATTGTCACCCGGCATCCAGTGTCCATAAAGTACAAAAAATCCTGGATGATTTCAAAGCAGGTTCCCGCAAGGTGGCAGAATTCTGGATAAAGATGGGTGGCATGTTCATTAATATTCGCTATTTTCCGATGTTTGATACCAACGGCAAGTATCGCGGCACACTCGAGGTGTCCCAGGAAATTACGCATATCAAGGCATTGGAAGGCGAACGCCGTCTGCTGGATGATTAATTTTCTGTAACCAGATAATCTAAGACCGCTGTCCAAAATTGTAAAGGACAGCGGTTTTTGTATAATCGGGGAGGGAATAGTGTAGATAATTTGGTCATATTAATACGTATTGACTTCCATACTATAATTTAATCTATTCTGGAAGCAACTATTGGGAGGGACGTTATGGCTGAAAAGTTTGAGAGTGTATTGAATTCCCGGAAATTCACCTGGATTTTAGTAATAATCGGTGTGGTTCTCCTCCTGGCAGGTTCGGTTTTCGCCACTGACTGGATGAATTACTTTTACCAGAACGGAAGCCTGTATTCTGCATTTGCCAAACCTGTCATCACATTGATGGCCATGCTGCTGGTACTGATCACCGGCAAGAACCGCCTGGAAAAGCGTGACTGGACGCTGTTGCTGCTGGCATTTTGCTGCATGCTGCCAACTGATATTTTGATGAGCCTGGTTGTTGTCAGCCCTGCGCTCTCGGTGGGATCCTCGGTGTTTATGATTGGCGGCGTGTTATCCATACTTGCCCATGTTTTTCTCATCCTGCGGGTTGGTCGTGATTTTTCTGCCATTAAGAAGTTCCATTTGAAGGATATCTGGCTGCCAATAATGATTTTTGGAATTGCAGCAGCGATTGTGGCAGTATTATGGCAGGATATTGTCCGGGTGGGGCATGCGGTTATTGGTCCTGTGTATACGGCGTTTTTCTGTACCACGATGTGGCTGGCATGGGAGACGGTAAGGCGCAGGTTATATCCATCGCCAAATGCCTGGATGGTTGCAATTGCTGCCACTTGCTGGTTCGCAACGGAAATTGCAGGAGAGATTTACAACCTGGGGTTGGGGAATATATCAAATGTGTTCTTCTGCCTGGTGTGGGTATTCTATGGCACGAATGTGATGTTGTGGGCATTAAGCGGTTACCGATGGACAGGTGGGGAGAACAAATCGGTGAAGCATCATAAGAGGTAGAGATATTTGACCTCACCCAACCTCTACCCTGCGGGCACTAAGTCCCAGAGAGAGAGAAAAAACTCCCTCACCCTGCCTCTCCCAAGGGAGAGGAGAAAGGACGAAATACCCTCACCCAACCTCTACCCTGCGGGCACTTCGTCCCAAAGGGAGAGGAGAGAAATTCCCGGGTTAACCTGTAAGCCTCATCACCCTTCGATAGGGTTCTGGCAGGGATTAAGTATCAAAATACCCGGGTTGACCTGTAAGCCGCATGCACCCTTCGATAGGGTTCTGGCGGGATTAATGTATCAAAATACCCAGGTTGACCTGTAAGCCGCATGCACCCTTCGATAGGGTTCTGGCGGGATTAATGTATCAAAATACCCAGGTTGACCTGTAAGCCGCATGCACCCTTCGATAGGGTTCTGGCGGGATTAATGTATCAAAATACCCGGGTTGACCTGTAAGCCGCATTCTGTCAGCGGGAGGGTATCCCGAAGGACGGCTCCTGCCTGGGTGACCATCTCTCTCGACGGGTTGTTACCAACACGTTCCAGCAGTCTACCCGGAACTTAAGGGAGACGAGCAGTCTCCACATGTTCCTGCTTGACCTTGCTCCTGGCGGGGGTTGCCTGGCTGCTGCATTGCTGCAAACACCGGTGGTCTCTTGCACCACCATTTCACCCTTACCCTCACCTCAACTTTCCCAAGGGAGAGTCGAGAATAAAGGCGGTATATTTCTGTGGCCCGATCCGATAAGTTACCCCATCCCGGGTGTTACCCGGCACCATGCTCTATGGAGTGCGGACTTTCCTCGGCGCAACCGAAGCTGCGACGCGGTCACCCGGTCAACCCGGGCAATTTCATCATACACGGATTATTTTATAACGTCAATAATGGGACGGTGGTTATCCACCGGCGACCGGTGGGATGAAATCCAGTACATCACCCGTCTTGAGGTGTGTATTCCAGGCTTCAGGCAGGGTGGGTATTTCGGCACCATTCAAGAATCCATGGACATGAGCGTGCAGTTCTCCGTTTTCGTTTAACCAATGGTCTTTCAAAGCAGGTACCTGCTCACAGATGGCGTCAATTGCCTGGGTAATGGTAGCGTTTTCCGGCAATACCAGCTGGATATTTTTTTTATTGGCTATTAACCGAAACGTTGCATAGAGTTGAACTGTCACATGAATACTCATGGTTCTATTAAACCATATCTGACCATGAAAAGAATCGCAAGTTACCCACTCTTGATATAATCCTGTTATGTCCATTCACATATTGCCGGAAAACGTGGCTTCGCAGATTGCTGCCGGAGAAGTGGTTGAAAGACCTGCATCCGTGGTGAAAGAGCTGCTCGAAAACAGCCTGGATGCGGGTGCCACTCGCATTTCCATCAAGATACGGCAGGCAGGCAAACAACTGATAGAGGTGAGTGATAACGGTATTGGCATACCGGCAGCAGAGGTTGGATTGGCGGTCACGAGGCACGCCACCAGCAAACTCAACACTGCTGCAGATTTATTTTCCATCCGAACACTCGGTTTCCGGGGAGAAGCCCTGGCTTCGATTGCATCCGTTTCTCACAGTACCCTGACCACGCGTATCGATACCGAAGACACTGGCTCCAGGTTGGTGGTAGATGGTGGAGCAGGTGGAAAACTTGAAAGACTGGCATTTCCAACTGGGACGACCATCCGGGTTGAGAACTTGTTCGCCAATGTGCCAGCCCGCTTGAAATTTTTAAAAACTGATTCAACTGAAAAACAGCAAATAAATTCCCTGGTTACCCGTTATGCCCTGGCTTACCCACAAGTGCAGTTTATCCTGAAAGATGAAGAACGCACGGTAATCCAAACCACTGGCAGCGGTAACCGGCGAGAAGTTCTGGCTGGTCTGTATGGTGTGGAATCTGCTCGCCAAATGCTCGAAGTGGTATTTTCGGATGGCGATATCACGATTGGAGGATTTACCAGTCCGCTTTCCTTAACCCGCTCGAATCGCAAAGAGATGACATTCTTTGTCAATGGACGCTGGGTACAGGATAGTTCTCTAAATGCTGCACTAGTACAGGCTTATTCGGGTTTATTGATGGTGGGGCGTTTTCCCATGGCAATTCTGTTTATTGAACTTCCGCCAGAAGAAATCGATGTGAATGTGCATCCTGCCAAGGTTGAAGTGCGTTTTAAAAGCAGCGAGCGCATTTTCTCAGCAGTGCAAAGAGCCGTTAGAAGGGCAGTGATGGCATATTCTCCGATACCAGAGTTAATGCCGCAACGTTTGTGGAGCACCCCGTATTCATCCAGTAATACCCCTGTTATCCAAACACCGGGTTTGGATTGGCAATTAGCTGCGGACGAACATAATAATTTGGAAAGTTCCGTTCAAACGCCTTCGGTCGTTGACAGTACCATAACTAATACCAACCAGCCTGCCAGCATGATGCCTTTATTGCGATTAATTGGTCAAATTGGTGCGACTTACCTGGTTGCCGAGGGACCGGACGGGCTTTACTTGATTGACCAGCATGCCGCCCATGAAAGAGTTTTATTCGAAAAGCTGCTGCAACAACGGGAAACGGAAATTGTTATGCAGCCCTTGCTGCAACCCGTGACCGTGCAATTTGCTCCCCATCAAACTGGTGCTTTGGAAGAATCCCTGGAGACACTGGCTGGTCTTGGCTTTTTGGTGGAGGAATTTGGCAGCAATACCTTTCGCATTCGTGCCTTGCCTGCCATCTTCAATGATGTAGATCCGGAAGTTATCCTGAGGGCTGTCGTGGAAGACATCGAAGAGGATGAATCCCCCATGCAATCAGAAATGGAGGCTCGCATTGCATCCAGGGTATGCAAGCGGGCAGCAGTTAAAGGGGGTACCGTTCTTGCTCCTGATGAACAGTTGAACCTAATTCGTAACCTCGAAAAGTGTAAATCACCACGAACTTGCCCGCACGGCAGACCAACAATGATCCATCTCTCGGTGGATTTGCTGGAACGGCAATTTGGCAGAAGGGGAAGCCGGTAAAACTAATGCGAAATGGGGAGTTTTAATGTGACAATAGTTCCAACGGATAATTTGCTGCGGATTTCAATCTGACCCTGGTGGGCGGTCATGATTTGTTTGCATAGTGCCAGACCCAGCCCAGCACCATTTGTAAATTTTTCTGCATTGCGAGCCCGGTAAAACTTATTAAATACTGAGTCGACATCACTATCGGGAATACCTGTACCGGTATCTTGAAAACACAACCATAACCAGCCTGAACTCAATCCAGGCACTGACGTACACTTTCCCACCTGTGCGATTATATTGGACCGCATTCCGGATAATGTGGTCGAAGACACTTTTCATGCGAACCGGATCAAATGAGCATTGCGGTAGTGCACCTGGAATTTCAATATGGAAAGTGACCTGTTGTTTTGCTGCCAGGTCTTCAAATTGTTGAATTGTTTCTTGAATCAGGGCAGCAATATCCGTCTTGTGCTTATCCAACATGGTACGACCGGTTTCCAGGTTACATAATTCTTCATAAGTGTTCACTGCTTCATTTATTCGATTGGATTCCAGCAAGAAGGAATTAACCAGGTCATAGCGCTGCTCTTCCGGTAATTCCGGCTGCTTGAGTAAATACGCAATCGTATTCATCGAGGTTAATGGTGTTCGTAATTGGCTGATGAATTCTGGCAGCGTATCTTGTATTGCAACAGAGTTATTATCCTGCAAACCGACGCCCATTTGAGCACCCAATAACAACAAGATTTCTTCGTCTGCCGGTGAGAATTCATTGGCACTGTTACATGCTTCTATGACTCCGATGGCACGTTTGTTTGAAATCATGGGAACTGCAATAACATTATGGAGAGTTGGGTTAAGACTTTTTTCGTACTCCAAATCCCAGCGGCTTTCAGGCTGATTGAGAACAACGGATCTGCGATGGGCAGCGACCCAACTGACAATGGAGTTTGCCCCTGCAATTCTTGTTTGCGGTAATTCATTGGAATTACCCCACATTGATTTCAAAACTGGTTGGGTATGGTCATTTGTGTGAAGATAAATGAGTGAAATGTCTGCATTTACAAGGCGTGCTGCATTTTCTGCCAGGCATTGCAATTGTCCTGCAGCCGGCTTTACAGTACTGATGTTTCGAATGGCAGAAATCAGGCTGGGGTACTCCTGAGTCCGTGAAGAAGGAATCACGAATTAACCACCATTTCTGCAAGAAGTGGTAATACTTCCTGGGTGTTGTAAGGCAGAAGTACATCTGCTGAATTATCCAAATCCGTTTTACTCAAGGTGTTTATTATCAAACGAGCATGATGGTCGACAGCCAGGCGGGGCAAAATACTGGCAGGGTACACCTCCAACGAGGTGCCAACCACCAGCAATACCTGCGCCTGCTCTACTTGTTTAACTGCCTGTGACCAGGTTTCCATTGGTAACTCTTCCTCAAACAGAACAATATCCGGTTTTAAATACCGACCACAACACGGGCAACGCGGCAATATATCCTGTTGCAAGAAATCGTCCAGATAGGATTTCATTTGATAAGTATTGTTACACCACGAACACACGAGTGTTTCAAGCGACCCATGGATTGGATAGACAACCCGAGAGCCAGCCAGTTGATGCAAGGAATCAATATTTTGGGTAATAACAGCCTGAACTTTTCCAGCCAACTCCATTTGAACCAGGCTGGTATGTGCCAGATTGGGCTTTGCTTTGGATATGGTTTGTAATAGCGGTTTCAGCCAGGCAAAAAAAATTTCTGGATGATAGCGGAAAGCAGATAACGAAGCCACTTTCATCGGGTCGTTTTTTTGCCACAACCCATCCCCGGCTGAACGGAAATCCGGGATACCGGACGGAGTGGAAATACCAGCACCGCTGAAAATGACAGTATGCTTCGAGTTTTTTATGATTCTGGCTGCTTCTCTCAAATTCCTGTAAGCAGCTTCAGGGATCATTTGATTATCCGCTCTAGAAATACATTGGCAAGGAGTTCAAATTGCTGGGTGAGCAATCCTTCAGGCTGCAACTCAATTAACGGGATGTTCTTCTGGGCAGCAAAATAAGCAACTTCTGGAGCCGGTGGAATCATCTGGGTAACTTTGATACCAAGCTCATCCTGTATCTGGGATAGGCTCAGCTGCATATCAGCCCTGACACGATTAATCACGATTAAATCAAGAATTTTGGATTTCCCAAAGCCCATTTCTGCCAGTTCATTCACTTTTATTCGTGCGTGTTCCAGGCAGGCGGGGAAGGGTTCAGTAACCAGGATAAGCTGGTCACAGGTATTAAGGATATTAATCATATGCGGAAGGGTGGGTACACCCAAATCCAGCAACACTAAATCTGCCAGTTGTGGCAGGATCCTGATTATGGTCTCATAATTGGATTCTGCTGCAATCCCATCAGAATCAGCCAGGTTATTGGATGCGAGTAAAAGCCGTGGACCATACGTGGTTTTTATTAATTGTTTATCAATTAAATCAACATTTAATTTTTCCGGCTTTGTGGTTAAGAGGGTTTTCAATCCATCTGGATTTTTAAATCCCAGGTCGATTGCCCAGGCACCATTACCAGGATGCATCTCGGCAGCGATTATTTTCAGGTTACTACGGGCAGATAAACTTATTGCCAGGTTGAGAGTTAATGCTGAGACTCCCAATCCACCTTTACTGCCAACCACTCCAATCAGAATTCCTTTTTCGCCAGGCTGGACAGAAGCAGCAGAGCGATTGGTTCTGCGGGTGAGCAAGGCTTTAATATGCGCAATCAACTCGGCAGGATGAACAGGTTTTGTCAGGTAGTCGTCTGCCCCGGCATCATATCCAGCCATCTTGTCATCCAATTGGGTTTTGGCTGTAAACATCAACACGGGAATGTTGGCAGTGACCGGATCAGAGCGCAACTGTTTACAGACCTGGTAACCATCCAGATTGGGCATCATAATATCCAGAATGATCAGGTCGGGATGTTCATTTTTTGCTTGAACCAGTGCTTGCTCTCCATTATTGGAGGCGATAATTTCAAATCCCTGTCGTTCCAGCATTATTCCGACAAGACGCAATGTCTCAAAATCATCATCGACTACCAGAATTTTCTCTGCCATTTTATCCTGCCTGTCATCTTGAAAACGGAACCATCTTAATTATTGTGTGTGATGAATACTCAAATCTGATTCAAGTATAATCAAAAACATGGATTTACGCATAATTCAAGAACTAATAATCAAACAATGTCACATTAACCCAACTGAACCTATTTTGGTGGGGGTATCGGGTGGGCCTGACAGCCTGGCTTTGGCGCATATTCTTCATATAAGTGGTTATTCGATAATTATTGCACATTTGGATCATCAATTGCGGGCAGAATCCGGTGAAGAAGCGATATTTGTCCAAAATATTGCAAAACAGTGGAATGTACCGTGTGTAATACTGGCTGCAGATGTTGGAGCTGATGCTCAAAAGAATAAACAATCGCTGGAAGAGGCAGGCAGAAACGCGCGCTATCGCTTTTTATTTGCACAAGCCAGGAAGAACCATGCCCAGGCAGTGATGGTTGCGCATAATGCGGATGACCAGGTTGAAACAATGTTGATGCATCTCTTGCGCGGGGCAGGATTAACCGGTTTGAAAGCCATGCCCCTGGTGGGAATAATTCCAGAATGGGATGAGGTCATCCCTTTGGTGCGCCCATTTTTATTTACCTGGCGGAGTGAAATTTTGGCGTATTGTGAAGAAAATCATCTAAATCCACGAATGGATGCCAGCAATGAGCAAAATGCATTTTTCCGTAACCGTCTTCGCAATGAGTTGATTCCATATTTAGAAGGCTATAATCCTAACATTAAAGAAGTGCTTTTGCGGACCAATCATTCCCTGGCAGCAGACTATGCATGGTTGCAGAGTGTATTGGTTGAGGACTGGGAAAAACTCAAGCCAAATCTCCAACCTGAGGTGGTGCAATTTAATCGAAAGCTATTTCTTTCGTTTCATCCAGGGGCACAAATAAATCTATTTCGTAGAATGGTCTGCCATCTTCTCCCGAAGATGCGAGATTTTTCCTTTGAAAGTGGTCAGCGAGGGATTCAGTTTGTTACAAAACCCACCCGCAGCCAGCAATTGGAACTTGAACAAGGGATTTTATTGCGATTGCACGGCGGCGAAGTATTTTTAACAACCAATCCTGCGGCTATTGTGTTTGAAAAGGTTGAAGTCTACCAGATGATTGTTTCTGAGCAAACCCTGGGAGTTCAGGGGAATGTGGAATTGGCTGATAAAAAGCGACTCTGTTCAGAAATGGTAAACCTGGAAGATGCCCGAATAAATCCTGAATGGGAAAATCCCATGCATGCTTTTCTTGACGAAAGATTTATCACGCTGCCTTTGCTGGTCAGAGGTTGGCGGGCGGGAGACAAATTCTCACCTCTGGGGATGGCTGGGAAAACAATAAAAATATCTGATTTCTGGACGAATATCCGGCTGGCGCGTGAGTTACGCAAGTGGTGGCCGCTGGTTTGCAGTGGTGATGAAATTATCTGGGTTCCTGGTTACCGAATTTCGAACTCGGTACGTTTGAGAGAAGATACTTTGAACGTTGTACATCTTTGGATAGAATAAAAAAAGCCTGAATTTATTCAGGCTTTTTTATTTCCCTCTTATCATTTTTATTCCAATTAATTTAATCGTTGATCCGCCAGCTGCCTGAGTTTCATCCCGATTTCTCTAAATTGAATTTTCGAAACCCCCAATTTTTGTCGGATTTTTTCCGGTTCCACGCCATCATTCCAATCGTTGACCACGCTTGTCCAGCGGCACATGTCGAAAGAAAGGTGCTTGGTAATGCCAGCCTTTTGCCCGATTTCTTCCAACAGGTATTCCAGCCGGCGGGGAGACCAGGGAAAGGCTTGTTCATCCGGGCGATACTGGGTGAGATATTCCTGGTAAACCGTAACCCAATCGCCGGGCAAGTCTATTTTGCGTTCTTTATACCGGTTGCGGGGACTGGCGTAACGTACAAACAGGATTGGACCATTGGGAGCATCCAATTCAATATGATTGATATGGATTCCCAGGCACTCCCCTTTTTAATTCCCGTCGCTAGAAGCAACGCAAGTAAGGCATAGGGTCTTGCATCAGGAGATGGGTTTTGGCGGAAAGCCTGGGCTGCCTCCAGCACCTTTTGTTGTTCATCCGTCGTAAGTATTTGCGGTAACGGGCTGATAACGGTGCGCTGCAGAATTTTTTCGGCTGGGTCAATGGCTATGACACCATTTTTATGCAGCCAGCGAAAGAAAGATTTTACCGAAGTAATGCGGCGTGCCAGGCTTTTGGCTGAACAGGCTATACCCCGACCGGATTGGAGCCAATCTAAAAATTGATTTATCTCGGTATTGGTTATCTGACCCACGGTTTTGTCTGGAGAAAGGAAGGATGCCAGCAATTGGAGATCTCCCCCAAAAGATTTTATGGTGAAGATGGAACGACCCTGATCCCGTAAATAATACTCCCAGGCAGATAGTGCAGGTTTCAAGGGTGAATTGAACGTGATATGTACAATTGAAGGAGTTCTGATTGCTCATTTTGGTACCTCCAGGCAAGTAAAAATCTTCGTATAGCCTTTTGTCAGTTTACAATACATATTATATTTATGTCAAATCGCAAGTGGGTTGGATCATGGATTGATTGCCTGCTGCAAAATGACATAGATTGCCTCCTGGTTGGGAAGCAGTACCATTGCTCCGCCATCTGCGATGTAATTCCATACTTCTGATTGCCCGATGGCGTATTGCCTAATTCTTCCTTGTCTTGCCAGCCTGGGTGCCATCTGGACATAAGGCAGCATATCTTCGAGGCTCATATCGGTTTGCACATTTTCAGAGAGGATTTCATACAGTTCAGGAACACGGCTTAATCCGTTAAGACTTAATATTCGTTCAAATAATGCAAGCAGAACTTCCTGCTGACGACGGTTTCGATCAAAGTCATTGGTAGATTTTCGCGAGCGAACATACCATAATGCGGTCGTCCCATCCATGGGCTGAACCCCGGTCTGGATGATGCAGTAATCACCGGTTGCAATTGGTAATTTACAGGTATCCACCAGTTCTTGTTTTACATGGACATCTATCCCATCCAGGGTATCAACAATATTTATAAAACTATTGAAATTGGTCAGAAAATAATGACTTGGGCGAACTCCAAAATTGTATTCAAGCGTATCAGCCATGGCGCTGAAGCCACCCATGAACATTGCTGTGTTTAATCGATTCATTCCATACCCGGGTATGTAAACATACAAGTCACGCGGGAATGAAACAATGCTGGCAGTGCCCTCTTGCGGATTTAGAATAACCAGCAGCATGACATCTGTTCGGAATCCTCCACCAGGTCTTTCGTCGGAACCCATAACCAGGAACATCTCCTGGTTATCTGGCAAATCCAGGTCAAAATACCAGGGGGTGGGTGTAAATGGCAGCGGAGTTTCTGTCGGAGTTGGACTTGGTGTGATTGTAAAAGTTGGTGTTATCGATGGCGTGATAGTTGGTAATGGTGTGTGCGTGGAAGTTGGCGGGATGGGTTGAAAAGGTGTGCGGCTGGCGGTGGCAATGGGGGTATTAACTTTTGCCATTGCTGCGACTGGGATATTGCCAGATGCGGCAGGGTATGCGCAACCAGCCAATACGATTATCAGCGGAATAAAACCCAGGACCCGTTTCCAATGGAGCGTCATAAATTACCCGCTTAGCGTGGAGATTGGGATGGGTATTACCGTTGGAACCTGACCCGGTGTTGGCAACGGTGGAGGAAGAATTGGAATTATGGGCAGATAGAGGGTCTCCCCGGACACCAACTCAGTTGAAGTGCCCATACAATTGGTTTGCTGCAATTCCGATACACTGATACCCGTCAAAGCAGCCAGCGAAAACAAGGTATCCCCGGATTGGATGGTGTAAACAATCCAACCGCTCGGAAGTGGGCAAGAAGTTTCAACCGGTTCGGGTGTCTGTGTCGGAGTAATCGGCAATGGGGGAAGGTAAATCACCATTCCTTCAACAATTTTTAAGTCTCCCAGGCAATTTTTCTTGCGGATTTCGTCAACGGTGATTTTTCGTTTTTTCGCCAGGTTCTCCAGAGTGTCATCTTTTTTGATGACATATCGTTCCCACGTACTGGGAATGGGGCAGGCAGTCACTGTGGGGGTGTGGGTGGGGCTGGAACTGGCGGTGAAAGTAAAGGTTGCCGTGCTGGTAAATGTCCTGGTAGGCTGTTGGGTTGGTGTTAAAGAAGCAGTGTTGATTGGGGTAATTGTTCCCGAAGAATTTTGTGAGTTTGTCGGGGTCATAACCTGCAGTTCTATCGTTTTCGATTCAGCAGTGCCTATCAGAATGCCGCTTAGAACAACTGCGGATGTTATGCAGGCAGCCAGGAATCCTCTGATAATCTCACGCTTCAGGTTCATCATTTGTTTCAGGTAATACGGTCTCAGGTTGGTCCAACGGGAGTAGGATGCAGAAAGTTGAACCTTCTCCTGCGACACTATCCACCCAGATACGACCATTATGCGCTTCAGTCAGGCTCTTCGCGATGGACAATCCCATACCTGTGTCACTGACCCCCTCGATGGCAGGGGTTTCGGAATCGAAGTGATGGGAAAACACCCTGGGGTAGTCTTCGGCAGGGATGCCACCACCACTATCACTGACCTGCATCAATAAATACTGGTTTCCATCACGCTGCTCAACCAGCGCTTTTAATGTAACTGCACTATCCGGCTGGCTCACATTCACAGCATTCTGCAACAACTGGATCAATATCTGGGTAACTGCTTCCTGATCCAGGCTGATGGTTGGGATATCAGATGCCACATCCACCCGCAAGGTAATGTCTTTTTCCAGAAATTGAGAGCTTATCTCGGTTACTGCCTGGTCAATGACATTCATTAAATCAATTTTCATGGGCATTAGTTGATAATTTCCCCGCTCCAGGTTGACAAGCCGAATCAAATCATCCAGTAATCCTTGCTGCCGATTGGCAGCCGCTTTGATCCTTTCAAGGAATTTCTTTTGTACATTGTCCAGATTACCAACCGATTCAGACAAAAGCAGGTCTGTATATCCAACTAAGGAAGCAAGGGGCTGCCTCAGTTCCTGCGTTGCGTTGGCTATCAATTCTTGCTCACCTGTATGCAAGTTTTCCGGTTGGGATATCTGATTTTCCAGCGCAAGTATTTTTGAATTGGAATCAGCAAGCTGGTTTTGCAAATAGGCAACTTCTTCCAGGGTCAGCTGCAATTCATGGGTGAGGTCAGTATCCTGAACCTCAAGAGACTTCTCCTCAGCCTGAGACGCAAGTAAACTTCTAAAAGGAGATGGTGGATTTTCCAGTAAATCCTGCTGAAAATCCTCACTATCGAAATCCAACGGAGTGGTGATTTTCTCTCCTGTTGGTATCGGTACTGAAAGGGAGGGATAGTTTCCTTCAGGTGCTTGCTGAATTTCATTCAATGCAATCAGCACCTGCCTGAATTCAGCCTGTAATTCATTGAATTCATCTTGTTTCTTTTGCAGTGCAGATTGAAGCGAAAGCACATCTGCTGAAACGGTTTCTGTCCCAGGCAGCTGAAGCAATTTTTGCAGAATATATTCGTTGATGCCTGTCAGGTATTTTTGGTCTTCCTGTGTCCAAAGGCGTTCTGAAAAAGGAGTCAGCAACAGGATGCCACCCCAGGTTACATCCGCGTTTGCCAGGGGAACAAACATCGTATTGGCTGCCTGGCGAAGTTCAACTGCATCTGCCAGATTTTCCCATTCAGCAATCGGCTCGGAACTTACATTGTAAATCAAGTTATTGGCATTTTGCACTGCCTTGGTTAAGGATGGCAGATATTTTTGGGCTTTACTGAAACCAGTTAATTCTTGTTCTCTGATCAGGTCATAGCCACACAGAAAAATCAAATCATCCTGCTGCTGCGGGGCAAGGATGAGATAGCAAATATCTGCCAGCATGGTTTGACCGATGGCTTTGGCTAGTAAGTGGCGGTAGTTGACCATCCGGCGGATTACATGGGATATTGAACCAGGCTTGCAGCGTTCGCGGTTCAGCCGAAAATCGACGACGCTCGCGATACATGCGGGCTTGTTCCATGGTCTGTTCTGTAACAGGAGGAGAAAATAAGCGCAAAGCCAGCAGGGGGAGTAAAAGATATGCTGCCAGTTGTGAAAAACGGAAAATACCCGGGTAATTGCCTGTTTTACCGCCAAGTGTTATCTGCAGGATGCCGCCCAAAAACAAAAGGAAGAAGAGGGCTGATCCAAAATTCCAGTTAAATGGACGATAGATATAAGTAAGTATCAGCCCTGCCAGGGCAAGCACACAGAGGACAATATTCCATCCAAGTGAAATGGTTGTTCCATTAAATTCTGCTGTAACTGGTAGCTGTGAAACTGAGATAAACGTAACAATCCAGGCGACAAAAAGAAATCCACTGACACCAATTGCGATCAGGTCATATCGCCTTTCAGGAACTGGGAATACCCACAACCAGATTATCCAGACCAGGCTAATTGCGTTGACAACCCGGTCCAGGGTTGGGAGCAATGGAAACCCAGTACTGCCAGTCAACCAGGTGATTGCTGCTGCCAGCAGTAGAATCGCCTGTCCAGCCAGGAGGATGTACAAACCTAACGTGAGACGCTTAATATATAAAAAGCGGCTATTTCGCCGAATCACCCAAATTGATTGAAAAGCGAAAAATAGAATAAAAAGGATTACCAGGTGATATGCCATGTTACCTGGTGGCTGCTGGAAGAATTGCCTTATTTGCAATAAAAATGCGCTCATTTTTACTCCACGGATAATTATAGCATTACCCCAAAAAGGAATATTTCTCTAACAGCAAATTGATGTTGTCAGACAATTGACAAACAATTAATTTCTGGTTACACTTGTTGTATGACAACACTTTTGGTAAAGCACGCCACTATGTTAGTTACCATGGATGACCATCGTCGCGAGATATCTGACGGTGGTCTTTTTGTTCGGGATGGCTTTATTGAACGGGTCGGTCCCTCATCAGAATTACCAGAAACAGCAGATGAAGTACTCGATTTGAAAGGTCATATCATTTTGCCCGGGATGATAAACACCCATCATCATTTCTACCAGACTCTTACACGGGCAGTCCCATTGGCGCAAAATTCCAACCTTTTCCAATGGCT
>CAWCAN010000016.1:0-107190 GCA_963793615.1 uncultured Chloroflexia bacterium
CGAACTTCTACTCTTGCGAGTACTACGCGACCTCCTGATTACATCGTGCCCGGCAGGGTATTAGTAATGCTCCTAAATCCGTGCTACCTTGCTTCGAACAAGTTCAACAATCCTACAATCCCACCCGCCCTGTAGGCGGGAAATGAAATCCAGTGTTATACCGATGGCGGGTTGCAGACAATCAGCATAAAACCGGAGGCCGGTGTAGAGCCGGCCTTTTTTATATCCCCGGCTTGGATTGTTCTATAATAAAGGTCACGTAATATTGACACAATCGCGAAGGATGATCTCATGAACCACACACAACCCCAAAACAAGCTCCTCATTATCACGGCCTGGGTTGCCATCCTGGCTTCGTCCCTGCCCAATATCATCCTGCAAGAGTTGTTTCATTACACAGTTTCAGAAGAACTAAAAGTAGGCATCCCTGGGCTGATTGCGATAGCCGGTTTTGGGCTGACCTTTCTCTGGCAGGCTATCCGCCCCTTGCGCTCGTTTTTTGGCCTGTTGGTCGTGCTGGTCGGGGTACAGTGGCTGGTGTATTCAAAAGTGGACCAACTGCCCTTTTACCAGGACTGGCTGCATAACCCATCTTTCAACGTGTATATGCTGGCGGAACAATCCCTGCGATTGATGGTGACGCTGGCTGTTATCGCTGTGCTGTTCGCAGTCAAAAAGAAAGCCAGCGCTTTTTTCCTGGTCAAAGGGGATACGGCTGCACCGGTCGAACCCGTTAAGTGGCTGGGCAGCAAGCCTGGCGAGCGCTGGAACACCTTCGGGCGCAGATTTGCCTTCTTCATCAGCCTGGGGACTCTGGTCTTCTTGGTCATCGCCGGACGCCGCCGTGGATATTGTCATCCAGGCGATTTCCCTTATCCCAAGCGATCCTGCTTGCCGCCGCGTTGAACGCTTTCAGCGAAGAGATGACCTTCAAAGCCTCCTTTCTCTCGGTGCTCGAAAGCCCTGCTGGCCGCAGCCAATCCCTGCTCTTGATGGCGGCTTTTTTTGGTATCGGGCATTACTATGGTATTCCTTATGGCATCATCGGCGTGTTGATGGCAAGCTTCCTGGGTTGGTTGTTGGGCAAATCGATGCTCAAACACACGGCCTGTTTTGGGCCTGGTTCATTCACTTCTGGCAGGATGTGCTGATATTCCCCGTTCCTGGCGATTGCATTGATCACGCCAGGAGGTTGATGGACAAGGCAAGCCCATTTTATAAAAGTCCTAACCTTTGTTGACCGAAATGTGATAATACATGAGTGACGCAAATGTGAGCCTAAATAATCAATAAGTGATGATGTTCTTTGCTCAATAGCCCGCCACGATGAATGGCAACTTGAGATCGATATTCGTATAGTAGCCCTTTTACATGGGTTCGTCAAGGTCATTTTTAGTCCTTTTTTAAGTTTTCTTTGTTTATACTCTCCGCTCAAATTAGGCGCGATGTATAATTAATTTTAGAATGTCTGAGCCACTTCTCCTCACAAAACTTTATGTCCCACCACCTCGGCCTAACCTTGTCCTCCGCCCCCGCTTGATCGAGCGGCTGAACAAGGGTCTTTCTTCGGGCCACAAACTGACCCTCATCTCTGCCTCCGCCGGTTTTGGTAAAACCACACTGGTCAGCGAATGGATCGCAGGTTGCGGGCAACCGGTCGCCTGGCTTTCACTGGACGAAGGGGATAATGACCCCACCCGCTTTCTGACTTACCTCGTCGCTGCATTGCAAATGATTGCGCCGAAGATTGGAGATGGGATGTTAGTCTGCCCTCCAATCGCCTCAGCCACCGCCATCCGAAGCGATCCTGACCACCCTGCTCAACGAAATTACCAGCTATTCCTGATAATTTCATCCTCGTCCTGGAAGATTACCATGTGATCGATTCCGAACCGATTGACGAAGCCCTCACCTTTCTGCTTGATCACCTGCCGCCTCAGATGCACTTGGTGATCACCACCCGTGAGGATCCACATCTGCCCCTGGCCCGGCTACGCGTCCGGGGCCAATTGACTGAGCTGCGCGCCGCCGATTTGCGTTTTACCCCCGCCGAAGCCGCCGAATTTCTCAACCAGGTGATGGGCTTGAACCTCTCACGCGGAAGACATCGCCGCACTGGAAACCCGTACCGAAGGCTGGATCGCCGGCCTGCAATTGGCCGCACTCTCCATGCAGGGACATCAAGATACCACCAGCTTTATCAAATCTTTCACTGGAAGCCACCATTTCGTGCTGGACTATCTGATTGAAGAAGTCCTGCATCAGCAGCCCGAAGACGTTCAGACTTTTCTACTGCGAACATCCATCCTTGACCGCTATGCGGCCCGCTGTGTGACGCTGTTTTGTGTTCTCCTTCTGCTTCCGGGCAGGAAACCCTGGAATATCTCGAAAATGCCAACCTGTTCATTATCCCTTTGGATAACGAGCGGTGTTGGTACCGCTATCACCATCTATTTGCTGATTTACTGCGCCAGAGACTGGGAAAACCCAAAGAATTCGCCGAATTCCACTTGCGTGCCAGCCAGTGGCATGAAGAGAACGGCGACCTGGGCGCGGCGTTTCACCACGCCATCGCAGCCGGGGAATTTGTCCGGGCGGCGGGGTTGGCTGAAACGGCCTGGCAGGGCATGAATGGCAGTTTTCAGTCTGCCGCCTGGCTGGGCTGGGTGAATAAGCTGCCAGACAAGCTGATCCGCACCAGGCCGGTGCTCTGTACCCAGATTGCCCAGGCATTTACGGATACCGGCGAACTGGAGGCCAGCGAGTTGCGCCTGCAGGACGCTGAACGATGCCTGGATGGTTCGGACGTAGCGAACGAAGCGCAGCTTAAGCCCCTGCCAGCAATGATCGCTTTGACCCGCACCTACAACGCTCAGGTGCAGGGCGATCCCGCCGCAACGGTGAAATACGCCGAGCTGGCGCTCCAACTCATCCCCGAAGATGACTTTGACCGGCGCGCCCGGGCCACCACTATATTGGAGGTCACCCATTGGGCCAGCGGCAACCTGGAGTCGGCCATCCGGGGGATTGGTGATTCGATGGAGAGATTGACCCAGCTGGGCAATCATGTCTTCGTGGTTGCCAGCGCCTTTGCTGTCGCCGACCTGCTGGTGGGCCTGGGGAGCCTGAGCGAGGCCGAGCGGACCTATCAGGATGCCTTGCAACTGGCCGCCCAACATGGCCCGGAGGCTGAACACATCACTGCCCACCATCATCTCGGCCTGTCCATGATCTACCGTCAACGGGGAGATGACACCCTCGCCGCTCATCACTTGAAACGAGCCGCCGAATTGGGTCTGCAAACCACCCTGGTGGATTGGCTGTACCGCTGGCATGTGGCCCAGGCCCAACTGAAAGAGGCCGCAGGCGATCTGGAAACCGCCCTGTCCCTACTCGACGAGGCCAAACGGGTCTATATCCAAACCCTCGTGCCTGACCTGCACCCCATTGCGGCCCTGAAAGCGCGCATCTATCTCAAACAGGGGCGGCTCGATAAAGCCCGGGCGTGGGCGGCAGAACGCGGGCTTTCGCTGGCAGATGAAGTCAGCTACTTGCATGAGTTCGAGTACCTCACCCTGGCCCGGCTGGAAATCGCCAACCCGCAGGTCAACGCCCTGCTCGCACGCCTGTTGCAAGCCGCCGAAGCGCAAAAGCGCCGGGGCAGCGCACTCGATATCCTGCTGGTGAAGGCGCTGGCCTACGAGGCGCAGGGCAATCGCCCCCATGCTCTCGCCGCGCTCAAACATGCCCTATCCCTGGCCGAGCCGGAAGGCTATGTTCGCATCTTTGTGGATGAAGGCGAACCGATGCGATTGCTGATTGATGATTTTACATTATCGATTGAAAAACAATTCGTAGACTCATGCGCTATTCGATTATACAGGCAAACTCCTGGCAGCTTTTGCGCCACCCGTTAACAAGCAATCAACAACACCTGCACTTGCCGTAGGTGCAAGTGTCAAAAACCCAAAATCAGAAATGGTTGAGCCATTGAGCGAGCGCGAGTTGGAAGTGCTGCGGTTGGTCGCCAAGGGACTCTCGAACCGTGAGATTAGCTTGCGGCTTTTTCTGGCCTTGAACACGGTTAAGGGGCATAATCAGAAAATCTTTAACAAACTACAGGTTCAAAGTCGCACCGAAGCTGTAGCACGTGCCCGCGAGCTGGGTCTGTTGTAGCAGAAACGTCGGTTTGCCCGCGAACCTGGTATCAAGAACTGCACGCAAGCAGTTCATAAAGCCAAAGCTTTAGGGCTTCGACCTCTCAGCAACCCCAAAACAATACCCCCAAACAACACTTTAGTATCTATACGTTAATACCGTATTGCAGATATGCTACTTGTACATTAAGCAAGTGGCACGGACTGTAATGACCAGCCACAAAAGGTATAAGGTGATGTCAAACGAACTCGCACCAAAATCGACTCCAGGTCAACCCGAAACGGGTGCCCCCGTCGTCTATCAGATCAGGCTCAAGGGTCATCTGGGTAGTCAATGGACAGACTGGTTTGATGGCCTGACCATCACGCTGGAAGAGGACGGCGACACGCTATTAACCGGACCGGTGATTGACCAGGCTGCGTTGCATGGCTTGCTGAAAAAAGTGCGTGATTTGGGTATGCCTTTGGTCTCGGTCAGTCCTGTTGAAACCGGACAGGCGGATCAGTCAGATTTCAAATTGTAAATAGATATGAACTACTTGGAAAGGAGATTTGCCTTTGATAACATTCCCAACCTATTTCAACTCCCGGTAACCGGGTTACGACCACAAATTTATTCAAGTCCAATTTAATGAAACTCACCAATATCGATTAGTAAAAGGAGATCAAAAAATGAACACTAGCCGTAAAACCTTCGAAATTAAAGACAGGAAAGTAATCCTTTCGACACTATGGATATTTGCAGTGTTAAATTACCTTTATGCGGATGTCTTCGGAGGCAAAGATCCTGAGGCTGTGAAGCAATTAATCTCAGGGACCGTTGGGTCTATACAAATGACCGAAGGGTTTTTATTGGGAGCCGCAATATTGATGGAGACGTCTATTGCTATGGTCCTCCTGTCCCGGGTATTGAAGTATGGAGCAAATCGCTGGGCAAACATCATTGTTGGGATAATCAACACTGCTGCTGTTTCCTTATCACTCTTTGCCACTGGGATAACGCCAACTCTTTATTATATGTTTTTTGCAGCGATAGAAATTCCTTGTACTTTATTCATTGTTTGGTACGCATGGAAGTGGCCAAATCCTGAAGACCAGCCCAAATAATATAATCTTATGAACACAATACCTTCGCTCAGGAATGGATTGGTGAAGGTATTGTGTTATTCAAGGAGACAAAATGAAAGCGATTGTATACACAAAATATGGACCGCCAGATGTTCTTCATCTCGAAGAGGTGAAAAAGCCTGCCCTCAATGAAGAACAAGTACTGGTAAAAGTCCATGCAGCATCCATCAATGCGGGGGATTGCATTTGGCTTGGAGGGATGCGTGCGACCCTTTCCCATTGCGCCTGATAGGCATTGGTTGGTCGGACCAAATAACACATTCTGGGCGTTGATATCTCTGGCTGCGTTGAAGCGGTTGGCAGAAACGTCACTTGGTTAAGCCAGGGGATGCGGTTTTTTTTGATATTTGGGCGATTGGCAGCTGGCCAGTTTTGCAAGAATAGGGCGCTGTCTCCGACTAGCGCTCTGGCGCATTATCAAAGCCATCCAATGTTCACATCGAGGGGAGTCCGCTGTACCAGTGCATCGGTAAAAGCGCGGCGGATTGCGCGAATCCAGGGGCATATTCAGCCCTGGCAAAAAGTTCTGATCCACGGGGCGCTGGTGGCCTATGGACTGTGCGGATCCCAGATTTTCAGGTGGCGTTCATCGGATACGTGTAGGGACTTTTCCGATTGTGGATACGACCCATCTTGGTAATTTCATCGGATACCGGGCTGGGCGCCATGGGTGCATGGCAAGCAATTCTTGCACCTCGACAGGCTATCTCACCCAAATGGGGCGCTATCTGGCACTCACCGTTTTTCTCAGCTTGCTTGCTGTGTGTTCCGCATCCACCTTTATTGTGGGGCTGCCATCGCTGGGATGATCTCCACCATTAGACGGTGACTATGGCTAGCGAAAAATACCAGCTATCGACGTAAAGCTGATAAACCCCCGGGTATTTACGTTTTCGAGATTTGGGATTGCCATTAACCAATATGTCCGCTTCAATCTGATAATTTGAGCTCATCTAATTTGAAAAAGGAGTAGAAAAATGAAAGCAAAATGAAAAAAGCAAATCAAAAAGATTTGCTTTTCATAAGAGATCTTTTGGAAACCGGAAGGGTGGATCCGGTTATCGACGCATGTTACCCGTTAAGCAGAACTGCCGAAGGTTTTCGGTATTTTGAAAAAGGACACGCCCGAGGTAAAGTGGTTATCACAATCTCGGAACAGGAGAAATAAAACAATGGATATCAAAATTCTTCTTTCTGCAACCTGGGTGGTTGCCACGCTAATTTATCTTTATGGTGATGTCTTGCGCATCTGCAGCGGCGACTTGGCAAAAAAACCGATGGCCGACAAGAATTTAAACCAGTTCGTTTGGCTGGGGATCGCGGTTCTGATGTTGACGCCCATCTTGATGGTTTTCCTGACACTGGTAATGCCCCAGCCTGTGAGCCGTTGGGTGAATATTATCGTGGCTGCCTTCTTTTTCCTGTTCAACCTGGTTGGTCTACCCACTTATTTATCATTATGGGACAAATTCCTGATTGCAGTCAGCATGGGATTCAATGTGGTCACTATTCTGTATGCATGGAATTGGAGCTAACATAGTACAAATTTTCGAGGCAATGTGTTCCTGGGAAGCTGGTTGTCGGGAAAGGACATAAAAAGAGAAATGTAGTAATTACTTTGGAACAAAATAGTAAAACCTAATGAGAGAAAAAGGATGTGATGCAACTGATTAGTAATTTTCGCGAAGGTAGGATTAGAACCTCTGACCACAAGGTTATGAGTGTGAATCCTGAAACCGAGGGCTTAATTGAAAATATTTGAACAGGTATTTATCATGAGAAGATGCATCCATTTTCTTCATTAGGTGACTGGGTAGAATGATCTTTTTCGTGACCCAGCTCGGGGCAAGGTAATTAATCTAGTTTTTTCCACAATAAGCACATCCGGATCCCCAAAACCTATCTATTTGGATAGGTTTTCAGGTTAACAACCTACCGATATTGATAGATTGCAATGAAATCGCTGAAATGATAATCTTGATCTATCTCAAGAAGAGAACCATTTAGTAGTCAACAAATAATCTCTCTTCTCAATTAAATAGTTCAAGGAATTAACGCATGTTTAAACCAAAAACGACCCATTTCTGGGCGTCTGGAAAATAGTAGCGGGGAGAGGATTCGAACTTCTGACCTCCGGGTTATGAGCCCGACGAGCTGCCACTGCTCTACCCCGCATCGAAGGACTGGTAGTATACTCTGCCCGGCGCTTTCCGTCAAGCAAAATCCCGTTAATTTTTTCTATGCGAGAATTTCTTCCACAAAAGTGCAATCCCTGCCAATCCACTCATAACCGACATTGCCAGGACAATGACCCCCCGCCAGCGCAACGGGATACTGCTGCTGCCTTTTTTCACAATCGGGTTATGGGGATCAATATAACTGCGCAGTTCATTCATGGCAGGAGTGGGGGTATCCGATAGCAGTGACAATTGATGGAATTCATCCGCAAGCCATTTCATTTCTTCGCGGGCAGCGTTGGCATGGTTTGCCAGTAATGTTTCTGCTTTGCGGGTTGCCATTGCCAAGCTTAAACAGGATAACCAGCAGCGGCTCTGGAACCAGAACAATCAACCAGGCATAGCGGGGATGAACGGGATATCCTGAAGCACGCAGAACCTGGATGCCTTCGCGCATAGCCCGAATCATGAGCACCAGACCATCCCGGGTACGGGAAAGGCGGGCGGTACTCCCGCCTGCCAGGTAAATGGCATTGGCAATCGGGCTGACCAGTGCAACGTGCATTTTTAACCAGGCATCCATGTTATTGCAGATGGTTACACCAAATCCTGCCCGTTGGAAAAGCCTGGCAATCCGTCGCAGGCGGTTGGTAACGTGACCATGGATTTCGCCTATGGTTGTCGGCTGCAGCCAGCCGGGAACCATGCGGTAACGCACGATGAATTTGCCCCGTGCTCCACTTGCACCTGGAAACCCGAGCAGCACCCGTTCTTTACCTAAAGCCTGAATTAACATATCTGGTCCGGATGCAAGATTTACCATGAATAATACATTCGGGGTGAAATGGTTGGCTGCCAGTTGCGGCAGAACGGAATCGAGCTGGTCTCTTCTAACCATTACAATCACCAGGTCAAAAGCGTCGTCAGGTTCCAGTTGCTCGATTGTTTTCACCTGGTAGACACTTAATTTGTTATTCGGCAGGCGCGCCAAAACAATGCCATGTTCGCGGATTTGTTCCAGCCTTTCGCCGCGGGCTAAAATCGTTACATCCTCACCTGATTTTGCCAGGCGGGCAGCATATAAACTTCCCAGAACACCTGCACCAAACACGAGAATCTTCATGGACTTGTATTTCCCTCCCGGAAGTAAACCATTCCTCTCATTGTAACTACAGAATGTGCGATTATTTTACATCATATCAACCGGTATATAATAGAGAAAAGATTTGGAGAAAATACTATTTTCTTGAAGTGCTAAAATGCGTAAATCTATTGATTATTACCTTTTGCGCACCTTGACTTTGGTTATTATTAATTCCAGTTTGTAAACCCCTGAGGAGGGACTATGGCAGATAAACCAGGTTTCTATATTGGTAAAAAAATTGACTCGAAAAGCGGCAAACTCCTGGATGAAGAGGTCATTTATGACCCTTCTGATTTAACTACCCATGGTTTTGTAACCGGCATGACCGGTTCAGGCAAGACGGGTTTATGTATCGGGTTGCTGGAAGAGGCAGCACTGGAAGGCATCCCAGCCATCATGATCGACCCGAAAGGCGACCTGACTAACCTGTTACTGCACTTCCCGAATTTGCTGCCGAGTGATTTTAAACCCTGGATTGATCCGGACGTAGCCAGGCGGGAAAATAAAGACCTGGATACCGCGGCAGCAGAGACTGCCACAATGTGGAAAGATGGATCTGGCACAGTGGGGGTTGGGACCGGAAAATATCCGGGAATTGCAAAATGCGGTGGATTTTACCATTTATACTCCTGGATCAAGCGCAGGTCAGGCGGTCAGTATTCTGTCGTCCTTCCAGGCTCCAGAAATTCCATGGGACGAAAACCGGGAAATACTTCGTGAAGAAATTTCCAGCACGGTTATCGCGGTGCTGGGTCTGGTAGGTATGAATGATATTGACCCCTTGCGCTCGCGGGAGCACATCCTGCTTTCCAATATCCTCGAAAATGCATGGAGCAAAGGTCAATCGCTCGATTTGAATGATTTGATTCTGCAGGTGCAAAATCCGCCATTTGAACGGCTGGGGGCATTCCCCATTGACAACCTGTTCCCGGCAAAAGAACGCATGGACCTGGCGATGCTGTTGAACAATTTCCTGGCATCTCCATCCTTCCAGACCTGGATCGAAGGCGTGCCGCTGGATGTCCCCTCGTTTTTATACACACCCGATGGGAAACCGCGCCACAGTATTTTTTACCTGGCGCATTTACCTGATAACGAGAGAATGTTTTTTATCACCCTCCTATTTGCCTCCATTGAGGCCTGGATGCGAATGCAGCGCGGTACCGGCAGCCTGCGGGCATTGATTTATTTTGACGAAATATTTGGTTACCTGCCCCCGGTTGCCAACCCGCCATCCCGCCAAATCATGCTGCGCATGTTAAAACAAGCCAGGGCGTTTGGGGTGGGCTTGCTGCTGGCGACCCAAAATCCGGTTGACCTGGATTACAAAGCGCTATCCAATGCTGGCACCTGGTTCATTGGCAGGCTGCAAACAGAAAGAGATAAATTAAGATTGCTGGATGGGTTGGAAAGTGCGCGGGGAGATATCAACCGGGCAGAATTGGATAAAACCCTTTCCGGAATGGGAAAACGGGTCTTCCTGCTGCATAATGTACACGCCAAAGCCCCATTTTTATTCCAAACTCGCTGGGCGATGAACTACCTGGCAGGTCCACTTACCCGGTCGCAGCTGCCACTGCTTAATCAACTTGTCGGAAAAGGCAAGACTACTACGGGAGCAAGTACAGGCGACACCCGGGCGGCAGGTGCAACTGCAGCCACAAGCGGTGTTGTTTCCAATTCAACTTCGGGGGCTGGCAGCTATCAAAAGACCCGACCGGCTGCACCGCAAGGAATTTCTGAATTCTTTATCCCGGCTGATTTGGGTATCAGCCAGGCAGTGACTGATGCCGGCATGCCTGCGACTGGTTCGATCGAAGCAGAAGGATTGGTTTACAAACCTGCCTTGCTGGCTCAAGCAGAAGTACGTTACATTGTTCAAAAATATGGCATGGAATATACCCATAAAATGTCCACCCTGGTATCCGAAGGAACGCGGAACCTGCTCGATTGGGAGAAATTTGCCTGGCGACCGTATGAACGCAATGAACTGCAATCTGCTCCAATGCCGAACAGCCTGTTTGCATTGCTGCCAGGCTGGCTCTCGGATGCCAAAGCCGCCACCGGCTTTCGCCAGGATTTTGAGGATTGGGTGTTTCGCAATGGCACCATCCGTATCAAGGTCAACCAAACTCTGAAAGTATATGCCGGACCGCAAGTATCCTCAGCGGAATTCCGGGATATGTGCAGCAAAGCTGCCAGTGAAGCAGCAGACACGGAACAGGATAAACTGGCAGGCACCTACGAAAAGAAATTGGATGCACTCGAAGCCAAAATCAAGCGACAGGAATTGGAAGTGGAAGAGCAAAAGTCCGACCTTGGTTCACGCAGGATGGAAGAAATTGGTACACATGGCGAACTGCTCTTGAGCCTGTTTGCAGGCAGGAAGCGCAGTGTTTCCAGTTCCATCTCGAAACGCCGCATGACCAGCCAATCAAAACTTGACCTCAAGCAGGAAGAAGAAGAACTGGCTGTACTGGAAAAACAGATGGACGGGTTGGAAGCAGAGTATAAAAAGGTTCTGGATGAAATTCAAGACAAGTGGGCGAAAGAAGTTATGAATATCACCGAAGTACCTGTCAGCCCGACCAAAACCAATATCTTTTTGGATAATTATGGCCTGGCATGGGTGCCATATTACCTGGTACGCAGCGGGAATACTGTGACTGAGGTTTTGGCAACGAAACGGTAGGAATTACGATAAGAAATGAAAATGCGTCCGGATTATTCCGGACGCATTTTTTATCCCATCTCCTGCCTGCCGGCTAATGCCCGCAGGATGGTGCTCTGGTCTGCGTATTCCAGGTCGCCGCCCATCGGCAATCCGCGTGCCAGGCGGGTCGTTCGCACTCCGAGGGATGCCAGCTGCTGACGGAGATACAAGGCGGTTGCATCGCCTTCCATGCTCGGGTTGGTCGCCAGAATAATTTCGCGGATGTTTCCCTGTTTGACGCGTTCCAACAGAGGTTTAATTTTTAATTCATCCGGACCAATGCCTTCAATGGGTGAAAGTACACCCTGAAGAACATGATAATGCCCGTTGTAGCCAGCAGTCCGTTCCAGAGCCAGAACATCCATGGCTTCTTCCACCACGCAAATCAACCCCGGGTCGCGGCGGCTGTCTGAACAAATATCGCATAAGGGCTGGTCAGCCATGGTTATGTTAAAGCATTGGGTGCACATGCCAGTTGCAGTCTGCAAGGCAAGCAGAGCATCTGCCAACTGTTGGGGCAGGTCATTTTGGGTGCGCAGCAGGAAAAATACCAGGCGCGAGGCAGTTTTTGGACCAATACCTGGCAGGCGTGAAAAAGCATCAATAACGTTCTGAACGGGTGCGGGCAGGACGGCCATGGTTGTTAAAACCCGAATCCAGGCAGTCCGCCAGCCAGTGGACCCATACGTTCTGATGCCATTTCTTTGGATTTTTCGAGCGCAAGATTGGCGGCACTCAAAATCAAATCCTGCAGCATCTCGGCATCTGCATCTTTGATTAAATCCGGTTCAATTTCAAAGGCAGTAAACATCTGGTCACCTGTGATGGTAGCCTTGACCGCACCACCTCCGGCAGTAACTGTGACCGTTTCACTTTTCAGTTCTTCCTGTACTTTTTCCATCTGTTCCTGCAGTTTTCGAATCTGGGAAAGCATCCCACCCTGACCAGCAGGACCACTCATACCACGGTTAAAACCTTTTGCCATTTTCTTACTCCTTTTTCTTGATTACGCCACCATGATTTAAGGCAGTACGTACCATGCCGTCTTCTTCAATATCCAAATCAACTGAAGCGCTGGTGGTTTCGTTATTGAGTACACAGGTTATTTCCAGGTCTGTTCCAAACACACTTTTTAAGGCACTGCGGGTGAGTGCCAGGTTATCCGGTGTATCCATTTTTGATTTAATGACATCATTTGCAAATGCCAGGATTAACACATTCCCTTTCAGATTAAATGGACGGCACGAGTTCAATAGCCCTTCAGTGGCAGGACGATGCTTACGCACCAGTTCTTTTACCTGTTTCCACTGGCTGATAATCTCTTTAAGGCTAATTCCTGAAGGAGTTGCTGAAACCCTGGCAGCTTTTTCGTTCGATTGGGGAACACTGGCAGGTTTTTCGGCAGGTGCCTCCCGGGCAGACTCCACGACAGGGGCAGCTTTTACTGGTTGAGGTGTACTGGCTGATTTTGAATTGGATTGGGTTACTGGTTGGATTGCGGGTTTCGAAACCGGAAGGGTTACTGCAGGCTGCTGGATGGCCTGGACGTCGGATTTTATGGCTTCCTGCCAGTTGATGGATTCCGCCAGGGCAAGCTCAAGCTGCAAGCCTGGCTGCCAGCCCAACCTGGTCTCGGTTGCCGCTTCATTGAATAAGTGGATAATTTCCAGAAGGTGAACCAGGGGGAGGGCTTCTGCCTGCGTCCGGATTTGTTGGCGCAATTCCGGGCTGTTTTCTTTCAGGTCCTGGTTGCCCATTTTGACCAGGAGCAAACCCCGAACATACTCGACAATCTGGCGGGCAAACTGGCGCGGGTCTGTGCCCGCATCCAGTGCGGTTTGAATAATATTGAGACCAGTGGCAGACTTGCGCTGGATGATCGAATCCACAATCTCAATCACAGCCTGGCTGGTGGCGGTCCCTAACACATTCTGCGCATAGGTGAGTGTTACCTTGTCACCGGTGGAGGCAAGTTGGTCCAGTAACGAGATTGCATCCCGCATGGAACCTGTCGCCTGGCGGGCAATCAGGGTCAGTGCATCCGTGTCCACCTTAATCTTTTCCGAAGTGCATTTTTCCTGCAAGTACTTCACAATATCTGCAACGGGTATTCGCCTGAATTCGTAGCGCTGGCAGCGGGAAAGAACCGTGGCGGGGATTTTGTGGATTTCTGTTGTTGCCAGGACGAATATGGCGTGGGGTGGGGGTTCCTCCAGTGTTTTTAACAGCGCATTGAATGCTGCTGTAGAAAGCATGTGAACTTCATCAATAATATAGACTTTGTAACGGGCGTTCGTTGGGCTGAAATTCATTTTGTCGCGCAGTTCGCGAACATCATCCACGCTGGTGTTGGAGGCTGCATCAATCTCGATTAAATCCAGAAAATGTGCCTTGTTAACTTGCTGGCAGGCATCACACACATCACAAGGGCGGTTTTGAAGATTTTCATCCAGGCAGTTAACTGCTTTTGCAAGTAAGCGGGCAGTAGTGGTTTTTCCAGTTCCACGCGGACCTGCAAAAAGGTAGGCATGGGCAACCCTGCCACTGTGTATGGCATTTTGCAGTGTATGAATGATGTGTTCCTGTCCGATTACCTGGTCCCACCGGGTTGGACGCCATTCTCGATAAAGCGCTTTTTTCATAATGCTCCCACTTAAGGTATTTGAAAACTGGATCGCAAATTTCCTTCTGGATCGTAAATGGAAACTACGTCTCCCTGCTGCCAGACTGGTTCTTTTCTACCCCAATATAACGAAATCACGGTATCTGTGCCAGACCGGGTATATACTTCCACTACGCCGCTGTAAAGTGTTAGTTTTGGAAAAGAATAGGTGTTTCCTTCGCTATCCTGTAATGTCCAATCCTGCAGCATGAGAGGATTTTCACCCTGGTGACGAATTCGAACCACCTCGGAATTCAGGTCACCTGTGCCAAACACATTAACAATGCTGATTACAGGAGCATCCAGTGCCGGCAGGGTAGGTAGGAGGGCTGTCGACGTTCTTTACTACCGGGCTGGTTACCGGAGAGGTTCCCCCGGTACGCACCAGGGACCAGATTGCCAGTACAATCAAGATGGTGGCAGCAGAAACAATCATGTTAATTGCTAAAAAAGGCAGCCAGTTTTTTGGTATTTTCATCGGGTATCAATCTAAATCATAGCATATTTTTTCGGGATACGGGTCAGGCGGCTTGATATAAATCGATTTTCAAATAGAATGGATTAATGATGTATGTGATAGACGGACATAATCTCATTCCGCATATCAACGGGCTGCACCTGTCTGACCTGGATGATGAAACCGCGCTGATTCAACAATTGCAAATTTTCCACAGGATGCGCAAGCAGAATATTGAAGTGTTTTTCGATAACGCACCCGCCGGGCACAGCGGCAGGCGCAAAGTGGGGACTGTAAATGCGCATTTTATTCGAGCCGGCAGCACTGCAGATTCAGCGATTCTGGCGTACCTTAAGCGCCTGGGAAAGGCAGCCAGAAATGTGAAGGTGGTCACTTCTGACAGGCAGGTGGCTAGCCGGTGCACGGGCATATCATGCTGAAGTGGTTGACTCGCACACCTTTGCGAATGAACTGCAGCAAGCAATATTTCGACGCTCAACAGACACCGAGCACGGATCCCATCCCTGATACGAATGAAGTTAATTACTGGTTAAAGCGGTTTGGGGGACTACATTAAAATATTTTTGGATACGCTAACGGAGTTCTTATTGTCTTTTTAATTAAATTATGACAAATATGGTGTATATTATCGAAAGACACCAACAATTATTATTGGTAGATAAGGTGTCTCCACCAAATGCTATTCGCCAGCGTGTCCCCCACATGTTGGCACCTTATTGGGAGCATTAGGTGGGTTCCCTCCCTGAACACTGCCAGGCTTGTCCCCCCCAAGTCTGGCAGTGGTCTTTTATGGGAGTGATTCATTGAAATTGCAGCCTGTACTCATAAAAAATTACCCTGCTGAAATTCATCCGCAGGGTAACATATTCTATCTTCTTTAGAGAGTATTTAATCCGACTAAAGGTACTTTGGAATGGCTAAATTACTCCCAGGTTCTTGCCAACCCGTGTGAAAATCTCCAAACCCTGGTCCAGATCAGATTTGCTGTGCGCTGCAGATATCATCACCCTAATGCGCGCCTTGCCTTTGGGTACAGTTGGAAAACCAATTGACATTCCAAATACACCTTCCTCGAACAACTCGCGCGAGAATTTTTGCGCCAGCGGGGCTTCACCCAGCATGATGGGAGTGATGGGAGTCACACTCACACCGGTATCAAAACCCGCATTTTTCATTTCTGCTTTAAAATATCGGGCGTTCTCCCAGAGTTTGTCCACAAGTTCGGTTGAGCCTTCCAGGATATCGAGGGCTGCAATGCAGGCAGCCACATCGGGAGGGGTCATTGCAGACGAAAACAGGAAGGGGCGTCCACGTTGGCGCAGCCATTCAACGATTACAGCATTGCCAGCCACCACGCCACCCATCACGCCAAACGCCTTGCTGAGCGTACCCACTTCTACATCCACTTTTCCGTGCAGCCCAAAATGGTCGACAATACCGCGGCCGCCTTTGCCAACAACACCTTCCCCATGGGCATCATCAACCATCAAAAGGATATCGTGCGCATGGGCAATTTCATAAATGGCGTCCAGGGGAGCCAGGTCTCCATCCATACTGAACACCCCATCAGTAATGATGATGGCACGCCGATAAGTGCTTTCGTTCTCTTTAATTACACGTTCCAGGTCCAGTGGGTCCGCATGGGCAAATCGGACGATGCGACCACCCGAGAGCCGGCAGCCATCAATAATACTGGCATGGTTCAGTTCATCAGAAAAAATGACATCTTCCTTCGTGACGAGTGCCTGGATGACTGCCAGGTTGGCGCAAAATCCAGACTGAAAAGTAATGGCTGCTTCCACTCCTTTAAAAGCCGCCATTCGCCGCTCCAACTCGAGATGCAAGTCCATGGTGCCTGCAATGGAACGGACTGCTGCCGGTCCGGCTCCAAATTGATCCAATCCCAATTTTGCGGCTGCCACAATTTTGGGGTGGTTAGCCAATCCCAGGTAATTATTGGAGCAAAAATTGAGTACCTTTTTGCCATCCACAACCAGCCAGGCACCTTGCGGTGAGCTGATGGTACGTATGCGATTGTATAACCCGGCTTCTTTCAAACCTTCCAGTTCTTGATGCATCCAGTCCAGTCGGTTACCCATGCTATTCACTCCATGCTTGATGAGATTAGTTGATTATTGATTTGAAGAAATTATACATCCGGTTGTACATCCACCAGGTAGCCCAACTCAGCCAGGGTATCGCGGATGAAATCCTGCCCACCCGAACGGATGAGACAGGTGGTCGGGGTGATAATTTCGGTGATGTAGCGGTTCGCCCGGCTGCGCTGCAATTTTTCAAGCGCTTCAGGAGTTTCCAACCGAAGTAATGTGACAGCCTGCAAATGACCAGATGTTTCTGTTTTTTCCCAGTTCTTGACTGCCTGTTGTATTCCGGGCGGCAAAGGAAGGACTGCATGCTTTTGGAGAAGAGCAATCAATTGAGCAGGATGCAGACCCTGTTTTTTTGCCTGGATAAAACCTGCTGGAGAAATTCGGTATCGATAATTTAAATCTTTAATATCCACCCACTCGCAAAAGCGGGACAACTGGTATCGTACCGATCGCAATGCGGTTCGCTGAACGGTAATTAATCCCGATGAATTAAGGCGGACTAGTTCCCGTTCCAGGCTCTTTAATAACCGGTGGTTTACCGTTTAGCAAGGCGTCTGCCCAGGTTGACCAGCGGAAAGATTGGGGAGATGAGTCGGGGCTGGGGGCTGCCAGTTCCACCAATCCAAGCCAGTGCAAGGGTCCGGTAATTAGATAACGAATTAAAGCACCATCAACCTCATCCCAGCTTTCAAATCCCCGCAGGTATTGCTCATCACTTATCCTGCGGATAAACCAAGAAATCATAATCACCTGCTGGTCGTTGAAAATCGGGTATCCGTTGCTTGACCGCCTGGATAAAAGAATCCAGGTTCCACCAGGTTTCTGCCGGAACCTTTTGCAATTCCTCCAGGATGGTCTGCCGCGCCTGCAGGCTATTATTTTTCCAATTCCCCTCAAATATTAATCCATCCAGCAAGCGAAGTTCATTGAGGGTTTCACTCTGACGCCATTTTTGCACAAAAAAAAGGAGGGTTTGGGCGCGGTCACTTTCCAAAACCTTGCGTACTTTTTGCGCATCTGGCATGCCTGATGCATCCAATAGGCTGCAGGTTTGCATTAAGGCTGTCAGGAATTTTGGTGAGCCTGATAATATCCAATCTGCGTGCAGGGAAAGGTCGATGCCAGAACGCAATGCTGCCAGGCAGGTGCATACATCATCTACCAGCAGGCTATTGACAGGGATCAAGTGAGACTTTTCAGAAGGCGTGGAAAGACGACCAGGAGGTGTGTCATCGGTGGTGTGAACAGCGTTCAAAACCAACAGAATTTCGGCAGGAATGTAGGCATATTCCTGCGTATCTCCTGCTGGCTGCAAAAAAGCCTTTCCGATCAAACCGGAATAATACAATTGTTCGGTTTCAGTCATGGGTGCAAGGTCAGGACGCTCTCGATCGCGTTTGGCAGGACCCATGATTCTCACATCACCATGCAAACGCGAAAACTCTGCCCAGGGTTGATGCCCACCAACGGCAGCCAGGTCTTGCAATACCTGCCTGGAACGTTCTGGCAGGATGGAAAGATATTCTGTAATGGCATCCCCGGTGATGATGTGCGCAATGAGCTGTTCACTCAAACTGGACGGGTTACCAGGAATCAATTCAATATCCCATTTTTCAGACAGGATTTGAAACATACCCTGGTCATAGTGCAAAAATGTCTGCTTAAGGTCAGGCATAGGCTTTACAATTGGTCGAACTCTTGATGAAATTATACCTGTTATCGTTTGACGCGCTGTGAATGCCACCTGTATAATTAGCTTTGCATGGTCAGATAAGGACTGACGAATGGCTCTTAAAGGTAACCTGCGGGATTTTTCCATAACCCAGTTGTTAAATTTAATTAACCTGTCAAAAAAGACAGGTACTCTTTTCGTTGAGTCTTCTTCTGAAAAAATCAGCCTGGCATTTTCCGGGGGGAAACTGGCTTATGCCCATGTGGGTAATGACGAATCCAACTTACCTTCCATCTTGCTTTCAGCAAACCGGATCACGAATTTGCAGTACCAGGTTCTGAGGGAAAGAACTTCCCAGATGACCGACAAGGAAATTGGGTTGTTGCTCATCAATGCCGGGTATGGTACCCAGGATGATATCCTGAACAGCCTGCAAAACTTTTATGTTGACATTGTACGCCGGCTTTTCACCTGGATTGAGGGCGAGTTTCGTTTTGAGACAGATGCATTTCCGTCTGATGACAAAATTACTGTGCGATTGGAACTGGAGAATCTGATTATCGAAGGCTCCCGCCAATTACGGGAATGGGAGCAACTGCAAGAAGAAATACCCAACCTGGACCTGGCGCTGCAATTCAGCGAGAAACCGGGGAAAAGCATCCGCAATGTTAAACTTGAGCATGGAAGAATGGCGGGTGGTTTCGTTCGTCAACCCCAAAAATACAATCCGGCAGATTGGTAAGGCTGCTCATTAAATGAGCTGGAAATCCGCCGGGTGGTTTTCGGTCTGCTTCAAGCCGGAATGGTGGAAATGGTGCGAGTTGGAGCAGGACCGGTATTACGCGACCGTATGTTCCCAACCAAAGACCGCCAGGAACAGCGCTCTCTTGTAAATAGAATTATCAGCAGGATTCGTTCAATGTAGGGGCAAGAAACCTGATGCAGAATGTAAAAATTGTTGTTACCGGACCTTTTAGCGCAGGGAAAACAGAATTCATTGGCACCGTCAGTGAAATTGATGTCGTGAATACTGAAAGAAAAATCAGTACAACCGCGGAAAAAATCAAGGACACCACTACAGTCGCCATGGATTTTGGACGCATCACCGTGGATGATGACCTAGTGTTATACCTGTTTGGTACCCCGGGTCAAAAGAGATTTGATTTTATGTGGGAGATACTGTCCGAGGGGATGTTGGGTTTTATTGTAATGGTGGATAGCACCCGACCTGAAACATTCCGTGAAGCCCGCTCGATCCTGGAAACATTTCGGGCTTACGCCCAAACTCCATACGTTGTGGCAGCCAACAAGCAGGATGAAAAAGATGCCTGGGAGATGGAAGATTTAAGAATTGCCCTCAGACTTGCTCCTGAGATTAAACTATTACCGTGCGTTGCACTCGACCGAGACCTGGTTAAAAACGTACTGCTTGAATTGTTGTACATCATCCTGGCAGAGATGGATGCAGAAGAAGCTCAGGTTGAAATAACTTCCTGAAATCATTCTCGGTCTAGTTCACCAATCCAAATTTCATACGGTTCCAGGCGAATATACTCATCTCTTGGGAAATTGTTGGGATTGTTTTTATTGGAAAATATACATTTATTTATGCGAGAAAATTCCGTCATCCTGAATCTTTCGAATTTTGGATGTGTAATTAATTAATACAAGACATTCCTGTTCCACGGAAGTGCGTAAAAATGCAAGCACCGCACGGGAATCGGGCAGCAGGGGGATGTAATCCCCGACTACCAGGGCAGGATTCATACTTCTGATTGCCAGCAAGCGTTTATAGGCGAGCAGGAGTGAATCAAGTGCCTGTTCTTGCTCGGCTACATTAATTCCCTGGGAATAATTCGGATTTACTGGCAGCCAGGGAGTAATTTCTGGTGGGCAAAATCCCCCATTGGGAGCATTGGACCACTGCATGGGAGTACGGCAGATATCCCTGCCATGCCGGGCAGCCAGGGCTGCCGCTTCCTTTTCTGTGGTCTTCAGCATTTGCGTTTCCTGGATGTAAATGTTTGTACTTAGCGGGTCACGAAATAGACGAGCATCATCCAGCAGGTAATCGGTCATGCCAATTTCTTCACCATTATATAAAAATGGGGTGCCTTTAAGGAACAACAGCATGGCTAAATTAATTTCTGCCAGTTGGCGGTTGTTTACCCCATCTCCAAATTTTGAAATCATGCGGGATGAATCATGGTTCCCAAGCGTATTACACGGCCAGGCGTTATTGGGCAGGGCATCCAACCGCTTCTTCTGGTTGGCACGCACCCAGGCAGGGGTAATCCTGTCAGTCAGCATCAGTGAAAAGTTGAATACCAGGTGCAGTTCATCATCTCCATTACCATAGAACTTGAGATCATCCGATTCGCCAACCAGAACCCTGTCTTCAAATTCATTTACAACATTCCGTAATTCCTTCATTAATTCATGAACCGCGGGTTGGTCCACTTGCTGCTTGAACATATTCATCCATAAACGATGTACGTTGTGTTGTTCCTTTTTCGTTTTTGCATGCTTTGGAAAGCGGATATAAGTCATCCACCGAGTAAGGGACTTTGTGATCCAGCCAGCGCTCATCCTCAAAAATGGTACCGACTGCGTCAAGGCGAAATCCATCCACCCCCATGGCAAGCCAGAATCGAACAACATTAAACATGGCTTCTTTGACCTCTGGATTGTTCCAATTGAGGTCAGGTTGTCCCTTAAAAAAGTAATGGTAATAATATTCCCGGGTTACCGGGTCATACTGCCAGGCTGAACCGCCAAAAGTGGAAGACCAGTTGTTGGGTGGTTCTCCATCCTTCCCTTTTTTCCAGATATACCAATCTCGTTTAGGATTTTGCAAACTGGAACGTGATTCTTGAAACCAGGGATGCTGGTCCGAAGTGTGGTTGAGCACCAGGTCCAATATCACCCGAATATCAAGTTGATGGGCTTCATCCAGAAATTGCTTGAATTCATCCAGCGTGCCGTATTCGGGTGCCACATCGGTATAATCGGAGACGTCATATCCGCAGTCACACATGGGTGATGGATAATGGGGTGAAAGCCAGAGGGCATCAACCCCAAGGTCCTTCAGATAGCCCAGTTTGGAACGAATCCCAGCCAGGTCGCCGATACCATCTCCGTTACCGTCTGCAAAACTGCGCGGATAAATCTGGTAAAAGACCGCTTTTTGCCACCACTTGCAGTTCGAGAGAGAATTTGTCATCGATTTCTCCGAAAATTGTTATTTAATGAAGGATGATGCCTTGCATGCTTTCGCTGGCTGCATCCATCAACCGGACACGGTCAATTTGATTCCAACGGATTTCATTCGTGTGGGCAGTTACACGCAGGTAATTATCCGTTAATCCATGCATTCGCCAGCCTTCCGGTCCCAATCCATCGGCTGATTCCCATAGAACCTGTAATTCTTTTCCAACAAACTGTTGCCGATATACCTCACTGGATTTTTCCAGTGCCTGTCTCATAATTCGGCTGCGTTCTTTTCTTACAGTGGGGTGTACCTGCCTGTCCATCCGGGCAGCAGCGGTTCCAGGTCGGGGCGAAAAGGGAAAAACGTGCCCGGCTGCAAAGTGCATTTCATTTACGAATGCCAGGCTTTCGTTGAAATCCGCCTCCGACTTACCCGGAAAACCTACCAGAATATCCGTGGTAATTGCCACATCTGGGATCAGGCTGCGGATGGTGTTGAGCAGATTTCGGTATTCGATGGGGGTGGTATTGCGTGCCATTCGTTTTAACGTGGCAGTTGCACCTGATTGCAAGGGCAGGTGAAAATGCCTGCATAACCGCGGATTCTTCCAGAGAGAAAAGAATGCTTCGTCCAAATTCCAGGGTTCAATCGATGAGAGACGCAATCGGGCGACGCTTGTTTCTTCCAATATTTTGGTGATCAGATTGCCAAGTGTCATGGGCGGTTCATATTCGCTTCCCCATGAACCAAGCTGCACCCCGGATAGAACAACCTCCTGCACGCCTCCGTCAACCGCATGGTTAATATCTTGCAGTACTTCCATTACCGACATACTGCGGTTTAATCCACGTGCCAGGCGGGTAATGCAAAAAGTGCAAAAATTGTTACAGCCATCCTGTGTTTTAATAAATGCCCGGGTTCGGGCATGAATGCCCGGCAGGGGATGACGGGCAACAGGTTCCTGGTCAAAAATTTCAACTTCGGCAGCCCCATGATTTTGCGCTATCTCATCTTTGTCTTCATTCAATACAACTTTTTTTACCCCTGGCAAAAGGGCAGCGGCTGCAGGTTCCATGGTTGCCCAGCAACCCGTGACGATAATCTCTGCCCGGGGATTACGAGCCAGCCTGGCGGATTTTTTGACGGGAATCAGAAGCCGCTTCCGTGGTGACGGTACAGGTATTTACAACCACCAGGTCGGCATCCTGGGGATTATCTACCAGGGTATGCCCGGCTTGCAGGAACTGGTTTCCCAGCTTTTCTATTTCACTTTGATTCAAACGGCAGCCGATTGAATTGAGAAACACATTCATGTGGGTGCTTATACCATAGATTTGGATGGGATGCGAGAAGCAGCAATTCCTAGGGTACCGAAAAATATCGTTCCATCAAGCGGGTGGCTAAATTTAATGTTTCCGGATCGTTGATGGCATAACTTTGGGCGAGCGAAAGGTGTTCCAAAGCGCTGATGGAATCTCCCAGGTTGAGATAAACCTGTGCCAGGTGAAGATGCGCACCGGGATGATCCGGTTTTTGATGCAGGGCAGCCTCGAGATAGCGGATGGCGTTTTCCAGGTCACCCAGGGTTGCCAGTGTTCTACCCATGGCGTCAAGCGCATCCGGGTTTTGAGGTGACAATAGAATGGCTTTGCGTGCCGCGGGTAATCCGCTATCCCGTAAATGAATGCCCGTGGCTGCACAATAATTTGCCAGCCCGAGCCAGACGGATGGGTTTTGCGGGTCAAGCAATGTAGCCTGAACGTAATGCGAGTAAGCTTCGGAGGTATTTTCCATTTCGACCAGGGTGTTGGCTATTTCGAACTGCCAGATGCCCTGTTCCGGTTCCAATTGCGCGGCGTGATACAAGGAAAGCAATGCCTGCTCCAGGTTACCCTGCCGGCGATACTGAATTGCCTGGATTGCATTGGCGACCACGGAATCAGGATTAAGCGAAAGGGCATGCTTGATTTGCTCGCTGCCATCTTTCCCGGACTGGAACCTGGCTTCAGATAAAAATGCCCAGGCTTCAGGATAGTTTGGTTCATTCTCTACTGCCAATAAAAAGGCGGTTTCGGCGATTTGCCATTCTCCCAGGCTGCCCAATGCCCTGCCAAGGAGAACCATATTGTAGGCAGGCTGGTTGCAACAGGGTTGGACAACAACGGTTTTAATGCAGTTAATGCGGGTTGATAGTCCGGTTGAATTTCAACAGCCCGATTAAGAAACACCATCGCTTGCTGGGGTTGGTCCAGGCTGGCAAGTAATCCAAGCAAGTAAAGTGGTCGGGCATCCGAAGGGTATTTGGTAGACCATTCCAGCAAATATTGGCGGGTTTGTTCCTGGCTGCCGTATTGCCGTTCAAATGCCACCAGGCTGGCAAACAAATCTGCATCCCGATCGGGTTGGGCAGCCAGGTTATCGTAAATCTTGCCCGCTGCTTCAATATCCCCAACGTCAATGTATAAATCTGCCAGGGTTTGACTGGATTGTTCGGGTAAAGCATCCAGTTTTTCGGCTTGCTGCAAAGCAAGGATTGCAGACTGCGGATTACCCTGGCTTTTTTCCAGTTCGCCAATCTGCAGCCAGGCATTCCTGCTGCCAGGGTTCAAAACGAATAACATTGTATAAAGCAGGCAGGGCTAATTCAGACTGACCCGCAGAAGATGATTGTTGTGCAGTGCGTAAATTATTGGCGAGTGGGCGAGCAAGGGCATTAACTCGCAGCATCCAGGGCATTATCAGAACCAATGCCAGACGAATTATTAACCCAGACAGGGAGATTGCTTTATCCATAATGCTGAATAGATTGTATCCGAATTCCAGTATGACACCTGGTAAATGAACACGTTTTGAGACGAATTAACCAAGTTTTCGATTCAATTGACGATATAATAGATTGTTGATAGAATCACTCGCTTTATGAAAGGTGTTTTCATTGAAAGGTACCGGGGAAACCGGTGATTTTTAAATATGAATATCGATGATGACCGCGGAACTACGGTTTTGCGGCGAACAGCAGAATATAAACCCCCCAAATCTCTCCAAACCTGGCTGATAGGTAGACCCTTACAAACGGCTGATGCACCCCACCAGACGATTGGCAAGCTGGTTGGACTGGCAGTGTTTGCCTCGGATGCGCTATCTTCCACCGCGTATGCGACCCAGGAAATGCTCGCTATTCTCATTCTGGCTGGCATGGGTGCGATGCAATATTCGCTGCCGATTGCATTGGGCATTATTGTTCTGCTGGCTTTATTAACTCTATCTTATGAACAAACCATTCATGCTTACCCGGGTGGGGGTGGAGCATATATCGTTGCCCGCGATAATATGGGTGACTTGCCCGCACTTACCGCTGCGGCTGCATTGTTGACTGACTATATCCTGACCGTCTCCGTATCCATTTCTTCCGGTATCGCCCAAGTGGTCTCTGCTTACCCTCCTCTATTTCCATATCGGGTGGAAGTAGCGGTTGTATTGGTGGGTTTTATCATGCTCTTAAATCTGAGAGGCGTACGCGAATCGGGCAAGGTATTCGCAATTCCCACCTATATTTTTGTGTTTAATGTATGCCACCGTAATTATTGGAATTATTCGCCTGGCAGCAGGCACCCTGGGAATTGTTCCGAATCCTCCCAATCTCGAGATTGAAACATTCCAACAGGTATCCATCTTTCTCATCTTAAGAGCGTTCTCCAACGGAACTTCCGCTGTCACGGGTGTTGAGGCGATTTCCAATGGAATAACCGCCTTCAAAGAACCCCGCAGCAAAAATGCTGGTAAAACATTGATCTGGATGTCATTAATTTTGGGCTCATTGCTGATGGGTATCACCTACCTGGCATATCACATACAAGCTATCCCTTCCGAATCCGAAACAGTCATCTCGCAGCTTGTTCGTACCGTTTTCGCTGGTAAGGGTTTCATTTACCTGGTAACCATTGCTGCCACGACTACTATTTTATTGTTGGCAGGAAATACAGCCTTTGCGGATTTTCCTCGTCTTAGTGCACTGGTGGGAGCAGACGGCTTTTTACCGCGTCAATTAGCCTATCGCGGCAGCCGCCTGGTATATTCTTATGGCATTGTAGCACTTGCAATCATTTCCAGTGGATTGGTCATTCTATTTCAGGCAAGTGTCAGTAAATTAATTCCCCTGTATGCCATTGGTGTATTCCTTTCCTTTACCCTTTCACAGGCAGGCATGGCGCTCCGTTGGCGGAAATCTGGCCGACTTGAAAAAGGTGAAGAAAAGACAGAGCGCGGTTCAGTGTTGAAATATGACTCCGGCTGGCTCTACAAAATGCTTATTAACGGTGTTGGAGCTTTTGTAACCGCCGTGGTAATGATCGTTTTTGCTGTGACAAAATTCCATGATGGTGCCTATATCATAGTGATTTTGATCCCCGTGCTGGTGGTAATCTTTTACGGAATTCATGTTCATTATCGAAACCTGGCGCGCAGATTATCACTGGATAATTTTGGTTCACCGCCTAATATGGCACGCCACCGGGTAGTAATTCCCATTGGTGGAGTTCATCGTGGAACATTGGCTGCTTTGCGATACGCGAAAAACCTGTCGGATGATATTACCGCCGTCCATGTTTCCATTGATCCGGTTGAAGTTGGAAAAAATACGCGAAAAATGGGAAATTTGGGGTGAAGGAATTCGATTGATGATTTTGGAATCCCCATACCGATTGTTAATTGAGCCATTATTGGACTATATTACGGAAATCGACAGCCAGTTGAAACCAAACGAAGCCATTACCATCGTGGTACCTCAGTTCATTCCACGCCATTGGTGGACCAAGTTATTGCACACAAGAACAGCCGACACTCTGCGGCGGGTATTGCTCTTCCGGTCCGAAATTGTGATTATTGAAGTACCATATATCGTTGATTAGGAAGTCGCGGGAAGGAAATTATGAATGTTATTGTAGTTGGATGCGGAAGATTTGGGTCGGAACTTGCTTACCGGCTCTTTCTGGGTAACCATGATGTGGCAGTTGTAGATACAATGGAAGATGCTTTTAATAACCTGCCAGCCGATTTTCGGGGCAGATTGGTGGAGGGCGATGCACTCAACCAGGATGTGCTGCACAGGGCTGGGATTGAAAAAGCCGATGCATTGGCTGCGGTGAGTAATAATGATGCGCTCAATATCGCGGTGGCGCATATTGCCAACTCCCTTTACAACGTAAAGCGTGTTGTTGCCCGGAATTATGACCCCCAGGTTCGACCGATGTTCGAGCAATTTGGCATCCAGACGGTCAGCTCCAGTGTTTGGGGCGCGCAGCGGTTGGAAGAATTGCTCTATCATTCTGAAATTCGGACCGTGTTTTCTGCAGGAAATGGTGAAGTTGAAATTTATGAAGTCTTTATCCCTGCCAATTGTGCCGGTAGAAAAATTACCGAAATATTTAATTCACCGGGTTGTACAGTTGTAGCCATTACCCGGGCAGGAAAAGCACAATTGCCAGATAATGAATATGTATTGAAAGAAGATGACCTGGTGCATGTCAGTGCCACATTTGACGGAATTGAAGAAGTTCGCAATCGCATTTGTGCACCGGGGGAGGAATAAATGTTTGTAGTTATTGCAGGCGGAGGACGCACAGGTTCGCAATTAGCCCGATTATTGATTTAACAGAATCATGAAATTCGTATTGTCGATAATCGCAAAGATATATTGAGTATTATCCATCATGAACTGCCGACTGAAATGATTGTCGAAGGTGACCCCACCAATCCAGAAGTTCTGGAGCAGGCGGGCATAGCCCATGCAGATGTGATGGCAGCCTGTACTACCAAAGATGAGGTCAACCTGGTTCTGGCATACTTTGCCCGCTCCCGGTACAATGTGCCCCGCACCATTTCCCGGGTGAACAACCCGCGGAATGCCTGGCTTTTTACCAAGGCATTCGAGGTGGATGTGGCTTTGAACCAGGCAGAAATTTTAGCCCGCCTGATTGAAGAAGAGATGTCGCTGGGAGACATGATGACATTGCTCAAATTGCGGCGTGGTCATTACAGCCTGGTGGAAGAAAAAATTGCAGATGGAGCGCGTGGTATTGGCATTGCCATTAAAGACTTGGGTTTACCTGATCATTGCGTAATTGCAGCCATTATCCGCAATGGTGAGGTGATGATCCCGAGAGGTATATCGGTTCTGGAAGCAGGAGATGAAGTATTAGCCATTACGGATACCAGCGGCGCAAAGCAATTGGCTGAATTGCTTACTTCACCTAACCGGGTTAATAATCATAACCACAATGGAAATCATAATGGAGCGGTCAATTGACCAGCCTGAAGGCTTCGGTTATAATTGCCGTTCATTAAGCTTAGATTGCGAAAGGAAGTATAATGCCGAAACGGACTTACCAACCAAAAATACGTCGACGGGTGCGTGTACACGGATTTCGCACTCGCATGTCTTCGGCAGACGGACGTGAAGTATTACGACGCCGGCGTGCAAAAGGCCGCGCAAAGTTAACCGTGAGTAAAAACAACCACGTTAAAACGTGCGTTGGTAATTGAACTGGGAAACCAGATACCTGGCTTAAGGCTGTTACCTACCTTGAAATTCCTTGGGAAACAGGCTGCCAGCAGAATGGGCAGGCAAGAGCAAGGTGAAACGCAGGTTTCGCCTGAAACACACCAATGATTTCAAGCGGGTGCGCGCTACCGGAAAGGCTTACACGCATCCGTTTTTTGTGTTACTTGTTGGCGAAGGTGAAAGCGAGACATCCAGGTTGGGTATTTCGGTTCACCGGGGATACGGTTCAGCAGTAGCACGGAATTTGGCGAAAAGACGAATTCGCAACATTGTTGGAACGTGGATTTGCCAAACCGATAAGGTCTGGGATGCAGTGGTAATTGTGCGAAACCCGGCTGGGCGGGCAGAATATCCTGAAATGCAAGACGCACTAACCCGACTGTTTACCAGGGCAAGACTGATTTCGAATGCAGAGAAATATGAATCCTGAACAAGAAGAACATGGTTTGTACCACAGTGAACCACGTTTACGGGACCTGAAAATTACATTTAGAACATTGCCGCGATGGCTTATTCTCGGTCTCATTCGCATTTACCAGGCTGTCTTTTCTCCTGCCCTCCCCCCAGATACCTGCCGTTATTATCCTTCCTGTTCCCATTATGGATACCAGGCGGTTTACCGGTTTGGTGCCATTAAAGGCTCAGCCCTTGCCATTTGGCGGGTGCTGCGCTGTAACCCGTTCAGTAAAGGCGGGTTTGACCCGGTTCCTGAACCGGAAGATCATAAACATACAATGAAAACGATGAGTGCACATGAAAGAATCTAAAAGAAAATATATTCTGCTTGTCAGCCTGATTATCATTGCCAGTCTGGCACTGAGCGGCTGTACGGGCGGCGTATCGACGAATAATTGGCCTGGCGTCAACGCTGACAGCGAAACCGTATATTTTGCCAATCTTTCACTTTACAGCCTTCGCATGAGTGATGGCACACTAAAGTGGCAGTATCCTGAAAAGACAGATGCAAAACATATGATTTTTGGGCAGCCAGTAATCCTGGATGACCAGGTGTTATTGGGTGATTACGGCGGAGTATTGCGCAGTATCAACCCCAATACCGGTACCCAATCCTGGTCATTCGAACAAGCCGAAGACCGTTATGTTGCCAGCCCGGTGGTTGTTGGCGATTTCATCCTGGCACCTTCTTTTGACGGCACCCTGTATGCGTTGAACTTGAATGGGGCGTTGCAATGGAAGTTCGCTGGCGAGCAGGCATTATGGGTCAGTCCTGCTACGGATGGCACACTGGTATTCCAGCCTTCCATGGATAAAAAGCTGTATGCAATTCAGTTAAGTGATGGCGCAAAAGTATGGGAATTGGACCTGGGTGGTGCTTCGGTTACATCGCCGGTACTCTCTGAAGATGGTTCACTTCTATTCATCAGCACACTGGCAAATAAAATGCTGGCAGTCAATACCAAATCCGGCAGCGTGGTTTGGGAATTTGATACCCCAGGAACCGTTTGGTCACAACCCCTGGTTGTCGATGGAATGTTGTATTTTGGCGATAATTCCGGCATGGTACATAGCCTGGATACAGCCACGGGTACCAAAACATGGGCAGTGGAATTGGGCGGCGCAGTCATCGCTGGAGGTGCAAGTCTTCCCGGTGGAGTAGCCTATGCCTCTGAAACTGGTGATGTTGTGCTGCTTTCAACTGATGGTGCAAAAGTCTGGACTCGCACAATTGATGGGGAACTCTACAGTAATCTGGTGGTCGTGGAAGACCACTTGCTGGTTGCTGTAATGAAAGGCGATCTTAGCCTTGTATGTTTTGACGCGAATGGCAACCAGGTCTGGACTTACCAGCCTGCCAAATAACGGAATAGGAAACGAATATGTGGGATACGATAATCATCACCCCATTCATTAATGCGATGCTCTTCATTTACCAGTTGGTTGGTAACTTTGGAGTAGCCATTATTCTGTTTACATTGCTGATACGGATAATCACGTATCCATTAAATGCTTCTCAAATTAAAAGTTCTGCTGCAATGGCAGAAATGCAAAAAGACAAGCGTTGGATTGATGCCCAGGCGAAATATAAAGGCGAAAAAGACAAGCTGGCGCAGGAACAGATGAAGCTCTACAAGGAGCTGGGATATAATCCGCTGTCATCCTGTCTGCCAACCCTGCTGCAATTCCCGATTATTATCGGTTTGTATCAGAGCATCATCCGGGCAATGGCAGCCACACCGTTGGATATGCTTAACCTGACACGCCATGTTTACCCCGGTTTCTTAAAACTTGAGAACCTCATCCCGCTTAACAGCCAGTTCTTATGGATGAATATGGGTCAGCCGGAACGATTGAACCTGGATTTTCTCCCCTTCGGCATCCCCATCCTGGCTATTTTTGTTGTAATAACCTCCTATATGCAGTCCAAACTGATGCAGCCACCCACCTCCGGTACTCCTGGTGATCAAACTGCAATGATGTCCAACATGATGAGCATCTATATGCCATTCCTGATGGGTTACCTTGCACTGACACTGGCATCCGGTTTGGCGCTTTATTTCCTGGTTTCCAATGTTCTTTCGATTGCACAATATGCAGTAATGGGTAAACTTAATTGGAGTAACCTGTTGCCGAAAAAGGCACAGCCAGCCACATCGAAAACAAGCCGTTCAGAGGCGAGGAAATGAGATCCTGAGAAAACAACACTTGAAGTAATCGCAGCAACAACAGAAGAAGCAATTGCCAGCGGCCTTGAACAATTGGGACTCCCTGAAGAATCAGTCGAAATTGAAGTACTGGATCAGGGAGCCAAAGGTTTATTTGGGCTTGGGAATCGCCAGGCGCGTGTCCGCCTTAGTGTTCGCTCTGATGACGACAAGAGCGAAAAACCTGCTGATGCAGTCCCCGTTCGGGTCTCCACTCCATCCCCGGCTAGCGCGGAAGAAGATGATTATCCGCTTGAATTAGCCAGGCATGTAGTTGAGGAATTAATCACCCGGATGAAGTTGATGGCAAAAGTGGAATCCAGTTATGTGGACCAACAGAATGGTTCCCCAGAACCCATGATTTTGGTGGATATTTCCGGCGAAGATTTAAGTATTTTGATTGGACGCCGGTCAGAGGTATTAAATGCCTTGCAGTATATCGCCAGCCTGATTGTCAGCAAAGAATTGGGACACTGGGTACCCATGCTGATTGATGTGCAGGGATATCGCACACGGCGTGAACGCCAATTGCGCCAGCTTGCCAGGCGAATGGCAGAGCAGGCTGTTCATTCCGGCAGACGCCAGGTATTGGAACCAATGCCCGCCGGCGAGAGACGGTTAATTCACCTCGAACTGCGCGACCATCCAGATGTTATTACTGAAAGCACTGGTGACGAGCCTAATCGGAAAGTGACCATTCTGCTCAAGAGGTAGTCATGCGAGCTGTGGATGTCATCATCAAGAAGCGGGATGGTGGTGAACTGTCCCGGGCAGAAATTGATTTTTTTGTGCAGGGATTCAGTGACGGTGACATCCCAGATTACCAGGTAAGTGCCTGGGCGATGGCAGTTTTATTGCGCGGTATGAATGAGCGTGAAACTACCGACCTGACCCTGGCAATGGCTCATTCCGGTGAAACACTGGACCTATCCACGATTGCTCCAAATACAATTGATAAACACTCCACAGGCGGGGTGGGTGATAAAACCAGCCTGACCGTGCTGCCAATGGTGGCGTCCTGCGGATTGCAGGTGGGGAAGATGTCTGGCAGAGGTTTGGGTTTTACCGGGGGAACATTGGATAAACTCGAATCCATTCCTGGTTTTCGAGTTGATCTCTCCAAGCAGGAATTTCTCGATCAATTATCCACATTTGGATTGGTTTTATCCGGGCAGTCGGCTGACCTGGCACCGGCAGATGGCAAACTGTATGGATTACGGGATGTGACCGGTACGGTACAATCCCTGCCATTAATTGCTGCATCGGTTATGAGTAAAAAACTGGCTTCCGGAGCCAGCGGCTTTGTACTGGATGTAAAAACTGGTGCAGGCGCATTCATGAAAAACCTGGAAGAAGCGCGGCAGTTATCCCACCTCATGGTGAAAATTGGGGAACTGAGCGGAAAACGCGTCGTTTGCCTGATTACGGATATGAATCAGCCATTAGGCCACGCAGTGGGGAATGCATTGGAATTGCGTGAAGCAGTGGAAACACTGCAAGGCAAAGGTCCTTTGGATTACACCGACCACTGCCTGGTGCTTGGCAGCCATATGCTGGTGCTCGGAAAATTAGCCACTGACCTGGCTGCAGCCAGGGCTTTGCTGGAGGAGAACATCGCCAATGGCAAAGCCTTTGACAAGTTCCGCAGCCTGGTTGAAACCCAAAAAGGGGATGTGCGCTACGTAGATAACCTGGATTTACTCGAAAAAGCAAAGTATGTTGATGTTGTTGCAGCTCCAAAAAGTGGTTATCTCCATTCAATTGATGCCATGGAAGTGGGAGAAACTGCGGTAGATTTAGGCGCAGGACGTGCCAAAAAGGGTGACCCGGTTGACCATGCCGTTGGCATAATGATATTGCATAAAGTGGGGGATAAGGTGGAAAAGGGTGAAGCGTTATTTGTCGTACATGCCAATGAGACGGAAAAATTGGAGCAGGCAAAGAAACGCTTACTGCGAGTGCATGTAATTGAAGCATCAGCCTGTGAACCGCTAACCCATTTTTATGATGTCATTGGTGGCTGACCTCCCTGACGAGTTTATTTTTCGTTAAATATTTTCGATTTCCCCTGTTTTCTTCTTCATTAACAAATCAAATCAGACCGATATTCGTTTTTTCACTTTTAATAAAGGTGGATATTTACTACTCGTACTTCAAGGCGGTTACCGGTTCAAGCGTGGCTGCCCGCAGTGCAGGGTAGAGACCGGAGAGCAAGCCAACCAGGGTGGCAAATACAATGGCAAACAGCGGCAGCCAGGCAGGGGTAACAGAAGCCAAACCGCTCATCATGCCTCCACCGGAAGCAGCCTGTTGTGCCAGGTAAGCAGAAGCCACTACATTCAGAACCTGACCACCTGCCCAACCAATGACTACGCCTCCAAGCCCGCCAACCAACCCGATGCCGGCGGCTTCACCCAGAAAAATACTGAGAACATTGCGATTGGTAGCGCCAATGGCTTTCATTAATCCAATTTCGCGTGTGTCGTTCAAGAATTGCCATGGTCATGGTATTGGCAATGCCGATGGCGGCAACCAGGAGCGAGATTGCCCCAATACCGCCAAATATGATTTGCAGGATGGTGAAGAAGCTGTTAATGCTGGATACATATTCCTGCGGGGTGCTCGCCATATAGCCCAGCGCATTAATCTGGTCGGCAACGTCCAGTACCTCGTCAGCACTGTTCGCCTGCACGATCAGGCGTGAATAACCTTCGCGATTGCGGTTAATCCGGGTACCTCGTGCCCATTCATTCCAGGCAGTGGCTTCATCCATACGAACATATACAGTGCTGTCTGCTTCTCCACGCGTTTCTGCCAGTACACCGATAATATTCAGGGAAATGTTTTTGCGAATTTCCTGTCCATCTTCCGTATATTTCATTAACACCATGGTAACCTTTTGACCCAGCAGGTCAGGCGGCTCAGGTGGTTCCTGTCCTGGTCGTAATTTGGGGTCATAAAAATTACGTGCCACCCAACTGCCAACTACGGCAGTCCCGCGTTCAAGTTTTAATTCTCCACCCTGAACTTCATAATTAAATACTGAAAGGTCATACTCGCCAGTTCCCAGAAGTTGCGCCCAGCCTTCCAGTCTGCCATACTGGAGCATTCCACCCGCATACATATAATCCATGGGGATAACGTTCTTAACACCTGGTATTTCCGTAATATCTGTTATTGTCTGCGGGGTGAGCATTTTCATGCCCTGATCCATAGGTCCACCCCCTCCGCCACCACCCATCCTAATCGCCATTCCACCACCGGATTTATCCATACCAGGATAAACTTCGATGCGGGTCAGGTCGCTGATGCCATACAACTGGCTGGTAGCGTTTTGCTGCAATCCTAATGCAAGGGATACCAGTAGAACCACAGAAGCAGTACCGATGACAACTCCAACAGCGGTGAGTGCCACCCTGCCTTTACGGCGTCCAAGATTATCCAGAATCAGGCTGACCAGGTCCCAAAAACGCATAAAATTATCCTTGAACGTGGATCAGGGTGCAATGATGGGTTTGCCTTCGCCAGACCCGTATTGCATTCCTTCAACCGGTATCAATTCGCTGGATGGCTGCGGTAAACCACTGCCAAGTCCCAGCATACCCTTAAAAACCGAAGGATTTTATCACCAGGCGTCTCAACTACCGGTTCGGGCATGCCGTTGCCTTCACCGCCTTCAATCATTCCCGGATCCGGGGTGGGCATCTCTTCCACCATCACTTCCAGCGTTTGGGTGATGGTACGTGCCTGGTTAAAATCATCCGTGTAATTGATCGTGATAGTTTAATGTAACCGTACCTGCTGTGAAAGGCATGAGCTGGCTGTCCAGGGTGAAGTACCCGCCCGGGTCGAGTGGACCAATCAGGGTGATGTTATTGGTGAGGTCTGCATTTTCTGCAGTGATTTTCATGTTCCCCAAAACCACAGACTTTCGCCCCAGGTTGGTAACCTGGAGGGGGAGGATATTGGGCTGCCCGGTCATCATGATGCCAGGATCGCGGTAATAACTTACCTCCACCTGGGGAAGTGAATAAACCAGCAGGGTGATTACCTGGTCATCCACCTGGCGATTGCCTTTGCTGTCGTTGTACACAAAGGAAAGTTTCAAAGTATACGCGCCTGGTTGGGTGGTGACATTTACAATTAATTGCGAGGAAATGGTTTGACCTGCTCCAGCTGCAATATCACCAATGTACAAAAGGTTGGAACTACCCAGCGGTGCAAAATTGGTAAGTTCACTGCCTCCGCCAGAGATACCTCCGGGAGATGGGGTGCCCGAGACATCCGGGCTGACAGTACCGCCAATGACCATGGTGACGGCGCGTGCATCGGCATTGCCGAGGTTATGAATCTCAATATCCAGGTTGAACGTGGAACCTGGCTGCAATGGGTCAACATTTACTTTGTACTGGCTGATGACCAGTTGCGGGCGCAGGGTTGTGGTTGGCGTGGCGCTTGGTCCAGAGTTGTAATACACCGGTTGTTTGAGATTAATGGTAAATGTAAACGCTTCAGTATAAGCGTTACCCACCGGGTCTGTATAACTGAGTTTTCCGGCAAGTGTGCCAAGTGTTTTACCCGCCAGGTCTGCGCTGGATGTCATGGCTTGGGAGATTTGGACACTGCTTCCAGCACCCAGGCTTGAGACGGCATTTACGCCACCCGTTTCCCTGGGCAGGAAATCGGTACTTTCAAATGCAAGAACCAGGTTGGCAGCCGGGCTGTTCCCAGAATTTACCAGAGTGAGGTTTATCGTAAAATCCTGCCCGGGAGTAATTGCGCCGTCATTCACGGAATAAGAGGACACAATCACCAAAGGACGTGCAAAGGCAGCGGTGGTGGTAAGGGTTGCTGTTGCGCTGATTCCCGCATCACCCGCTGAAGTAAGCGTTACCGTGGTGGTGTCAATTGCTCCACTGGCTGCAGAGGCAGGTATGGCAACTTTTACCGGAAACTTGGATGTTTGTCCTGCTTCAACCGGTCCGATATCATACTGGCAGGTCGCAGCCCAGGTACCAGAACAGGTTAACAAAAAGGTATCACTGGTATCCCCGGTGTTTTTCAAGGTCAGGGTATAGGTGATCGTGGTTCCAATGGCACCCGATTTTGATACGCTGGAAGGATCCAGGGTAACTGCGTAGATGGCAGCCAGCAATTCTGCAGATGGTGCCTCTGTAGTCTCTGCGGATACCAAAGGTAACTGCCATGTCATCAGCATGAAAAATGTTAAAGAAGCAATTAGTAGTATGGAAGCAATTTTCTTTTTCATTATGTTTGTCTTTCCTCTGAAAGCGCTAACCTGGTTCATCATACTGGATGCTGCTGTGTATTCTGACTCTGATACCACCTTGCCATCCAACAGGTGGAGGACATGGGTGGAAAAATGCGGCATGCGTAGATCATGGGTAACAACCACCACTGTGCGGCCGCTGCGATGCAGGTCGGAGAGCATCTGCATGATACCCAGACCACTGCTGGTATCCAGGTTGCCGGTCGGTTCATCCGCAAGAATGAGAGGAGGATTGTTGATAAGTGCCCTGGCGATGGCTACCCGTTGCTGTTGACCGCCGGATAGTTCTGATGGGCTTGTGCAATGGCCCGGTTGCTCAACCCCACTGATTGAGCATCGCTTTGCTGCGTTTTTTGCGCTGCTCCTTCGCAATCCCGGAAACCATAAGGGAAAACTGACATTATCCAGGGCGGCCATGCTGGAAACCAGGTTGAATGATTGAAAGATAAACCCGACGTTTTTTCTCCGGTAGAGTGCCAGCTCATTTTCGTCCATCGTTTCCAGCTTTTGGCCGTTGACTTAGATATTGCCGGAAGTCGGCCGGTCCAATCCACCCAACAGATAAAGCAAGGTGCTTTTGCCGGAACCGATGGGACCCATGATGACGGTGAAAGAGTTCGAAGGAATATCAATATCCACATCCGCCAGGGCATTTACCTTCTGGCGACCCAGTTGAAAGACTTTACGAAGCTGGCGAATCTGGATAAAAGTTGAAGAATCCATAGGGATTAGAAGAAGAAATACGGGCTGGAACCACCCGCACCGCCAATTTTGGACATTACAAAACCGGGGACTGCCTGCAGGAGCAGCATAATCACAACCACAATCAGCACTGCTATCCAGGTTTTGGAGGTGGTGATGTTGAAAAATGTTTTTACACCCACAACCAGGAGGATAACATGCCAGATAAAGTATAGGTCAATGAAACCCATTATCAAACTGAGAAATAAGCGCAGGTTCCCCATGTCTGTCGGAAAAAAACCACTCAATCCCGGGCTGGTGATTAACTGCCGCGTGAAGAGAATTGCGAGAATCTGCACGATATACCGGATTGCAAATGGCATCATTGCCCAACCAACAAGGTTGAGTGCTGCCCTGGTGCGGCTGTTGCCGCCTGAGAAAGTCAGGCTGAGGTGCAAAATGCTGCCCAGCACCAACCAGCTCAGCCATAATCCAATGATGGAACCAGCCGCTGGGAACACAAGGGTAAGCACCGGGCTGCCCATATTCTGCTGCCCTTCAATGATTTTCTGCTGCTGCTCAGGGGGGTAATACTCAAAATCGGGGGGCAGTGTGGCTCCCATCTGGCTGTTTTGGGCGCGAATGGGTGAACTGACCAGAGCCAGGATGATAAGTAAAACTGTGAGGAGTAGAAGGGGTGTCAGCCAGACGCCATTGGAATGCTGGGAGATTTTCTGAAATGTGGCGCGTGGTTTAAGGAATATGGGAAAAATCCATTCAAAATGCAGTTTTTTGGATTGTTCCAGTTCGAGATCGTCTAATTCTTCATCAGTCATGGTTGTAAACCCTCAATGTTAAATAGATTTCCCATCCCGAAGTATTGGGCTTGTACTGTAGTGACGATAATAGCACAAAAAAGTTCCCTAATATCTATCAGAACCCTGTGGTTACCTGTCGTTAACTAAATCATTACCAGGCGGGTTCCATACTATTGGTCATTTTACTGCCAAATTCTAACTTTAAATCCTTAATCCTACTTTTATGTCCGATTATATTAAGTGAATAATTAATTGACATCCAGTCATTTTATAAGCAAATTAAACCCAAAGAGCACCACTCAACAGCGAATGGGAGATAAATATTCCTATTGCCTATCCTGTTTTTCTATGGCATAATCTAGCGCAGATAAAAAGCGAAGATAGAAACGAGTAAACCTGTATTTTCCATCAGCGAACCCGGGGATGGTGCGAGCCGGGCAGGCAGGGCAGGTTGAAAATCCTTCTGGAGCTGCAACCTGAACAGGTGGTATTCCACCCCAGTAAGTGAGCCGGTTTTGTCCACCGTTAGCGGGATGCAGGATTATTCGTTACTGAAAATTCCTGGTTGAGAGCTCACACTGGTGAGAAGCGGGGTGGTACCGCGGGTTATTATTCCCGTCCCCGGTCGACGGGAATGCATCCCGTCCCTGGATGACGGGATTTTGTATTTAATCGGAGGATGTATGTTTAGACCAGTTTCACCCAAACTCAATGTCAGCCTGATGGAAGAAGGAGTATTGCGTTTTTGGAAAACGCACGATATCTTTCAAAAATCCATAAGCCAGCGGGAAGGCGGGAAATCCTTCGTTTTTTATGAAGGTCCGCCGACTGCGAATGGGAAACCTGGCGTCCATCATGTCCTGGCGCGGGTATTCAAAGACATGTTCCCGCGTTATAAAACCATGCGCGGGTACCATGTCAATCGCCGCGGCGGATGGGATACGCACGGCTTGCCGGTTGAAATTGAAGTGGAAAAGAAACTTGGGTTTACCAACAAACAGCAAATTGAAGATTATGGCATTGCAAAATTCAATGAACTGTGCCGCGAATTTGCGTTTACCTATATCCAGGAATGGGAACGGATGACCGACCGGATTGCCTACTGGGTTGACCTGGATACCGCCTATGTCACTTATACCAATGACTATATTGAGTCCGAATGGTGGATTTTGCAGCAATTCTGGGAAAAAGAATTGCTTTACCAGGGATTCAAAGTTGTACCATACTGCCCGCGCTGTGGAACTCCGCTTTCAGACCATGAAGTTGCGCAGGGATATAAAGAGGATACGATGGATCCATCCGTATTCGTGCGCCTGCCATTGGTGGATGAATCCGGATACTTCACTGTTAGTTTGGACAACCACTCCCTGGACACTGCCTGCCAACGTGGCAGTCGCGGCTGCAGCGGATGTGGATTATGTAAAGGTGGAACGTGCCCTGGCAGAGGGTGGCACAGAAAAATTAATTCTGGCTGAAGCATTGCTCGAAAAAGTGTTTGGTGAAGAACCTGTGCAGGTGCTCGAAAAATTGAAAGGCAAACAGCTGAAAGGCAAACGATACCTGCCGTTGTTTACCTTTTTGCCGCTGGAAAAACCTGCCCATTATGTGGTGCTGGGTGATTTTGTTACCACCGAAGATGGTACTGGGCTGGTGCATATGGCACCTGCATTTGGTGCAGAAGATATGCAGGCAGCCCTGGAATATGATTTACCCATTCTGATGACGGTTGCGCCAGACGGAACATTCATATCGGATGTGCGTCCATGGAGCGGAATGTTCGTCAAGGATGCTGACCCGTATATCACCCAGGATTTGAACGACCGTGGACTGCTGTTCAAATCCGGAACTATCAGTCACACGTATCCATTCTGCTGGCGATGTGATACGCCGTTGCTGTATTATGCCCGTCCCACCTGGTATATCCGCACCAGTCAATACCGGACATGCTGGTGGAACTGAATAACAAGATCAACTGGTACCCAGCGCATATCAAAAGCGGTCGATTTGGCAACTGGCTGGAAAACAATGTCGATTGGGCGTTGGGACGTGAACGATACTGGGGCACACCCCTGCCAGTTTGGGAATGCCAGGAGTGTCATCACCAGGACTGTATTGGCTCGGTCGAAGAATTATCAGAACGAACGGGCAAGGACCTGACCGGATTGGATTTGCACCGCCCATATGTGGACCAGATCACTTTCGCCTGCCTGGAATGCGGCAACAGCATGCGGCGTGTACCAGAATTGATTGATGTCTGGTTCGATTCCGGCTCCATGCCGGTTGCGCAATGGCATTATCCATTTGAAAACCAGGAAGCATTTAAGAACCATTATCCGGCAGATTATATTTGTGAAGCGGTTGATCAGACCCGCGGCTGGTTTTATTCTCTGCATGCCATCAGTACGCTTCTCTTTGAGCAGGAAAGTTATCAAAAATGTGATCTGCCTGGGTTTGATACTGGATGAAAATGCGCAGAAAATGTCGAAATCCGCGGCGAAATCGTGTTCACCCATGGGATGTCATCAATCAGCACGGGGCGGATGCCATGCGCTGGTACCTGTATACCGCCAGCCCGCCCGGGCAGGAACGCCGTTTTTCGTCTGACCTGGTGAAGGAAGTGGTACGCGGTTTTACCATGACGTTGTGGAATACTTATTCGTTCTTTGTTACTTATGCCAACCTGGATGGCTGGAAACCGGAACCCGATGCCAAGAACGAATACAGCCCATTGGACAAATGGCTGCGTTCTGCGCTTCACACGCTGGTCAGGGATGTTACCTACGCCTATGAAAATTATGATTTACTCGGTGCTACCCGACCAATTGAAATATTTGTGGACCAGCTTTCCAACTGGTTCCTGCGCCGGTCGCGCCGTCGTTTCTGGAAGAGCGAATCGGATGGAGACAAGCAGGCTGCCTATGCAACCCTGTATGAGGCACTGGTAACCCTGAGCAAATTGCTGGCACCTGCCATGCCGTTTATCGCGGATGAAATGTACCAGAACCTGGTGCGTTCATTTGAACCTGATGCACCCATTTCGGTGCATCTGGCAGACTGGCCGGTCTATGATCCATCATTGATTGATGAAAAGCTGAACCACGAAATGACCCTGGTGATGAAACTGGCATCGCTCGGGCTGGCAGCCCGCAATAAGGCCAAGCGTACAGTCCGCCAGCCGTTGCAGGAAGCCGCCTTTGCGGTTGGTAATGCGGATGACCAGGGTGTGGTCGAGAAATATGCTGACCTGCTGGAAGATGAATTGAACGTAAAACATGTACGTATCCTGCAGGCTGCAGGTGAGTCGGTTTCATTCAGCCTTAACCCGTTGCCCAAACAGTTGGGCCAAAAATATGGCAGTAAATTCCCGGCTATTCGCCAGGCGATTTTGTCCCTGGACAGCACAATTGCCGGACCGCAGTTCCTGGGCGGAGAAGGGGTCAGCCTGAAAGCCGGTGATGAAGAATTCACCATCCTGGCGGATGAAGTCGAAGTGCGCATGCAGGCACGCGAAGGTTACGCGGTGGCATCCGAAGGTGCCTACCTGGCAGCCCTGGTGACGGAATTGACTCCTGAATTGGTGCAGGAAGGTATGGCGCGTGAATTTGTGCGCCGGGTACAGGATCTGCGGAAAACCGCTGAATTCGAAATTGCAGACCGGATCGTGCTGTATTTCGATGTAACCCCTGGTTTGGCAAAAGCCTTAAAAACCTTTGGTGAGTATATTTGCAATGAAACACTGACGGTCGAGATGAAAGCCGGACCTGTTCCTGAAGGGCTACCGGTTGTGTCAGATGAACTGGATGAGGGGCGCGAAAAACTTACCGTCGCAATCCAAAAAGCGAGCAAATAGACCTAAAACCGTCAGCAATACGCTGGCGGTTTTTTATCCTACGTTCCGGGCAAAGGGAATAGGGTACAATTGCCCCTGTGGTTTAAAGGAGCGTGAATTGAAAAGTACTCTAAAGAAATATCTAATCCTGGCTGCCATAGCAGGTTTTATTATTGTTCTGGATCAAATTACCAAGACTCTCGTACGCAATAATATTGTTTCAGGCGGCATCTGGATGCCGTGGGAGTGGCTCTCACCTTACGCCCGTATCATCAACTGGCATAATGATGGCGTTGTTTTCGGGCTTTTCCAGGGTAAAGGCGATATGTTTGCCGTGCTGGGTATTGTGATTGTCATTGCAATCGTCTACTTTTACCCGCGCATACCTGACCAGGATGTTCCATTACGGATTGCCCTGGCGATGCAGCTGGGTGGGGCAGGCGGCAACCTGGTTGATCGATTAACCCAGGGATACGTTACCGATTTCATCTCGGTTGGCAATTTTCCTGTATTCAATGTTGCCGATTCGAGCATTACCCTGGGAGTGGTTGTTTTGTTAATTGGCTTGTATCTCGATGAACGCAAGACAAAAAAAAGCGGCAAAGAATCTCCCGACAACGGATGAGGTTGCTTTAACTGATCCGATTGAAGCCAATAATGAATGACCAGATGTTTAGTTTTACGCAAACAGAAGTTGAGCACGAAAGGCTGGACCGGTTTCTGGTCCGCTGCCTGCCGGAGCTTTCCCGCGCCCGGCTACAGGCAATCATTCGTTCTGGAAATGTAACCCTGGATGGCAGGGTGACAGAAAAAATGAGCACTGCCGTGGCAAATGGGCAGCAGGTGCAGATAATACTGCCGCCTGTAGAACCATCGGAACTGATTCCCGAGAGTGATTCCACTCGATATCATCTTTGAAGACGAACACATGCTGGTTGTGAACAAAGCAGCAGGAATGGTAGTCCATCCGGCGGTCGGGCATAATTCAGGCACGCTGGTTCATGCCGTCCTGGCTCATTGCCCCTGAATTGACCGGAATCGGCGGGGTGCAGCGACCGGGTGTGGTGCACCGCCTGGACAAGGATACTTCTGGGTTAATCCTGCTGGCAAAAGATGATGCCACACATCAATGGCTGCAAAACCAGTTTCGATTACGCAAGGTAAAGAAAACATATATAGCCCTGGTGGATGGTACCCTGCCGACTCCCACCGGTAGGATTGAAGCGACGATTGGACGTGACCCATCCAAACGGATGCAAATGTCGGTGGTATCTGAAACAAAAGGCCGCGAAGCCATCAGTGAATACAAAGTGCTGCACCAGTATCCTGAGCACAGCCTGGTGGAAGTGCATCCGCTGACAGGCAGAACTCACCAGATCAGGGTGCACCTGGCATTCATCGGCTGCCCGGTGGTGGGGGATAAGGTGTATGGACGCAAAAAATCCACCCTGCCGCTCAAACGCCATTTTTTGCATGCACGGGATATTGAAATATTCCTGCCGGGAGAAAAGGAACCACGGAACTTTACTGCCCCGCTGGCTCCGGAATTAACAGATTTATTACAAACCCTGGACCGGTAGTTTTGAAATTCGAATAATTAAAGGTGCCAAGATGAAATCGATTGATTTACGTTCCGATACCGTGACCCAACCAACCCCAAAAATGCGGATTGCCATGGCAAATGCAAAAGTGGGGGATGATGTCTATGGGCGAAGATCCGACTGTAAATCAACTGGAAGAACTTGCTTCGGAAAAAATGGGAAAAGAGGCGGGTTTATTCGTTCCATCCGGAACCATGGGCAACCTGGTTGCCGTCTTAACCCACTGCAACCGCGGTGATGAAGCCATCATGGGTGACCAGGGGCATACTTTCTTGTTTGAAGCCGGCGGTGTAGCCGCATTGGGCGGGGTGATGCCGCATACCATCCCCAATCAACCCGATGGAACACTGAAACTGGAAGATATTGAGAATGCCATTCGCGGTGAAGATGTACATTATCCAACCAGCCGGTTGGTGATCCTGGAAAATACGCATAATCGGACGGGCGGTACGGTGTTGAGGGGCGAATATACGCATCAGGTGGCAAAACTTGCGCATAGCCGGAATATGGTTTTGCATCTGGATGGTGCCAGGATATTTAATGCTGCTGCCGCACTCGGGGTTGAGCCTGAAGCGCTGGCAAAAGATGCCGAGTCCATCACATTTTGTTTGAGCAAAGCGTTATGTGCACCGGTTGGGAGTGTATTATGCGGCTCGAAAGAATTTATTGCCAGGGCACGCAAAATCCGCAAACAACTGGGGGGAGGTATGCGGCAGGCTGGCATTCTTGCAGCGGCAGGAATTGTGGCCTTGGAGGAAATAGTGCCTTTGCTTCCCGAAGACCACCGGCGTGCCCGGATGCTGGCAGATGGCATTAAAATCGATTCCTGGTTTCATTTTAGAGACAAACCCGCCGCAATCGAACATGGTCTTCTTCAGCCTGGATGATGCAAGTCAAATCCGATGCAGCCGGAATTACTGCCAGGGCTGCAGAGCATGGTTTACGAATTGGTTCAGTTGGGAAGCGGCGTTTTCGGTTGGTTACGCACTATTGGATTGATGATGCTGCTGTTGCGGACACACTGGCAATCCTGCAGCAAGTAATCTCATAATCAAAACAAATATTAAAAATTTACACCGGCAGGTTCAATCTCATTCCGACCGCGTTCTTTTGCTTTATACAGGCATTTATCTGCCAGGTCGATTAATGCAAAAGCATCAGAATCCGTTTCTGAGAGAATTGCAATTCCCTGGCTGACCGTAGGGCAGGTAACCCGATGACCATCACGGGTAGTAATGGTTACCTCACGCATCGAATTACGAATTCTTTTTGCAACTGCTGTTGCCTGCGAGCAATTGGCATTGGGTAGCGCAATAATAAATTCTTCACCACCCCATCTGCCAACCAGGTCGGTTTTTTTATGTGCTGCTTTATCACATTTGTAAGCTCGGTCAAAACCTGATCGCCCACCAGGTGTCCCCAGGTGTCATTATAGATTTTGAAGTGGTCAATATCCATCATGATTAATGCCAGTGACTTATCAAGTTTGGTGGCAGTTCGGACTTCTTCTTCCAAAGCCTTAATAAAACAGCCATGATTGAGTGCGCCTGTCAGGCTGTCAATTTTGGATTGGTACTCAACTTCCGTATGGTGACGGGCGTTATCAATTGCGAGGGATGCCTGTAATGCAATGGATTCCAGCATTGTCAGGTCCTGACTGGTAAAAATACCTGGTTTATAGGCTGCAACTGCAACCAATCCAATGGGCTGCTGGTTAACAATTAATGGTACTCCCATCCAACTACGACTAATCTTGGGTTTTCCAATCACCGCATAATTGAATTCCAAGTTGTTTGATGTCTTTTGAAAGATCAAATAACAGCAGGGGTTCGTGGCTGTTAATGACATGTCCTGCAAGGGTGCCTTTGGTCGAAACATCCTGTGAAGGAAAGAAAACACCATCATCGTATAACATCTCCATATGAAGTATGTCGTCTTCCAGCAAGGCAACATAGTATGTATCCGCTTTGAGTGAATTTTGTATGGCTTTGCTGATCAATGTTATTACCTGGTTAATTTCCAATGAAGAACTGATGGATTGGGCTACTGTATTAATGGCACTTAACCTGCGTACTTCCTGCTCTACATTTTTTCGCATAATCATGATGGTTTCGATACCTACGATTCCTGCGATCGGAAGTGCAAAAATCCGCATCCAAATATCTAGCGATGTAAATGATTCTGCAGAAAAATATACATAATTTCTTGACAGGGTGGTGAGTATTACCAATAAATACGCATGATACCTGCCTGCTATCAAGGTTGTACCAATTATTAATACTGCTATCAAAATAAGCGTAATATTCAGTAAATGTTCAGGGTCATTGGCAGTGATTATGCCAATCAGGACCGCGTTGACGATAACATTAATCCAATACAAGATTGGACGGCTTTTCATCAGGGGAAGCGAAAAATGAACACCAACAACGCTGCTAAAAATGAACAGTATTGATGTTGTAACGGCAATTATCGTAACCGTTTCATTGTGGGGAAGATGAAGACTGTGAATAATAATTGTGAGATTCAAAAAAAGAAGCACAATGGCAACTGGAAAGTAAATGCGCTGTGCTTCTGATAATTGCTTGAATTTTCTTTTAGGTATGGTCACTAAGAATAATCCCGTATGATAATACACTTAATTTATCATAGGTCATTCCCATATTCAATAGATTTTAGTTAACGGTATTGCAAACCCTGAAACGGATGGTCAATCAGGTTGGATTATGATTTGATATAATCATACCTGCCGCCACTTAATTGTGTGTTATATCTTTATGTCTCTTGTTAAGGAGTTCGGAATGGATACGTTTGTTACGATTGAGCAAATTGACCGGGCTGCCAATTTTATTCGCAGTAAATTGCACCATACCCCGAAAGTTGGCATGATTTTGGGTTCGGGGTTGGCTGACATTGCAGACCTGGTGGAAGATGCAGACATCATTCCTTATGAAAGTATTCCAGGTTGGCCGCTTTCACACGTAGTCGGACACAAAAACCGGCTTGTGGTAGGCATGCTGGCAGGAAAGACCGTGGCTGTTATGCAGGGTCGTATCCATTATTATGAAGGTTACAGTATGAGCGAAATTACCATGCCGGTGCGGGTTCTGCAGCGACTGGGTATGGATACCATGATGGTAACAAACGCGGCTGGTGCAATCAACCCGGAATTTATCCCTGGGGATGTGATGCTGATTACTGACGTCATTGGATTGATTGGTATGGCAGGCAATAATCCATTGCGTGGACCAAACCTGGATGAATTTGGGACCCGATTCCCGGATATGAGCCAGATGTATGACCGAAAACTCATGGAAATCGCCAGGAAACACGCAGCACTGAATGACATCAAATTACGAGAAGGTGTCTACGTTTGTCTTTCTGGTCCATCCTTTGAATCCCCCGCCGATTTGCGCTTTTTGCGAACTATAGGCGCAGATGCAGTCGGCATGTCCACTGTTCCTGAAACAATAATCGCCCGTCACGGTGGCGTTCGTGTACTGGGCTTTTCCGGTATTTCCAATAAAGCGAACCTGGATGGCAGCACCATTACCACCCATGAAGAAGTTCTTGGTGCATCCAAAATCATCGTACCCCGATTGAAAGCCATTTTGTTGGGGGTGTTGGCTGAACTCTAAATGAGTGCATTGCTACGTTTTCTTCAAGATTACGAAATTCCCCTTTACATTCTGCTGGGTATCGTGGGAATTGTTTACATCCGTAAACTCTTCGTTGCCTGGCGTGAATGGCGTATGGCAATCTTCGGTTTGGAACGCGAAACAGCCCAGCGGAGGTTTAGCGCTGCACTGACAATTGTCATCCTTTTATTGCTGGTAGCACTTTCAACTTTTACATTGGTCTCTTTTATCGCCCCGAACTTGCCGGGTGCTGATTTGCTGCTTACCCCCACCATCGATTTGTTGGCAACAACCTCAGGCACCCAAAATCCGGCGGGAACTCCTGGACCAGTCACAACGGAGACCGTTATCTCCACAGGCGATGGCTGCATCCCGGGGCAGCTGGAGTGGACATTTCCATTATATGGAGATGAAGTTTCAGGGTTGGTGGAATTAAAAGGAACTGTGAATGTACTCAACCTGGGTTTTTACAAGTTTGAATTCAGTCAACCGGGCAGCAACACCTGGATTGCGATTGCCGCTGGAAATAAAGCAGTTGTAGATGAATCCCTGGGTGGTGTTTGGAATACGGAACAACTGGTGCCGGGTGATTACACCTTAAGGCTGGTTGTCTTTGATAGTCAAAATACCGCCCTGACACCATGCGTGATTCCCGTGCGGGTGGTTGCACCGTAACCAAATCTTGGAGAGAATATATGCCAGAAATTGAAATTCGTCCTGCTCAAAAATCTGACCTGCCTGCCCTGGTTAACCTGGATGCACGCTACGAAACCACTCATGTATGGCAATTGGAGCGGGCGATAGATGATAACCAGGTTGCAGTCAGCTTTCGCCTGGCAAGATTACCCCGCTCTGTAAAAGTTGATTACCCGCGTTCACCTGCATTAATAACCCCTGAATGGCTGTCCCAATCGATGGTTTTGGCTGCTATTTATGCAGGCAATGTGGTGGGTTATGTCCGATTAAGCGAAAAGATAGCCCAGAACACCATCTGGATCACTGACCTGGTTGTTAACGATAGATTGCGACGACAGGGTATCGCCACCGTCCTGGTTTTGGCAGCCCAGGATTGGGGTGCGAGTCGAAATATTAAACGCATATCCATCGAAATGCAATCCAAAAACTATCCTGCCATTCAACTATCCCACAAGCTGGGATATGAATTTAGCGGGTATATTGACCATTATTACCCCAATCATGATATTGCCATTATTTTTTCAGGTATTATTCGTTAGGCTGCACGGATTACGATTGAATGGTTGAATTTTTCTTGGATTGGTTTCAGGCAATTTTACGGACAATCAGCCAGATTTTAATGGCTGGTGTTGCCATTACTGCTTTTTCAATGCTTTTATATGCTCTGGCGTTTAACCTGCGGGACCGTGTTGCCAGAACATTTGCAATCATTATGGCGTGCGTGGTGGTGGTTTTTACTGCAGAATCACTGGCAAGCACGAATACCAATCCAAACTTGATTAGTTTTTTCTTGCGGGCGCAATGGATTGGAATTGTCATGCTCCCTCCCATCTACCTCCAGTTTTCCAATGCCCTGTTGGAAACGACAGGAAGATCGAGCCGTGGGAAGCGCTTGATAGCGATAGTTCTTGCCTACCTGATATCTTTAATGTTCCTGGTGCTGATCCCCCTGGATTTGTTTGTGGGTCCGGTAATTTATGACAGCGCTCCTGCACCGCATCTTGAACCGAAATTTGCTACGTATGTATTTTCACTCTACTACCTGGTATTCATGGCGGCTGCCTGGTATAACTTTTCCCGAAGTTATCGCCGTTCACAAACAACCACCAGCAAGCGAAGGATGGGATACCTCATCACGGGTGCACTGGCACCCGCCATAGGCTCATTCCCATTCCTCCTGTTTGGTTCAGGCATAATTAAAACCCACACATTAATCTTTTGGTCCCTGGCAGCAATCAGCAATACGGTTGTTGTTATTTTTATCGTGGTGATGGCTTATGCTGTCGCCTTTTTTGGTACCCCCTGGCCAGACCGGGTGGTGAAAAGCCGGTTATTCAAATGGTTGATGCGAGGTCCGGCGACTGCTGCAATAACCCTGGGCGTGGTTACTGTCACCCGCCGCCTGGGTGTGCTGTTTGGTGAAGACTATTCTGCTATCGTTCCGATAGTCATGGTCAGCACAATTCTATTGCTTGAATACCTGATCACATTATTTGCACCCCTGGGAGAGCGTTTCCTTTTTTGGGGAAATGACAGGGAAGACCTGCAAACATTAAGACGGCTCGAAGACCGGTTATTAACCCGCAATGACTTGAAGCAATTCCTGGAAATGATATTGGCAGGTGTCTGTGACAGATTGCAGTCAAAGGGTGCCTACATTGCAGTAATTAACCCGGAGGGTATCAACCGCCTGGTCATGGTTGGCAAACCAACTTTGGAATCCATGGATATGGAGCGATTAAAAGGTCTGGACCTGGAAAAAATAAACCAGGAAGCCAATTTCCGGTGGGGAAAGGACCTGTTGATTCCCCTGATAGAGCAGGAAAATGGAAGAAACCTGGTCGGTCTTATGGGTGTTTCAGAAGCATCTGACCAAACTCTCGATGAGGATGCAAAACAGGCACTTCAAATCCTGGCAGAACGTGCTACACTGGCTTTACGTGACAGGCGTTTGCAGGAGGATATTTTCACCAGCATCCAGGAATTTTCGCCTGACATGGAAGTTATTGAACAATTACGTGCATCCGCCAGGTATGGAAACACCACCTTACTTACCGGAAAACTACCACAACCCTCTTCGGATATGGCAATTTGGGTGCGGGATGCGCTGGTACATTACTGGGGTGGACCACGCTTAACCGACACACCATTGATGAAACTGAAAGTTGTTCAAGATGCGCTAAAGGAAAATAATGGCAACCAATCCAATGCAATGCGCATGGTTTTGCGCCAGGCTGTAGAAAGAGTTCGTCCACAAGGGGAACGCCGCTTCACGGCGGACTGGATATTGTATAATATTCTGGAATTAAAATTTTTGGAGGGGAAAAAAGTGCGGGAAGTCGCGCTTCGATTGGCTATGTCAGAAGCCGACTTGTATCGCAAGCAGCGGATTGCAATTGAGGCTGTTGCCAAGGAAATCCTGGAAATGGAAAACCAGACTGGCAACCCAGGACCTACGATTTAGTTTGAGGGTGCTCACATAGCCAGGTTAAAAATTAATTATACTTTTCTGGGTGAGGGAATAATGTGAACGATCATTTATTGGGACAAAAGGAAGAGACAGAACCACTGGATGAGGGCTGGTGGACTTCCTTATTGGCAGAAGGACAAGAGCTTCGGTCATCGTGCTTGTCAGGGGAACAAGGGAAGGATTATCCGGCTGGGGAGAAGCTGGATGCGCAAAGTTGGGAAAAAATCCGGACTCTTTATGAGCAGGACGAAGTCGTGCCTTTTGAGGTGCGAGGATTTAACCGGGGAGGTTTGCTGGTTGTAAGCGACGGCATTCAAGGTTTCGTACCGGTTTCCCATATAGTGGATATGCCGTGTGGTTTGGATGATGATGCACGGCAAGCGTTCCTTGCTGATTACGTGGGTAAAGTGTTGGACCTCAAGGTGATTGAATGTGAACAGGCACAGGAACGGATCGTGTTATCCGAGCGGGCAGCCATGGCTGGATGCGGCAAACGCAAGCAGCTCTTTTAATTCATTGCAGCCTGGTTTAAAAGTGATGGGTACGGTTACAAATATCACTGATTTTGGGGTCTTCATTGACCTGGGGGGAGTGGAAGGATTGGTACATGTTTCCGAACTTTCCTGGGGCAGGGTCCAGCATCCTTCAGACGTGGTGAAGGTTGGCAGCACAGTGGAAACCCTGGTCCTCCAGGTTTGCGAGGAAAACTGCCGGGTTGCCTTGAGTGTTAAACGGCTGCAAACCAATCCCTGGGAGTTGTTGGCAAAAGAATATAAAACTGGTGACATTCTGCCTGCCACGATTACATCCATTATGCGTTTTGGTGCATTTGCGCGACTTGAATATGGAGTGGAAGGTCTCATCCACCATAGTTCCATTCAGGCACCAGATACTAAAGAATTTCAAAGCGTTCTGCATCCCGGTCAAACTGTTAATGTGGAAATATTGCATATTGACCTGGATCGGCGCAGATTAGGGTTAGGATTGGTAAACAATTCATGACGTCTTCACCAGGAAACCGGCGACGCAGTACCACCCGTACCAGCCCTCCCCCTGATGAACCTCAACCCCGCAACATTCCCCGCTGGCTTGAAACACTGGCGGGGTTTTCACTGCGGTTTGACCGTTTCTTAAGGGATATCGTCGGTTTACTCCTGCTTGCAGGAGCGTTTTTACTTTTATTTGGATTGCTCAATATCAGCCAGGGTAGTGTAATCACTCCCTGGGCTAATTTTGTCAGGCGTTGGTTTGGCTGGGGTGCATTTGGCTTTACCGCACTCCTGGCATTGGGTGGAGTGATGGCGCTTTGGCGCGGTGCCCGGAAGCGAACATTTATTTCGCTTGGACAGGTACTGGCATTGGAAGGGATTCTGTTTGTTGGTGTAGCATTATTATCCCTTTTCGGTGGACAACTTATCGAGAGGGCGGAAAGTGGGCTGGATGGCGGATATATCGGATGGGGGCTGGCTGAGATTGTCAGCAGGGTACTTCCTCCACCCTGGGGAACCGTATTCCTGATATTCGTATTTATTTATTTTGCCGCAGTTGGTTTTGGCATTGCCGGAATACTTGTAAAAATTATTGATCGCTGGCTGATTCCTTCAGAACAGTGCACCTGGAGACCCGGTGGATTTACAGGAAGGTGTGCTTGAACCATTGGAGGCATTATCCCCTCCTGAAACCGCAGGCAAGGCAGAGAAGTCTGTTCTGGTTCCAGCCCAATCGGCAACCAACCAGGACATGGGTCGGGAAGGCAGGCTGCCTCCTTTGCACATCCTCATGCAAGAGCAATCCAGCAAACCGGATGAAGGCAATATTCACGTTATCGCCAGTGGAATCGAGAGGACATTGTTGGAATTTGGTATCCCAGCACGGGTTGTTGGGTATCGGATTGGACCAACGGTAACGCAATATGCCGTGGAACCGGGTTTTATAGAAAAGCCAGGTCCTGATGGCATTCCGATTCGCCAGAAAATTCGTGTGTCACAAATTTCCAATTTACAGCGCGACCTGGCACTGGCACTATCTGCAGAAAAATCCGCATCGAAGCACCGGTACCCGGGCAATCGTTTATTGGGATCGAAGTCCCCAATGAACGGATTTCCATTGTAAGACTGCGCGGCATGCTGGAATCGGAAGTGTTTCAGCAGGTTGCCTCTCCGTTAGCCATTGCCATGGGAAAAAATGTTTCCGGTCAGCCAGTAGTCGCAGACTTAAGCCGCATGCCCCATCTTTTGATTGCGGGCACCACTGGTTCTGGAAAATCCGTATTTATTCAATCGCTGGCAATCTGCATGGCAATGAATAATACTCCTTCAGACCTGCGCATGGCAATGCTTGACCCCAAAATGGTAGAGTTGGTACGTTTCAATGGTTTGCCCCATCTTTTGGGTAAAGTGGAAACTGAAATTGAACGAATGCTGGGTGTGCTGCAATGGGCTGTAGAGGAAATGGGACGCCGTTATCGTTTACTGGAAGCTCTGCATGCCCGGGATTTGGACAGCTACAACCGCAAAATGCAGCGCAAGCATTTGGAAACACTGCCGCGCATTGTGCTGATTATTGATGAATTGGCGGATTTGATGATGAGTGCACCTGACCAGACTGAACCGGCTATCGTCCGCCTGGCACAAATGGCTCGCGCAACTGGAATTCATCTCGTTGTCGCCACCCAGCGACCCAGCACGGATGTTGTGACGGGTGTGATTAAAGCCAATTTCCCCACCCGGGTGTCTTTTACGGTGGCTTCATCGGTTGATTCCCGGGTCATCATTGATACCAATGGTGCTGAAACATTAATGGGCAGGGGGGATATGTTATTCCTGTCACCCGAACTTGGAGCTCCAATACGCTGCCAGGGTGTGATGGTAACTGACCATGAAATTGAACGGGTTGTCAGCTTCTGGAAGAAAGCCAATCCAGAGGAACAGGAAAGCAGTCCATGGGAAGATTTGGTCAGAGCACAGGGGGAAGCACCTGATGATGAATTATTACAAAAGGCTGTCGAGGTAGTTCGCACTGCCCAAAGAGCATCCGCTTCATTATTGCAGCGCCGCTTGCGGGTGGGTTATCCCCGGGCTGCAAGCCTGATTGATAAACTGGAAGAACAGGGCATCATTGGTCCCGCCGTGGCAGGTGGTAAAGAACGTGAAGTATTTTATGCAGCAGATGATGGTACCGATCCCTATGAAGACAACGAACCTGAAAGTGATGAATCTGCTTGATGCTTGACAGAACTATTTTGTACCTGTTAGTATTATCCGATTATTGAGAAGAGAGAAGATTACCTGTATGCCAGAACAAATTGTAAGCACAGCCAAAGTGGAAGAAAGAAAAACATTTACCGACTGGATGCGCCAGTGGTTCAAGGGGATGTTCCTTCCTATTGCGAAATTTTTCAACCGGTTGGGGATTAAACCCAATACCGTAACCTTGCTGGGACTTGTGGGGCATTTTGCAGGTGCAGCCCTGGTTGCAACCGGGCATATCACCTGGGGCGGTATTGTTGTTTTGTTGATGGCGCCTGTTGATTTCCTGGATGGCACCATGGCGCGGCTACGGGGAGTCCTCAAAGTTTGGCGCGTTTGTCGATTCAGTAACGGATCGATACTCCGAATTTGTCATTTTGGGCGGGCTGCTGATTTATTTTCTCGTGCAAAATGATTGGTGGTCATGCGGCGCAGTTTACCTGGCAGCAACCGGATCGGTTCTGGTCTCATACATTCGTTCAAAAGCGGAACAGTTGGGATATGAATTGAAAATCGGATTTCTCAGCCGGGTTGAGCGGTATATCATTCTGATTCCCGGGTTGATTTTCAATATACCTGCGATTGCCTTGTGGATTATTGCTGTTTTTTCGCATTTTACTGCTTTACAGCGAATTGTGAATGTGCGCAGACAGGCTTACGCACAACTTGATGTTATCTCTGAACCTAAAAAATAAGCGATTATCGAAGGATATCGGGAAGGAAGTAAATTTCTATGTTTGTACGTGAAGGTTTTTGGATTGGACCGCTTTTTATTTATTATTATGCGCTGCTGATTATGGCAGGAGCATTGGGTGCAACTTATCTGGCATCACACCTGGCAAAACTGCGTGGTGAAAACCCTGAAACTCCCTGGGACATGATGCCCTGGCTTTTGATTGGGGGAATCATTGGAGCCAGGTTATGGCACATCCTGACTCCGCCTGCTTCAATGGTGGAACAGGGTATCACCACCATGTATTATCTCACCCACCCGTTGGATGCGATTAACATCCGCCGGGGAGGATCTGGGAATTCCAGGTGCAGTGATGGGCGGGGTGGTCGCCTTATGGTTCTACGCGCGGAAAAAGAAATTGAGCATGTTGATGTGGATGGATTTGGTTGCCCCTGGACTTGCACTGGCTCAGGCAGTCGGCAGGTGGGGTAACTTCCTGAACCAGGAAGTTTATGGCGCACCTACTACGCTTCCCTGGGCAATCACCATCGATGCTGCCCACCGCTTGCCTGGTTTTGAGCAAATTGCCACATATCACCCGTTGTTTCTGTATGAATTTCTGTGGAACCTGTTTATCATGGCACTCCTTTTATACCTGGGCAGCCGGCTGAAGGATTGGTTAAAGCCGGGAGATATTTTCCGGTTTTATCTGCTGCTATATCCTTTGGCGAGATTCCTGTTGGAATTTCTCCGGCTTGACCCATCGCCGGTGGTGGGAATTAATGTCAATCAAACTTTGATGGGAATTTTATTTGTGGGGTCACTGGTTTGGCTGGCATGGGCACATCGGGACGAGATAGGATTTTTGAACCGCAAGAAAAATGAAGCCTGATGCAAATCATTCACTCCCCCGCCAGGGGGAGTGAATTTTTAATGAGAAATCAGCCTGAAATAAAAACCCGGATTAATGTAAAATTGACCTGGGAGAATAAATCATGGCAAAAGTGACTGTTCTTGGATCAGCCAATGCCATTCCGGACCTGGCACACGATAATACCCACCTGCTCATACAGGACGGTGATACGCATATCCTTGTCGACTGTTCGAGCAGTCCGGTTCAACGACTGGAAAAGATTGGCATAAAGCTGGACCAACTTAACGATATCATCTTTACCCATTTCCATCCCGATCATGTCGCCGGAGCACCGCTTTTCTTCATGGTAATGTGGCTGCAGGGCAGACGAAAGACACTGCATCTGCATGGATTGGAATACACACTTTCCAGAATTCATCAGAATATGCAGCTATATGGATATGAAAGCTGGCCAAATTTTTATGCCATGCGCTATCATACGATTGCATCCCAAGCCAGGCAGCTGGTATTTAAAAACGCAAATTTACGTATTACCTCCTCACCGGTTAATCACCTGATACCCACACTTGGATTAAAGGTGGATTTTCTTCAATCGAACAAGAGCCTGGTTTATTCTTGTGATACGGAACCGTGTGATGCTGTAATTGACCTCGCCCAGGGAGCAGATGTATTACTCCATGAGGCTGCAGGAGAAATCCGGGGGCATACCTCACCGGAGCAGGCTGCAGAGGTTGCAAAAAAAGCGGGGGTAAAAAACCTGTATTTGATCCATTACGATTATAAACACCCCGATTTGGCAGGCATGCTGGATGAGGGCTAGCAATATATTTTCTGGTCCGGTGACGCTGGCAGAAGATTTTATGGAGATCGATTTGTCGTAAATTTTCAGGTTTGTCCTAAGTTGCCTACAATTGTTGAAAGTAAACAGGCTCCACTTTTGGAGCCTGTGATTTTTACTACTTCATAGGAATATTCGAACATTACATAAGATTGATTTGCGATCTTCTATTATTCAATTTCTGTTTGGAAAATTCAGAAAGTCCTACCACCCCGACAGAAACGATTCCCAATCCGAATTTTCAACCAGGAATCGGCTGAACAAGTAATAGGCGGAGTGGGGTGGTTCTTTGGCAACATGCAGAAGGCGCATTTTTGCTTCTTCAAGCTTCCTTCCGCCTTTGCGATGATTGCAGGATGGACAGGCAGCCACGACATTTTCCCAACTGTGCAATCCCCCCATGTGACGTGGAATAATGTGGTCGATGGTTAATTCCAGGGTGTGTTTGCCGCAATACTGGCAGGTATGCTGGTCCCGGCGGAAAATTTCACGCCTGTTCAGTCTTACGAAAGGACGCGGGGCATGTACCATGTGCTGCAAGCGGATGACAGAAGGTTTCGGAAACAAGTTGTTGCTGGTGTGAATAAATCCACGTCCATTGATAACCAGTGCGGCTTTTTCCGTTAATACCAGACCCACTGCCCGACGCATTTCACATACATGAATTGGTTCGAAGTTGGCATTAAGTACAAGTACCGGTTCCATACGCAATCCAATAGCAGGATTATAGCACGAGTTTATTCTCGCTTAAGGTTGTATAAACCTTATACAGGAACCAACATACACATGGAAGTTATTCATATCAGTGACTATAATGAAGATGAGGAAATCAATCATGAAAGTTATTATCAGTGGTGGCAGCGGATTAATTGGTTCTGCACTCGGACGTAATCTGGTTCAGGCGGGATACGAAGTTTATGCGCTCAGTCGAAATCCCGGCCGGAGCAAATTACCGAATGGTGTAGTCGCGACGCTTTGGGATGGTAAGTCTGGGAATGGTTGGCAGCACCTGATCGATGAAAATACGATTTTAATTAACCTGGCAGGTGAAAACCTTTCAGCAGGCAGATGGACTTTAAAACAAAAAGAAAAGTTACGCAACAGCCGAATACAGGCTGGCAAGGCGATGGTGTCTGCAGTGCAGTCTGCAGAACAAAAACCACGATTACTGGTACAGGCATCTGCTGTTGGAATATTATGGATCCAAATATCCCGGGCAGGTTGATGAGTTCGGCTGCTCCTGGGGATGATTTTTTGTCCCGCCTGGCTGTCGAATGGGAGGATTCCACCATTACCGGTTGAGGACATGGGTGTATCCCGGGTAATCATTCGCACTGGCGTAGTGATGGATTTGCATAATGCTTTTCTAAAAAATCTGTTATTGACCACTCGCAATTTTATAGGCGGAAAATTGGGCGATGGTAAGCAAATGTGGTCGTGGATTCACATACAAGATGTGGTTTCCGGTATTCGGTTTTTGATTGAGAACAAGGAAAGCAAGGGAGTATTATAACCTGACTTCACCCAATCCGGTCAGTATGGATGCATTTGGTCGAATGCTGGCTCATACCCTGCGCAGACCATACTGGCTGCCGGTGCCGGCATTCGCTTTGAAAATCTTGCTTGGTGAAATGAGTATGCTTGTTTTGGAAGGGCAGCAAGTGTATCCAAAAAGATTGTTGGATTACGGTTTTGTTTTCTCATTCCCGGAAGTGCAGCAAGCACTTAACAACCTGCTGCGCTAAAATTTTCCAGTATAATACGAGGTTGACAGGTCAGGCATGGCTGTCCTGGATTATTTCCAGGACTTCATTGCATTAAATCGCAATTACCCATGTTGCCTGGAAATTAATGCCTGGTGTGGAGGAATAATGAATATAGATGAACAAGTCGCATTACTCATGCAGGGTACCGAGTATGGTGACGACAATCTGAGGCAGACGATGGAAACCGAACTGCGTGAGAGATTGATCGAATCCAAAAAAGAAGGACGCCCGCTGCGCATCTATACCGGTTACGATCCCACCAAAGCCGACCTGCACCTGGGACACACGGTCACCATGCGCAAGATGCGCCAGTTCCAGGAGCTGGGGCATGATGTCACTTTCTTAATCGGAAACTACACTTCATTAATCGGGATCCTTCAGACAAAGATATTCTTCGCCCACAATTAACCCCGGCTGTAGTGGCAGAAAATGCCCGGACATATGCCGAACAGGCTTTTCGGGTATTGGACCGGGAAAAAACGACGATAAGATACAATGCCGAATGGTTGCGAAGGTTAACTTTTGCCCAACTAATTCACCTGGCATCGAATTTTACCGTGCAGCAGTTTTTAACCCGCGAGAATTTCCAGATTGCGCTGGGATCGGGGCGATGCTGTTTACCTGCACGAGACTTTTTACTCCATTATGCAAGGATATGATGCGTTCAGCCTGCAAGCGGATGTTCAGATCGGCGGTACGGATCAATTATTTAATATTGTTACCGCTGCTCGAAAAGTGATGACTTACCTGGGTGCCAAGCCAAATATTGCCATCATCCTGGGCATATTGCCAGGAACGGATGGTGAATTAAAAATGAGTAAGTCCCTGGGAAACGATATTCCCATCTCAACCGACGCCCAGGATATGTACGGCAAGTTAATGTCTATTCCAGATAAAGCCATGCCCAAATTCTTCCGCCTGGTGACCCGCTGGCTGCCGGATGAGATTGCTGCACTTGAAAGTGATATTGCACGTGACAGAATTCATCCACGGGATGCCAAGATGAAACTTGCGCGTGAAGTGGTCAGCACTTTTTATATCTGACAGTGAGGCTGAACAAGCCGAGCAGTCATTTATACAATTGTTCCAGAAACATGCCGTACCGGAAAGCATGCCAGAATATCGATTAAAAGGGGACGAAACCGTACTGGATGTGCTGTTGGCTGCAGAGATGACTGCAACCCGCAGTGAAGGCCGCCGTCTCGTGGAACAAAAGGGGGTGAAATTGGATGGTGAGGTTCTGGGTGATGCCATGCAAATCTTTCCCAAAGGCGGGGTATTGCAAGTGGGAAAGCGGAAATTTGTAAGGATTATTGCATGACTTCTGCCAGCATCTGGTTGGTGATTTGAATTGCCAGGAATGGATTATCTTCCTCTATCACCAATGCCATAGCCAGAGGAGTTCCCTGCCAGGAAGCCACCGTACCAGCGATTGCCCAGGTGATAATACCTTCTTCTGTTTGTGCCTGACCCACTGCCCGCCAGATGGCTGTTCCAGGAATGGTAAGATTTTCAACACTGGATGCGATGATATTCTTGGGATATGTCGGTGAAGGTGAATTCACCGGTAAAATCACCCAGCCTGCTGCAGGAGTTTCAACAGCCATTGCCAACAAGTGGAGCAGGTCGCTGACCACCAGAGCTGAAGGCAGCCGCTGCCAGGGCAACCTGTAAAGGACTGACCCGGAAATTATCCTGCCCGAGTGAACTCAATTCCAGATTTTTCAATGAAGTAAGGCTCCCTGGTTCAGCCGAAACCAGCGGCAGCGTTTGGGCAACGTCAAAACCCCAGGTATGATATACATCCGTCAGGTTTATCAGGTTCAATCGCTGACCAATTTTTACAGCAGCAAGCGGACATCCAGCCTGCGCAGCAGCGTACCAGGATTTACTGGTTGGTTCAATTGCACATTTCCAGGTTGTGCCATCCTGGGCTTGATAATCCCAACTTTCAGGAAATACAGGTAATGCGTTTCCAAGCGCTTCGTAGGCAGTCAACATAAATGGTGAAAGAATGGTGCCAAGCGGATATTCTCCCTGGGTTGCCCTGTTGATGAGCGGAGCATTGGCATCTGCTTTCCAGGTTTCCCACATGCCATCCAACTGGTTGGCGTCAAAAGTGGGGTGCGAAGCCATGACCAGAATTTCACCGCTTTGGGCATTCAAGAAAACTAACGCACCTTTTTTCTCTGCAAGAAGTGCATCCGCGGATTTTTGCAAGTCCAGTGATAAGGTCAGCCGGATATCCAATCCAGGAGGGGGTTGATTGTAAAGAATATCCTGCCAGAGAATGCTGCTGCTTGGGCTGCCCTGCAAGCCGCGCAGATAGTCATCCAGGCTGGCTTCAATACCGCCTTGTCCGTATGTTGGGTTGGAATAACCGACCGTGGCACTCAGGTCAGGATAAAAAAGGGTGCGGGTGTATTCACCGGTGTTGCCGGTTGTTTGAGAAATTACCGTATTTTGCCGATCCAGGATTTCCCCGCGCACAACATAGCGGTCATTGATTGCCCAACGGGGGTTATCTTTTCGCAATAATAATTTGTCTGAACTGACAATGGCATAATATCCATTTATGAGGGTAACTGCTGCCAGACCTGTCACAATTCCAATTGCAGCAAGTTTGTAGGGAAAAGCAAAAACAAGGTATGCCGGACTTTCTTCGGGTTGATTACTGATTAACAGCAATATCAGTCCTGCAAAAAATGCCGTAAGCAGCGATGAACCACCATATGAAACAAAGGGAAGGGTAACGCCAGTTAACGGAAGAAGTCGTAAGTTACCACCCATGATGAGAACAGCCTGGATGCCAAGGTACATGGTTATTCCGGCTGCAAGATAGCGTTGAAATGCATTTTTGGCGTGCAGTGCGGTTAATATCCCTCTGACTGTGAGAATTGCGAATAACAACACCACTGCACTGGTTCCCAGCAATCCCAATTCTTCTCCAAGACTGGAGAAAATAAAATCAGAGTGTGAGACCGGCACCACACCTGGACTTCCCAGGCCGGGACCGCTGCCTAAAAAGCCTCCATTGGCAACCGCCAACAGGGATTGCACGAGCTGATAGGATTGGTTACCTGGATCAAACCATGGATTAAGCCAGGCGTTGATACGCAGTTTAATGACTGCAAAACCAAAATAACCACCAATTGCCGCAGCCAGAATAATGGCTGCTTCAATCAGGAGAATTCGCCGTTTCCCTGAAGCGAGGTAGATAATTGTGAAGTAAAGCAGGATAAAAATGGTTACAGTGCCAAGGTCACGCTGGGCTAATAGCAACAGCGTGGCTGCGCTTATTAAAATGACTGTAGGGGCTAACAATTGAATCAAACTCAGGTTGACAGGCAGTTTATCCGCCAGGTAAGCAGACAGGTACACGACCAGCAAAATCTTGAGTATCTCGGAGGGTTGAATATACAGACCGCCGAAACCCAACCACAGCCGAGGTCCCACACCTGAAGGATAGGTTCCTATAATGAAGGTAAGAACCATTAGCAGCAATCCGCCGGTCAACCAGAGGTACTTGTAACGCCTTAACCAGGTAAGAAAAATGGGATAACGCAGCCCAAGGGTGAAAACACCAAAAGCCAGTGCCAACCAGATTGTTTGCCGCAGCCCGAAACCACCCAAAATTGTGTTACTGCCATCCAAGCGCCAGATGGTAAGCAATCCCAACCCACTCAGCAAGGCAATGATGGGCAACAGGTAAGGGTCACGATCTGGCATCCATTTTCTCGTCAGACGATGAATCAGAACAAAACCTGCCAGCCATACGATAAAACCAATCCAATGCGTCCAACGATAAGCCACCTGCCAGGAGTGCAGGCGGACAGCCGGTGAAAGCGTGAGAATTAGAGAGTAGAGGAAAAGGAAGATAGTCCCCAAAATCATCAATGTGCTTTGGGTTCTATCTTTTCCAGCCAGAGAGGTAGGGAAGAGACGATTCACCTGGGGTAAGTATTTTCCAACTAACAATTGGAACTTTTCGAGAGTTTCTGCAGAGATTACCGAAGGATTTGTAATGATTGCATCAGCCAGTGCATTCTGGCAATCGCATGGGGTATCGGTATCCAGGACTTTAACGAGATTTTCCACTGCCTGTTGGGCAGCCAGGGTGTTTTGCTGCAACGTCCTGATGACCATTTCAACACTTACAGGTTCTTCCGTTACATGCCAGACGTCGTAATCAGTCACGTGTGACATTGTGCTATAACATAATTCGGCTTCACGGGCTAAAAATGCTTCTGGTGCAGCAGTCATCCCAATCAGGGACATGCCCCAGGTGCGATAAAGATTTGATTCTGCACGGGTGGAAAAGCGTGGTCCTTCTATGGTAATCAGGGTGCCGCCTTTATGCACGTTGTTGATACCCGTGGAACAAGCAGCCTGGTAAACCAGGTTGGAAAGGGCAGTGCAGAAAGGATTTGCAGTACTGACATGCGCCACTATCCCGTCTCCAAAAAATGACCGCATTCTTGAGCGGGTAAAATCAAACAACTGGTCGGGGACGATAACGTGCCCTGGCGCAAAATCGTCACGTAGCGAACCGCATGCGCTGATGCTGACGACATGTTGAATGCCGAGCATTTTTAAGGCATAAATATTTGCACGATAATTGATTTCACTTGGACTGAGAAAATGTCCGACGCCGTGCCGGGCTAAAAACGCCACCCGTCTGTCTGCCAGGCTGCCGATAAAAATAGGGCTGGATGGTTTTCCAAACGGAGTATCCAATTCAATTGTTTCCACATCTTTTAAGGCTGCAAACTTATATAAACCGGATCCACCGATTACACCAAGTATTGGTTTTTCTGACATGATTCCTCCGGGTGTGTATGGAAAAACACTCTGCAAAATCATAGCATACTTGCAGTTGCTTTGACAAGTAAACAAGCCAACAAATTCCCTCTCCAAGAAGGAGCATGTTGGCTTGTTTTATTTTCTGCCCGCTAAAAATGGGTAGTTGTGGGTGAGATTATGTTTTTAAATTACTCTACTACAGTCACATCAACTGCCTGCAACCCTTTGGCGCCTTGTTCTACTGAGAATTCGACTTTTTGACCCTCAGTGAGAGATTTGTAGCCATCGCTACTAATCTTCGAATAATGGACAAATACATCAGGTCCGTCTTCTTGAGAGATAAAACCAAAACCTTTTGTATTATTGAACCATTTCACTGTTCCGACGATTCTATCCGACATACTGCACTCCTTGTGAGCATAAAAAATTCAGGCGCTTCTGTAGTTCTCCCAGGGTGGTTTAGCAGGTCAAGGCAAAGCCTTTAAGCGTTTCCCCCACGACTAGTGAAAACAACTTGGCATCCAACATAAATATTGTAGCATTCCCAAATATTAATGTCAAATTAATTTCAGCGAATCCAGGCATTAAAATCAACTGCCCATATCCCATATTTATGCGGTTTTTCCTGTACAATTGCACCAATGAGTGAAAGAACGAGCTACGACCAGAAGTATTTTCTGCCCCTTTTTCAGGCAGAGGATAAGCATTTCTGGTTCATCACGCGTAACCGGATCCTGTCAGATGTCGCCAGTCGGCTCGATTCTGTACTTCCTGAAAATTACCGTGCTTTGGAACTTGGTTGTGGAGATGGCAATACCTTGCGGGTATTGGAAGAAAACTGCCACAAGGGAAAGCTGATTGGCAGCGATTTATTCTATTCAGGGCTGCGCCTGGCGCAGCTGCGGGTGAAATGTCCACTCGTACAAGCGGATGTTGCCCATTTACCATTTGGGCAAAAATTTCACCTGGTTAGATTTGTTTGATGTTCTGGAGCATATTTCCGATGACCGGGGAATGCTGGAATTATTAGGTGAAGTTTTGGTGGATGGCGGATACGCAGTGATAACTGTTCCTGCAGGGCCGGAGCTGTGGAGTTATTTTGACGAAGCAAGCCATCATGTGCGCAGATACACTGCCATTACATTGAGAGATGTTCTTCTTGCTGCTGGTTATGAAGTGATATCTTTAACTGCCTTTATGAGCCTGACCTACCCGCTGGTTTGGTTAGACGCAGGGGTAAGAAGAACAAAGAAAACACTGAAATTGGACAAATTGGGATACATGAGCGTTCCATGCAGGAATTACAGGTACCGGCAATCCTTAATTGGATCCTGGTGCAGTTCCTTCGATTGGAAACAGGGTGGTTGAAACTTGGAGGGAGGTTCAGAAAGGGAAGTTCACTCCTGGCAATTGTTCGCAAGCCAGTTAAGGATGACTTTCAATCGTAACAACCAGGTCTACCTTGCCGCAGCGCAGCAGGTCACTGGATATCACCACAGTTGGAGTTGAAAGCCGTTCATCATTGAGAAATGTACCATTGGTTGATCCCAGGTCTTCGATCCACCATTGGTTATGATGATAACTAAAGCGGGCATGCCGGGCTGAGACTGTTTCGTTGGAAATGGGATAATCGGTACCCGGGTCGCGTCCCAAAATCACTTCAGGGTTGGTAAAAGATTTACCGCCGGATGGGGTTTGCTCCAGGCGGGCAATGGAAAGCGGTGGTATTTTTCGGGTGCTTACTATCTGGCTGGTGATACGCAAATCCTGCCATAAAGTATACAGGACGTATCCGAGAAAACCATAAAGACAAAGTGCCAATAAGACACGAAGCAGAAGAACGAGAACAGCACTCATAGTTTAGGCATCCTATCCGTATCATCAGAGGAAGGTGTACTGGATTCTCCAAATATCATCGTAAAACCAGCCAGGGAAATTACATCCCCGGGACTTAAAGTTGCCTGCGAAATGCGTTGTCCATTGACGAAGATGCCGCCGGTAGAGTTCAAATCAAAAATGATGTATTTCCCTTTGACTGCCCGGAGCTGCGCATGATTACGGGATACCCGCAAATCTTCAATTACGAGATGATTGTCATCTCTCCTGCCAATATTTACTACAGGCAGCAGGAGGGGAAAGGTATCCCTGCCTTCCACGATTAAATATGCATCCTGGGGCAAGGGAGGAGATTCCGCCAGTGTAGGAGTGGAAATATCCACTGCAGCCGTCATGCTGAGATGTTCTGGCTGGGTATTCAGGCTGACGCGAATATCATTCCTTGCAAGAGCAGCATCCATTTCAAACCGGATCGAGGGTTCATCAACAAAAGTAATACCCTGCTCGTTGGCAGCCTTCTGGATGGCTTGAATCAGGCTGTCAATCAGGTCTTGCGGGCTGAGCAGCCTGGTATGCGTTTCAGGGTGAATATATAAGGTAAAACTGGACGGAATGAGGGCGTTACCATTGGCGTGATATTCCATGGATGACTGCATGGCTAGGCTAATCTTGCGCGCAAAGTCTGCCGGTCGATTTGCCCGCAGCAATTGCGGAATTCCTTCCACCAACTTTTGCAGACTCGATTCAAATACATCCAATGTCGTTTTCATCTTGTGATAATTATACAGGAGGTTCTGGCACAAATTGATGACTTGTTTGAATTCGTTGCGGCAATACTACAAGGGATAAATGATAATAAAGGTTTTCAGGACTGGTTCCAAAGGTTGCCCAAACAACCAGCGAACTGGGCTTAAGGGTTGGCAGTATCTGATGCGATGGAAGCGAGGCGCGCCTGGGTTAGCGCTATCAGGTCTTTTACTGCCAGGCGGATGTTAAGCCCTCTTTGACCGCCCGATATATGAATTTGCTCAAACTGGCTGGCAGTATCATCCAGTACCACCTGAAATCCTTTGTTAATCAATGCCAGGGGAGAAATTCCGCCAGTGAGCAAACCGGTGATTTGTTCCGCTTCTTTTTGGGTGGTCAGACTCACTTTCTTCTCGCCAACCACGGCTGCCAGTTTCTTCAAGTCCACTTCATGGTCGCCGGAAACAACAGCCAGGATGGGTTTTCCTGCCCTTTCCCGCTTCACCACAATCGTTTTGAATACTTGCGCCACAGGTACCCCAAGCAGGTGGCCGGTTTCAATAGCTCCCACCTTTTCAGGCGGCAATTCAAAAGCCTGGTAAGAAACCTTGCGAGTATCCAATAAGCGGGTTACGTTATTCTTAATCATTTGTTTTTATAGTAAATCGGATTGCTGTATATCCATCCGCGTTGTTTGCCAAGAAAATATGTACTTACTTCCACCCGGTAAGCACCTGGTGTTTTTGTGGTGTATGTGCAAACCTCGCGATTATTCCATTTGGCAACTACTTCACCATGACGCAACAGGCGGATATCCGAAAGAGCAGGGGTTCGGATTTGGAAGGTAATACTTTCTGGTGAGACAATCTCGTCACCCATCGAGGCACTGCAGTCCCGCCCCTGGGCAGTAAAACGAAATCCATTGGTTGGAGCAGGCAGGTCATACCCGATAAAACAATGCCCTTTCTTGAGTGCATCATAAATCATGCGTTTATCTGTCAACAGGTCACCAGAGAGGGCTTGAGGTGTAATGAGATGGGTGTTCACACAGCGGAAGTGAAATTGATAGGGAAAAATTGTTTTCGTAAATGGACCAAGTTTGCGGGTGAGGCCATGGGCATCCGATCCACCGATCGCAACTAATTGCTGTCCCTCCGCCAATAAATTGTCCCATACATCCAGCAGCTCCGGGATGGGTCCGTGGGCAATTAATTCGGGGAAGAAAACGTGATACAAACCATCCAATTTGGAATGCACCACCGTTTTCAGTTCACTAAAGCCATTCCAAAGCTCCAACCCTGTGTAGCCATGTACGTCCCAGGATTCCCAGGATATATCCGTTTCATTAAAAGCCGGCATGGCAGGATCGATGGGGTGCGCCAAAAAACTCAATCCATCCGCCTTGCAAACCTGATCAATCAAACGCTGCGGGTCACGGGCATAAGTTGCCAGTTCACGATTGGTATTAAAAACCAGCAGGTGGTTTTTCTGTGGTGCACGTGCCTGGTCATAAATCTCTTCGCCGACCAGCAGTAATAGTTTACGATTATTTTCTTCATAGTATTTTTCAACGTCTTTCACATACACATTATGGTCAGTAACAATGATCACGTCCAGAAAACCACTATCCAGGGCAATCTGCGCAATTTCTGCATGGGTTGCTTTCCCATCAGAATATGTGGTGTGCATGTGAAGATTGAGGACCAACTCGGTCATTGTGGTTGACGATTCCAGTCTGGTACAGGTATAATCGGTGTGCTATAGAAAAGAATGGAGGATACGCGTGAACCTGCAAGGATATTTTTACATTGCGCTGATTATAACGTCAATCGCACTGATTGCCAGTGTTATTCTACAAAATAAGGGTATCGGGTTGGGTGGCTGGTCCGGTGGTGGAGGCGATTCAGGCAGTGTTTTTAGTGCCCGCCGTGGGATTGAGAAAACACTTTTTTGGATTACCATCATCCTGAGTGCCGTATTTTTCATCCTGACTCTGGCAACTGTTCTCATTGGGAACATTGTCTAACCCACGTCAATAATACTGTGAAGCAGGAAACCTGATTAGTCAGGAGTGCTCCCGCAGGGTCCCTTTGAATCTATACGATATTTCCAGTATAAGGGCGGCTCTCCGTCAAGGGAGAACGCCCTTTTGTATATATAATTAGACTATGAAAAGATTTCGATGGCAAATTGCAATTTTATTACTGACCGGTCTCGTGGTCGGAATTCTATTGATTATTGAACAACCCCAGGGTAGTTTAACCGCTCAACCGACTCCAACACGAGGCGGCACGTATACTGAAGCGGTTGTCGGCAGTTTTCAACGACTTAACCCATTACTGGATGCTGGCAATCAACCTGACCGGGACATTGATCGGTTGATATTTAGCGGACTGATCCACTTTGACGGACGGGGTGTTCCGCAGCCTGACCTGGCAGAAAGCTGGGGAGTGACCAAGGATGGCACCATCTATAATTTCGCCTTGCGTCCCAATGCAACCTGGCATGATGGTTCACCTGTTACTGCAGACGATATTCTATTTACCGTGGATTTGTTGCGCAGTGATGACTCCACCATTCCGGATGATTTGAAAACATTCTGGAACGATATTGAAGTAATTGCACTGAGTACTGACACGGTTCAATTCCGCCTGCCGGAGCCATTTGCTCCATTTTTGGATTACCTTTCCTTTGGCATTTTACCCCGCCACTTGTTGAATGATATGAGCCTGGAGCAGCTGGTGGATGCGCCTTTCAATCTGCAGCCAGTGGGAACCGGTCCATTCAAGTTTGACCGGTTCATCGTGGATAATGGCGAAATTACTGGACTGGTATTATCTGCGTATGAAGGATATTACGGTTCAAAACCGTTCCTGGATGAGCTCGTCTTCCGCTTTTATCCGGATGCGCCAACTGCATTGCAGGCATATCGGGATGGTGCAGTGCAGGGCATCAGCGAAGTTTCCGAGTCTATCTTGAAAGCAGCACTGGCAGAGCCCAACTTATCAATATACACCAGCAGGTTGCCACAGGTGGCAATCATTCTCTTCAACCTGGCTGACCCAGAAACCGCTTTCTTCCAGGATGTGGCTGTGCGGCGTGCACTCTACATGGGAATTAATCGCAAATCTATGATTGACCAGGTATTAAACGGTCAGGCAATTCTGGCTCATGGACCCATTCTTCCGGATACCTGGGCGTACTTTGATGGAACGAAAACTACACCTTATGACCCGGATGCAGCCCGTGCTTTATTGCGAGATGAGGGTTACGTGATTGCCGCTGAGGGAAATGATGTGCGTGAAAAAGACGGCATTGCCCTCAGTTTTACTTTACTCTATCCTGATGATGAATTGCACCTGTTACTGGCGGAAATCGTCCAAAAGAACTGGGCGGAAATTAACGTCGAAGTGACTTTGGAAGCAGTTCCCTATGAAGAACTGGTGCTGGAAAGATTGGATGCACGCGACTACCAGGCTGCATTGGTTGATTTAAACCTGACTCGAAGTCCCGACCCTGACCCTTACCCGTTTTGGGACCAGGCACAAGCCAGTGGCGGACAAAACTATTCACAGTGGAATAGCAAGGTTGCCAGCGAATATCTGGAAACTGCCCGGGTTACAGCCGATATTGCTGAACGCGCCCGCTTGTATCGAAATTTCCAGGTGGTGTTCAGCGATGAACTTCCGGCTCTACCCTTATATAATCCCGTTTATTCGTATGCAGTCAATTCCCGAATTCTGGGTGTTCGGGTAGGTCCGCTCTTCGACAGCAGTGACCGCTTTGCCACCGTTACCGACTGGTACCTGGCTGCAACACGAGCATCCCAGCCCACCGAAATTTTATTAACCCCGTAAGGCTGTACAAATGGAACAACTGGAGCAGGACTGGGCATATCTGGAAATTGCTGCAGACTCTCTGGAAGAATATCTTCTTTCGTCCCAGTTGTATTATCCGCTTGGCAGTGTTCGTGGATCAAAATCAAGCAGGGGAATGCTTCAACTTACACTTGGGAACCTCCTGGTTACGCTGGCAAGATTGGATGCAGTCAATTGGCAGGCAGAGCTGCAAAAACGGCTGCAAGACTATCACGAGCAGATTGCAGTAATTCGACAACGCTGGAAATCGAATTGGATTAACAAGACGGATAAAGAAGTTATAGCCAGATTAACCTTATGGCGAAACTGCGTACAGGATTGGGCAGACAGCAGCGAGCACTCGTTGGCAGGGTATCGTCATCAAGTTCGCTGGCGGGTAATTCTCCACCTGTTGACTGATGAGACGCACAGCCGCATCCAGGAAGATGCCATGCTTTCAGGTCTGGATTCACGATTACGCCTTATCTCCAAACCTGGTCCTTTTGTTTGGGAAGAAGTATTGCAAGCGGGTTTTCCACAGGATCAATACTGGTATCTTTACCTGTCGATGTAAAACAAGCGAGGAAGAAAGATGACTCCATTTTATACACGCACCGGCGACGATGGGATGACCAGCCTGCTGGGTAAAGGCAGGGTGAAAAAGAATGACCTGCGAATTGAGACTGTGGGTATCATTGATGAAGCCAACGCAGCATTGGGAATGGCTCGCAGTTTATGCGGGAAAACCTGAATGGGTGGAGTTGGTTATTTCTATTCAACGCGACCTGTACCGGATGATGTCTGAAGTTGCAGCCAGCCCGGAGAATATCGATTCGTTCGAAAGCATCACCAGTGAAAATGTAACCTGGTTGGAAGACCAGATTGCGTCACTCGAGGCAGGTACAGAGGTACCGAGGCAATTCATCATCCCTGGGGACAATCCATCAGCCGCTGCTCTGGATGTGGCAAGGACAGTGGTGCGCAGGGCGGAGCGAAGAGCTGCCGAAATGTTTCACGCTGGATTAATCCAGAACATCCATATCCTCGAATACCTCAATCGCTTATCTTCTTTTTGTTTTTTACTTGAACTAGCGACAATTCAATCCAATGGTAAGGACGCGCCAACCCTGGCAAAAACATCATGATAGGAACTTTCATTAACGTTGTAACAGTATTAGTGGGGGGAACACTGGGATGCCTGCTGGGTGCAAAACTACCCGAAAAACTGCGACAGACTGTTGTTGCTGGTTTGGGTTTGTTCACCCTGGCATACGGGATATCCATGTTCATAAAAACACAAAATGCCATCATTGTCATTCTGAGCCTGTTAATTGGTATCTTGCTGGGTGAATGGTGGCAGATTGAACAGGGTTTACATAATTTTGGCGGTTGGTTGGAGCGAAAGTTTGTCAACAGCGGCGATGAAAACAGCCAGAAAAAGTTTGTCCGTGGATTCCTGACGGCTTCACTGGTATTTTGCGTAGGACCCATGGCAATTTTGGGCAGCGTTCAGGATGGCTTGACAGGGGATTACCAGTTATTACTGGTCAAATCCATTTTGGATGGTTTTGCCGCACTGGCTTTTGCTGCCAGTATGGGACTGGGAGTGCTCTTTTCAGCATTGGTTGTTCTGCTATACCAGGGAGCGATAACTTTGTTGGCGGCACAAGCCCAGGCATTTTTTACAACAGGCATGATTACAGAAATGAGTGCTACCGGAGGGGTAATTTTACTGGCAATTGCAATTGGAAGTTTGCTTGAAATAAAACCTATCCGATCAGCAAATTTTTTACCTGCCCTGGTACTGGCACCTTTCTTTGTGGCTAGTTCTGGTATGGCTGAAAATCAGCCTACCTTAATACAATAACAAAAAACTTCCGATTACCGGAAGTTTTTTGTTTTAACAGTAGTAAAAGTTAATTTAATGCATCCAGGATCGCCTGTTCCAGGTCTGCCCGGCTGAATAACACGCCGTTTACGAGGAATGAAGGTGTACCGGTAACCCCCATGCTGCTGCCATACGCCATATCTGCAGTTATTCTTTGTTCAAATTCGGTGCCATTAAAGCATGCTTTGAACTGATCTACATCCAGCCCTAATTTCTCTGCATAAGCAAACAAGTGGTCATTGCCGAAAGCATCCACTATTCCACCGCTGGAATTCAGGAAGAGGGTCTCTTTATACTCCCAATACTTACCCTGATCCATGGCGCAAAATGCCGCTTCCGCTGCGGTGGTAGATGTTGGGGCTAAAAATGGAAAGGCATAGGACACATAATAAACCTTTCCCGTGGCGACATACTTCTCGATGATGCCTGGTTCCTGATTTAATGCATAATCCAGGCAGTGGCTGCAATTAAAATCATAAAACTCTTCGACCTTAATCGGAGCATTGGGGTCGCCCAACGTGTTCAGATCTGCCTGGGGTAATATCTTGATTTCCGGTAAGGCAATCTCGGAAAGGTTCACCTTTTTCGGCAGGTTGGGGATAATCAACAAGGCAGCAATTCCAAGAGCAGCAACAACAATGGCTGCGATTGTGATAAACCGGTTTCGAATTTGTTCTTTATGACGGCGGGCACGCAATTCAGAACGCTTGCTTGTGTTTCTTTTTTGCCCGGATTGTTGACGTACAGGTTCTTCTTTGCCTGTCGGGTTCATGTAAACTCCTTAGATAATAATATGAAATGATTTTGCCATAAAGGATAAGGTTTGTCCAGTGGAGGTATTGCCTTACACTTCAGCGTATTGGGTGGTGCTTTATTTTGGTGAAATTGGTGCAGATTTATCCAATAAATATACCGGGAATCGTTCATCCGTCAGGTGAAAACCAAGCTTATGGTAGAGATGGAGGGAGGCATGGTTGCTATTCTGGGTATTCACTGTGACACCTGGTATCCCCGTGCCTTGAAAGTGATAAAGCATGTCCTTTGCGAGTGCTGCACCAATCCCATGCCCTTGAAATTGCGGGAGCACAGCCAGGCGCGCCAGGTGACCGCTGAAATGACTGCCAGTACTGAGCTGGTATCCAACAATTTCCCCATTAATCTCAGCCACACTGGTATAGGCAGACGCTTGAACTGCATGGGCTAATCCGGCTTCAGATACCTGCCAGATAAGTTCAAATGCAGTCTGGTCAATTGCCAATACCCTGACCAGGTCTGTACTCTGGACAGGGCGGATGGTGACTGCTGCAAATTGTTCTGGTTTTTCGACTTCCAGGCTGCGTTCCAGTACCACGATATCCTGGTAGTGGGTGAAGTTGGAATAGTCTAATAATTCGGTGAACCATGGCGAAAGACCAATGGCAGCAATCAAGGCAGGCTCTTCGTCAAAAAAGGTCAGGCAGTTCTGCAAGAGCAGGTCCCAGGAATCCTTCAGGTTGACTGCCAGAGAGCAGGCAAACAATCGAATCCAGGCAACACCTGGCGGGTCGGCGGGAATTGCAAGGGCAGCCTGCATGCGTAATGAATTTTCCATGAGCCAGAAAGGCTCATGTCCAAGCCATTCGAGGGGTTGAAGCCAATCCAGATGGCGGTGAACGAAATGCGTGGTCTGCATCAAATTTAGCAAACCGCTGCTATCATGGATTGTTGCCGGGCGGGTGTATGCAGTGCGGGAACCGGATAATAGAAAATCAAGCGGATTGGTCACCCAGAATCAGCCTTTTTTGAAGGGAATTGAGAGCAGTTTTTTAAGAAGTTTCTCTTTCATGCTGGTTGGTTTGCTGGAATTCAATGCGGCTTCCATGCTTGCCATCGATTCTAGCGGTTTACCTGTTCGAATTTGCAATGCAGAAATCCGTTTTAAGACTAATGAATGCATCTCCTGGTTTCCTGAACCTTTTAACAATTCAGAGGACTGCTGGTATTTTTCCAGGGATTCCTGAAATTTCCCTAATGCTTCGAGTGCAGCCGCTTGATTACCCAATGCCATTGCCTGGCGGGTTGTATCACCCATTTCAGCGAACAGCGTGTCGGTGTTCTGTGCTGCGTGCAAAGCCCCAGCTGCATCATTGGCTTGCAGCAGGGCGACACTGCGATTATTCTTCATTTCACCAGCCATCAGAGGATTACTTTCTGATTCATATCGTGTTGCGGCAATATCAAATAGCTCCGCTGCCTGGAGGTACTTTTTGTGCTGATATGCGTTTGTGGCTTGGTTTGCCAATTCTTCTGCTGTATTGTCCGGCATAAAGTTCAGTACGTGATTTCCAGAATACTTTCAGCAATGGTGCGCAATTTTTCTGCATCCATTTCACTTAACCGGGAAGCCAGGTCAATGTAGGGTCGATTGGTTGGATTTCCAATAAAATCTTGCAGATTGGCTGGCAGTTTTTCGAATTCATCATTTCGTTCTTTCTGCCTGCGCCATTGCCCAATCATACCCTGGTGGTCAAAAAGCGATTCCAGTTTAATATCCAGCATTTCTGCAATAAGCTGCAGCTGCGGTAGTGCCAGGGGAAGATTGCCTGCTTCAACCTGCTCAAGTTCTTCAGTGGATAAACCGGCAACGAGCGCAATATCTGCAGTATCAATCCGCAAGTTGGTGCGTTCCTGCATCAGGCGAGCCCCAATCATCTTTTGGCGCAAGGTTCGAATCAGCCCCAATTTTGTATCATCTGCCCTGGCAGAATGGGTTGTCAAGGATGATGCACCCTGGAAATGTGACAGTGGAATATTCAATCCAAAAGAAAAAGTTTCGATTTCGGGTAAGGAAGGCGAAAATACACCTTCCTCGTATTTTTCATATTGCTCGACAGGTACACCCATCAACCTGGCGCATGTTTCGATGCTGGCACCAGACACAAGACGGGCATCGTATAACAATACTCCAAGTTTACGCTGTCGCAGCAGAATTCTTTGTTGTTCTTTTTCCATAATTATTTCCTTCCTGGAGGATGGATTAATGCTTGCGAGCGAAAATTTCGCCTAAACTGGCTCCGTAGACTTCTGGACCAAGTTTATAACCGGCAGTTTCCAGACGAGAACTGAATAAAGGTCTGATACCGGTTGGTTTGATGATGCCTTCCACTTCGCCGTTGGCACCAATACCCGTTTGTTCAAATTTAAAAATCTCAGACATGACCACAGTTTCCCCTTCCATTCCAGAAACTTCAGCAATGGAAGTGATTTTCCGGGTACCATCCTTTAATCTGCTGATTTGTACGATTACGTCTATGGCTGTTGCAATTTGCTCGCGAATCACTTTTAACGGCATTTCAAGACCTGACATCATGCTCATGGTTTCAAGGCGCGAAATGGCATCCCGCGGGGTGTTGGCATGCAGGGTAGTCAGTGAACCGTCATGACCAGTATTCATGGCTTGCAGCATATCCAGTGCTTCTCCCCCGCGTACTTCACCAACTACAATCCGGTCTGGACGCATGCGCAAGGCATTCCGGACCAGGTCGCGGATGGAGAAAGCCCCTTTACCGTCTAAATTCGGTGTTTTTGTTTCCATCCGAAGAACATGGTCTTGTTGTAATCGCAATTCCGCTGCATCTTCAATGGTAAGAATGCGTTCAGTTTCAGGGATAAAAGAGGAAAGCGTATTTAATAACGTGGTTTTTCCAGAGCCTGTTCCACCGGAAATGATGATATTCAGACGGGCAACCACGCAGGCTTGCAAAAAATCTGCCATAAATTGGGTCAACGTGCCAAATTCAATTAACCGGTCCACATCCAGTTTATCCTTACCGAATTTCCGAATGGTTATGGAGGGGCCATCAATTGCAACCGGCGGAATCACTGCATTAACGCGCGAACCATCTGGTAAGCGGGCATCAACCGACGGGCTGTCCTGATCAATTCTTCTTCCCAGGGGCAGAATGATGCGGTCGATAACGCGTAACACCTGCTCATCATTTTCAAATGTAACATCCGTTTTAATAATTTTTCCCTGGCGTTCTACATAAATCTTATTGTAGCCATTCACCATCACTTCACTGATGTTTGGGTCATCCAAAAGGGCTTGCAACGGGCCGAACCCCAGCAACTCATCCAGGACATCTCGAAACACCTGTTCGCGCACTGATTCCGCCAGTTGCAGTTTCGTGTTTGCATAAGCCTGTTCGAGGTAGGTGGTAACTACCTGGCGGCGTTCGAGGTCACCAGGCGGATGATTTTCCAACTCTCGACTTATCGAAGAAATCAGGTAGTTTTTAACTTTTACCAGGTCGGGAGGTCGCAAAGGTCCTTGAGGTGCCGCGCTCATACCTACTCTCCGGCGGGTTTCGGTTCATCAACGGGAACAATCCAGATGATGTGTTCACGATTGATGAGCATGAAATCCGTTTCCTGTATGGACTTCCCTGCCTGATTATAAATATGGGCTTCAGTGACAGCCAAAAAAACTTCACCCCCATTTATCTCATCTTTTATGCGCTGCTCAGGGCGAATATGAATATTGCCATGAATAGTTTGACTATTTATTTGAATGATTACCTTCACGGGCAGTTTTTTGATAACCTGCGTGAAAATCTTCCCTTTTTCTTCAAATGATGCGAACATTTTACCCTCCTGAACTTAAATTCGAGTTATCCACTGGGGGCATAAGGTATCCCAATCCTGCCTTGGTAATGATATGAACAGGTGAATGGGGATTATCTTCCAACTTTTGTCTTAGACGGGCAATACTGACCCACAAAATTTCTTTGTCTTCTTTATATTGCTCACCCCAGACTGCACCGAGCAGAGTTTCGGCGGATAGGACGGTTCCGACATTATGTGCAAATTGAATAAGAAGCCGGTATTCGGTTGCAGATAAAAATATTGGATGGTTGTCTTTGATTACCTCGGCACGAGCAAAGTCAATTTTCAGGTTGTAATGCTGAAAGTGCCGATTCTCCGTGCTCTGGTCAGTCGTTTGGGCACGTCGTAATACTGCTTTTACCCTGGCTATCATCTCTGGCGCTGAGAATGGTTTAACCATGTAATCATCCGCCCCTGCATTCAAGCCGCGTACCCGGTCCTGTTCCTCACCGCGTGCGGTCAGGATGATAATGGGAACATTGGAAAACTGGCGGATACGTTCGCAGGTGGTTATGCCGTCCAAGCGGGGCATCAGTACATCCATCATGATTAAATCAGGGTGATGGGTGGATACCATTTCCAGCGCTTCTTCGCCATTATTGGCAGTAAAAACTTCATAGCCTTCTTTTTCCAGGTTGGCTTCAAGTAATCGCTGATACAGAGGTTCATCATCCACTGCTAATATCCGGGTCATTATTTTCCTCCGTGACACCTAATCATAGCATTAAACTGTTTCTTGCGAATGCTGCCGTGGTAAACCCACCGTAAAAGTTGTTCCAACACCTGGCTGAGATACGACCGTGATTTGTCCATGATGGGCTTCAATGATTTGTTTGCAAATATAGAGACCAAGCCCGGTACCACGCACCGCGGTTGCCTGTTGGGATGATCGAAAGAAACGGTTGAAAACATATGGTAAATCATCCGGTGATATACCAGGACCTTTGTCCATCGTCTGGATAACCAATTGATTTTCATCCTGATGAATTATCACCGCAACCTCTTTGCCAGGAGCATATTTCGCTGCATTGGCGATGAGATTATCAAAAACCTGGGTAAGCCGGTTTGGATCACCCCTGATTGGAGTGATTGGGGTGTTTACCACCAGGTTTATTTGCAAATCAGGGTAATGCAGCCGCGATCGGGTAATCACATCTTCCAATAAATGATCCAGAAGAACCAGCTCAAATGCCATCTGCATATGCCCGGATTGCAGCCGGGAGGAATCCAACAGGTTGTCAATCAGATGCTGCAGGTGGTCGGCTTCATTATCAATTATATGAAGAAACTCGCGTTGTGTCTGCTGGTCCCATTCGGTATCGTTGCGAAGGAGGCTGGTGGAATACCCCTTGATAAAGCCGAGTGGTGTTCGCAGTTCATGAGAAATGGTGGACATAAAATCATCCTGGAACTGCAACAACTTGTTACGGGATTCGAGAACCAAATTGGCTTCCTGGATTTGCTGCCTTTGAACCAGCAGGGAAATTTGCCAGGCGATATATTCACCCAGCTGGATATTTTCAGGAGTAAAGGAAGGCCCTCCAAATCGAATATATACCAGCGCTCCAAAAAATATACCGTGAAGCTCCAGTGGAATTCCCAGAATGGCAGGCTGCTGCAACCGGTCATGGGCAGGGTTTGGGGTTGTCTCTTCAACAATTGTTTTGCGCTGCTTTTGTACCTGGGTCGCGATTGCTTCACCCCAGGATACATCTGCGCCTGCCTTCGATCCGCGACCGATTGCTCGGGCATACGATACATCCATACTGTCATTCATCCCGTCATACAGGTACAACACCAGGTTGTCAAATATAAAAATGGTGCGAACGAGATTGACAATCGAATCCAGGGCAGGTTTTACCTCTTTAGCCTGCTTGATTGCCTGGCTGATGGCGACCAGGTGGGAAATGCTCAATTGCTCGAGAACAGGAAATTGGGATGTCATTGTTAACCTTTGAATCCACCTGCGCTATTCAGCGGCTAATGCGGGGTAAAACTGGTCATCAGTGACAACGTTAATGGCGAAACTAAAGGTACTTCCCTCACCTAAGGAAGATTTGACATCCAGGTGTGAGCCATGCGCTTCAATGATTTTTTGCGCCAGTGCCAGGCCCAGCCCGGTACCACCAGCACGGCGGGTGGATGAACCATCCAGTTGATGGAAGGGTTCAAAAATTTCATTTATCCGCTCGGGTGGAATCCCGATGCCAGAATCGATAACACTAAATCGAACCTGATTGTTCTCTTCTTCCACTTTAATTGTTACAGTGCCAGATTCTTCGGTGAATTTAATGGCATTGTCCACCATCTGCTGTAAAACCCATAATAATTTATCCTGGTCGCCTTCAATAAAGGGTACTCCGGGATGACACTCCAGGATAAGGCGGATACCTTTTTCATTTGCAGCCTGGCGCACCTGATTTAATATTGCCTGGCAAAGATTATTTACATGCACGGGTTGGGATTGCAGATGCAATTGACCATGTTCAGTCATGGAAAAATCAATCAAGTCCTGTATCATGTGCTCCAGGCGGTCGCTCGACTTTAACATAATCCCAATAAAATGCCGTTGATCCTCAGAGATGGGTCCAGCACTGCCTTCCAGAATCAATTCCAGGTAACCCCGGATATGCGTCAAAGGGGTGCGGAGTTCATGAGAGATATTGGAAACAAAGTTGGATTTAAGTTGGTTTAGCTCTGCCAGTTTATTCATGGCAATTTCCAACTCTTTGGTTCGCTGCTGCACCCGAATTTCCAGCTTTTGATTGGCATCCTGCAGTGCTGAGCGCAGTTGTAATACCTGCTCAGTGATGGCATGATCCAATTCCTGGCGTTTTAATACCCCCATTTCGATTAGTATTTCACCCAACCTTGGGGGCTGCCCGCTGGCTGCGGACACTCTTTTTTGTTGTTCTAGCGCACCCGCCAATTCTTCCCGGGTGATAAATTTCTTTTCAACCAGATAATCACCCAGACGTGGGACTAATAATTCTGGAGCGAGCGTAGCTTTTTCGACCATTTTCTTACCCAGTTCTCTGCCAGACCCACGTTCCGTCAACCATGGTTGCCAGGGGAAGCATTTCGCGTAACTCCCGGGCTGAAATATCAAACGGACTGTGTGGCAGCATCACCAAATCCGCCAGGTAACCAGGAGCCAATCTACCCAGGCGGGATTCCATACCAGTAATATAAGCACCACCGGTGGTAAATCCCTCGATCGCCTGTGCCATGCTCAACTTTTGCTGCGGGTACCAGCCTTCTTCTGAAGGTGAGCCATCAGCGCGGGTACGGGTTGTAACTGCATGCAATCCCCAAAATGGATTGGGAGATTCAACCGGTGTATCCGAACCTAGTGCAATTTGAGTGCCAGAATCAAGCAGCGATTGGAATGCATAAGCATAAGCAGAACGGTCTCCCCACCAGCGGTCAGCAGCCTTCATATCTGAAGGTACATGAATGGGTTGAACGGATGCAACCACACCCAATTTTCCCAGGCGGGTAATATCATCGGGGTGAAGCACCTGGACGTGCTCAATGCGGTGGCGGAGATGGGGCAGGTTATTTTCCTTTTCGAACTTGCGCAGGTTTTCCAGTCCATTTAAAACTTCATGGTTGGCGCGATCGCCAATGGCATGGACGGAAAGGCTTAATCCTGCCCTGGCAGCCTGCATGCCATATTCAAAAACCTGTTCCTGATCCAAAAACAACATACCGGTATTCCCCGGATCGTTCTCGTATTCATCCAGCATGGCTGCAGTGCGGGGTCCCAAAGCCCCATCCGCAAAGAGTTTTAGCGCTCCAATTCGGAGCATATCATTACCGAAACCGGTTTGCAATCCAACACCGGCTGCATGAGGTAACGCTTCCAGCGGGATGCTCTTTGTTACCCGGATATGTAATGCATCCTGTTTGAGCAGTAACTGAAGGGCTTGAAAACAACGCACACCATCAAAGTCATGCACACCCGTTATGCCATATTGCCATAATTGCTGCTGGGCAACTTTAATGGCAGCGGCGGTTCTTTCCGGTGTTTTGGGTGGAAGGAAAGGATCAATGAGACCCATGGCTGACTCGTACAAAATTCCATCTGGATTACCCCTGGGCATCCCGACCATACCTGCCATCCACCGGGTCAGGCGTATGGCTGTCTGCACCCATGCGCTGCAAAGCCAGGCTGTTACACCAGCCGGCATGCAGTGATTTGGCGGTCAGGTACACCGGGTTATGGGGTGCAACTTCATCCAGCAACTTTGCGTTGCCAAAACCTTCCTGCCAGGAATGCTGATTCCAGCCGTGTCCCAGAATCCATTCTCCGGGTGGGGTGGTCTTTGCCCGGGCTGCAACCCTATCCAGGCATTCCTGCCGGCTGTTGGTTTCACAGTCAATGTTTATCAAGGCATTGGCGTAATACTCAAGGTGCACATGCGCATCCGTTATGCCGGGCATGATGAATGCTCCCTGGGCATCCTCCAAAACGGTGCCAGGTACCTGGTAAGCCAGTACATCCTGCTTTTTACCGCAAGCGATTATTCTCCCATTTTCAATGGCCAGGGCGTCTGCCATGGGTTGGGAGGGATTTTGGGTGTAGATAGCGGGCATTGTACAGGATGCGCATTGTTATTCCTTCATGAAGCGGTTAATGATGGTCTCGAGCTCTTCCTGCGAGTAATAGTGAATCGTGACAGTGCCGCCTTTTTTTCCATTCTTGAGCGTTACCCTGGTACCCATCGCGCTGCTCAATCGGTCCTGCAAGGCACGAATCTCTGGCGAAGGTGGTTCCGAACTGGGTGGCACTATTTTTTCTCCGGTCATGCGGCGAACCAGTTCTTCTGCCTGGCGAACAGTCAGACCATGCTGCATGATGGTTTGCAATGCTGCCAGTTGTGCCTGCGAGGTAGTCAATCCCAGCAAGGCACGCGCATGTCCCTCGCTGATTTTTTCCTCTGCCAGGGCTGCTTGAACTTCTTGCGGCAGTTTTAACAACCGCAGAATGTTGGTTACCGTTACCCGGTTTTTCCCCACCCGAACGGCGATTTCTTCATGGGACAGGTGAAAAGTTTCACTTAACAGGAGAAATGCTTCGGCAGTTTCAAGCGGCGTCAGGTCTGAACGCTGGATATTTTCGATCAATGCCAGCTCCAACCGTTCCTGGTCGGTTGCCTGGCGAATAATGACAGGAATAAGGCTCAAACCAGCCAGGCTGGCAGCCCGTAATCGGCGCTCACCAGCAATAAGAATGTAGCCGTCAGAGTTGGCATCCCGAGTGACAATCAGGGGCTGTAAAACCCCATGCTCGCGAATGGAATCCGCCAGTTCTTTCAACCCATCCTCATTCATAGTGTGACGCGGCTGGTGAGGGTTGGGGATAATCTTTTCCAGGGGTACCAGGTTTTCCGAGTACTCATCCGGCGCAGAATCGGGGATGAGAGCGTTCAATCCTTTGCCTAAACCACCTTTTGGAGACATAACCATTACCTCGAATTTTCCAGGGATGGGATATGGATACCGTCCTGTTCCAAAATTTCACGCGCCAGGGCGGCATACGATTTGGCGGCATGGGATTCGGGAGCATAGGTAGAAATGGGTTGTCCATAAGAGGGTGCTTCCGCCAGGCGGATACTGCGTGGAATGAGGTTTTCGAACACCAGCCCGGGGAAGAATTTGCGCACCTCGTTGACAACATCCACTGCCAGCCTGGTTCTGCCGTCATACATGGTCAAGAATCACGCCGCGCAATTTCAGTTCAGGAAACATCGATGTACGAACACGCTGAATGGTTTGGGTGAGCTGCCCCAGTCCTTCCAATGCCAGGTATTCGCACTGTACCGGAATCAGGATACCGTCGGTGGCAGCAATCAGTCCATTGACGGTCAAAATGCTCAAACTGGGCGGGCAATCCACCAGAATATAATCGTAGCGGTCTTTCAACGGCAGGAGGGCTTCCCGCAGGCGGGTCTCACGGTGGGGTACCTCAATCAACTCCACTTCTGCGCCAGCCAGGGCTGGCGATGAGGGCAGCAGGGATAATTTGAAACGCGGGTTGTGCAGGATATGCGGGCTGGCTGAAGCTGCACCAATCAAAACCTCGTAGGTTCCGGTGCGAACATTCCGTTTATCAATACCCAGGCACGAAGTGGCATTTGCCTGCGGGTCCAAATCGACCAGCAGCACACGCTGACCATAATAGCCAAGATATGCCCCCAGGTTAATGGCAGAGGTGGTTTTACCAACCCCGCCTTTTTGGTTAACGAGCGTGTAAATCCTGGTCATGAATCCATCCTGGGTGTGATTTCCATTAAAAATTCCATCATTTCATCTTCAGACGGGGTGCTATCCAATCCTTTACGGGTTACTGAACGGGCTGCCACCTGCGTGGCAAAACGGGCTGCCTCCCACGGGTCACGGGTGGTGTTCAAGCGGATGAAAAAGGCAGCCGCAAAAATATCACCGGCACCGGTCGGCTCCACCTCTACCACCTGCGGCGGGCGGATGGTGCGGACATCTCCATTCCAATATACCCGTGCGCCGGCAGCCCCTTCGGTGACGACCAGTATCCTGGCGTAGGGCAGCATGGCTTCAATGCGGCTTTCGTCATTTTCCACGTCTTCAATGCTGAAGACAGCAGCCGAAACATGGGACAAAACGTAGGATGCTTCCGGCCAATCTTTAAAGTGGATCAAGCCCTTCTCATCCCAACCGCGCATCCAACCCTGGGGGGTAATTCCAACAAAGGAATTGGGAAAGGCAGCAGCCAGGCGCGGGCTGACTTCGTTGGCAATTGGTCCCAGGTGAACAATCGGGGCATTGCGCCAGGTGGTGGGAATCATGCCTTCATGAAGTTCATCCGCCTGGTGATGGATATGCTGGATGCGTCCATGCGGAGTGATGGTGTTTTCAAAAGTTGAGGTGAATTCTGAAGGATGATTGTTAACCGTAATCCCGTGCAATTCCGGGGTTTGCAGGTCGCTTGCGGTGGAGGTTACAATCCCAACCCGGGCACCAAGTGCCCTGGCTGTACGGGAAGCATAGGAGGCTGTACCGCCCAGGCTAAAACCGGTCGGGATAACATCCTGCGTCAGGTGTCCAATAATGAGGTAGTCAATGGGTTCGATGCGGGTCAGCATGCCGGTGGGTTAACTCTCTTCCTGTCGCTCAATCCCTGGAGCCACTGCGGTGCAATTCGGGCAGATATTCCAGGAGAGATCGAGGGTCTTGCCACATTGGTGGCAGTGTTTTTTTAATTTTGTATGACAATTGGGGCAAATCACCCAGTTTTCTTTGATGCTTCTGCCACAACCAGGGCAGAGGGGAATATCTTCAATCGATTGCAGCAGGGCTTCTTCTTCCAGGGTGCGCTGGTATTCTTCATCCAGCGTTTTGGCTGGACGCAAAATCAGGTACACGACAATCCCGGGCAGGTTGAGCACCGCTACCACGATGACAGCCAGGATACGCATCAAGCGGTCGCGGGTGCGGCTGCGAATGTCGCGGGCAGTCCAGAAAATCAGGCTGAGCCATAAGGCTGCAATAAATGCAGCCGCAAAGGCAGTTCCAATCAGGGTGAGGTTGCTGAGAGCAGTCGGGTCGAGGGTCATACATTCCTCCGATGCAGAATTATAGCATGAAGGCACCGCGGCGTTGATTCCATGATATCGTGCTTCGAAAACTTCTTCTATAATTAACGGGAATACAGCGTCGCAGGAGTGACGAATGGACGAAGAAACCAGACCGTTGTACCGAATTGGAGATATGCCCCTCAAAGAAAGACCGCGTGAAAAATTGGAGCGGTTGGGTGCTGCAGAACTGGAGCCTGAGGAATTGCTGGCAATCCTGCTGCGGGTTGGGGTCAAAGGCGAGAGCGCCATCCAGGTAGGCAGGCGACTGTTAAATACCCTGGGGGGTATTTCCGGCATCCACCAGACGCCATTCAGCGAGTTGTGCAAGCATCATGGTGTTGGAAAAGCCAAGGCTGCCCAGATCAAGGCTGCGCTTGAGCTGGGAGATAAGATGAATAAAGAGCGCCTGGTGGAAAAGAAAATCATCGGAAACCCCGATGCGGTTGCCAGGCAGGTTGCCGAACGGGTTGGGCACGAAATGTCATCCCTGCGGCAGGAAAATTTGTGGGTCATTCTGCTGGATATTCGCAGCCGGATGATTGATATTGAGAAGCTTTACCAGGGCACCCTGTACTCTTCCAATGTGCGCAATGCCGAAATCTTCCGGGGAGCCATCGCCAAAAACGCGGCATCCGTCATCCTGGTTCACAATCATCCCAGCGGTGATCCCACCCCCAGCACCGAGGATATCGTGTTTACACGCGGCGCCATCGAGGCGGGTAAACAACTGGAAATTGAAGTGGTGGACCACGTGGTGATTGGCGGTACCAATAATTATGTATCGCTGAAAGAAAAAGGTCTGGCGTTTAAATAATTATCCGGTTTGCTTGACACCCGGATAAGAGAGGATAGAATTGACCCAGCAATGCAGGCAGTAAAAAGAGAAATTGCTGCTTAACAATCGGCAAAAGTCCTCTGTTTTGAACACCCTTCAGCACAGAGGTTTTAACCTTGTTTTGACATCATTGTATATAAGGAGAAAGTTCTATGACCAGTATTGATATGATTCATGCCCGAGAGATTTTAAACTCACGCGGCAACCCGACCGTAGAAGTTGAAGTTATGCTGGATAGCGGCGCGTTCGGTCGTGCTGCTGTTCCATCCGGCGCATCCACCGGCGTTCATGAAGCCCTGGAACTGCGCGATGAGGATAAAAGCCGCTATGGCGGAAAAGGTGTCCTTAAGGCTGTCGGGCATGTGAACAAGGAAATTGCCGACGGCATCATTGGAATGGACGCACTCGATCAATCCGCCGTTGACAAAGCCATGCTCGACCTGGATGGCACGCCCAATAAAAGCAAATTCGGCGCGAATGCCATTCTGGGTGTCAGCCTGGCTGTGGCACGCGCGGCAGCGGATGAGGTTGGACTGCCCCTCTACCGCTACCTGGGCGGCGTGACAGCAAAATTGCTGCCCGTACCCATGTTCAACATCCTCAATGGCGGTGTGCATGCCAACTGGCAGGGCACCGATTTGCAGGAGTTCATGATTGCACCGGTTGGCGCACCCAATTTCCGCGAAGCCCTGCGCTGGGGCAGCGAGGTCTATCATTCCCTGAAAGGCGTTCTTAAAGGCGCCGGCTACACCACAGGTGTGGGTGATGAAGGCGGGTTTGCCCCGGCGCTCAAGACCAATGCCGAAGCAGTGGAAGTGATCCTGAAAGCCATTGAAAAAGCGGGTTACAAACCGGGCGAACAAATCTCCATTGCCCTGGATCCGGCTTCCAGTGGTTTCTACGAAGACGGCTTCTATAACCTGCGCACAGAAGGCAAAAAAGTGACCTCCGCCGAGATGGTCGCCATGTACGCCGATTGGGTCAAGAAGTACCCGATCGTGGTCATCGAAGACGGCCTGGCAGAAGATGACTGGGAAGGCTGGTCACTGCTGAATAAGACGATTGGGGACAAAATCGAACTGGTGGGTGATGACCTGTTCGTGACCAACGTGGAGCGGGTGGCACGCGGCATTAAAGAAAATGTTGCCAATGCCGTTCTGATCAAACTCAACCAGATTGGCAGCCTGACCGAAACGATTGCCACCATCCAGATGGCACAAAAAGCCGGCTGGGGCGCCATGGTCTCCCACCGTTCAGGCGAAACTGTAGACAGCTTTATTGCCGACTTCACGGTTGCCATGGGCACCGGGCACCTCAAGACCGGCGCACCCTGCCGCGGCGAGCGCCTGGAGAAATACAACCAGCTCATGCGCATCGAAGAAGAACTGGGCGATGCAGCCATTTACGCCGGACAGCACGCCTTCGTACGCTAACCCGGGTTAAACAATGCAAGGGCTGGGGATAATCCCAGCCCTTATTTTAATGAAACCTGCCTGCGTCAGGGGCAGATGCCGGTGGTTTGACAAATAAATATGGGTGTAGTAAACTTGCAGCCGTATGGCGAGGTAGCTCAGTGGCCAGAGCAGGGGACTCTATAAGCCCTTTGTCGTGGGTCCGACTCCCACCCTCGCCACTTTTGATTTAATATATTGTTATATAAGTGTGTCTGATTATCATAAATACACACTTCACACCGTCACTTTCAAAATAATAATACTGACATTCTGTATAATAAAGTAAATAAAAATATCTCTACAATTACCACGAGGTCCCCATGATCATCCTACCCGAATGGCTTATCTCGCGTGCCGGCGCACCACCGCAGCAGCACTGGGGTGTGCGCATCGTTGACAACCTGATTGATGATGTCGCCCCGGCGTTCGTCCTGATGGACCGGTACCCGAAAGATGAAACCTGGCTTGCGCCTGGTGAAATATTATCGCCCGGGTTTGTCAACACCCACAGCCATTTGTACGGGGTGCTGGCGCATGGCATCCCGCTGACCAAAGCCCCGGCTGACTTCTGGGCTTTTTTGGAAGATTTCTGGTGGCCGCTGGTGGAAAACGCGCTTGACCACAGCATGATCCAGGCAGCCACCGATTTGCGCTGTGCCGACATGTTAAAAAGCGGGGTGACGGCTTTTTACGATTGCACCGAAGCCCCAAATGCCTGCCGGGCTGCCTTTTTGCCCAGGCAGAGGTGGTGAAGAAATGGGGTTTGCGGGCGATTTTATCTTTTGAAGCCACCGAGCGGGTCAGTAAAGAAAACGGGCAATTGGGATTAACAGGAAAATGCAGATTTCACGGACGCCTGCCAAAAAGAGGGCGGGCTGCTGCAAGGGCTGATCTGCCACCACACCACCTTCACCTGTTCCGAGGCATTCATCCGCCAGGCATACGGCATGGCACAGGAGCGCGGCGTGCTGCTGCATGCCCATGTTTCCGAGGGAACTTACGAACCGGAGTATGCCTTGAAAAACTTTGGCATGCGCACGATGGAATACTACAATCACCTGGGGATTGCCGGTAAGGGCTTTTTGGCGTCACAATGTGTGCAATTGAGCCCGAAGGAAATTGAAATCATTGCCAGCACCGGCACGCATGCCAGCCACATGCCGCTTTCCAATTGCGAGGTGGGCGGCGGGATTGCGCCGATACCCGAATTGCTGGCAGCCAAAGCGACGGTTGGTTTGGGGACGGATGGCTATATTGATGACTTTTTCGAGGTGATGCGGGGAGCCTTCCTCATTCACAAAGCCCACCACCAGGATCCGCAGGTGATGCCTGCCAACAGGGTCTGGTTCATGGCAACCGAAGGCGGAGCCAGGGTGTTGAATCTGCAAAAAGTGGGCAGGATTGAAAAAGGCTGGAAGGCGGATGTGCAATTAATCCGTGGGGACCTGCCCACACCGCTGGAAGCGCATAACCTGTACGACCAGTTGCTGTTGTATCGGGGTGCCAAGGATGTCCGGGCGGTCTGGGTGGATGGACAATTGCGGGTTCAGAATGGGGAAGTGCTGGGGGCAGACTGGTCTGCCTTGCAGGCGCATACCCGCGAAGCCGCCAGCCGATTATGGGCAAAAGCACGCTAGGCGCAGGTATAATTCAGCCCAACGTAAACAGAAGGAAACAACCAGGCAAGGAGAGGGAAGCCCATGTCACGTGAAGACCGGATTTTGATTCTGGAAGATGATTTGTACGCCCGGGATATGATGGCGCTTTTGCTGCGCCGTGACTGGCGCACCCATGTGATTGCTGAAATCGGTTCGATGGATAAACTGAAAAGCAGCCTGCGGGAAGCCCCGGTTGACCTGGTGTTGCTGGATACCGAGCACCCCGACCACCTGGAATGGGCGCGTGAAATTCAAAAGGAACTGGAAGGCATGCCGCATAAACCGGGCATCCTGTGCATCGGCACACGACCCTGCCAGCCGGTGGTGGCGCAAATCAGCCAGCCCTTGTTTCGAGGGTATATTTTGAAAGGTGAGATTGGCTATTCGCTCTCCTGGGCGGTATCGCTGGCAGCCAGCGGAACCTGGGTGGTTACGCCGGGTGTGGAGCATGCGCTGAATGGAACCTGGCAGCCATCCACCAGCCCGGTTGTACTGCGCGGAAGAATGGAAGTATTCGGTCTCACGCCGCAGGAGACCGAAATTGCCCGGCTGGCAATTCTCTTCAACCTGCCCCGCAGCAACCTGGCACAGGAACTCAACCGCAGTCCATATACCATTTACGAGTACGTGCATAAAGCCTACGAAAAACTGGCGGTGCGTGAAATTTATGAACAGGGCACCACACCGGAAGAATATTTTTCGGATGACCCGCTCATCTTGAAATATTTTGGGGACAAGCTGAACCAGTTATGGACAACCTCGCGCACCTCCAAAGACCTGGACAGCCTGGCATTTCACCTGCTGACCATGCCGGAAATCTTATAGGGCTTCACAACAGGTTTGACAGGTAATTCAAACGCTAGATAAGTATGTTCGATTCATTTGTTCACAACGGGCAGCACAAGATTCATTATTACCGTACCGGTCAGGGGAAGAAGACCCTCCTGCTGCTGCACGGGTTTACCGATTGCGGGCTGTGCTGGCCGCGCCTGGTGGAAAGCCTGCAGGATGCCTACGACCTGGTCATGATGGATAGCCGTGGGCACGGGTTGAGTGATGCCCCGGAAACAGGATATGACGTTTTCAGCCAGGCTGGTGATGCGGCTTGTATCATTCAAACGCTAACACTGGATAAGCCTGTTTTGATCGGGCACTCGATGGGGGCTGAAATTGCCGCAATAACCGCAGGCGAATATCCCGACCTGGTGAAGGCAATCATCCTGGAAGACCCGCCCTGGCTGGATATGCCAATCCTGCCAACCCCTGCAGAAATGCAGCAACGGGTGGATGCGCTGCGAAAGAGTATTGAAACCAGCCAGGCAAGCAGCCTGGAACAATTGGTGGCGTTTTGCAAATTGGAAAATCCAGGCTGGGATGACAGTGAGCGCATCCCGTGGGCAACAGCCAAACTGCAGATGAAGACGAATGCAGCGGTGGGTATCATCGAACCCCTGCCAGGTTGGCGGGAAGTGGCGGGAAAAATCCGCTGCCCGGTTTTGCTTTTGAGATCAGACCCGGATAAAGGCGGGATTGTGACAGAATCCGTTGCGCTTGAGGCAAGCCGAACCTGGAATGACAGCCAGGTGGTGCATATCCCGAATGCGGGGCATAACATTCGCAGGGAACAATTCGAACAGTACCTGGATGCCGTAATTCGCTTTTTGAGGATGCGGGATTAAATCGGTTGCAGGAATTTTATTTACCGGATTGAAAGTGCTTTACCCGGTTCAGAAGGACTATAAGAACCTAGCGGGTAATTTCGCCTTGCAGGCATTGCAAAAATGCGGTCAGCATGGGCTGAGGAGCCTGGTTTGTAACAGCCAGAATCGGTCGGGTGAATTCTTCTTCAGCCAGCCCATCAATAGTGATTGATTTTACGCTTCCATTCATCCAGCGGGAGGGGATGAATCCCATGGCTGCCGTATCCTGCGCTACAGACTGCAAGACTGCCCCAGCATCGGGTGCCAGCCAGGCAAATGGATTGCGGGAGGGTTGGGCTCCGGTGGCAGACTCGAGCAGCACTAAACCTTCATCGCCAGCCGGGTAAGTCCACCAGGCAATATCACCAATTTGTTGGGCATCCACTTGCTGCCAGGTGGTAATTTCTCCATTAATGATTGCTGCGAATTGTTGAGCAGTCAGGCTGGTGATTTCATTTTCCGGATGCACAATGACCGAAAGGTGGTCACTGCCAAGCTCAAATACCGGCAGGTCAGCAGCGGGTGAGATGCCCCAGGTTAATGTCACATCGGCAGCGGAGAAATCGATATCGACGGCTGTTATCTCAACCAGGAATACGCCGGTGGAAGGGTCAGCCTGGACGCAGCGGTTAATTGCCGGATGCAGCCAGCCGAGCGCAGGGGTAATCTGGACGCGCCAGACGGTCAGGGTGGGCTGCAGGGTCGGGGTTGGTGAAGCACACCCAACCAGCACAAGCATTAACCCAAGCAGGCAAAAGACCCTAGCGAAGCGCATAGACTCCAATTGTTATCACACCCAAAAGCACACAATAAACGGCAAAACCTTTGAAAGAATGCTTTTGCAGGAAAGCCAGCAGCCACCGGATGGAAAGGTAGCCGACAACAGCCGCAGCGATGAAACCTGCCGCCAGGACTGGCAGAAAACCAGCCAGGTCGGGAATCTCCAGCAAATCACCAACACTCAATACGCCGGCAGCCAGGAAAATGGGAATTGACATGAGAAAAGAGAAACGGGCAGCAGCCGGTCGTTCCAGGTGGCGCAGCATTCCGGCAGAGATGGTGGACCCTGAACGGGAGACACCCGGGAAAATGGATAATGCCTGTGCCATGCCGATCAGAATGGCATCCAGTGCGTTCATTTCCTTAAGGCTGCGGGTTCGTTTGCCCAATCCCTCGGCTGCCAGCAGCAAGAATGCAGTAACCAGCAGGAAAATTCCGACTGCGAGCGGCGAATGAAAAGCGGCTTCCACCTGGTCTTTGAAGAGCATGCCGAGGATGCCGGCAGGAATTGTAGCAAGTACTACCCACAGTCCCAGGCGGGCGGAATCGTTATCCTTAAGGGTACGGGTGCGCACAGCCTTCCATAAACCCGTGAGAATATTCCAGATGTCTTTCCAAAAGTAAATGAGCACAGCCAGCAGCGTGCCCAATTGCACCAGTACATCAAAAGGAAAAACCACCTGCTCATCCAATTGCCAGTTTAAAAAGAAAGGCGTGAGCACCAGGTGTGCGGAACTTGAAATGGGCAGGAATTCGGTAATGCCCTGAATGATGCCAAGAATGACTGCCTGCAAGAATGTCATGCGTTCTTCTCCAATGTTCGTTTTTGATGGGTTGTAATTTTTGTGGAATTCTACTGCAAATTGCCCGTAGCGGTGCTCAATGATTGCCTGCCTGGCGGATTGTACCAGCCGCAACAACGTGGTGATATTGTGTATGGACAGCAAAGTCGAAGCCAGCATCTCGCGCGACACAATCAAATGGCGGATATACGCCCGGCTGAAATTCTGACAGGCATAACATGGGCACATTTCGTCAATCGGATTTTTGTCGTGGATGTAGGCCGCATTCAACATATTCATCCTGCCGGTCAAGGTCATGGCAGACTGGTGGCGGGCAAGGCGGGTGGGCAGCACACAGTCAAAAATATCCACCCCGCGCTGAATACCTTCCACCAGGTCTTCGGGTGCGCCAACACCCATCAAGTAGCGGGGTTTATCCGCCGGCAAAACCGGGTTGACGATTTCCAACATGGCTGCCATCTCTGCTTTTGTTTCACCCACCGATAACCCGCCAATGGCATTCCCGGGCAAATTCAGAGAGGCAATATACTCGGCTGACTGGTGGCGCAGGTCTGCAAAAATCCCACCCTGCACAATGCCAAACAATGCCTGGTCAGAACGGGTTTGGGCAGTCACACAGCTTTCAGCCCAGCGATGGGTGCGCTGCATGGCAAGGGTAATGTAATCCCGGTCGTATGGGGGAGCACATTCATCAAAAGCCATGATGATATCTGCCCCGAGTTGTTCCTGGACGGCAATGGAACTTTCCGGCGTCATGCGCTGCATCGAACCATCGATATGACTTTTGAATGTCACCCCATCTTCATCGACTTTGCGCATGTCTGCCAGCGAAAAAACCTGAAATCCACCTGAATCGGTCAGGATGGGCTGGTTCCATTGCATAAAGGAATGCAGCCCGCCCATTTCTGCCACCAGCTCTGCGCCTGGACGCAAGAATAGATGGTACGTGTTTGCCAGGATCAGGGAAGCCCCCGTGTCCTTCACCTGGGCAGGCGTAAGTGCTTTGACGGTTGCCTGCGTACCCACTGGCGCGAAGATGGGTGTTGGAATATCCCCATGCGGGGTATGGAAAATCCCCGCCCGGGCATCGCCATCTGTGGCTAAAAGTTCAAAAGAGAAGTTGGATTTCATCTTATGCCAGGTTCCAGAAGAGTGCCAGACCAATTAACATGACCACGATGGAAATCAGTGTAAGCGGTAAGCCAACTCTGACAAAATCCTTAAAACGATACCCTCCCGGACCCATTATCATCAAATTTACAGGGTGACCATAAGGCGTCAGGAAGCCAAGCGAACAACCCAAGGCAACTGCCATTGCCAGTCCGCGTACATCTGCTCCAGTCTGGGCAGCAGCGGCAAAGGCGAGGGGCATAAGTACCAGGGCGGATACCTGCCCGCTCATGAACTGGGTGAAAACCAGTGCAATTACAATCAGTATGCCGGCAACAAGCAGCGGGGGTACAGTGCCTTGCTGGAATCCGAGGGCGAGAATCAATGAATCCGCCATTCCACTGGTGCGAATGGCGATGGATAGCGGCCACATGCCGGCAATCAGAAAAATAGCCTTCCATTCCATGGACCGGTAGGCTTCTCCCGGCTTGATGCATCCGGTAATGAACATTAACACCGCTCCAGCCATGACGCCAAGGGCAACCGGCAGAATGCCAATGGCAGTTATTATCAAGGTCAGGAGTGTGATGAGGAGAGCCAGCCATGTCTTGCCTGGATTTTCGGCTGCATCCGGGTCATCCCGCAGCAACATCAAGTCAGGATCTTTACGCAAGGCTCGGATGCGGTTGGCAGCACCATGTACCAGCAGTGCATCTCCAAACTGCAAAGGAAGTTCAGCCACATCCTCGGTGATGGATTTTCCATTGCGCCAAATACCGAGAACATTCAGGCTGTATTTGGCACGAAATGCAATCTGCTGCAAAGTCATTCCAATCAGGGCAGAGCGGGGGGTAATTATCAATTCCGCCAAAGTGATGGAATCATCCGTCAATTCAGCGTGGATGGGAGAAACGGTGGATAATCCAAATTGCCCAAGCAATTCAGGTGATGGACAGCCCTGAACTATCAGGCGGTCGCCTGTCATGATGGTTTCGCCCGGATCGGGAGCGAGAATTGTGGTTCGCTTGCGTGCGATTCCAACAACCGTGATATCCAGTGTTTTGGTCCAGTTATTGTGCAACAGGTTCCTGCCAACCAGGGACGAACCCTTAAGCACTTCCACTTCAACCAGGCACTCGGACAAATGATATAACTGGCTCAATTCCAGGCTTAGGGTTCCGGCATTCTGTTCTTTGCCATTAGCCTTTGGTAACAGGGTCCTTCCAGCAGTCACCAGGTAAATCGTTCCCACCAGGAAAAGGGGAATGCCAACCGGCAGAAAATCGAGCAAACCAAAGCCAGTAAATCCGGCTTCACGCAAAGCACCACTGGCTATGATGTTGGAAGTTGTCAGCAGGGTAGCCATGCCGCCCAAAAGGGTGCCAAAACTGAGCGGGATGAGCAGCCTGGCAGGGGAAATCCGGGTGGTTCGGGATAGTGCCATGACCGAGGGGAGGAGAATGCCAACGGCGGCAATATTATTCATGAAAAGGGAAAGGGTGCCGGAAAGCAGAACCACCCACAGGATTACGCGTCTTTCAGAATTACCACCCAGGCGAGCCAAAATCCGGCTGATGCGGTTGGGAAATCCGGTCTGGTGCAGCCCTTCGGAGATGATGGAAATGCCAATCAGGGTAATAACCGGTGAACTGCTAAAACCTGAAAATATCTCGTCTGGTTTGACCAACCCGGTCAGACCGACCACCACCAGAACTCCCAGCGCCAGTAAATCGGGGCGGAAACGGTCGCTGATGATTAATATTGCGACAACCAGGGTGATTATCAGTGTCAGAATGGCTGAGGTACTCATGCAAAGGTGATTATATCTGAAAATAACCCTTGCCCGTTGTTCTTTGTCCGTTTATACTTGCGAAATGGAATCATCCATCTGTACCAGCTGGTTGGAAATTGATTTGGGGGCAATTCAGAATAATATCCGCTTGTTGCAGCAAATGACAAAAAAACAGGTGATGGCAGTGGTAAAAGCCAACGCCTATGGTCATGGTATGCCCGAAGTGGTGAAGGCGGCATTTGCTGCCGGCGTAAATTGGTTTGGTGTGGCAAGAATTGAAGAGGCTCTTCAGGTCCGAGAAGCTGCACCCCGGGCACGCATCCTGGTAATGGGGTATACGCCACCAGAGATGGTAGCAGAAGCAGTCAAACAGGATGTAACCTTAACCGTGTATGACTATGAAACTGCCAGTATGTACTCACAGAAAGTCGGTGAAGCCAGCGGAAAAGCAAGAATTCACATTAAGTACGATACGGGTATGGGCAGGCTTGGGTATCATCTCGCCGATACCCTGGAATTTACCCGCCGTGTTTTGGATTTACCCGGGCTTGAACTTGAAGGTGTGTTCACCCATTTTGCCAGGGCAGACGAACCAGCCCTGGAAACCACACCCGAACAGATTGCCCGTTTTGAGAGAATTTTGACAACGCTGCGACAAAACGGTATTCAACCATCTGTTAATTCATGCCTGTAATTCATCCGGAACGCTCAATTTCCCTGCTGCATATTATGATATGGTACGAACCGGAATCAGCATCTACGGGATTAGCCCTTCGCAAGGCTCACCCCTGCCTGCAGGTTTTCGCCCTGCCTTGACCTTCAAATCACGCTTGACCTCGGTAAAAACTCTGCCTGCAGGACATGGGGTAAGTTATGGGCATCATTACTTTACCCAAAAGGAAGAACTGATCGGGGTGGTGGGTGTGGGGTATGCCGATGGGTACCGCCGAAAATTAAATTCCCAGGCACTGGTTCATGGGAACAAAGTTCCCGTGGTGGGAATTGTGTGCATGGACCAGAGCATGGTAGTGCTGGATAATATTCCACTGGCAAAGATTGGGGATGAAGTTGTGCTGCTGGGCAACCAGGGAGCAGAGCACATCCGGGCAGAAGACCTGGCTGCTGAATGGGGAACTATTCCATACGAGGTGGTGTGTGGAATGTCTGCCCGCCTTCCTCGCATTTATATTTCATAAACCATCCCGTTTGTCATTGCGAGCGAAGCGAAGCAATCTCAGGCAATTACAGGTGATTACTTCGTCGCTGCGCTCCTCGTAATGACAAGCAGATTTGTCATTGTGAGCGAAGCACGAAGTCCCGAGGGTTTTTCGGGAATCCCCTGCCATTAACTGGAGATTACTTCGTCTGGAGAGTAAATAATGAATACTAATGGAAATCCACTTCGAAAAAGGTGGACAGTTAAAAACCCCATTTCACCCGAGGTAAAACAGGAATTATCCGAATATTCCGAGTTGCTGCAGCAGCTCTTATTCAATCGCGGCGTTGTTACCAAAAAAGATACTGAAGTGTATTTGAATAGATTGGGCAGCCTGTACAATCCTCTGCAATTAAAAGGAATGAACACAGCCATTACGCGCATCCAGCAGGCGATTGAACAAAAAGAGACCATTGCTGTATATGGTGATTATGATGTGGATGGGGTTACCGCAACAGTTTTACTTGTCCAGGCTTTACAGGCAACAGGCGCACAGGCAATTGGTTTTATTCCCAACCGATTTGAGGAAGGTTATGGATTAAGTAAAGAGCCGCTCCAAAAACTTTATGACCAGGGGGTAGGGTTGGTGATTACAGTGGATTGCGGCATTCGATCCTGGCCAGAGGTGGATTTCTGCAATGGATTGGGAATGGACATTATCATCACGGATCATCATGAACCCCGCGATACCCTGCCAAATGCACTGGCTGTAATCTGTCCCAAACAGGAAGGGGATTTGTACCCGGAAAAGAACCTGGCAGGGGTGGGTGTGGCTTTCAAACTTGCAGAAGCGCTTTTTGGTGAACAACCCTCACCAACCACACAGGTGAATGATTTTCTGGACCTGGTGGCAGTCGGTACCGTGGCAGACATCGTGCCCTTGACTGGTGAAAACCGGGCACTGGTTAAAGCCGGTTTGAAACGACTGCGATTGGGTCAGCGGCTTGGTTTTCGGTCTCTGGCAGGTGTGGCGGGTTTGCGTTTGGAAAACGTCAACGCCCGTGATATTGGTTTTGGATCTGGGACCCCGATTGAATGCTGCAGGCAGGATGGATACCGCCCAGATGGCATACAATTTGCTGATTTCCAATGACCCGATTGAAGCCAGCAATTTTGCCCAACAATTGGATGACCGCAACCGGGAACGGCAGGAAATCACGCGGCAGCACTTTGAGATTGCAGAGCAGTTATTGTCCGGGCAACCCGAAACCGATATTATTATTGCCATTCATCCCGATTTCAATATGGGCGTGGTAGGATTGGTAGCCTCGCGCCTGGTCGAAACACATTACCGACCGGCAATTGTTGGTTGTGACCTGGGCGACTCAGTACGGGCATCCTGCCGGTCCATCCCTGAATTTCACATCACACATGCCCTGGATGAATGCGCCGACCTGTTTGATCACCATGGAGGGCATTCCATGGCAGCCGGATTTACTTTGCTACCAGGTCAGAAGGAAGCCCTCGGAAAAAGGATGGGGGATATTGCCAGCCGGGAACTGGCAGGTCTGGACCTGTTTCCTGAACTCGATATTGATCTCGATTTAGACCTCGAAGTTTACTCGCCCAAAGAAATATTCACCGCACTGGAACAATTGGAACCAACCGGTCAGGGTAATCCGGAGGTTATTTTCTGCTCGCATAACGTTGAAGTAATGAGATATTCAACTGTAGGAAAAGAAGCCCGCCATTTGCGCCTGGTATTGAAGGTTGGAAAAGTAGTTTATAACGCGATTGCCTTCCGGCAGGGTCACTGGGCTGAAGGTATGCCGCAGTGGATCGACATTGCCTACACCATGGAGAAGAATACCTTTCGGAATGTCGAGGAAACGCAGCTCCGGGTACGGGATATTCAACCTTCCCAATTTTAAGCAAGGAAAAGAAGTGAACCTGAAACAAAATCCAAGTCGAATACGAGCCATACTGCTTGGCTTATTCGTAGCATTTTTGTGGTCCACATCCTGGGTGCTCATAAAAATCGGGCTGCGCGATATCCCGTCCATATCGTTTGCCGGATTGCGGTATGGCACTGGCAACTTTATGCTTGTTGCCATTCTTATTCAGAGAAGAAAACCGCCAGAGCATCGCACGATTAACCAGGCGGGATTGGTTGGGGTTGATTTTATTAGGTGTGTTTTGTATTACCCTGGCACAAGGTGCCCAGTTTTGGGGATTGCAAATTCTGCCTGCCATGACCGTCAGTTTATTGCTTAATCTGACTCCATTGGTTGTCTCCCTGGCGGGTATCTGGGTGCTGTATGAAGTACCAGGCAAGATGCAATGGATTGGAATGGCAATCAACCTGATTGGGGTGGGAATGTATTTCTTTCCCTCTGCGCTGCAGGGGGTTCAGGTTATTGGAATTCTGGTGGTGCTATCAGGTGTATTTTCCAATGCTGTTACCTCATTATTGGGCAGGGGGATTAATCGCAGCGGAAAATTACCTGTCATGGTGGTGACAACCATCAGCATGGGGATTGGTTCTGTGTTGTTATTGGCAGGGGGCATAATTGGCCAAGGTATACCTGCCATTTCCCTGAAAGGCTGGGGGATTATCCTCTGGCTGGCTGTGGTAAACACAGCCCTGGCATTTAATATCTGGAATCACACCTTGCGTACCTTAACAGCGATGGAATCCAGCCTGATTAATAGCACCATGCTGGTGCAGATTGCCTTATTAGCCTGGCTGGTATTGGGCGAGAATTTGACAGTTCAACAATGGTTGGGATTGGGTGTTGCTGCGGTGGGGGTGGTGCTGGTGCAATTGCGGTTGAAAAAAGCACGGGTGTAGGGTTAAAAGTGACTTTGTCATTGCGAGCGAAGCGAAGCACGAAGTCCCGAGGATTTGTCGGGAATCCCCGCAAATTACTGGAGATTACTTCGTCGCTGCGCTCCTCGTAATAATGGGAGGATCATTGCGAACGCAGTGAAGAAATACCCACACTCAATTGTCATCCTGAGGGAGGAACGACCGAAGGATCTTGCCTTGTAATGTAAAGGGCAATAAATCTAATCTCAATGCGAGATGTTTCGCTTCGCTCAACATGACAAACCTATTTGGTCATTGCGAGCGAAGGCGAAGCACGAAGTCCCGAGAGGTTTTTCGGGAATCTCAGGCAATAACATAAGATTACTTCGTCGCAGCACTCCTCGTAATGACCGAACATGCATTTCACATGCAATAATTATTCGGAATTAAAAGTAAAAACGGAATCAATAACCTGTTTAATTCACAAACCGGTATTTAATCAAAGTCCACATCGCTTCAAACGCATCCCGCATCCGGATTTTCTTCCCCTGGCTGTAATCCCGCGGGTAAAAAGCGATGGGTACCTCAACAATGCGTATCTTGCGTTTGAGGATTTTGGCGGTAAATTCCGGCTCAAAATCAAACCGTTTGGCGTGTAATGTCATCCCGCTGACAACTTCCTTGCGAAAGACTTTATACCCCGTTTCCATATCACTCAGGATGTTGTTGTACAAAATATTGGTGACAAAAGTCAACAACTTATTGGCAATCATATTCCAGAATAAAATCGGTCGGCGCGCAGCACCCAAAAAGCGTGAACCATACACCACGTCTGCCAGACCTTCTTCGAGGGGTTTAATCAGATTGGGATATTCCCGGGGGTCGTACTCCAGGTCGGCATCCTGGATAATGATGACATCTCCGGTGGCGTGGGTGAAACCGGTGCGGACCGCGCTGCCTTTCCCCATATTCTTTTCATGCAATACAACCTTTACGTTGTCTTTGCCATCCAGTTCCGCCAACACCTGGCGGGTGCCATCACTTGAGCCATCATCCACGATAACAATTTCTGATGGAATTGCGGTCGCCTGTACCCGCTTGACGATTTCACGGATTGTATCCACTTCATTGTAAACAGGAATTACTACGCTGACATTCATGCAAGTGATTATAAAAGAGGATTGAAATGGGTGCAAGCGTTGATGAAAATAGGTGTATGCTATAATTAATTTCACGAAATACTTTCCGTGTGAGGTTGAGAATGAGCAATATGCCTGCCAAATCGTCCGATTCAGTTGCCCCAACATCGAGCACTCCTCCAACTTACACTCCTCCACCCATTAATAAAATTGAAGATACCGGGCTTTCTTTATTATGGTTACAAGACCTGGTCTTGAAAGTCATGTATTTTCAAGGTTACATGAGTGGTTTTAAGGTTGCGGAACAAATCGCACTGCCATTTTCAGGTGTAGTTGACCAGGTGATGGAAGCCTTGAAACGTGAAAAACTGGTCGAAGTGCGCTCTTCTCAAATGGGATTGGGTGAGGGGGCATACACGTATGCCATTACAGGTGCAGGCATCGCCAGAGCGCGTGAAGCATTGGAAAGAAGTCAATACGCAGGGGCTGCGCCGGTACCATTGGATGACTACATTTCATCTTGCCATAAACAAAGCCGGGGACGCATGGTTGTTACCTCCAAGGTGATGAAACAGGTGCTTTCCACCCTGGTATTGTCCGAAAGAACTTTTCACCGCCTGGGTCCGGCAGTAAATTCCGGCACATCCATCTTCATGTATGGTCCTCCCGGTAATGGAAAAACAACAGTTGCGCGTGCCATTGGCAGCATGATCCTGTCCCAGGCTATGTATATACCATTCGCCTTATTTGTGGATGGACAGGTAATCAAGTTGTATGACTCAGTAAATCATCAACTTGCACCTGAAGATGAGTTGCCAGCTCCAGGAAGCGGCGGACTTCGCGGCGGCGCACGGCGCGATCCACGCTGGGTAAAAATCCGGCGTCCATTTATTGTCACTGGTGGTGAATTAACCCTGGCAGGGCTGGACCTGGTTTTTGATGACGTGCGGAAATACTACGAAGCACCCTTCCAGGTGAAAGCTAATGGCGGGATTTTACTCATAGATGATTTCGGACGACAGCAAGTCCGACCACGTGATTTGCTCAATCGTTGGATTGTGCCGCTGGAAAACCGAATCGATTACTTGTCCTTACACACCGGAAGAAAAATTGAAGTTCCGTTTGATGTATTGGTGATGTTCTCAACCAATCTTCCACCCAAGGACCTGGTGGATGAAGCATTTTTACGGCGATTACGGCACAAAATTGAAATCGCAGACCCGTCCTTTGATGACTATCGCGAAATATTCATCCGGGTTGCCAAGCAGAAGGGTATTCCCTATGTAGAGCAGGGGCTGGCGTATCTGCTTCAAGAATGGTATGTAAAGAAAAACCGAAAACTCCGCGCTTCCCATCCCCGTGACTTGTGCGACCAGTTACTGGATATCGCGCATTATATGGGTGTAGAACCTTCCATGTCTCAAGAAATGCTGGACCGAGCGGCAGAAGCCTATTTCGTGGACTTATGAACCAACTGACCAGTCTTAAGCAACCCGTTATTTTTGCTCATCGCGGGGCGTCTGGCTACGCACCTGAAAATACCCTGTCTGCGTTTCAACTGGCTGCCACCCAGGGGGCAGATGCCATTGAACTGGATGTCAAGCTGACCCAGGATGGTGAGGTTGTGGTATTGCACGACCAGAAATTGGATCGAACTATGTAATGCCAGCGGTGATTTGCGAACCTTTACGCTGGAACAAGTTAAAAAACTGGATGCAGGCAGTCATTTTGATCCAAGATTTGCCGATGAAAAAGTACCTTCGTTAACGAAGTCTTCGAGGCACTTGGTGGACGGATGTTTATCAATATTGAACTTACCAATTACCAGACTTATGGGGATGGATTGACGGATAAGGTAATCGATTTAATTGACAAATTCCAATTGGATGATTGGGTGATGTTTTCTTCCTTCAATCCCAGCAATATTCTACGGGCGAAAAAAGTAAAACCTGGAATTCCGGCAGCCTTATTATGTTTGCCTGGTAAAAGTGGTGCATTGTCGCGCAGTGTGGCAGGAAAATGGATCTCTCCAAAAGTCATCCACCCCTATGTTGAGGACGTAAATGCTGCGTTGATGCAAAGCGAAAAAAACCGCCAGCGGCGGGTTCACGTGTGGACGGTGAATGACGAGGGAAGTATGTCCCGGTTGTTTGAATTTGGCGTGAATGGCATTTTTACCGATTTCCCTGATCGTGCTCTTCGGCTTCGGGAGTTAATGGGATGATTTGGAAAAGAACTGTTTTATTTCTGATAATCGTCCTCTTAATGACAGCCACCAGCCCGCTTGGAATTGTCCAGGCGCGAACTTCACAACAGACGGATCTGCAATTCTGGCAATGCAATTACTGGAAAAGATGACACCTGAAGAACGGGTCGGTCAGTTGTTTCTGATTTCATTCCAGGGGAATGATGTCAGTAAAAACACGCAATTAATGCAATTAGTAGCCAAATACCATGTTGGCGGAGTGATACTAAAGAACAGTAACGACAATTTTGCAGGTCCGGAATCAGCCTTAAGTACAACCTACAACCTGACCAGCTCTCTGCAGCAAATTGAATGGGATGCTTCGCTCACTGAGCAAGTGGACCCGCAAACAAATCTTCCTTTTACCCCACAATATATCCCGTTGTTTGTGGGAGTATCACAGGAAGGCGATCTAACCCCTTACGACCAGATAATAAATGGCATGACGCCATTACCAAACCTGATGAGCATCGGAGCAACCTGGAATACCTCGCTTTCCAACCAGGTTGGAACAGTACTGGGTAGCGAATTGCAGTCCCTTGGCTTCAATCTTCTTTTGGGTCCGTCACTGGATGTACTCGATGTGTTACAGGTGGAAAATGGAAAAGACCTGGGAACACGAACGTTTGGCGGTGATCCCTACTGGGTGGGTGAGATGGGTGCTGCCTACATCCAGGGGGTACATACTGGATCCAATGGCAGGCTGGCCGTAATTGCCAAACACTTCCCGGGCAGGGGTGGTTCGGATCGTCCACCGGATGAAGAAGTGGCAACTGTTCGCAAGTCTCTTGAGCAACTTAAACAAATTGAATTGGCACCTTTTTTTGCAGTGACCGGGAATGCAACCGAAGCGGGTAAACAGACAGATGGATTACTGGTATCGCATATTCGCTACCAGGGTTTTCAAGGAAACATTCGGGCTACCACCCGTCCGGTGAGTTTTGACCGGGATGCGATGGACCAATTATTGAATCTGGAAGCATTTGCTGCATGGCGCAGTACAGGCGGCGTGGTGGTCAGCGACGACCTGGGCAGCCAGGCGGTACGCCGTTTTTATGATCCCACTGGGCTAACTTTTGATGCCCGCCAGGTGGCACGCAATGCTTTTTTGGCTGGCAATGATTTGTTATATGTAAACAATTTTGTGGCAACCGGGGATAAAGACGAATATACCACCCTTGTTCGAACCCTGGAATTCTTTACCCAAAAATACATGGAAGATCCGGCGTTTAAACAACGGGTTGATGAATCGGTCGCACGAATCTTAACTCTAAAATATAAAATTTATTCCGACCAGTTTGACCCGGGATCAGTCAATGTGCAGTTATCCGGACTCGATTCGATTGGAACATCGAGCCAGGTTAGTTTTGATGTAACCCGCAATGCATTGACCCTGATCAGCCCGGATGTCAACGAACTCCCCGAAGTTCTTCCAGAGGTGCCAACTGCGGGAGAACGGATTGTTTTTATCACCGATGTTTTGGTGGGAAAGCAATGTTCCACGTGTGTTGAACAAACTGCCATGGCAGTTAATGATTTTCAGAAAACTGTCGAACGATTATACGGCGAACAGGCAGGCGGGCAGGTGCTCAAACAATATTTGAGCTCATACTCGTTTGCCGAATTAAACACAATGCTGAATAATCCGGATGAACCACCTCCCCTGCAAAGTGATTTGAACCTTGCTGACTGGGTGATTTTTTCCATCCTGTCTACCGGATCCTGCCCGACCGGAATCCATGGCACTTAATCGGCTGCTTTCTACGAGACCAGATTTGCTGCAAAACAAACGTGTTATCGTGTTTGCTTTTAATGCTCCCTTTTACCTTGATGCCACGGATATTTCCAAACTTACCGCCTATTATGCCTTGTATACCAAAATACCTGCAGCAGTAGACGTGGCAGCCAGGGCGGTTTTCCAAGAAGTTGCACCTTTGGGAAACCTGCCCATTTCAGTGCCTGCTATTGGATATGACCTTATTCAAGTAACCGCTCCAGACCCAACCCAAGTCATTCCTCTTTTCCTGGATGAACCAGAGGAACCGGAACCTGCAGTTAATGCCACCGGTGTGGTGATTACCCCATTCCCAACCCTTATCCCGAATTTTTTGGTGGGTGACACTTTACCCGTTAAAACCGGAGTAATCTTCGACAAAAATGGCAACCCGGTACCGGATGGAACGGTGGTACGTTTTACTATTACCGTCGGCGGAGAGACTGGTTCTGTGCAGCAGATTGACACCGTCACGAAGAGTGGCATTGCACATATGACCTATCGGATAATCAGCCAGGGATTATTGGAAGTGAAAGCCAGCAGTGATCCGGCATTGCTTTCCCAAATCCTTACGCTGGATGTATCCGCAGAAACAGTCGCAATCATTACCATTGTTGCACCAACCCAGATGTTGATTGATGAAACAAGTACTGGCATTACTCCGACTCCAACCCCAACGGAAATTCCTGCGGATAACCGAAACAATAAACCAGGTCTGGGTGATTGGCTGCTCTCCATGCTGGTTATCTGGATGATTGGGGTGGCAGTATTTTACTTTGGAAGGCAATTTGTGACTTTACGATGGGGGCTGCGGTGGGGGTTATGCACGGTATTGGGCGGATTGCTGTTTTACACCATCCTGGTATTGTTTATTCCCATCAGCCTGGAATGGTCAAACCCGACCGGCAGGTTGGGACTGGTATTTGTACTATTATTTGGGTGTGGTCTTGGGTTCGGGGTGGGATATTTCTGGCGTGTTCGAAGTATGAGGAATTTGATCAAACCACCAGGAAATGAAAATAACAAATAATCATTCAAATGAATTTGTAATACGCAACGAAACAAGATTGGGTTGTTGTATAAGTCCGGTGCGTATTTATGTGTTACTGAAGTAGAGTCAGAAGAAGCGTTAAAACTGTACCACCCAAAGCGACCCACCACAAAATCCCATCCGGACGAGTACTTAATAGTGCACGGGGGGTAAGAGCCATATTTTTTGAATTTCTGACAGGCACTGCCACATCACCGAATAAACTTTTCCTAAACTGGTCAATGTTTTCTGGGCGGTTACTGGGGTGTAAACTCATCGCCCAAAGGATTGCACGCTCAACCCTGGGGCTGATTTGTGAATTTACCTGCCTGGGAGGAAGAAGACTGTCGGGGGCTAAAAAGCGGGTTCGGGCTTCAGCGGGCGGCTGATTTGTAAGCAGGTGATATAAAGTTGCCGCAAATGCATAAATATCGCTGCGAACATCGGTATGCGAGCTGTCTCCTCCATATTGTTCAATTGGTGTGTAGACAGCAGTTCCCTGTCCCTGAAGAACGGTGATGGTTATTTCACCCGGCGCAAGTACTTTTACCAGGCCAAAATCGACCAGTTTCAGCACACCTGCTGGGGTGAGCTTGAGATTGCTGGGTTTAATATCGCGATGCACGATGGGGGGATCCTGCAAGTGCAGGTATTCCAGTGCATCTGCCAGTTGTGAAGCCCAATTGAGCACATCCTCTTCGGGGATATAACGCCCACTTTGACGTGCTTCAATAATCAACTTTCGCAAATCGTTGCCGGGCACAAAATCCATTGCCAGGTAGTCGCGGACTCCGGTTGAAAAGAAATCGGAAACTTTTGGAAGATTTGGATGATCCAATCGTGCCAGAATGGTTGCTTCGCGAAAGAACTGGTCGCGGGCTTCCTGCAATAATTCGGGCGGGAGAGAACGGTCGTGCTCAACTTCCTTGAGGGCACACTGGCGGCCTTCGAGACGGGTATCATCTGCCAGGTAAATGCTGCCCATTCCACCCTGACCAATGATGCCAATAATTTTATACCGTCCGCGTAAGACTTCTCCGGTTTTAATGAGACCGGCATGCTTCGTCCTCTTCTTCATAATGAGATGAGCAGGCGGCGCTTATTTTTGGCGTGCGCAAACCTGTTCATTGTACAAATTTTCTTTTTTCTGCTATATTATACCTCGACAGCCCAAATTCACAGGGAGGGGTGTATGCAGCAATCTGAGAAAGAATTTCCGATACTTATCGCGCAAAATGGGGATATGAACGGTCAACGCTGGATTATCAAGCGGGATATGGTAATTGGACGTGACCCCGATTGCGATATTATCATTGCTGACCGCCAGGTATCGCGCCGCCATGTGCGCATTAGCCAGGGGCAGGCAGGGGTAACGGTTGAGGATTTGGGCAGCAAAAATGGTACTTTCTATCAATGGAAAACCACTTACCGAACCCCGCATTCTGGAAGATGGAGATGCCATTCAAGTGGCGATGGTCCACCATTTTGCATTTCTCAGCTCTGATGCCACCATGCCAATCAGTTCAGAACGTGCAGCACAACTGTTTGGTAAAGGGTCATTGGAAGTGGATGCACGCTCGCGACGGGTCTGGGTAAAAAAGGAAGAACTGTTACCTCCGCTTTCAGCACCACAGTTTCATTTACTACAAGCATTATATGAAAAACCTGGGCAAGTGGTACCGCGCAATGAGCTGATTGATATCACCTGGGGGGAAAACGAGGCTGCCGGAGTTTCGGAACAAGCCTTTGATGCGTTGGTACGGCGATTACGCGAACGGCTGGCAAAAATTGATCCAGACCATGAGTATATTGTCACGATTCGCGGACATGGCATGCGCCTGGATAATCCAGGCTGATAATCCGAATAATTTAATTAATAATAATTCATCCATGGGCAGGTGATACCCATGGATGTTCATTAAAATAAAATACCCTCTCACGTAAGATGAGAGGGTATTGTTGATTATTATTTCGAGGCTGTCAGGTTCTTCTTCATTGAGAAGCGAATCACCTGTTTATAGGTCTTTTTCAGCAATTCGACCATCTCAGCAGGCTGGTTCTGGCTTTCGCTCTGACTGATGAGCTGCGTAAACATCTGCAAAAACTCAGGGGTAATATTTTCAGCGTTTTGTTCAAGCAGTTTATTGAGGTCTTCTTCTTTTTCTGTACTGATGAGCATTTCAATGAATTGAACTTCAGGTGGGGGGGCGGTATATTTCTGCAAGGCAACCATGACTTTTTCAATCTTGCCCACCCGTTCCAAATCTGCTTTTTCACGGGCTTGCTGCAATTCTACCTGGGCAAGTTGTACAAAGAAGTCATCCACTTTATCCAGTTTTTCTTCCATCGCCTTGGCGGTATCAGGTGCGTTCATCAGCTCTTCCAAGAATTCCCGGGCAGCCTGGGTGCGTTCCTGAACGGCTTTATCAATATCGTGTGTCATACTGATGAGTTTGTCACGCAGTTCAATCAAGGCGCGCTTCTCAGCACCTTCACTCTGTTCCATCCGCTCAGTAAGTGCCTGGAAGAAGGTGTAATCCAAAGCAGGTCGAGTCATGCTGACAATAGTTTGCAGGCGTATCTGGGATGGGGCGTCCAACAATAATTGCAGTAATGACTCCCGGGTCAATCCTTTTTCAGTAAGTGCCCGCAGTTCTGTCATGGCAGCCTGGGTTTCCTCAGCGCTCTTTTTCAAAGCCTGACCGACAGTGGTATGTTCCAACAGGTCATTTTGCACAGAAAGCAATTGTTCTGCGGATTTCTTGTCACCCTGGCTGAGGCTGGCCTGGGCGAGCTGGCCAAGAATTGCAAACAGACCTTCATCCACGTTCGCTTCTTCCTGCTTGATTAGGGCAACCCTTCCTTCATTGGTGGCACTCATCAGTCGTTGCAGGAGATTCAGTTTTTTCTGTTGTTCTTGAATCATTTCCTTGGTAATGCCATCCGCCTCAAGCACTTTTTCATACATTGTTTCCAGCGTCAGCATGGTTTGCGGGCGGAACAGGTAGGCTTTTTTCTTTTCATTCGGCAGCGCATTGACCACTGCAGTGATCATGGGTCCAATAAGTTTTTCCTGTTCATTCACAGGCATTCCGAGTTCGGGAGGAAAATAAGTGAACAACAGTTCTTTTTCAGGGTCGTGGTACACCAGCGGTGTAGCCATATTGCCCTGGTAGCCACAGGTCGGGCAAAGGATCAGGTTGTAATTCCAACTCAAGAAGCGATTCTTGGCTTCCGGGTTTACATTCAGGTCAAAAACCTGTTGGAAATCAACAGTTACACGCGTTTTACAACGAGGACAATTCGTAGCAGTTTGGGGCATGGCACTCTCACAATTTCAAAAATGAATTACCTGGGGATTTCCCAGAAAGTCAAACGCTCAGATTATACCATCCCAAAAGGTTTCGGGAAATTCCGTAGCACGCAGACTCACGAGTGAATGTATAAAGATAGTTTCTACGACACTAATCGGGTAAACGCGGGATGGAAAAACAAATTCGTGCCCCCTGGCTGGTTTCGCTATCCACCCACATCCTGCCATCATGTGATTCTATAATTGCCCGGCTGAGAAACAATCCCAGACCGGTGCCCTTGGTGTGCTTTGCCATTTCCGGGGCTCGAAAAAAGCGGTCAAACACATGAGGTACATCCTGTGGAGCGATTCCTGGACCTTCATCGCTCACGCACACCAGTATCTGGTTCGGACGAACCTGACCGGAGATGCGAATTTCGCCATTTTGCGAGTATTTAATGGAATTGGAAATTAAATTGGAAAGCACCTGTTCCAGGCGGGTTTCATCCGCCAGAATTACCGGGAAATCTGATGGAAAATCCATCACGATGTGGTGTTTGCTGGTCTGGGTCTGCATTTTTTCCATAACCCGTTTTACCAGGTCAACCAATTGACAATCGGAGCGATTGATTTTTAATCCTCCAGCCTGCAGCCGGGTGGCATCCAGCAGGTTTTCAATCATTTTCGTCAGCCGGTCCGCTTCCTCTTCGATTACTTCCAGGCTGTCCTGTACAATTTCACTTTCCCAGGTGACATCTTCACGGCGGAGTGTGCTGACATAACCTTTTATCAATGCCACTGGCGTTTTCAATTCGTGGCTGACAATGGAAACGAATGTGCTTTTTAATTCATCTGCCTGGCGAAACCGGGTGATATCGCGTACCGAGGCAATGATATTTATCAAGGTGCCGTCTTCTGAGTGTAGAGGGGCATAGGTGATGCCGACCGGTAGAGGAGTTACTTCATTTATCCGGATTAAATCCCCTTCGATGTAAAGCTGTGCATGGGGAGTCAATGGCCAGCCGCCTGCAACAGCCTGTTCGAGTGTCAATCCTTCAGGAGGTTTAGCCCAATGAATGAGTTCTTCGTGCAGTCTGCCCTGGATTTGATCGGTATTTTCTGAAATCA